>NZ_CP135990.1:632740-1265480 GCF_030315915.2 Providencia zhijiangensis | reverse complement strand
AAAGAAATTTATGGATTATTTTTGGCAGTGGCAGGTGTCCGAATAACACCAATGAGGGTAATAATAATGATGAAACGCAATATTCTTGCAATGGTTATCCCAGCTCTGTTAGCTGCTGGTGCAGCAAACGCAGCTGAAATCTACAACAAAGACGGCAACAAATTAGACCTGTACGGTAAAGTTGACGTTCGTCACTACTTCGCTAACGCAGAAAGCGGCGAAGACGGCGACGATTCACGTGTTCGTTTAGGTGTTAAAGGTGACACTCAGATCACTGACCAACTGACTGGTTTTGGTCGTTTCGAGTGGGAAACTAAGACAAACAAAACTGAAAACAACAACGATAACAAAAACCGTTTAGCATACGCGGGTCTGAAATTTAAAGATTTCGGTTCTGTAGACTACGGTCGTAACTACGGTGTTATCTATGACACGAACGCATGGACCGACGTTTTCCCATTATGGGGCGGCGACACCATGGCTCAGTCTGATACTTTCATGACTTCACGTAACCGTAACCTGGCTACTTACCGTAACAACAACATGTTTGGTTATGTTGATGGCCTGAGCTTCGCCCTGCAATACCAAGGCAAAAACACTGATTCTAACAAATCAGGTGTTTCTGCACAGGACAAAAATGATGTTTGGTCTAACGGTTACAAAGACAACGGTGACGGTTACGGTTTCGCAACAGCTTACGACTTAGGTTGGGGCGTAACTCTGGGTGGTGGTTACTCTAACTCTGCTCGTACTGAAGCTCAAAAAGCTCTGACTTCTACTGCACGCGGCGAACGCGCTGAAGCATGGAACGTTGGTGCTAAATTTGACGCTAACAACGTATACTTAGCAGCTATGTACGGTCAAACTCTGAACACTACTCACTACGGTTCAGATCACCGTATCGCTAACAAAACTGAAAACGTTGAATTAGTGGCTCAATACCTGTTCGATTTCGGTCTGAAACCATCTATCGGTTATAACCAATCTAAAGGTAAATCTTTAGGTTTCACTAGCCGTGCTGGTGACAAATATGAGAACCAAGATTTAGTTAAATACATCTCTGTAGGTTCTTACTACTACTTCAACAAAAACATGTCTGCAGTTGTTGATTACAAAATCAACCTGCTGAAAGACAACGACTTCACTAACGAAACTGGTCTGATGACTGACAACGTAGTTGGTCTGGGCTTAGTTTACCAATTCTAATTATCAGTTAACTGATAATCTGAAAACAGTAAATCATGTTTTTGAAAGCAGCGCTCCGGCGCTGCTTTTTTATTGCTGGTATTTTATATTCCCCATTATCGAATCTGCTAACCGTCTTATTTGTTAATAATTCCACTAATTAGATTAACTCACTGGTCTATACTCAATTTTTGGTTAAATTTGATGTAATGGCTATCTAGCTCACAAGATCACACCAATTTTTAGTAAAACAATTGGCAAAAACCCTCTTCCAAGTTACTCTGATGGCTCGACATTTTCCGTTGTACCTCTTTTCAGCTAAACCACAGAGTTTTGGAATCGACAATATGTTTGAGAAAATCATTTCTGCCCCAGCTGACCCTATCCTCGGTCTTGCTGATAGTTTCCGTGCTGATCCTCGCGATAACAAAATCAACCTCGGTATCGGTGTCTACAAAGACGAATCAGGTAAAACCCCTGTTCTAGACACCGTCAAAAAAGCAGAGAAATTCCTGCTAGACAACGAGAATACCAAAAACTACCTTGCGATTAGCGGAATGCCGGAGTTTGGTCGTGTCACTCAAGCGCTGCTGTTTGGTGCTCACCATGAAATCATCAGCTCACAACGAGCTCGTACAGCGCAAGCACCTGGTGGTACAGGCGCCCTGCGTATCGCAGCCGATTTCATTGCTAAACAAACTAACGCAAAGCGTGTTTGGATCAGCAACCCAACGTGGCCTAACCATAAGAATATTTTCGAAGCTGCTGGCTTAGAAGTACTGACTTACAATTACTACGATGCCGCCAACCACGGTATGGACTTTGCTGGCATGCTAAGCAGCCTGTCATCTGCGGTTGCTGGTGATGTGATTGTTCTTCATGGCTGCTGCCATAACCCAACCGGTATTGACCCAACGCCAGAGCAATGGACTCAACTAGCTGCTCTGTGTGCTGAAAAAGGGTTATTACCTGTATTCGACTTCGCTTACCAAGGCTTTGCGAAAGGTTTAGATGAAGATGCGGAAGGCTTACGCATTTTCACCAAAAATAACCCAGAAATGATTGTGGCAAGCTCATTCTCGAAAAACTTCGGTCTGTACAATGAGCGTGTGGGTGCATGCACCATCATCGCAAAAGATAGCGATAACGCTGAGCGCGCATTTAGCCAAGCGAAAGCGGTTATCCGTGCGAACTACTCTAACCCACCAGCACACGGTGCGGCGGTGGTTACCACTATCCTATCTGATGAAACATTAAAAGCTGAGTGGATCCAAGAACTGACTTCGATGCGCGAGCGTATTAAACGTATGCGTCAACTGCTGGTTAAAACATTGGAAGAGAAAGGCGCTAAACAAGACTTTAGCTTCATCATCAACCAAAATGGTATGTTCTCCTTCAGTGGGCTGACTAAAGAGCAGGTAGAGCGTCTACGTAGCGAATTTGGTATCTATGCAGTGAGCTCTGGCCGTATCAACGTAGCTGGCTTAACACTGGAAAACATGGTTCCTCTGTGTGATGCTATCGTAAAAGTGCTGTAAAATTTCACTTTTAGAGTTATATACATTGAAAACACCCCAACTTGGGGTGTTTTTTTATGCTCGAGCCTAATAGAAATTATTTAAAAATTGCTGAGTATGTAAAACAGTATCCCAACGATTTTGCCTATGTGCCGGCGAAGCGGCTAAATCAAAATTGTGTTCATACTCGACACGCTGTTCAACGAGTCGTTGAACTAAAAGATCAAAGGTGTTATCCATCTCTTGAGCAGAAAAAGCCGCGTGATTATCAATATGTTTCACATCCAACATACTGGTAACATTCATTGGATTTTCTTTGAATAGAATAGAAACCTTACGTCCATTTTCTGATTCAAACATCATTTTAGAAATATCATCGGATACTTTAGTAAACTTCGGCGTCTGTTTGAAATTAATCAACACCACCTGATTCACCCCATGGTAATCCTCAATTGTCACACTGCCTTGTGCATTACCATTAATAATATAAAGATCGTTTCCCATTCCCCCCATAAGCCTATCGTCGCCCCGAGTTGAAATCAGAACATCTTGCCCTTCTCCTCCTTGCAAAATGTCATTACCCTCACCACCCCACAAAACATTTTCCCCTCCTACCATCAGCAGCACGTCATTTCCATCGCCACCTTTGACAATACGGCCCTGTTTACTTTGATCACTAATGAGATCATTATCCGCTAGCGCATCAATAAACCATTGGCCTCTAGGAGTCTCATTTGTGAGATGCAAGATATCGACACGTGATGTTAGCTGAATAGGCTTAGGAATATTTTTCTGTAAAACATATAACTCATTAGCTGGCTTCCAATCCTCTGCTAGGCCTAATTTTTGTGCCGTCGTGAGTTTATTAGCGAAATGTTGTGCCAATGACTCAAATCCATTATTGAGTGCCGCTTGAAAGGCTTCCGGAGGTTCATCGAGTAAATGAACTTTCACCGAGCTATCACTGCCCTCTTTAGGTTGCTTAATCTGTACAAAATGTTCATGACTCGAAAAATAAATATGATAAGTATGTCCATCAGCATCGGTTTCAGTGAGAAAATGAGCGTCAAAATTAAGCAAAAATAGTTGATTATTCCCCTGAGTATCATCGATGTAAGTGACGCCGCTTTTGTTTCCATCAATAAGATAATGGTCATCACCCGCTCCCCCCATCAAGACATCCGTTCCGTGATCCGATAGCAATAAGTCTTGTCCCGTCCCTCCGGTCAAGAAATCAACGCCTGCACCACCATAGAGAACATTGTGCCCGTTTTCTGCTCTGAGGGTATCATCGCCATCACCACCCAGCAGGACATGGCTCATTACACTATTGTCAATAATCACATCATCCCCATCCTGACCGTCTATCACTCTTTGTTCAGAAATATAACCATGAGGGACAATAATTTTGTCATTGTCGTCAGTGGATTCAGCTACCGTTATTAATGGTGTAATGGTTCCCTGCCCATCATTTAAATTAACGGTAAATAAATGACCATGTTTATCTTGTATTAAAACTGCATTGCTTGTTTTTTCATTAAACTGCTTAAATTGAATAGCCAGTTGTGTCTGCAAAAATCTATCTTTTAATACCAACCGAGCGCCTTCCATTTTTAATTGATAGCCATTCACAACCGGCAACAATAAAATGACTTTATCCTGATCGGTGTATTGATGATTAACTTCTGAGAAATCAAAAATAATATCCCCATGCTCGTAGTCTAATTGGCTAATTTGATAGGCATCTTGCCCCAGACTCACTTTTATTTGGCTGCCTGACGTAACATGAGAAACAATGTTATTTTTTTCATTACCTCTATAGGTTAAATTTTTTGCCGCTCCCAAGGGTAATAACGTTCCCCATGTAGAGGAAACATAGGTATGCTTTCCATCAATAACGAATTCGCCTTTGACCTCATCAATCAAAAAAGTTTTGTTATCGGAACGGTGAAGTTGATCATTAACTTGTAAATAATGGATATTGAATAGCTTGTCGCGATAAACAGATGAAGTGTCTACGGGCAATTGAGGTAACTCACTCGTTAGGATAAATCCATCATGTTGTAGTGGTTTAATAAATTTGGCCACCTGAACAGAGGTGATATGCTCACCTCAGAACAACACAGGTGCCTTAATGAAAAAACGAAATTTCAGTGCAGAATTCAGACGTGAATCAGCCCAGCTGGTTGTGGATCAGAACTATACAGTTGCAGATGCCGCGAAAGCCATGAATGTCGGGCTTTCCACCTTGACGCGGTGGGTAAAGCAATTACGGGACGAACGGGCAGGCAAAACACCGAAAGCATCCCCTATCACGCCGGAACAAATTGAGATACGTGAGCTGAAGAAAAAAATTCAACGTATTGAAATGGAAAACGAAATATTAAAAAAGGCTACCGCGCTCTTGATGTCAGACTCCCTGAACAGGTCTCGGTGATCGGGAAACTCAGAGCGCATTATCCTGTGGCCACTCTTTGCTGCGTGTTCGGAGTTCACCGCAGCAGCTATAGATACCGGGAAAACCGGCCTGACAATCCGGACGGCAGGAGAGCCGTATTACGTAGTCAGGTTCAGGAGCTGCACGGCCTCAGTCATGGCTCAGCAGGTGCAAGAAGTATCGCTGTAATGGCAACACACAGGGGCTTCCGGATGGGACGATGGCTTGCCGGACGGCTAATGAAGGAGATGGGGCTGGTGAGCTGTCAGCAGCCTGTTCACCGGTATAAACGTGGCGGTCATGAACACATTGCTATCCCGAACCACCTTGAGCGACAGTTCGCAGTGACAGAGCCCAATCAGGTATGGTGCGGCGACGTAACGTATATCTGGACCGGTAAACGCTGGGCATACCTGGCCGTTGTACTCGACCTGTTCGCAAGGAAACCCGTGGGCTGGGCAATGTCATTTTCTCCGGACAGCAAACTGACAACCAAAGCGCTGAAAATGGCATGGGAAATACGAAATAAGCCATCCGGGCTCATGTTCCACAGTGATCAGGGTAGCCACTATACAAGCAGGCAGTTCCGACAGTTACTGTGGCGATACCGGATAAAACAAAGTATGAGTAGGCGTGGTAACTGCTGGGATAACAGCCCGATGGAGCGCTTCTTCAGAAGTCTGAAAAATGAGTGGGTGCCGGTGACCGGCTACATCAGCTTCAGTGAAGCAGCCCATGCAATAACGGATTATATCGTCGGGTATTACAGCGAAGTCAGGCCGCATGAATATAACGGTGGATTACCACCAAACGAATCAGAAAACCAATACCGGAAAAACTCTAAAACCGTGGCCAATTTTAGTTGACCACTACAGTCCTATCTTTTGATCGAATGCAGAAGAATAGTCTCCGTATCTTAGCCATCCATGATTAATTAGATTAATTTGCCCCCCATCTGGATGAAGATTCCTTTGATTAATAAGCTTGCTAAATTGTTGATGTTTTTGCCGTTGACCATCTCGATAGAGTTGCAATGCCTGCTCGAGAGATAAATTCGTTAAACCGCCCTTATCAAGGTTATCAACCTGAAGATTACTGAGCGCTAATAATTCATCATTAAGCCGTGTATAGGCATTGGTGTTTGTCACTAATGCCATTATTTCACTACGATTAGGCCCATATATTGAAGGGTACAGTACTTTTAATTGTGCAAGAGAACGCTCGCTTAAGTGACTAATCATGGTTGGGTCATGATGTAAGCCTTGCAAAATGATTCTTAGTTCAGCGGCTTGCCCCTGCAATGTCGCGGCCGTAGGCGAATAAAATAACGCATCAAAATCCACTTTGTTCTCTGTTAACTCATGGGAAAGATAACGATTTATCTGCACATTGAGTAATGGATCATTAATCGCAATTTTAATTTTATTGGCATCTATCCCTCCAGCCTCGTCCCCAAAATACGCCGCCATATAAGGATGCTCAGTGAGTTGAATTCTATTCACATCAATTTCTTTTAAAGCAATGCGCTCGAGTAAAGATTGCACCTTTTGATGATTAGTTTGGCTAAGCACTGAGCTATCTGAATTGATAAAGGACCTATTATTAGTGGGTACAACGGTTTCACGGGTAAACTGGGTTATGACCGAAGCATTCACGCCATGCTGCTTTAAATGAGCAGATAAATCTGCTGCAAACTGATGGTGTTCAGCACTTGTTGTGAGCGTGTGAGGGCCAATAGAATGGAAGAAAATACTTTCCGGTGACATCACTGGGTATTTTTGTTTTACCGCAACCAACCCTGCTAATAAATTTTGTGTTGGCTTTCTAATAACCTCAGCATCCCCAATAACCGTCCATTTTACGGGCTTTTGGCTTTCAATTAACGAGGGTATCTCGGACTCACCATATTCAATAGTCCACTTTTTATTGTCGACATCCATCTGAAAAATAATGGTATTTTTCTCATTTTTTGCGGCTATTTGTTCTGCTATTTGTCTCCCTTTAGGATCACCGACTACACGAATAACAACAGATAATGGAGCATCTTCAGTGACGACATGAGTCGCTGCAATTTGCTGTATCTTGGTCGTATTCACCATTTTCCATATTGGAATAGATTTCATCCCAAGTTCATTGAGTCGCTTAGAAAAATGACGATGAAAGCTGTCAGGTAAAACACCTTGATGCTGTTTCAATTCGCTAACAAATAACTCATAGGCCTTTGGGTTATATGCCACTTTCTTAATCAAATCAAAATCAAGCTGTCGTGTATCCGCATCTCTAAATGCACCTAGCGGATCAAGATCAAGATTATTATTCAATTGTGATAATGTAATTTCACCACGACGTAATTCATTGATGAAATACAAAGTTGATGAGTTCTTATTTATTCTGACTTGCTGGGTATCAGTATTAAACTGATAAATAAATTTATACCCTTTCGTGCTGACAGAATCATTACTATCCCCATCAACTTTAACAAACTTATTTCCTAAATAGATGTTTTTAAGTAGTCGATTATAGGCAGTAATTGGCATATTCAAATTATGTTCAGATAATGCTGAGGTTACACTTAATGCGAAATTTTCATTAATTCCACCACGTCCTAAATTACACCCCATTAATACCAGTTTGGATGGTTTAGTATTATTTAGCACTTTCTTTTGTAAATAATGAATCGAATCAGAAAACTGCCTCGCATTCACTTTGGCATATAATGTTGGCTGGTTACTCCCAAAATAATCTCCATGCCCCACCGTTATCCATCTCACTTTTCCAGAATCTAATTTGGAAACATCACCGTACAAAATCTTGTATTGTTTCGTTTTCAAATTGAATTGAATAACCATTGAGTCATCTGGGTGTTTAGAAAATGCATTTGCTACTGCATTTGTTGACGCATCATCCCCCTCAAGCTGAATAATCACATTATAGCTGTATTCTGTTGGCTTTATGGTTCTTGTTGTTTCCGCATCTTGAGCTCTAGCAAGTCGATATTTCAACATTGGGTCTAACCATGTATCAATTGAGTCAGTGGCTAGAGATGACTCCCCTGCTAATAAAGACGCACTATGCTGTTTTAGTCCAGCAAAATAGATATCATCGAATCCCTCATCTAGTTGAGCGATCGGCTTACCAAGAATATGTTCTATTTGTTTATCATAAGCGCTGTCACTTTTGAGAGTCTCGTCATTCCTAAAATGGTCATTTAGATCATTCGCTAAACTTTTCTTTCTTGCTATCTCAATACGCCCTTCAATAAAGCTGTCTGAAATTTTTCTTTTAGGATCAAAATACTGCCCATTATCACCCTCACTCCATTTTTTATTCAAAGGCGCTCGATAACCTTGATTAATCAAAAGCTGTATAAAATTAGAAAGTTGCGCCTCATCATTAATAATGATAGCGCCTTGTTTATTCATAGGAAAATAACTATCAATAGATTCAGATGATCCTAGTAATCTATTTTTTCCCTTTAACTTTTCTGGCAAAAAGAAAGTGAGTGGAAAATTATCTTTCATTATACTGGCAGGGTTCGCATCATCAGAACCATGATGGATTAGCTCCATTCCATCCATTCTATTTAGCTTTTTATTTAATTTATTTTTTATCTCTTTTATTTTTTTATTTGTTATACCGTTATCTCGGCCTTCTTGTTTATTGTATTCAGCTTCATTTACGTAAAGCATTTTTTCACGTGGTGTTAATTCCTCATAATTTAAGCCAGACTTCCAATCATTCCAATTTGGCATTTCTGACACTTTGGCATAATGCTCTAGTTCTGATATTGGAAAAATAATGCTAAAAAGATCATAATCAGCCGTCATCGCTTTTCCGGTTTTCGGATCACCAACAACATAGAATGGTTTTATTTCCCCATCTTCCTGATGATAAACTTGCCAAAGCCCGCCATCTTCGAGGGGCGATTTTTTTAGGTAAAAAGCTATCTCTTTTCCATCAAGTAATGATATTACCTCACTATACCCAAGCCCATTGATACCTCTCGAGGGCAAAATAGCTTTATGCTGTAATAGCTCATTGACTCTTTCAGAGGAAATCTCAAGCACAACGGGATGAGCAACTTCCTCATTAAGGGATTTTTGAATATATTGATTGTATTTATCAACATCCTCCCTCGCTGATTTCTTAGCAAACTGTTGAGAGATGGGAATAAACCCTGAATGAGGTCCCCAATCAGAACTTTTTCCTTTGATAGCTAAACCTTTGCTACTGTAATTTCCTGATTCAATTAAATTTGTTGATTTAAGATCGACAGGACGAATACCAATAATAATATTTTCGTCATTCGCAACTTGATTAATAGAATGTTGATGAGAAGCAGGAATCCCTGAGAGAATCGAAGGTTTCTTGTCTGTTAATGGTTTTAAATGTAAATTAACACTAGTATAATCCTTGCTAATTAAATCTCGTTGATTTTCTTTTATTGATATATTGTTTAATCTACTAACATCAAAATTTTTATCAACCGAATAAACCTTACTACCACTTTGTGAAATCACGATATCCCCTGATAATTCTGATAGTGAATCCAAATTTGTATTGATAAGTGAAGTTAACTCTGTCACATCAAGTATATCGGTATAAATATATTTTGATTTATTTTTTAGATTCAGTTTAACCTTAACAAATTCACTATCAAAAAATAGTTTTTTATATTTTAATTTATTCTCTCTATTTTCATCCAAATAAAGTGTCTCCCCATTCTCAGTGAGGAGTAAAGTTTCCGTCATATGAAGGTCATTAATGTTAATTCCTTTTAAGGTTTTTTTTATAGATTTAACATTGTCGAACTGGCTAAATTCAATCAAAAAATCGTCGCTTTCACTTTTAAATAAGTAAAATCTTGCTCTTTCACTAACATATTGATGAAGAAATTCGCCAAAATTTTTCTGGTTATAATTTTTTATTATCCCTATATTAGGATCGAAGAACATATAATCCCATGACCGAGTTTTCTTATTATATTTAATGGATATTGCCATTGTGTGATTAGGGCTAGAGAACTCAAATAATAGTTGTTCTCTACTCATCTTAGTATGATTTTTTATTTTATCTATAAATTTAGTGACGGTTATTTCTGTTCTAGCTTTAGATCTATCAAAGTAACTATGATGGTAACTATTAAGCTTTATCCCATGATTTGAATTGAATCGTTCTTGTTGATGATAGTTCTCCCACTGAATACTCTTAGACACCATTTCTCTAAAAAAATTGGCATCATCAAGTGTAAAGTCATTTGCTATCACATCTTTTTTACTATGAAATTTTCTATAAAATGACATAAACCAAGGATCTGACAATAGCTCTGCGCCTTTACCTCTCTCAAAAAATACAGGTTCTTTATTAAGTGCATTATAGAAATCATTAATTTTTATTCTTTGCAACTCATACATATAATCAATATATTTTTTGGCCACCTCATTTTTTCGATAATAAATTCCATATGCTATTTTATTTTTTTCAATTGATTTACTCATATAACTTATCAATGAATCCCCCTCTATGGGGTAATCAAATCCTTTATTGAGTAAATCTCCCTCAATGCCCGAATTCATTTCAATGCCCTGAGTGAATATCACATCCCTCATTAATTCATTAAATAACACTGTAGAATGCATCTTTAAGGCTTTATTTTTTACTTTATCAATTGGATTTTCACTTTCAGAGTTACTATTAATTATCAATAGTAACTCATTCATTTTATTAAAATATTTTTCATTTTCATCTATCGTGCTGTAAGCTAAAAAGGCATATGAAAACCCATAACAGTACCCTCCTGAGCTTGCATAATTTATGCCATTGACTGCAGTCATTTTATTTATATTTATTGCATTTTTTCTTTTAAAAAATAATTTCTGCCATTGACTTCTAGTATCAGTAGAATAATTGATAAAGTCTCTCTGATTAAAACTCACGGAAAGATGATTTTTTTTCATAAATTCCCTTTTTTAAAATAGTGATTTATAAAATGATTTAATTACAATTTAAATTAGAACCATATTAAAAATATCAAATAAATAAAAATTAGCTAGATAGACTAAATACAATTAAGACAGACTTTAATATCAATTTATATTAACGCTATTTTATAGACATAAAAAAACCCCTTATCGGGGTTTCCTTATTAAAAAATAATATAAGCCTCTATGGAATAATCACCAAACTGGTAATTCATCCTGCAAGAAAGGATTACTAATCCGTTCATGTCCTAATGTGGACATCGGACCGTGCCCCGGAATAAAGTGGTAATCATCACCGAGAGGCAACAACTTGTTTTTAATCGATGCGATAAGATCTTGATGATTGCCTCGAGGGAAATCGCTGCGCCCAACGCCACCTTTAAACAACACATCTCCCATGGAAATGAGTTTGTCAGCATGGTTCACAAAAACAATGTGACCGGGTGTATGGCCAGGGCAATGCAGCACATCAAATTGAATATTTCCACACGTGATGCTATCCCCCTCTTCTAACCAATGATCTGGTGTGAAATCAGGGCAATCACCGATATAAAACATCGCATTTTGCTCAGCGAGATTTTCAATCCAGAAAGCATCTTCTTTCTGCGGACCATAAATCGGTACACCGAAATGTTTTGCAAGGGGGGCTGAGGCGCCAATATGGTCAGAATGACCGTGGGTAAGTAGGATTTTCGTTAATGTTAATCCGCGGCTTTCAATAGCGGCAATCAGCTTTTCAGCCTCACCACCGGGATCAACAATCACTGCATTCATTGAGGTTTCATCCCAGATAACCTGGCAGTTTTGCATAAACGGGGTTACTGGGATAATAGTATATTTCATCGAACAATCACTCCATAATCTGTGTCACCTATGCACAGATTACCATGTTCTCACTGGACCTGTATCGATATGAATGAAATTGCTTTTCGGATAATAGCCCACACCGCCAGCACTCATTTTTAATGCCGCTTTACGGATGTTACTTAGCTGCAAGCCTTCAATATGGAAATCCATCGCTTGCCCACGGGTATGATAGCTCTGTTTCGCTACACCGGAACTTTTACGACGTAATTCATTATTGGTTTCTAATGAACGGTAACCCGAAATCAGCTGAACAGGTTTATTGGTTCCCATCATCATCTGCAGCAAATAAATTTGGTCAAATAATTTAGGATCAATGGTTTTCACTTTATCGCAGCGATAATCACGGAAAAGGTGATTTAAGCGAGCTAATTCAGATTTATTATAACGGCGACCATCGAAAAATTCGGTCTTTAAAAATTCACCCGTATTTAAATTCTGAAAACGTAAAATTCTTGGGCGTGGCGTACTCATTGCAGCGAATACATGATTAGGTAATAGTCCCAGACCGATTGCGGCTGCACCAATTCCCAACCACTTTCTGCGGTTTTGATCAATCATATCCATAGGTGATAACTCAGGTATTAATTATTCAGTAAATATACATTTCAACTTCATCAGTCTAGCAAAGGATATTTAGCTTTAATGTATAATTATGTAAAGAATTGCGTAAATTAAGGAAAATTCATCACTTTTATGCAAAAAGGTGAGTGAAATCACTTATACGCACCGACTTAAGACGGCCCCAACTCATTGCCGATGATTATATATAAGCACAATGCATTCGATGTGCAAATGAACTAAAACGGAATTATTAGGAAGATTTAGGAATTAATGCAAAAAATAGCATCGAGGAGCCTAAGCCCCTCGATTAATAATCACTATTTTAAAATCGCTTTGATTGCAGGAAGATATTTTTCAGCGTTATCAATACTGCCATCATATTGATAAATATCCGCCCGATATTGCGGTTGCTGATCTTTATCAATCCACGCGGTTTGATAGTATAGATATACAGGAATACGGTCAGGAATATTCACATAACGCGTTGAACCTTCTTTTAATGCCCCATCAATACGAGTCTGTGCCCAACCTGCATCACCTAATAAAATCGTTGCTAACTCGCTCGCTTTATTCACACGAACACAACCAGAACTAATGGCTCGAGCGTTTTTATTAAACAGGCTATGGTTTGGTGTGTCATGGAGATAAATCGCGTCTGAACTCGGCATATTAAACTTATAACGCCCTAAAGAGTTACTTGAGCCTGGCGCTTGGCGAATGCGATAAGGGAAATTTGCAGGTGTAATATTTTCCCAGTCGATTGAATAAGGGTCAATCTCATAGGCATCTTGCCCCCAGCCTGAATAAACCGTATATCCTTTACGGCTAAAGTAGCTTGGATCCATTTTACCTTTCGGTGCAATATCCTTGCGCGCCAAACTGGTTGGCACACTCCAAGGTGGATTAATCACCACATTATTCAATGCACTGCTCATAATTGGTGTTTTACGATCTGCACGCCCAACAATCACTTTCGAATCCAAAATGATGTCGTTATTCAGATAAAAATCCAATGTGTACGCAGGGATATTCACCAAGATTCCTGTACCGCTACTTTCAGGAACAATCCGTAAACGCTGAATATTCAGTGCCATCAGCCCCGCTTTTTGTTTTGGCTGCATATTGAGCCAAACGCGCGTGCCTTTACCAATCACACCATCGGCCTCTAAACCATATTGAAGCTGAAATTTTTTCACTGCATCCACTAAGTCATCACTATACACTCGGGCATTGGCGGTGACTTTATTGATCTCTTCTGGCGGTGCGGATGCATCAACGGCCTCACCGACCGCAGCAGCTTCCAACAATCCATCACGCACTAAAATCTCACGGAGCGTAATGACATCATCGCTGGCTTGACCCGGTTTTAATGCTTTCGTACCCGTAATTTCTAACGTATCTTCTGGTAACGCGAGCTGTTTTAGCATCTCTTTGCGCATCGGTTGATACATCGCGTGTTTCGGTGCTTGAGCCTTCACCCACTCACCCAAACGATGTTCAGATTCAGCCTCTAACCATGGTTTCATTTGTGCCGCGGTCGGTGCGATAATTTTATAAGGGCGGCTGGTGTATAGCCAATATTGCCCCGTCGACTCAACGGAAGACAGATATTGTAAATAACCCAACATAGCGTCGGATAAAATAGCATCTCGCCCCATTTCGCTCAGCTGGCTATTTTCCAATGAAACTAACCATTCGCTAAATTGAGGTTGGAAACCAGCTAAAGCAAGCTCAGCTAATTGCTGTTGAAACTGGCTAATTGCTGTTTCATCTTGCCATAACAATTGCATTTGCCTGTCGGCATAAATTTTCGCCAACTGCTCCGCAAACACCAGTTTAGTTTCTGATGGTAAAGAAGCGTTAAGCTTTTCCAAGCTCTCTTTTGTCGTAACTTTACTCACCTCTTCAGCGACAACTGATTGAGGTTGTTGAATTTCCATACTGCTTTGCTGCGTATTTTCTGCTGTGGAAAATGCCGGGAATTGCATCGCCATCAGCCCACATAATACTGAGATCTGCAGAGCTTTCACTCTTCTCTTTGCCATACATCCACCTTAAAGTTACTACATGGATAACATTATTTTTTTATTATAGTGACACTATTTGATTATATTTAACTCTGAGAAGAATGTTATAGGAATTGACTAATTTTGTCTTTATTGATGAAAAAAGTTATTGAGGTAGGTGATCCGAAATAAGTGCTATTTATAAGACAGTATGAGAAATAGAATTGTTTGCGTTTTCCACCAAAGCTAAACGATATAACATATCAAATATTGACGTTTTTATTCTTTCAATAGAGTTAATTTAATATAAGTTATATTAAATCGCTGAAATGCGTCATCAAGAAATAAACACTATTTTGTTAGTTAAAGGCGAATAATCGCCTTTAACTAACTTGTTATCGAATATTAATATTCTGAGTTGATAACCACTTCCTCACCAAAGCGCCCCGCTTTCGGCAACGGTTGGTAAGAAGAATTTGATGCACGGAGAATACGGATCCCACGAATATCCAACTCATGAGCCGCAGCAATATCCGCATCTGCATCACCATAATAGATAGTTAATTTATGGTCACGCATCCAGCTTACTTTATTATTTTTGCCGGGTTCATCACCAGCAAAAATGACTGGATTCATTTTATCTGCAGGAATTCTTAATCCTTCTTGCACATATTGAGTCACAGTTTCAGTTTTAGTCTGTGTACGGCCTGTAATAAAGTAAACTTTATCACCACGCTCTAAGTGCATTTTAACTAAATCGATGCCCACTTGTTTTGGCATACTGAATTTGTCCCACTCATTATTCATTTTTTCCCAGAATTGAGGGTTTTTCAGATAGCTAAAATCATTTGGGGAGAATTCAAGTTTTCCACGGTAGAAACCAGGGCTTGAGAATAAAACGGTATCATCGATATCAAAGCCGACCGCCATTGGCGCTTTGCCTTCTAAACTCTGTTTAATTTGTTCAACAGAGACCCAATGAACTGGTTGTTGTGCCGCTAATTCCGCAACAGTGACTCCAGTACTGACTGTTTCTGGCATTGGAATTTTGGCTTGAGATGTTGCCGTAAAGCTCAGCGCTAATGCAATTGCACTTAACGTTAGTGTGATTTTCTTCATGTTCGATCCTTATAATAGTTTTATTTCGTGATTAACTCCTCACGGGCTGCAATGATAAAAGTTTTCATTACATAAAAATGAGATTCAAATCTCATTGCAGTCATCTATTAATGATTTAAAGGGAAATGAAGATAATAAAAACAAAGAATCGAGCATGAGGTAATACTGTCCACTTTTCCTTATCTGGCATGTAGAGGTGTTTCACCACCAAGTGCTTGTTAACCACCACAGTCAACAGGCGGTACCAATCAAATCGCTACACACCATGTTCAGTAACTATAATAAAAAAGAGCCTATTGGGATTTAGGCTCTCGCTAATATATGGACTAAATTAGTTAGGTTCTTTTTCTGCTAAATAACGAAGGATAGCGGCGATATTTTTTAAGTTGTAACGCACTAAAATTTCGTTCTCCTTGGCTTTAAGTAAAGCGTCATAATCATCTTCCAACTGTCCTACATCTAACTTAGGCTCATTATAAACATCATAAAGAGCATCTGAAGGAACATTCCAATAAAAATCCGAATCCAGTTTGACACTCTCTATGTCATTCTTTTTCATCTCTTCAAAAATCGAATGAATTGCATCTTCAAGTACATTGAGATTTATGTCCATCTATTGCCCTTTCGTATTATTAATCTGATTTATATTCTTTTGAAACGTTTTAATTTCTTGTTCTAAATGTCTAATTCTTCCATCAATAATCCGTTGTCTAATTTTATCATTAGGTGCATTTTTAAGGTATCCTTGATTATCAAAAGCTTCCGGATTTCGCCTGTAAGCTACTAGTTTTTCTTCATGTGATCTTATTTGCTCCCTTAGCGAATTGATCGACCGTCGATCAGAGACACTCAATTTTCCTTCATTGGTACTATTATCTGGCTCCCAGCCATTAGGCGCCCCCGAACTAGTACCACCTAATTCAACTTTATCTGAATTCGAAAGATCTTTTCCAAGATTAGGATTCTTAACTGCTTTATCCAAATCAGATGCGCAATCAAGGCGTATAAAAAGAGCCTATAAGGACTAGGCTCTTCAATTGAAACTCAAATTACTTCACATAAAGAATTTATAAATAAAAACTTTCAAAATGAGAATAATTCAGTATTATCCTTTATTCTTAAGCGCATCACGCGCTTCAACTAAAATAGATATCAAGTCATCTAATGGCATCTTTGCAATAAAATTATTTGATGAATCAGAACCAAACAATTCAACTTCTAAATTTTCCGTTCCTTTATCTTGATTTATTTCAGCGATCCTTTGCCATCCTAATTGCACTTCTAGTGTCAAATTTTCATATTCCATAGGACTTGAAAAAAATAATTCTAACTTTTTTTCTTTCATTTTTTTACCTTTGGGTCTAATACTGTATTAAATGAACCATCTGCATTATAACGAATACCTTTTCCATTAGGTAAACGATACTCAAATGCACCACCAGATAAATTATTTTTCACTCGCAGTGGATCTCTCAGTACACTTTTTATGAATTGCTCTGCCACAGCATTTTTCTGTATTGGATTACCGGCTAATGGATCAAATATACCATTAGGTCTTCCTGCATGCTTTTCCCACGCTCGTGCTGCCGCTGATAGGCCTTGATTATTAATAGGCTTATTAGCAGATGAAATCAAATAATCTTCTGTAAATACAGTCTGCTCGGGATTATTTCTAAACTTTTCTTCATCTTGAGGCCCCCAGCCATTAGGCGCCCCCGAACTAGTACCACCTAATTCAACTTTATCTGAATTCGAAAGATCTTTTCCAAGATTAGGATTTTTAGCTGCTTTATCTAAATCAGATGCGCAAGCAAATCCAAAGGTGCATTCAAATGTTTCTGCTAGTTTATCGCCAGCAGCCTTAAATTTATTTTCAAGTGCCTGACCAAGATTGCTATTATTTTTTGATTCAAAATCGGAGTTATCTCCATTTGGTAATACTGGAACTCTTCGAACTGGGAGAGAAAAAACACTGCTCTGTGCAATTTCTATTCTACTCAGATTATTTTCATTTACCTTAATTGCATGAGTCAGATCACTATGTGCTTGCTGAATTTGAAGTAAATTCTCTCTTGCTGAGGTATCAAAGAAATCTCCCTTATTATCCCTAGAATCATCAAACTTATCACTTATAAGATAGTCTTTATAGTCTGTCGTATTATACTTTTTTTCTTCAATTCCATTACGATCACTAGTGTATTGTATATAAGGGCTTTTTTCAGGATCCTCAAGAAACTTCCATTCCTCTGTATCTTCGAGACGCTCTAGCATTAATTTTTGTTTTTCAATATGTTCTTTTAGCTTTGTTTGCATCCTTATTCTTTTTTCTTCTGAATCTTTTGAATTAGCAAAAATCGATTCATCAACCTCCAAAATATCGTATTCTGGTCCATATTCAAAAAAAAGACTTTCATCTATTAGTACATGAAAATAAGCCTCTAAGTCACCACGGTTATCCATACTGTGCCCACCAAAACTACTGTTCCATTCATCCCAACCATAATTATCTCTAGGAGGTAGAGGTGAAGCTGTAACAACCATCGTATCTGTATAAAGCATAATTAACATCCTTGTTGTTATTTAAAAACAGCAAAGAAATTAAATTTTAAAATTTTTATAGTCAACTAAGAATGAATATTGAAATTATAATGACTAACTTCTTTATAGAATTAATAAAAATTAAAGTTATTGTCGTAGTAAATAAAAAACCGACACAGTTTCCTATGTCGGTTTTATTATCTAAAAACAAAAATCAATTATTGAGGTAATGCTTGCGGAGCAGGATTATCCTGACCAAAACCTTTCAACCCAACGACGTGAACATGTTCTGTATTACCGGTCACTTTACGCACCAGTTTATATGTGGTTCCTTTCTCTGGGCTAATGTTTTCCGGCGCTGCAATGATTAGCTGCATTTCCAGTCGGTCACATAATTCGAACAGAGTCGCGATAGATTTGGCATCCAAACGCGCCGCTTCATCCAAGAACAGCAAGCGACATGGAATGATATCTTTCGCACGCAGTCGGCGGGCTTCTTCCTCCCAGCTCTGGACGACCATTACTAAGATAGACATCCCCGTACCAATCGCTTCACCTGTTGACAACGCGCCACTTTCTGCTTTTAACCAACCATCGGAGCCACGGTTAACTTCAACTTCTAACTCTAAGTAGTTACGGTAATCTAACAGTTCTTCACCAATGGTTTGCGGCAGACGCTGCCCCATATCCATTTGTGGGTTCAGGCGTTGATACAGTTTCGCCATCGCTTCAGAGAAGGTTAAACGTTGACTCGTAAACAGGTCTTGGTGCAGTTCGCTCTCTTCGGATAGCACACTCAACAATAAGGCGTGACTTTCGCGAATATTCACATTCAGTCGAACCCCTTTAACCTGACCAAATGCCACCGCTTGTAAGCCTTGGTTCAGCATACGAATACGGTTTTGCTCACGCTGGATAGTTTTACGAATGATGTTCGCCACGCTCTTCGAGCTAATTGCCAGTTTTTGCTCACGGGCAGTTAACTCTTCAGTCAGACGCGCTAACTCAATTTCCATCTGCTCAATCGCATCGATTGGATCATCGGTTCGAATAATATCTTGGCGAATACGCTCACGCAGATGTTGGTAAACTGCGATAAAGAACTGAATTTTACGTTCAGGATGTTTAGGATCTTCGGACATACGCAGTACATCACGAAGATGTTCGTTATCTGCTACCGCTAAACGCAACGCTCCTAACGCCTTATCCGACATCGAACGTAAACTATCACCATCGGTATAAGCCAATTCGCGACGATGCAGACGACGCTCAACGCCATTATCTTTTACCAAGCGCATCACCGCACACCAACCTGCTTTCGCCATCACAACTTGCTCACGGATTTGGTAATAATCTTTTTCCAGCTTACGCAGGCGTTTTTGCAAGTTATCCATTTCCGCTTCACATAACGTCAGTTGTTTTTCTAACTGGTTAATGCGGCTACGGTTTGCCATAACAGATTGATGTAATTCATCACGACGAATGCTGGCACGCTCTTGCGCATCAGGATCCGCTTTCACACCCATTTCCTGCATTTCTGCTTCAAGTTCTTTCAACATCTCTTGCTTGGTGTCGAATGAACTGCGCAGCGATGCCAGAACTTGGTGATATTGCGTGCTTTGCGCTTGTTGCTGACGCAATAGCTCACGGGCACGAGTTCTATCTGCTTCTGCATGTTCTAAACGCTGGCGCAGTTTTTCATTCAAGTCCGCATTTTCATTGACCATCCCCGTCGAATCACTGTAGCTAAAGTGCGCGCGACGTTGAGCCACTTCCACCAAGGCAAATGCTTGTTGCTTCGCATTTTGCTGGGTATGTTTCGCCAATTCATAATCTTTACGCAGCTGATCATGTTGCTCAGGATCACTGAGTAATACCGTCACAATCGGCTCTAACTTCGCCAGATTATTACCGTGTTTATTGATGAAATGTGCCGCTTCTTCAGCTTCTGAAAGTTCTTCGCGGATCTCTTCAACGCGATCCACCAGCGTTTCATCCATCAACAAATTCACTTGCGGCAATAAACGGTTTAATGCCAGTAAGTTTTCTTTGCCTTGAGCGAACTGTTGGCGCTGTTGCTGGGTCTGCTCTTCAAATTGGTTCAGTCCACGCTCTAATTCAGTACGTTTTTGATTTAATGTACGAATTTCAGCTTCAGGATCCGCTTCAAATGCCACTGAAATATGCTGACCAATAAAGCGGCTAAATGCTTGATGAGCACGCTGAATTTTTTGCACGTCAAATGACAAGGTCGCATAACGCTCCGCCAATTCATCACGCTCAGCACTCAGTGACTCTAAATGGCTTTCACGGGCAGCTCGACCAAATAACGGTAATTCTGGGTAGCGAGAATAACGCCACTGACGCTCTGATGAACGGACTAATACTGCATTTTCAAACTCTTGAGCATCAAAAACACTGTCATCAAATGAGGATGGATCCCCCTCGATAAAATACACATCATCAGGGCAATCTTGTAAATTTTCTAGCTGCTCGCGAACCACAGCCAAATCTTGTACCACAATACCGTGACGCGCTGGACCGTACAACGCAGAGAAATACGCCGCATCTTCAATAGTAATATCGTCGTAGATTTCAGATAACAGCACGCCATTAAAGCGCTCTGCCAGTGCCAGCATGCGCCCATCTTCGGCACCACTTGGCTGGCTTAAACGTTCGATTTGCTTATCAAGATCTCGACGTTGGGCTGCGACTTCATCACGTTCAACCGTAATTTCCCTTTCTTGCTCAAGAAGTTGCTGCATAAACTCAGTCACTTCAGTGCTATTTTCGAAAGTTTCACCCGATTGTTCATTGAGTTGAGTCAGTGCTTCTTGCGCCATAATCCACGCAGGGGCTTTCGCGGAAAGCTGGCTGATACGCTGACGAATTTGTTCCAACTCTTGGCGCATTTGCATGCGTTTTTCGCCACTTTCATTAACGCCAGTACTTAACTCTTCTTGCAGAATTTCTAACTCGGCCATCAAGGCGTCAAGCTCATCGGGCTCAACACTTTGACCATAACGTTTACAGAATTCGCTCAGTAATTTTTCGGCATTACGCTGGCTATCTAAACGCTGTTGCAATTCAGATAATTGCATACGCAGTGGCTGAACACGCTCAGCTAAATGTTGTTGCGATGACCAGTCACGCAGTAACGAACGCGCTTGTGTATACGCATCCCCACGGCTTACGTCGCCTAACATAGTTTTAACTAGCTGATACGCTTGCTCAAACTGGCTATGAGCTGCATCCGCCACGCTCATTTTTTGCTCTAATGCGAGTAAAGCTTCAGTGGCTTGCTGCTCTTTGGCCTCAAAGGTTTCCAGCCATTCATCGACATTTTCAATGGTAAGGTCAGGCAATTGGCAGAGTTCGCGAGCACGGTTTAAGGCATGAAGAGCTTGTTGATATTGAATCGCACGAGTTTGCTGTACATCAAGCGCTTGCTGGTAATCTGCAAGCTGGTTTTTCAGCTCATCCACTTCAATTTCAGCGGCTTGCGCACGGGCATCAAGCTCTTCGTGTTTCTCTGTGGCTTCCGCGACGACTTCGCTTTGTTCTTCAAGACGATAAGTCAGCTCTTCAATATCGGCTTGGTAGCGGTCAATTTTTTCTTGATGACGTAACGCCGCTTGCACTAGATTTAAGTGGTCACTTGCCGCTTGGTAATCCGCTTCGATTTCCGTCGACGCTTCGTTTTGTTCATTTAATTCACGCGCCATTTCCACACTACGAACTTGTTCAACGCGCAGCTGTTTGCGGTTGCTATACAGTTCGTTACGGGCGGCTAATGCCGCATCTAAGTGAATTCGACGTTCATTTGAGTGGCGCATATAGTCCGCAGATACATAGTCTGTGGCTTCGCTGATCAAATGTTTGAATAAATCACGGTCAGATTGTGTTACGCGGATGGCTTCCAGCGTTAAACGGTTTTCACGTAATGCCGCTTCCATATCTTGGAATGCTTTACGTACGCCACTGTTTTCCGGTAATAAATAATCACGCAGTGAGCGAGTGATCGCGCTGGAAATACCACCATATAAGGAGGCTTCAATCAAACGATAATATTTACTACGGTCGCCCGCTGAACGTAGACGTTTTGGCAGCACACCCAATTCAAATAATACTGAGTGGTAGTCCGTGATCGAGTTAAATTGCTTAAATTGGATGCCTTCTTGTTTTTCTACGCGCTCTTTCAGGTCATTCAACGGAATAACCTTAGCTTGGCGCCCTTCAAACACTTCCGTTAATACTTCCGTTGGCACTGTGGCTAATGGCACGCCTTGGATCATAAACGGTTTGATATCGACTTTTTTATCGCGTCCTGCTACTTGCTGTAAGCGAACACCGACCATAACGCGTTGATGTTTAGAGTTTAAGACATCCAGCACGGCATAACAGACACCGGGACGCAATTTTCCGTGTAGACCTTTATCACGGGAGCCTGAAGTGGCCCCAGCTTCTGTGGTATTACGGAAATGCAGTAATGTTAAGTCAGGGATCATGGCGGTAATAAAGGCCGCCATGGTGGTGGATTTACCCGCACCATTACCCCCAGACAGGGTGGTGACTAATTCATCAAGGTCAAAAGTACGAGCAAAAAAGCCGTTCCAGTTCACCAGCGTCAGTGAGCGAAATTTTCCGCGTTCAATCATTCTTGTTCATCCTCTTCACTGTCAGCCAGATCTTGACTCTCATCCGTTTCGTCTTCATCGCTGTCTCTTAGCGATAATTCCCCTTCAAGAGAGACCGCTTCACCATCACGGATCATGCGTAATTGTGCTTCTTGTGGATTATCGCCACTACGCACATCCGCACCAAAGCGGAATACAGACTCATTAATAATAAATTTGCTGGAGTCATTTTGCAGGAAATAGACCATACCTAAACGACGTAAACGGTTTAAGGAGGTTCTTAGCTTTTCCTGTAATTTTTGTTTATCGAGGTCTGAACCTGTGGAGCGTTGGTTAACAAATTTCAGTAATTTGCTTTCGTCGGCCAGCGACAATAATTCTTCAAACAGCTCTTGAGAGGTAAAGACCCCTTGGTTGGTTAGACGCTCAGGACTCAAATAGAGGTAGCACAGAATTTTACCCACCATCATGTCCAGTTCAGACAAAACAGAACGGGGAATTAAGGTGCTTGAGCGGGGACGCAAATAGAAAAAGCCTTCTGGCGCCCGGATCAGTTCAACATTATAACGAGCATAAAATTGCTCTAACGATTCCTGAAAATCCATTAAAAATGCATGATTATCAAGGTCATCAATACTAATATGGCGACCAGCACGCAGTTGGCTGTCCAGCTCAGGAAAAATAGGGTTAGCTAGTGCTTGAGCCAGTTTAACTGGCATAAATTGTTCAATATTTGTCGATGACATGTGCCTGTACCTTGGCTCCGTGATCATTAATAGCGCGCCATTCTGCCGGTAATCCCGCCAGATCAGCCTCTGCGATACCTAGTTTTACAGCCTGATCGATAATAATACGCGCAACGTCAAAATGGCGTTTCTGCGGGTATTGCGTCAGATAACTCTGTAATACGTGACCGACATCCAGCGGTTTGTTATCCGTTTTATAGAACGCAAGTTGCGCTTCGATTAACGCCGCTAATTGGTCATTAAGTTCACTGAACTCTTCAAATTCTAGATCAGGTGGAAGTTCCCCCATCACCTCTTGATCATGAAGTGCCAGCTCCTCATCACGCATATCAAAAAGCCTATCCGCATTGGCATAGGTGAGTGCCCAAGGGCTATCGAGGTACTGCTGTACAGATTGACGTAAACGTTGGGAAAATATACGGTTTTTATCCATATCAATCGCTGTACGGATAAATTTGTGAACATGTCGGTCATAACCAATCCATAAGTCAATGGATTGCTGCCCCCAGCTCACAATACGGTCTAGCTTGTTTTGCAAATCAAAGATTAGTCGGTCGACCATTTCCGAGAACTGCGGCGCATTCATGTTAGCTTCTTGAATACGTAGTAAGTTTGCCTGTAGCTTATCGCCAGCCGCTTCTAAAGTATCTTGTAATTCTCTTAATGTGCCGGACGTTTCAGAAAGTAGCTGCTCACAGTTAGCAATTGCCGCCTGCCAGTCTTGGTTTAACAGTGCAGCAATATCATCTTTAACGCTGTTTTGTTGCTCATCCATAATTCGCTGTGACAGGTCAATACTGTCAAAAATTTCAGCGACTGAATATTTTAATGGCGCAAAAACATGACGGTGCCAATAAAATTCATCACCACCTTCTTCGGCTGATTCCGCTGCACGTTGTAGCTCTCCCGCCACAATCGATAACTGCATCGACAATCTTAATGTCGAAAATTCGCGTTGACGAATATAGTAATCACTAATGCCAATACCGAGTGGCGTTAGACGATAAATCGCATTTCCTTCGACAATGTCGCTGGCAAAGCGGTTAAATATTTTTTGGCGAACCATGTCATTGATGGCGTTGTTCGCTCTGACTGCCAGTGATTCGGTGGTTTGTTCGAAGCCTTTGCACACTTCTCGAAACGCATCCACCAGCTCCCCTTCACTCATTTCACCGTTAACCCGCTCACTGTTAAGTACTGCGACGGCCAGCAAAAATGCTAGGCGCTCTGCGGGTAGGGAAATCGCAAAATCATTTTTTCGTGCCCAAGACACGAGTTCAGGGACGGTCTGGGAAAAATCACTCATAAATCGTCCTTTTGGGTTTGTTTGCGTGCCATGACATGAATATATCGCCCCATACTGATATAGGGCTCTTCACGACAATATTGTTGTTCAAGCGCCAATAACGCTGGAAAGTCTTTTTGTTGTAATTGTCTACTTTGCAAATAATCATGGAACACTCTGACGCCACTTTTGCCTAAAATATCCATACCACAACCAATAAGCCACTCATCAACCTGTTGAGGGAAAAGCGGGTTCTGTGGCGATAATGAACGTTTGCGACGACGCTGGATATGAGGAGTTGCGAGATGAAAATTACCTAAAATTGCATTACGCATCACCAAGCCATTTGCATTATAGAACATGACAGAAAATATGCCTTCCGGTCTGATAATCTCTGCCAATTGCTCTAATGCATATTTCTGGTCGCTAATCCATTCAAGTACCGCATGAAACAAGACAAAATCAACTGGTTCATCAAGGTGTTGAGCGATATCTTGAACGGCGCAGTGAACAAAGCTGATATTCTCGCTAATTCCTTGTTCATCAGCAAGCACCGATGCCCGTTCTAACATTTCTTCGGATAAATCGCAAAGAATAACCTGATGACCCATTGCGGCTAATTGACGAGAAAAATGCCCTTCTCCGCCGCCCGCATCTAATATACGTAATGTTTGGCCTTGAAAATGCGTTTCCAGTAACTGGGTAAGATCTTGCCAAACTACCGCTTCGCGAATTTTTCCTTTTGTCGTTCCATAAATATTTTTTGCAAATTTATCGACAATATCATCAAAGTTGCGGTCTGCCATCTGCGTTCCAGTTACCTATCATGAGTTATTTACAGCATATCAAAACCAGGAATTATAACAGATAATCTAGCTGTTTTTGCATAGTACTTTATTTTGTATCCGATTTATTTTGCATAGCATTTTATTACTGATGCAGCTACATTTGACCCTATTCGCTTACATTATCTTCATGACAGGCTTTCTATGTTATTTCTGCTTAAAAAATACCTTGGCTCGCTGTTAATGCCTCTGCCCTTATTATTGATTATTGGGGTAATTGGGCTGATTTTATTATGGTTTACCCGTTGGCAAAAAAGTGGAAAATCCTTAGTGACATTAAGCCTTGTTATCATCGCGCTATTAGGGCTACAACCTATTTCTGATAGGTTACTGGCGCCCGTTGAAGGCCCGTATGATAAACGTTATGAGCTTATCACCACCAATCCACCTAAAGAGATAAAGTATATTGTGGTTTTGGGAGGTGGATTTACCTATAACCCTGATTGGAGTCCTAGTTCGAATTTGCTCAGTAACAGCTTGCCTCGAGTCACTGAAGGGGTACGTCTTTATCTGCAACATCCAGGTAGCAAATTGATTTTTACTGGAGGTAAAGCCAGTAGCCCAATCAGTAGCGCTGAAGTCGCATCTATGGTCGCTCAATCTTTAGGGGTTCCAGCGACAGATACAATCCCGCTAACCGAACCGAAAGATACGCAAGAAGAGGCGTATGAAGTGGAAAAAATTATTGGTAAGCAGCCGTTCTTGTTAGTGACCTCAGCGAATCATTTACCCCGCGCGGTGAAAATGTTTACCAGTCGTGGAATGCAGCCTTATCCAGCGCCAGCCAATCAATTGGTGATCACCAGTGATTTGAATCCTTGGGAGCGTTACATTCCTTCCGCATTCTATTTTAGTCACAGCGAACGAGCATGGTATGAGCTCATTGGTTCAATTTGGTGGCACTTAAAGCCCGATAATACCCAGACAATTGAAGATAATCAGGCCGAGTAAAACAAAAGGGGAAACTTATTCAGCTTCCCCGTGTTTTATCAGACCATTATTCACACCGGAAATTATGGCTGAAATTCTTGTCTTACCAATTCAAGATCTTCTGGTGTATCCACTCCTGCGCCTGGTGCTTTTTCAGCAACCGCCACATGAATTTTTTCACCATACCAAAGCACGCGAAGCTGCTCTAGCATCTCGATTTTCTCTAATGGGCTGGCATCCCAAGCGATATAACGGCGAATAAAACCCGCGCGATAAGCGTAGATACCAATGTGACGCAAGAAAGTATCACCAATAGTCTCTTTGCTCTTTGCAAATTGGTCTCTATCCCACGGAATTGTCGCTCGAGAAAAATAGAGCGCATAACCGTCTTTGTCCATTACCACCTTCACTGCATTCGGATTAAAGGCTTCTTGTGCACTATGAATGGGGACGGCGAGTGTTCCCATATTTGCCTGACTACCTTGCAAATTATGAGCGACTTGGCGAATAATTTCAGGTGGGATCAGCGGTTCATCACCTTGCACATTGACAATAATTTCATCATCGGAAAAGCCGTAAGTGTCAATCACTTCAGCCAAACGTTCCGTACCAGATTGATGATCGGGGTTAGTCATACAAGCTTCCCCTCCCGCTGCAATGACCGCGGCAGCGACATCTGGATGGTCAGTTGCAATAATGACTCGGCTAGCACCTGATTTAATCGCTTGCTCCATGACTCGAACAACCATCGGTTTACCGTGAATATCTGCTAAAGGCTTACCCGGTAATCGTGTTGAAGCGTAACGCGCAGGAATAATGACGGTAAACATAGGATTACAGTCCTTCGTCTAAAGCAACTTTACGCGCTTCGTTCTCAAGTAAAACGGGGATGCCATCGCGAACAGGAAAGGCGAGATGATCAAACTTGCAGATTAATTCGAGGTTTTCTTTGTTGTAACTTAGTTTGCCGTGACAGGATGGGCAAGCAACAATTTCAAGTAAACGGTGATCCATGTTTTCTCCCAAATGGATTTAAACTCACTTGGCGTCAGGATATCACATGCAGGTATCACCGTTAACTCTATTCTTGCTTATTAAGATCTCCTGCGAAGAATGAGAGGATAGTGCAGGAGAAATATTTATGTTAAGAATTCAATTAGTAAGCGATAACGTCTCTTGCCGTTATGCCATCTGAATTACGAGTAACAGAGAACTCGACGTTTTGACCTTCAGATAAAGATTTGATTTTTTTATTCGCAATTGATTTGGTTGTTACGAAGATATCATCGCCACCATTACGAGGTGAAATAAAACCGTAACCTTCTTTTGCGTCAAACCATTTAACTTGGCCCATATGTAATTGAAAATTCATATTGAAACTCCTTCTTGTTCCGAGAACAATTTTTTATATTTGTATCATTACTCTCTACACGTTATTCCATTTATTTTGCTGAACTATTTATTTCGATCAGTTCATTCTGACCTATCTATTCAAGCCAATCTATTAACATAATTAAGAGTAATTAACTTAACCAATTTATGCATCAAATGTTTATGCATATCTTATAACGACCCAAGTGTAGGTTTCAGGCACCACACATTTACCGTGAACTTAACAGTCTATTTTGACATTATGATGACAACACGAAATAGTAGAGTAAGTAGTGTATTGCGAGGATAAGTGACTAACTCAAGAACGGGTCGTAAAATTAAAGCTAGCAAATAATCCACTTATTAATGTATTGCAACTTGGTACATAATAAGTAGATCTGCATCACATTGCAGGTATTATTATCTGAAATTAATCCTAAAAGCAAGCGGTTTTATTTCAGATAAGTGATTTTATTTCACTTAAGATTCGTTTTTCGCCTATTTTATCAAACTGCGCTTCCACAGGAAGATACCACCAATTGTCCTGTGCGAAGGAATGACATTTGACCGCATCCTTTTCAGTCATTAGCAAATTTTGATTTTTTTCTGCTAAAGAAACGAGTTGCTGCTGGCTATAAGCTTGATGATCGGAAAACGCATGGGTATTAACAAGCGTTAATCCCTTGCTTTCTAAAGAAGAGAAAAAACGAGGTGGATGACCAATTCCCGCCATCGCAACCACATTGTTAAGCTCAGTGACCGAGCATTTTTCACCTGAAATGAGGTTCACTGCCATATCCCCTTCTAGGGACATCAGTGTTTCATTTGCGTTAGGAACACCACCATTTACAATCAAGGCATTGACTGTTTTTAATCGCCCTGCACGTTCACGCATTGGCCCCGCAGGTAACCACCAGCCATTACCAAAACGACGCTGCCCATCAATGACGACAATTTCATAGTCACGTTGCAATGCGTAATGCTGTAAACCATCGTCTGTAACAATAATATCTAATTGAAAATTATCGAGTAATGCCTTAATTGCATCACTACGCTTTGGTGCCACTGCAACAGGCGCATGAGTGCGATGATAAATTAAAACTGGCTCATCGCCTGCAACTGCCGTGGTTGTCGTCTGGTCTAGTACTAACGGATAATGGTCAGACTGCCCGCCATATCCACGAGAAACAACCCCAACATGAACACCTTGTTTCATGAGCGATTCAACTAGCCAAATAACCACAGGGGTTTTTCCATTTCCCCCTGCCGTTAAATTCCCTACAACCACAACAGGTACAGGGGCTTTCCATGAGCGAAGAAGTCCAGTTTTATAGCCGATATGACGTACTAACGTTATCAATCCATACAAAAAGGATAACGGAAGCAACAAAATATAGAGCCATGACTTACCGGACCAAATTCGCTCAATCATTCTTAAATTGGATCCTATGTAATTGCGCGTATGCCCCATTTTGGGCTAGTAGCGTTGTGTGGTCACCACGTTCAATGATATGCCCATCTTGTACAACCAAGATTTGATCCGCATTTTCAATAGTGGATAAACGGTGAGCTATCACAAGCGAAGTTCTATTCTTCTGCAATTCGTCTAACGCGGCTTGAATTGCACGCTCTGATTCAGTATCTAATGCTGATGTCGCTTCATCTAAAATCAAGATTGGCGCATCACGTAATAATGCACGAGCAATCGCAATACGTTGACGTTGACCACCGGAAAGCATCACGCCATTTTCACCAATCATCGTATCTAAGCCTTTATCCAATTTTTGGATAAAGTCCATGGCGTATGCCATTTCTGCAGCTTTTTCAATTTCTGCTCGGCTATAACGCCCGTCTGTCGCATAGGCAATATTATTCGCAACAGTATCATTGAATAAATAAACATGCTGAGATACGAGAGCGACTTGGCTTCGTAAAGATTCTAAGGTGTAATCACGAATATCATGACCATCAATACGGATACTGCCTTTATCGATATCATAGAAGCGGGTTATTAAGTTAGCGATGGTGGATTTACCGGAACCTGAACGCCCCACTAAAGCAACTGATTTACCAGCAGGCAGCGTAAAAGAAACATCCTCTAGTGCGGGATGCTCTTTGGTTTGATAAGTAAACGTCACTGAGTCGAACTCAATATCACCTTTCACTTGAGTCAGAACTTTCGTTCCTTCATCTTTCTCTTTTTCAGTATCTAAAATCGCAAATAACGTTTGGCATGCTGCCATTCCGCGCTGGAATTGCGCATTCACGTTAGTTAGAGACTTAAGTGGGCGCATTAACGCAAACATGGATGAGAAAACGACACCAATCGTACCTGGTGATAATTGCTCTTTAATTTCAGGGAAACTTGCTGCGTACAAAACAAATGCTAATGCAAAAGAGGCAATCATCTGAACAATAGGGTCAGAAATAGCGGAGGCGCTAACCATCTTCATATTTTGACGGCGCATATTATTGCTGACTTTATCAAAACGTTCAGTTTCAACTTTCTGACCACCAAAAATAAGGACTTCTTTATGCCCTTTAAGCATCTGCTCAGCGCTCGTCGTCACATGCCCCATACCCGTTTGCATGTTTTTGCTGATTTTACGAAAACGCTTAGAAACAACCCGAATAGTGATAGAAACGACTGGCGCAATAGCGATCAAAATTAATGATAATTGCCAGCTGTTATAAAACATAATACCAAATAACGCGATGATATAAGTGCCTTCGCGAATAATGGTAATGAGAGCACCGGAAGCCGAAGATGCGACCTGCTCTGAATCATAGGTAATACGCGATAATAAAGTCCCTGTCGATTGCTGGTCAAAATAGCTCACCGGCATTCCCATCATATGACCAAATAATTTGCGGCGCATACTCATCACTACTTTTCCTGACACCCAAGAAACGCAGTATGTAGAGACGAAACTTGAAGATCCACGCACGACCATCAAGCCCAAAATTGCCAGTGGTAACCACTTCAGTGTGTTGTTATCCGCTTTACCAAAACCGTCATCTAATAATGGTTTCAGTAAAGAAATCATAAACGCATCACCTGCGGCGTTGATGATAAGAGCAATTGCTGCAACAACTAATCCAATTTTAAAAGGCGCAATGGTTGGCCATAGGCGCTTAAATGTTTGCTTTGTCGATAGGTCTTGATCATTCATGCTTTTATTACCAGACTTAATGTAAGCGCACTATTCTACAAGGGAAATTGGCTAACACCAAACCACAGATGATACCAACGTGGATTAATTTCTTTCCTGTAACGTAAGATTTCCATTTTTTCTTTATTAAAACATATTGTTACCTGACCTTCCTCCGCCGTATTTAGCCACTGAATATTCTTTTTAGCATAGCGCAAATAGACTTTATCTGATGGAATTTTCCATGGGCTATATCTCGCAGAGGAAACTAATGCGAACGTTGGTTGTACTTTTCGTATAAATAAAGGTGTTGAAGATGTATTACTTCCATGGTGAGGAACAAATAAAATATCCGCTTTAAGCTGCCCATCATTTTGTAATGCTAATCTTTTTTCACCTTGCTTTTCCAAATCCCCAGTAAGTAATAGTCGCCGATACCCATCACTAACCTGAATCACGCAGGAATCATTATTATGCGATATCTCAGCTAATTTCTCTGGCCACAATACTTCGAACCTTAACATCCCCCATTGCCAGCGTTGTCCTTGATAACAAGGAAGATGATTGGGTTGGCCAAAGCTACTACGTAGGCTTAACCATGGATATGCTTCAATTAAATCAGAGATACCACCAGTATGATCAAGGTGATTATGACTTAAGATTGCGTTGATAGGTGTGACTTGATGATGCTTTAAGAAAGGAATAATTTGCCGTTTAGCGTTGCTTCCACCATTCCAGAGGTTTCCCGTATCATATAAAACCCCTTGTTGATTTTGCACCATAACCACGGCAAGTCCATGCCCAATATCCAGCATGGTTAAGCACCAGTCATGCTCTTCGTGCTGGCTTTGGCTCTTAGTGAAAAATAATAAAATACCAATACAACTTAATAAACCAAGATAATTTTTATACCAACCAAATAAGATAATAAAAGCAAATGCCCAACAAAAAAACACGCTATAAATAGGCATTGTGTTAATTTCAGTCCAAAAGCCGCTTAAATATATCAATGGCCCTAGCCCAAACTCGAGGATACTATCAATTAACCCGAAAGCAACATTATGCCAAGCACTTATAGGTAACAATAGCGTGCTAAAAATAACGGGCACCACTCCCCAAGTAATAAGCGGCACAAACCATAAATTTGCAAATAAGCTCATAATATTAACACCGTTAAACAACAATACTTGAATAGGTATTAGTAAAATCAATAAACCAATTTGCAGATGAATTAGCGGCATTATTTTTCCCATAATTGGATGGCAACTCAACGTAGATGAAATGGGAAAAACACGAAACCAATACAGAATAGCTAATACAGCAAAGCTAGATAACCAAAAGCTATCGGAAAGGATAGCAAGCGGATCAAACAATAAAATCCCAGAAATACTCCATAACGCCCATTGCCACGGAAAACAGAAAAATGGCTGCTTACGAATATAAATCCAAAGTAGCAATGCAAATACAGCTCGAGTTGCAGGGATCGCAAAATTCGATAACCAAGCATAGAGAATGGCAAATATAACGCCTGAAAATAATGGTAAATTCTCCCCTATCCATTTAACGGGTAGGAAAAATTGCAATAAGCGAGCGCATAAATAACCAATTAAATAGGCAATTCCAATGTGTAATCCAGAAATTGCGATCAAGTGTGTCAATCCTGTTGATTGCAATAACTGTGTATGTTCCGTAGAAAGCCGCCCTCTCTCCCCAAACATTAGTGCATAAATAATTCCATGATTTTGTCGTGTCGAAAGTGTTTCGCCGAACTGGTCGATAATTTTTTGCCGTAGAGAACATTGCTGGCCTATTTGTACTGCTTGTTTGATTTTTAGTGTACCGACAACTCGTTGAGCAATGAAATGCCTTTGCAGATCAAATCCGCCCTCATTCAAAGAAGCATGAACTGGATTTAGCTTGCCAACGACATTCCACTTCTGCCCTGCGCATATTCTTTCATGCTTATTCTGTTTTAAATTCCATGATGCATAGAGCGGAGGAAAAATTCGTACTCCATCGACTCTGTCTATCCTTACTCTCTTTTTTACATCGTCCTGATTGAGTGGAATGCTAACAATCGTAATATCCCATTGACGATGAGAACTACTTAAAAAATCGATTTTTTTCTGCACTTCAACACCATGCCAACAAGCCCAAAGCCAGCTCATTCCCATTAATGCCAAGAATCGAATGCGCTTATTGCGCCAAATAACCATCAGAGTGACTAACAGAATAATACCAACCACTAAGTAGTGACTAGAACTAGGAAGATTCGGCAAGAAAAGCAACGGAAGCATACCGATAATCAATGCAATAGCGACTTCTGTATAAGAGAGTTTATCTTGATAGTGGCGGCTAAATTTTCCCATCGACCTTAAACCTACCTACGATTATTTCTGTGCAGATAAGTTAAAGATATTCAGAGTGATTCAATAACCTTGTAATTAGAAAATTTAAAGCGTTATTCCAAAACTATATGCAATGCAAAAGAGTTAAAAAATTGAGCTGCGAAGCGCTTCGCAAAAATAGCCTTAAGTGATGCATTTAATAAAATATTAGAAGGTAATTTAAGAAAAGCAGAATGGGGATATTACAGACATAAAAAAACAGCGCTATATCAATATAGGCGCTGTTTTAGAGTAATAATTAAGATTTACAGTCGATTATTGACCGTAAATATTTACACGATCGCGTAACTCTTTACCTGGTTTGAAGTGGGGAACGTATTTACCTTCCAGTTCCACTTTATCACCTGTTTTTGGGTTACGGCCAACGCGTGGAGCACGGTAGTGAAGAGAAAAACTGCCGAATCCACGGACTTCAATACGCTCGCCTTCAGCTAACGTATCAGCCATATGCTCAAGTATTTCCTTTACAGCTTCCTCAACGGTTTTCGCTGAAAGATGAGACTGCTGGCTAGCCAGTCTTTCAATTAATTCAGACTTGGTCATAGTACCTCCCTAAACTACCGATACAAAGGGGTAACCGAAGTTACCCCCACTTAATTATTCGCCTTTAGCTGCTTTGAAAGCTTCAGCCATTGCATTGTTGCCGAATGCAGTATCTTCTTGCTTGTTCACAGCTGCGACAGCGTCTTTCTCATCAGCTTCATCTTTAGCGCGAACAGACAGGTTGATTACACGGTTTTTACGGTCAACACCAGTGTATTTAGCTTCAACATCATCACCAACGTTCAGAACCAGAGTTGCATCTTCAACACGGTCACGTGAAGCTTCTGATGCACGCAGGTAACCTTCAACGCCCAGAGTCAGCTCTACAGTTGCACCTTTAGCATCAACTGCGATTACCTTACCAGTAACGATTGCGCCTTTCTTGGTTGCTGCCAGGTAGTTGTTGAATGGATCTTCAGCTAACTGTTTAACGCCCAGAGAGATACGCTCACGCTCTGCGTCGACTTGCAGAACAACAGCTGCGATTTCGTCGCCTTTTTTGTAGTCACGAACTGCTTCTTCGCCTGCAACGTTCCAGGAGATGTCAGACAGGTGAACCAGGCCATCGATGCCGCCGTCCAGACCAATGAAGATACCGAAGTCAGTGATTGACTTGATCTTACCTTCAACACGGTCGCCTTTGTTGTGAGTCTCAGCAAATTGCTGCCATGGGTTAGATTTGCACTGTTTCAGGCCTAAGGAGATACGACGACGTTCTTCATCGATATCCAGAACCATAACTTCAACAACATCACCAACGTTAACAACTTTAGATGGGTGGATGTTTTTGTTAGTCCAATCCATTTCTGAAACGTGAACCAGACCTTCAACGCCTTCTTCGATTTCTACGAAGCAACCGTAGTCAGTCAGGTTAGTAACGCGACCAGTCAGTTTAGTACCTTCTGGGTAACGTTTAGCGATTGCGACCCAAGGATCTTCGCCCAGTTGTTTCAGACCCAGAGAAACACGAGTGCGCTCACGGTCGAATTTCAGAACTTTAACATTGATTTCATCACCAACGTTGACGATTTCGCTTGGGTGTTTAACACGTTTCCAAGCCATGTCAGTGATGTGCAGCAGGCCGTCAACACCGCCCAGATCAACGAATGCACCGTAGTCAGTAAGGTTCTTAACGATACCTTTAACTTCCATGCCTTCTTGCAGATTTTCCAGCAGTTGATCGCGCTCAGCGCTGCTTTCAGATTCAATTACAGCACGACGAGAAACAACAACGTTGTTGCGTTTCTGATCCAGCTTGATTACTTTGAACTCAAGCTCTTTGCCTTCCAAGTGAGTAGTATCACGAACTGGGCGTACATCTACCAGTGAACCTGGTAAGAACGCACGAATGCCGTTCAGTTCTACAGTGAAACCACCTTTAACTTTACCGTTGATAACACCAGTTACAGTTTCAGCTTCTTCGTAAGCTTTTTCCAGCATCAGCCATGCTTCATGACGTTTAGCTTTCTCACGAGACAGAATAGTTTCACCGAAACCATCTTCTACTGCATCCAGAGCTACATCGATTTCGTCGCCAACTTGGATTTCCAGCTCACCCTGAGCATTTTTGAACTGTTCTACTGGGATAGCAGATTCTGATTTAAGACCTGCGTCTACCAGGACTACGTCTTTATCGATAGCAACTACTGTACCGCGTACAATAGAACCAGGACGAGTTTCAATATTCTGCAGGGATTCTTCAAAGAGTTGAGCAAAAGATTCAGTCATATTAATGATCTTCAAGTGTCTTATATTAACGTCCATCTAGCATCCCGCCAAATGGGGTTGTTTCACATACCCCACAACATTCCTTGTCGCAAGGTTTTAACCATGCTAGAAAATAACCAGCATGGAGGTAATTGCGTATATTATCTAATTATAAGCTAAAATAAAGCCTATTATCACGATAATTGTAGAATTTTTTTCGCGTAGGTACGTGCTTTTTCAATAACTTCCTCAATAGACATACTTGTGGAATCCAGCACTAACGCATCTTTAGCGGCAATAAGAGGAGCAACCGGACGGTTACGATCCCGATAATCGCGCTCTTGAATTTCGGTCAAAAGTCGCTCAAAGTTAACATCAAACCCTTTCTCCTGCAACTGCTTCATCCGGCGATGAGCTCGCTCCTCAGCGGAGGCATCCAGAAAAATTTTCACTGGTGCATCAGGAAAAACTACTGTTCCCATATCACGACCATCGGCAATTAAACCCGGCATCATTCTAAATGCGCGCTGGCGTCTTAACAGGGCTTCTCGCACACGCGGGAACGTGGCTGTTTGAGATGCGGTGTTCCCGACGGTTTCTTGCCTAATTTCATTAGACACATCTTCACCTTCGAGAATGACTTTTAAACGGTTTTCTTCAGGTACAAAACGCACATCTAAATTTGCAGCTAAAGGCACTAAAGCATCTTCAGATTGAATATCGACATGGTGATGCAGAGCCGCTAGCGCTAATACGCGGTAAATTGCACCAGAATCTAATAATTGCCATCCAAATTCATTTGCTAATGCTTGGCAAAGAGTACCTTTACCCGCTCCGCTTGGTCCATCAACGGTGATTACAGGGGCGATAGCCACCATAAAAAATCTCCTTTCCTGCAAATAGCCTCTGCTACCCGCAATTAAAATCTGTGGGGATATTATACCTACTCATCGATATTGTGAAATACGCAGGTGGGTTTGTTACAAATAAAAATAGGTGAAAATAAGGAAAATGAAAGGAAAAGATTGGTTAATAACACATTGATGTTAATCAACCAATCTAATTCGGTTAGTGGCTTAATCGCGCGAGTTGTTGGAAATAATCTGGGAAAGTTTTTGCTGTGCAACCCGGATCTAAAATCGTTACCGGGGTATCTGAGAGTGCCACCAACGAGAAGCACATCGCGATACGATGATCATTATAGGTTTCAATTTCAGCATGTTTTAGCTGGGCTGGTGGCACGACACGGATAAAATCATGCCCTTCTTCTACTTCCGCGCCCACTTTACGTAGCTCAGTTGCCATAGCATATAAGCGATCCGTTTCTTTCACGCGCCAGTTATAGATATTACGAATGACTGTTTCACCTTTTGCAAACAGAGCAACCGTTCCGATAGTCATCGCTGCGTCGGGAATAGCGTTCATATCCATATCAATGCCGTTCAGAGTTCCACGCTCACATTCAACGTAATCATCCCCCCAGCGGATAATTGCACCCATTTTTTCCAAAACGTTAGCGAATTTCGTATCACCCTGTAAGCTATTGCGGCCAATCCCGGTGACTCGAACGACGCCACCTTTAATCGCTGCGGCGGCTAGGAAATAGGAAGCGGAAGATGCATCCCCCTCAACAAGGTATTCACCCGGAGATACGTAATGTTGCTGACCTTTGATCACAAATTTTTGGTATTGATGATTTTCAACATCCACACCGAAGGTTTTCATTAATGCCAGCGTAATGTCGATATAAGGTTTGGAAACCAGCTCGCCTGCAATCGTAATCACCGTGTCCTGAGAAGCCAAAGGCGCCGCCATTAATAATGCAGTTAAGAATTGGCTTGAAACAGAGCCATCTACGGAAATATTCCCACCAACAAAGCCGCCATTTAAACGCATCGGTGGATAATTTTCTTGTTCAAGATAGTCAATCTTAGCGCCGCCTTCTCTTAAGGCATCCACTAAATGACCAATCGGGCGCTCTTTCATACGCGGTTCGCCCGTTAATACAATATTATTTGCGCATAATGACAGTGCGGCCGTTAATGGGCGCATTGCGGTGCCCGCATTACCTAAAAAGATCTCAAGTTCGCCTTGATGAGATAAACAGCCATTTATCCCTTCAACTTGGCAACGAGTTTTATCTTCAGATAATTGATATTTAACACCTAGCTGGCTTAATGCATTCAGCATATGGCAAATATCATCGCTGTCTAATAAATTAGTGAGTACCGTAGTGCCTTTTGCCATAGCGGCTAAGAGAAGTGCGCGGTTGGAGACACTTTTTGACCCCGGCAGATTAATGGTGCCATTAATTGAAGAAATTGGTTGTAATGTCAGGGATTGCATGAAAAGTGATTTCTCCGATGTGATTTGCTACTTTTTTATCGTTATTTAAATGAATGAGCCGACTCACTCTTCCTGAGCAAATCGGCCTAACAACTAGTACATCATAAATTAGGCATGATGACGTTCAAAATCAGCCATAAAGTCAACTAACGCCTGAACACCCGCCAGCGGCATCGCATTGTAAATAGATGCGCGCATTCCGCCGGAAACCTTATGGCCTTTTAGTGATAATAACCCTTGGTTTTTAGCATCTTCGATAAATGTTGTATCCAATGCAGGGTTTTGCATTTGGAATGGTACGTTCATCCAAGAGCGATTCTCCACCGCGACGCGGTTAATATAGAATTCACTGTCATCGATTGCGCTATACAGCAATTGTGATTTTTCATAGTTACGTTTTGCGATTTCCTGCAATCCGCCTTGCTCTTTTAACCATTTGAAAACCATACCCGCTAAATACCAAGCAAAAGTTGGCGGAGTATTGAACATGGACTCATATTGCGCAAGTACAGTGTAATCAAAAACAGATGGCGTTTGAGGTGAAGCTTTGCCGAGCAGATCTTCACGAATGATAACCAGCGTTAAGCCTGCTGGACCAATATTTTTCTGTGCGCCAGCATAAATCACGCCATAGCGGCTTACATCGATAGGTTTAGATAAAATCGCAGATGAATAATCAGAAACAATAATTTTGTCCGCTGGGAAATCAGGCTCTTCATGGATAGCTAAGCCACCAATGGTTTCATTCGGGCAATAATGAACATAGGCTGCATCTTTACTTAATGGCCATTCACTCATTGGTTTGATGCTAACAACGCCGTTATTTTCTTGAACGACATCAATCACGTTCGGGGTGCAATATTTTTGAGCTTCTTTAGCAGCTGATTCAGACCAATAGCCACTGACAATGTAGTCTGCTGTCGTTTTATCACCTAACAGGTTCATTGGCAGTGTGGCAAAATGAGCACGAGCACCGCCATGACAGAATAAAACTTTATAGTTATCAGGAATATTTAATAAGTCGCGTAAATCTTGTTCTGCTTCTTTCGCAACTTCAATAAAATCTTTCCCGCGATGGCTCACTTCCATCACAGAAACCCCTAAACCTTTCCAGTTACAAAATTCTTGCTCTGCACGGCGCATGACTTCAACGGGTAACATTGCCGGCCCTGCGCTGAAATTATAAACCTGACTCATTGACCTTACCTACCTTCAATATTGTTAGTTAACATCACTCAGATACCTAAAGTTGTATCATTCCGAGCCACTAGCTGCAACGGTTATTACGTATCGATAGCAAAAACAAAAGGTCAAATTTGAAGGGTAAAAAAAGAAAACAATTTTGTTAATAGCGTCACAGAATCCGCTACCACAATTTTATGAAGTAATGTGTACTAAAAAGGAGATAAAATCTCGAATCTGCTTTATTTTGCAGTTGGGGATTTAATGATGAAAAGCGGGCAATAACCACCCGCTTTAAAGACAAAAACTAACTAATCACTTTACTGACGATTTCAATCGCTTCTTTCTCAATCAAGTGAAGATGTTCTTCACCACGGAAACTTTCACAGTAAATTTTGTAAGCTTCTTCAGTGCCTGATGGGCGAGCTGCAAACCAACCATAGTCAGTCATGATTTTTAACCCGCCAATTGATGCGCCATTGCCCGGAGCCGCCGTTAAACGCTGAGTAATTTTATCACCCGCTAGTGTGTCCGCTGATACCATTTCTGGCGACAATTTGCTTAACTTAGCTTTCTGCTCGTGGGTCGCTTTTGCTTGGATACGACTGTAGATTGGTGCGCCAAATTTTTCAGCGAGTTTATTATAACGCTGCTGCGGGTTTTCCCCTGTTACTGCTGTAATTTCTGCAGCAAGCAGACATAAAATAATGCCGTCTTTATCTGTCGACCATGGTGTGCCATCAAATTTTAAAAATGAAGCACCAGCACTCTCTTCGCCACCAAAACCAAGGCTGCCATTAAATAAGCCATCCACAAACCATTTAAAGCCAACAGGCACTTCAATGAGTTCACGGCCAATATCATTAACAACACGGTCAATCATGGCGCTGGAAACTAACGTTTTACCTACAGCAACTTCTTTGCCCCATTGAGGGCGATGTTGAAATAGATAGTCAATCGCAACAGCAAGGTAGTGGTTAGGGTTCATTAATCCACTTGGAGTAACAATGCCGTGGCGGTCATAATCCGGATCGTTCGCAAATGCTAAATCAAACTTTTCTTTCATTCCCAGCAAGCCAGCCATCGCCCAACGGGATGAACAGTCCATGCGGATCACACCATCGTGGTCTAATGGCATAAAGCGGAATGTTTGGTCAAGCTGGTCATTAACAATTTCAATATCTAACTGATAATACTCTGCAATTTTTTTCCAGTATTCAATACCGGAACCGCCCAGAGGGTCGACGCCGATTTTTAATCCTGATTTTTGGATAGCTTGCATATCCACAACTTCGCCGAGTGCGCGAACGTATGGCATCACCAGATCTTGCTCTGTCACAAAACCACTCGCCATTGCATCGGCAAAATCTAAGCACTTCACACCATCAAGATCTGCTGCAAGTAATTGATTAGCATTCTGTTCAATAACCGATGTCAAATCTGTATCCGCAGGACCACCGTTAGCAGGATTATATTTAATTCCACCATCTTCCGGTGGATTATGAGATGGAGTGATTACGATGCCGTCAGCAACATCTTGATGCGCTTTGTTATAGCTTAAAATTGCGTGGGAGATAGCCGGAGTTGGGGTAAAACCGTTATCTTCTTGAACAATAACATGAACTTGGTTAGCTGCTAATACTTCAATCACCGACATAAAAGCCGCTTCTGACAGCGCATGGGTATCTTTACCCACATAACAAGGTCCAGATACCCCTTGCTGCTTACGCAGATCAGCTATCGCTTGAGCGATTGCCAGAATGTGGTTTTCATTAAAGTTTTTACGCAGCGAACTACCACGATGCCCAGAAGTCCCAAACTTGACGGCCTGAGAAGACACATCGGGATCTGGCTGTTGGGTGTAATATTGAGCCGTTAACTGAGCAACGTTAATCAAATCACTTTGAAATGGAAGCTGCCCTGCTCGTTCATGAATTGCCACTTGTTATCTCCCAAAGCACTGATGCTTAGCGTGAAACACCAGTGACTTCACAATGTTTAGATGACTATCAAGGTTAGATAGCATTACTAAGATTAGATAGTATTTACCAAAGTTAAATCGTATTGCCGACTTTTTCGATGACATTCGCTGGGAAGTTCATCTCTTGCATAATCGCATCAATCATACTGCGCTTGCGATTAGTGTTGGTGTTAGTGATCACCCAATACGGCGTGCCTGGTATATGGCGAGGTTTTGATTGCTTGCCCGCAGCCAATAGTGTTTGCTCATCACCAGCAAAATAAACACGGGTACGGCCATGCATGGACTCTGTTGCGCTCTCAAAACTTTTCGCATCTAAGCTATATAGCGTTGAAAGAATTAGCATAAAGCGATCAATCGCCTTATTTTTTTCTGCATAAGCATCAGATAATAATAATTCTCTGATCACTCTCACAGGGTTTTGAGCAACCACCTTGGTATTCATCACCGGCGCATCTTGTGGCGCTAACGGTGCTACACTCACTTCTTTTGCGGGTACTGGCTGCTGCGCGGATTTGAAATTTAGCATACGGCGTAAAATATCCGATGCACTTTCACCGATATGCTGTGTGTGACTTGCAATATAGCGGTAAAGCTCTTCATCAACTTCTATCGTTTTCATTTTTTCCCAGTACTTTCTTAAACTAAAATTCGCGCCAGATTATAAGCCAGAATTAAAAAAAACAAAACAATTAAAATTTCAATAACTTAAAACAAACAACGAGTTAAGTTTCATGGGATTTCAGTAGGTTACCTTGTTCTGATTATACAGATTTGGTTTTTTAGCATCACCATGCCATGATAAGTCACCAATCTGGCAAACAATATCAATCGTAGTCCAAATATGACCGAATTACTCAATTATACAATCCATAAACCTGAAAATCCGATCACCGTCACCCCCGTCGTTTTGATCCATGGACTCTTTGGTGACCTGAATAATTTAGGCGTTTTAGGTCGTGATTTACAAAATTATTTCGATACTATTCAAATCGATGTACGCAATCATGGTGACTCATTTCGTTCTAACGAAATGGAATACCAACAGATGGCCGAAGATGTGATTTCGCTCGTAAAATCCCTTGGTTACCACAATGCCATTCTTATTGGGCACTCCATGGGGGGCAAAATTGCCATGGCAGCCAGTGAGATAGCGCCTGATTTCATCGAAAAAATTGTGGCCATCGATATCGCACCTGTCGCTTACAACGTTCGCCGCCATGACGAAATTATTGCTGCGCTAGAAGCAACAACTCAAGCGCACGCTAAAACCCGCCAAGAGGCTAGCGGCATTATGCGCGAATTCATTCCCGAAGAAGGTGTCATTCAATTCTTACTAAAATCCTTTAAACAAGGTGAGTGGAAATTCAATCTTTCGGCAATCAAAGCTAACTATGAAAAAATCATCGGTTGGAAAACTGTGCCAAAATGGGATAAACCCGTGTTACTGATCCCCGGCGGAAATTCGCCCTATGTGCAAGCCGAATACCGCGACGACATTGCTACACAGTTTCCTCAAGCCAAAGCTTGGGTGGTTGCCGATGCCGGACATTGGGTTCATGCCGAAAAACCAGAGCATGTATTACGAGCGATTCACCGCTTTTTAGCTATTCCTGACTGATCTAACCGCATTGACTCCCGCAATCCTGATATTGAATATTCAAATCGTCAATATCAGGATAAAACACATCCATTAAATATATTCATATTCAAATAATAAGACGAACTTCAATACACTTGTAATTATGATGACTGTATTATCTACCTCGATTAAATAATCATATTTTTCAAATCGATATATACACAGACATTATTAAATATACAGGATGATGAATATACACAATGGAAAGTGTCAAAACACAATCAACATTATATTTTATTGGCGTTATTGCAAAACTTTCTGGCGAAATTGATTATGATGATTTCAAACAGAAAATAGAGAATATAAATCAATTTCAAAATTATATTAAAACAATAAAAGATAATTATCAGATTAAATGCAAGAATAAGCATCGGCGCGATAAAGGCATTGCAAAACTACCGTCACCCGCCATTCTTTATGATAATGATGGTCACGCTTTTCTGCTGGCTAATCATAATCAAGAACAAGTGCTCATTCAGCGTTTTGGTCATCCTACACCTGAAATATGGAGCCATGAAGAGCTACAAAAAAATTGGAATGGGGATTGGCTTCACGTCAAAGTGAAACAAGGGAAATTCGATATTTCATGGTTCCAAGCGGAATTTATGAAGTACCGCAAAATCATCACTTGGGTATTGGTTTTCTCTTTTATTTTACAAATATTAGCGCTAGCCTCCCCCATTGTGATGCAGGTTATTATGGATAAAGTGCTTATTCATAATAGTTTATCCACCTTGGATGTTTTAATTTTCGGTTTAATCGTCGCTGCGATTATTGAGGTTATATTAAAAGGGCTACGGGAATATATTTATAATCATACCGTTAATCGTATCGATATGACGTTAGGATTAAAGTTAGTTAATCACTTATTGCACCTACCTATTTCATTTTTTAAAAATCGACAAATTGGTGCCATTGTTACTCGAGTTAAAGAATTGGAAACTATCCGAGAATTCTTGACCAGTAGCTTTTTCACGTTATGTGTCGATGTTCTGTTTTTGTTCGTCTTCATCTATGTGATGAACTTGCTTTCCGGCACCCTCACCTTACTTTTCCTCTGTTCTATTCCCTGTTATTTATTGGTCGCATGGTGGCTAACACCGAAAATTGAAGCTGCGGCTCAGCAACAGTTTGCCAATATTGCGGTGAATACCTCATTCTTAACAGAAAGCGTTAATGGGATTGAAACTGCCAAGAGCTTATCCATTGAACCGAGCTTTACCCGTCGTTGGGATAAACAAACGGCAGATATGAGCCAAACCAATTTTGTATCTGGGCAAATCAGTTCACGCTCTGAACATATTGTGATTGTAGTGGTTTAATAAATTTGGCCACCTGAACAGAGGTGATATGCTCACCTCAGAACAACACAGGTGCCTTAATGAAAAAACGAAATTTCAGTGCAGAATTCAGACGTGAATCAGCCCAGCTGGTTGTGGATCAGAACTATACAGTTGCAGATGCCGCGAAAGCCATGAATGTCGGGCTTTCCACCTTGACGCGGTGGGTAAAGCAATTACGGGACGAACGGGCAGGCAAAACACCGAAAGCATCCCCTATCACGCCGGAACAAATTGAGATACGTGAGCTGAAGAAAAAAATTCAACGTATTGAAATGGAAAACGAAATATTAAAAAAGGCTACCGCGCTCTTGATGTCAGACTCCCTGAACAGGTCTCGGTGATCGGGAAACTCAGAGCGCATTATCCTGTGGCCACTCTTTGCTGCGTGTTCGGAGTTCACCGCAGCAGCTATAGATACCGGGAAAACCGGCCTGACAATCCGGACGGCAGGAGAGCCGTATTACGTAGTCAGGTTCAGGAGCTGCACGGCCTCAGTCATGGCTCAGCAGGTGCAAGAAGTATCGCTGTAATGGCAACACACAGGGGCTTCCGGATGGGACGATGGCTTGCCGGACGGCTAATGAAGGAGATGGGGCTGGTGAGCTGTCAGCAGCCTGTTCACCGGTATAAACGTGGCGGTCATGAACACATTGCTATCCCGAACCACCTTGAGCGACAGTTCGCAGTGACAGAGCCCAATCAGGTATGGTGCGGCGACGTAACGTATATCTGGACCGGTAAACGCTGGGCATACCTGGCCGTTGTACTCGACCTGTTCGCAAGGAAACCCGTGGGCTGGGCAATGTCATTTTCTCCGGACAGCAAACTGACAACCAAAGCGCTGAAAATGGCATGGGAAATACGAAATAAGCCATCCGGGCTCATGTTCCACAGTGATCAGGGTAGCCACTATACAAGCAGGCAGTTCCGACAGTTACTGTGGCGATACCGGATAAAACAAAGTATGAGTAGGCGTGGTAACTGCTGGGATAACAGCCCGATGGAGCGCTTCTTCAGAAGTCTGAAAAATGAGTGGGTGCCGGTGACCGGCTACATCAGCTTCAGTGAAGCAGCCCATGCAATAACGGATTATATCGTCGGGTATTACAGCGAAGTCAGGCCGCATGAATATAACGGTGGATTACCACCAAACGAATCAGAAAACCAATACCGGAAAAACTCTAAAACCGTGGCCAATTTTAGTTGACCACTACAGATGGTCATTGAAAAGGTGACAAGCGCCATCATTCTATGGGTTGGCGCATCTGAGGTTCTGGCTCTGCAATTGACTATTGGGCAATTTATTGCCTTTCATATGATGGTCAATCATGCAAACCAGCCTCTCGTCAAACTGGTCAAATTATGGGGAGATTATATTCGAACCAAAGTGGCAGTAGAAAAGCTGTCACAAATCATTAATCTTCCGCAAGAACAGAGCAAGAAAGAAAACGAATCTCGGCTGAGTGGTAATATTCAATTACATAACATTAGCTTTCGTTATCAACCCAATATGCCGACCGTCCTCAATAACTTTAACCTTTCAATAAAAGCCGGAGAAACTATTGGTATTGTAGGCACATCAGGCTCAGGAAAAAGCACTCTAGCTCGGCTAATTTTGCGTTTATACACCCCAGAACAAGGGGGAATTTATCTTGATGGAACGCCAATTACAGCGCTTAGCCTTGCTTCCCTAAGGCAGCAAATTGGTATTGTTTTGCAAGAGAATTTTTTATTTCATCAATCTGTTTTCGACAATATTGCTCAAACTCGCCCTAATGCCTCAATGGATGAGGTTGTGAATGCTGCAAAAATGGCGGGAGCCCACGATTTCATCCTTAAATTGCCGATGGGCTATGACACGATTTTAGCCGAAGGCGGCTCTTCTCTTTCTGGAGGCCAACGCCAACGCATCGCCATTGCCATTGCCAGAACACTTTTGTCGGATCCAAAAATCATTATTTTCGATGAAGCCACCAGCGCCTTAGATGATGAATCCCAAGCTATCATTCAAGAAAATATGCAAGAAATAGCCAAAGGTCGCACCGTAATTACGATTGCCCACCGTCTTTCGACAATCCGTAACCACCAGAAAATTATCGTGATGCAACAAGGGCAAATTGTTGAGCAAGGTAGCCATCAACAATTAATCGAGAACAATCAATTTTATACACATTTATGGACGCTTCAGCAGTCTCTTAAATAATGACACGGATGTTACCCATGAAAAAAAAATCAGAGCTCTCTCGCTATAACAACTTTTTACCTGCCCATTTGGCTATTTTAAAAACGCCACCTTCTTATTTGGCATTTACCATGGCCATCAGTATTAGTCTGGGTATTTTTATCGCTATCGCTTGGTCTTATTTTGGCAAGTTAGATGTTCAAGCGACAACTCAAGGAAAACTTATTGTTTCGGGGCGCACCCAAACCATTCAAGCTTTTGAGTTAAGCCGCTTACAGCAAATTCACGTTGAAGATGGGCAACAGGTCAAGCAAGGAGATCCATTACTGAGTGTTAAAGTATTAGGAGTAGACCAAGATATCCTTAGCCAACACTACCAAAAAAACTTTCACGCCAGTGAAGAAATGATCCACCATGCCCTACTCAACCAGCAATCCATTGAAATTTCTGCTTATTACAGCCAACTATCAGCTACCGAGCAAGATCAAGCACAACTCAGCTATCAAACCATTAAAAAAGAGTATGAAACCTTACTCAACGAAATAACCAATGAAATTCAGCTTAATCGCGTTAACTTTCAAGCAAGAGAACGAGAACTAAAAGACATCAATGTCTTAATGAATAACATTAAAAAACGGCTCGATGCGCATACCGCACTAAGCCAAAAACAGTTAATCAGTCAAAAAGAATTTTTAGAACAGGAGCGTGAATTACTACTCGCAAGAAAAGAAAAAACCACCAAACAATCCGAACTCTCTATATTAAATAGCCAACATCACGCTTTGCTCGAAAAGCAAGATAGGATTAATGCGCAAAAACACCAAGAGTGGCATGAGAAATATCAGCAAGCTAAATTTAAATTTGTTTCTCTTGAACAGGAACTGATTAAAAACCAAGAAAGAAATCAACTTGAAATTATTCGCGCGCCAGTGGATGGAACCGTACAACAAATTGCGGTTTATACCCTTGGGGCTGTATTGCAACCAGCACAACAATTGATGGTTATTGTGCCCAATAATCACGTGCAATTAGCTGAAGTCAAAATACTCAATAAAGATATCGGTTTTATCCAAGAAGGTTTAAAAGCGGATGTCAAAATTGATGCCTTCCCTTATACCCGCTACGGGACTATCGAAGGTGAGGTATTGTCCATTTCCCGTGATAGCACACAAGATGACAATCTAGGTCTCGTTTATTTAGCGCAAATTGGTTTAAGCAGCAAACAACTATTAGTGGAAGGCGAACAAATTGAATTGACGCCAGGTTTGTCCATTGTTGCTGAAATAAAAACAGATAAACGGCGATTAATTGATTACCTATTAAGCCCAATTAACGAATATACCGCCACAGCCATGAGAGAGAAGTAATCGATGGAACAGCAAAGTAATAATGGCTTGGAAGCCTTAGTGTGGATTGCTAGTCACTTTCAAAAAAATGTCACTCAAGGGCAATTAATGCATGCCATTGGTATGCAGAATGATTCACCCACAGATTTTGAAATCAGACAATGTGCACAGATTATTGGTTATGAAACAGAGCTCATCTATCTCACTCGACAACAGATGCAGGATATCCCATTACCTGCTTTGGTGTTGATTAATCAACGCTGGCATATTATCACCCAAAATTCACCACTCACCGTGCTCTCCCCCAAAGGGGACGGTGAGGAACCATGGGATGAATCCCTCGAATACAATTACTCCGTTATTTTAATTAAAGAGCAGTTGGAGAAAGAACAAAAAAGAGCATTTGGTATCAGTTGGTTTATTCCATCCATTATTCGCCAACGTTTAAAACTCAAAAACGTCTTTATTCTTGCCGCAATTGTGCAATTTTTTGCACTGGTAAGCCCTCTCCTATTTCAAAACTTAATCGATAAAGTGCTTGTCGGGCGCAGCTTGCCTAATTTGCATGTTATTGCTTTAGGAATTTTAGCCATTGCTATTGCAGAGCCTGTTTACAGCTTTATTCGTAATAAAATTTTCAGTCATACCAGCACACAAATTAGCGCTGAACTTTCGGGGAAAATTTATCGCCATTTAATGGCACTGCCGCTTAATTACTTTAAATTAAGGCCCACAGGGAAAATCATTGCGCGTGTCCGTGAATTAGCTCATATCCGCCAGTTTTTGACTGGCTCAACACTGATGCTGTTTATTGACTTTATCTTTGTGATCCTCTTTATCGCCGTCTTATTTTCATATAGCAGCCTAATGACATGGACGCTGGTAGGCTCTATGGGGGTGTTTTTTATTCTATGGATGATTTTAGGCCCTATCATCCGCCAGCAGACGGAAAAATCCTACCAAGCCGATGAAAACGGGCTCACATTTTTAACTGAATCAATAACTGGTATCGAAACCGTAAAAACAACAGCAACTGAAAAATACTTTTTCCAACGTTGGCAAAAATTACTCAGTCAACAATTGAGTCAAGGCTTCAAAGTATCCATGCGCAGTGTGGTGGCAACACAATTAATGACGTTAGTCAGTAAAGTCACTACCGCTATTCTACTCTGGCTTGGCGTAAATGAAGTTTTGGCAGGAAACATCACGCCAGGGGAACTTGTCGCTTTCAATATGTTAAGCGCTCACGTTACTCAGCCCGTTCTGCGATTTGCTCAAATCTGGCAGGATTTCCAACATACTATTATTTCTCTGCGCCGTGTCGGTGACATCCTTGATAAACCTATTGAAAATGAACGCCAAGGCATTGCCAGTTCAAGCGCCATTCAAGGGGAAATTGAGTTTCAAAATATCCGTTTTCGTTATCAACCTGAAACCCCTGAGGTGCTAAGTAACCTGACTTTATCCATCAAAGCCGGAGAATTTATTGGTATCACAGGGCCATCAGGATCAGGAAAAAGCACCCTCACCAAATTGTTACAGCGGCTATATATCCCTCAACATGGGCAAGTTATTGTAGATGGGATGGATTTAGCGGTAACAGATACCGTCGCGTTACGCCGTCGAATGAGTGTCGTCCTTCAAGAAAGCACTCTTTTTGTAGGAACAATTGCAGAAAATATCCGATTAAGTTACCCACAAGCGAGCGAACAGCAATTAATCCATGCGGCAAAACTGGCGGGAGCCTATGAGTTTATTATGTCTCTGCCTGAAAACTTTAATTATCATTTATCTGAAAAAGGATTAAATCTCTCTGGCGGTCAACGCCAGCGTATTGCGCTTGCTCGAGCCTTAATTACTGAACCTGATATTTTAATTCTCGATGAGGCCACCTCTGCGCTGGATTACGAATCGGAATCCGCCATCATGAAAAATATGCCGTTGATCACACAAGGCAGAACGGTGATTAGCATTGCCCATCGCCTCAATACCATTATGAACGCCGATAAAATTTACGTGATACGAAATGGTGAAGTCGCCGAAGCCGAAACTCATCAGAACCTTCTAAAACAAAAAGGTCTTTATGCCAATTTATGGCAACAACAGACACATTAACCTGAATAAAAAAGCATCACTTACTCTTTGGGTGATGCTTTTTTCTTAAAAGTGCTTTTTTTTTAATCTATTAGATGAATTAGCGGGGTATGCACCTATGGTACTAGGGATTCAGCTAGGGTATCATTGCCCGCTGAATTACTGGCACACCCCTTCCGTTAGCAATAGTAGATATGGCAAAAGAACAAACTGACCGCACCACACTGGATTTGTTCGCAGAAGAACGCAGGCCTGGGCGACCAAAAACTAGCCCGTTGTCGCGGGATGAACAATTACGAATCAATAAGCGAAATCAGCTAAAACGAGACAAAGTCAAAGGGCTACGTCGAGTTGAGCTGAAATTAAATGAAGACGCTGTCGCGGTCTTAAACCAATTAGCTGAAGAGAAAAACATAAGCCGAAGTGAGCTAATTGAAGAAATTTTGATGGCTCAACTTGAGCAGGTTAGTGAGACAATTGACCGCTAGCCGTATCTGGGTAAATCACACAAATTTGACAGACTAACACTGTTTTTTTCGCCAAAATAAGGCGCAAAATTTTACCTATTTTCGTTCTATATTTTAGTTCTAGCAGAATCGGTAATTTATACTCTCTACTAGAAAAACAAGAGGTTAATCACTTTATGGCAGTTATAGGCATTTTCTTCGGAAGTGACACAGGTAACACAGAAAATATTGCCAAAATGATCCAAGAAAGATTAGGCAAAGATGTTGCAGAAGTTCACGATATTGCTAAATGCAGCAAAGAAGATATCGAAGCATTTGATATCCTACTTCTTGGCATCCCTACGTGGTACTACGGTGAAGCTCAGTGTGATTGGGATGACTTTTTCCCAACATTAGAAGAAATTGATTTTGACGGCAAGCTTGTCGCACTGTTTGGTTGTGGAGACCAAGAAGACTACGCAGAGTATTTCTGTGATGCGATGGGAACTATCCGTGACATCATTGAGCCACGTGGTGCAGTGATCGTGGGTCATTGGCCAACTGAAGGCTACCACTTTGAAGTTTCTAAAGGTATGGCGGACGATAACCACTTTATCGGTCTTGCTATCGATGAAGATCGTCAACCAGAACTGACCGAAGAGCGTGTTGACGCTTGGGTTAAACAAATCTCTGAAGAGATGTCTCTGGCTGAAATCCTTGGCTAATAATGACATAGATTGTCAATTAAAAGCGGGGGCCATTCGATATGATGGATTATCCTTCCATCTAATGGACTCGCTTTTAAGAACGAATCAAAATAATGAGACAATGCATGGTTTCTATTTTTATTTTCCATGCCTATAATTGTAAATCAGTTTAGAAGACAACTGGATTTTTGTTAAAAACGTCTCATTATTGTTAAATTTATGATTTAAAATACAGGACAAGCCCGCATGACAGACAATAATAAAGCATTGAAAAATGCAGGACTCAAAGTCACTCTTCCAAGATTGAAGATTTTGGAAGTACTTCAGGAGCCTGAGTGCCATCACGTCAGTGCGGAAGATCTCTACAAAAAGCTGATTGATATTGGTGAAGAAATCGGGTTAGCCACTGTCTACCGCGTATTAAACCAATTTGATGATGCAGGTATTGTGACTCGTCACAATTTCGAAGGTGGAAAATCCGTATTTGAATTGACTCAGCAGCATCACCATGACCACTTAATTTGTTTAGATTGTGGCAAAGTTATCGAATTTACTGACGAATCAATCGAAGAACGTCAGCATGACATCGCCAAGCGCCACGGCATTAAACTGTCTAACCACAGTTTATATCTATATGGCCACTGCGCTGAAGGTGACTGTCGTGAAAATGAAAGCGTCCACGAAGCTAAATAATCACATTCATAAATCGTCTCATTAAAAATGAGGCGATTTAATTAATCAGTGATTTCGTATTGATGATACCCACTTAATGTTTATTAGTGGGTATTTTTATTTATATATTCTTAACATTCCCCTATTTTGCTCTTTAGCTGAAAATTAGCGACTATTTTTTAAAAATACATAGCTTTATTTCTTCAGATAAAACTAAAATTATCCTCTATTCTTTAATTTGCCATGTGTTATTTTAATTTATACTCATGATCAAATTTATGCGTAAGAGATTAAAGGATGAAAAAAACATATCTGTTTTTGAACATAAGTTTTTTCTTCTGGTTTCTTACTTTGATAGCGTGGTTTTTTAGATATACCTTTGTGGCATCCGTTGCCTTTATATCTTCAATCATTTGTTTGGTTCTATACTTCAATTACAAAAAGGTTAGTCACATGTTCAATAAAAAACAAAACAAACCAGAGCCCACTCCCACTATCAATAAAGAAGAAATCACTCAACAAATTGCTGAGGAAAAAATGCAAACATCTACAGCAGTCGTTAGCGAAGAAAAAACCAATACCATTATTGCCAAAGATGTCGTGTTTGAGGGCAATATTACTTCCAATGAACAAGTGCATATTTATGGTACTGTGATTGGCAATATTACTGGTAAAAACAACACCGTCAAAATCATGCAAAATGGGCATGTTACCGGCAATATAACCAGTAATGAGCTATGGGTAAACGGCAAAGTGGAAGGTGAATGCATCACCGAAACTATTAGCATTGATACCAATGGTGAAATTTATGGCATCATCCGCTATTCCAGTTTATCCATTAAAAAAGGCGGAATATTTTCTGGTCATGCTGAGGTTAAATCTGCAACGAAATCGACGGGAAACGTAGCGGTATTTAAAGAAAAAACCAAACAAGAAAATTCAGAACCACACACACCTGAAGCGGGTGCTCTGTAATTAAATTTGTTAAATAAATGATATTGAATTGCTCGATAATAACTTTACTACCTTATTTATAGGTATTTATTGTCGAGTTATTTTGATTATATAAATTCGCTTATCACCAAAAGAACGCGTTTTATACGTAATAAAAATAGAATAAAGGCGACATTTCTGCCGCCTATTATTAAATATTAATATTGTTCAAACATCTCTTGGATTTTTTTCGGGTCTTTCGTTTGTGTTAATGCTAATTGCAGTAATACACGAGATTTTTGTGGGTTCAATCTTTCAGATGCTACAAACCCATATTCATTATCATTCACTTCCGCGTTTCGCGTTGTATAGCCTGTCGGTACGCGGCTGGAACGCACCACGACAACATCCTCTTTCGCTGCATTAGCTAATGCATCAAAAATAGTTTTATACATATTCCCGTTACCAACACCGGCACTCACAATACCTTTAACGCCTTCTTCGCGCAGTGCTTTCACTGGTGCTGAAGATGCATTCGCATAGTTATAGACAATACCCACTTCTGGTAATTTATCTAACTTACTGACATCAAAAACAGGTTTATCACCACGAGGCTCCGGTGCTTTATAGTAAGTCACTTTACCATCATGAATATAACCTTCTGCCCCCGCATTCACGGCATCAAAGGCTTGAACTTCTGTTGTGCTCATTTTCATAACATTGCGACCTTGGATCACTTTGTCATTCATCGCCATCAGCACGCCACGCTCTCCTGCAGATTTATCAGATGCTAATACAACGGCATTATATAAGTTCAATGGTCCATCAGCGCCCAAAGCCGTGGAAGGACGCATTGCCCCCACCATCACAATTGGTTTTTTGCAGGCAGTGGTTAAATCAAGGAAAAAGGCTGTTTCCTCCATGGTGTCAGTACCATGAGTGATCACAAAACCATCGGTTTTATTACAATCTTGATTGATTTTTTTGGCGAGAGTTAACCAAACTTGGTCATTCATATCTTGAGAACCGATATTCACCAACTGCTCACCACTCAGGTTAGCAATTTTTTTAGTCTCTGGTACCGCATTAAGTAAAGAATCAATTCCTACCTTCCCTGCTTGGTAGCTTGAACCTGTTGCTGATTCTCCACCCCCCGCAATGGTTCCTCCCGTTGCCAACACCGTAATATTCGGTTGTGCGAATGCGGATGCGGCAAACAGTGAAACCAGTGTGGCTAACAGCGCTTTATTTCGGTTTTTCATCCTATTTTCCTTTAACTAAAATTAACGAGCATAATATTAAAAATAAACTCACGTTATTATGTGGATTTAATCTGAGAGTTTTGTGATCGACTCTGTCATTTTAGTAAATTTTAATTTTTCGCTATTTTTCTGTCTTGAATAAAAAGCGTGAGCTCAACATAAAAAGCGTGAGCACCAAGCAAAAAGCCCGTATCATAGCCACTATCTGAAACAAGCCATTTACAAGTGACTGACAATGAGCCAAACATTTATTCCCGGCAAAGATGCCGCACTCGAAGACTCCATTGATGCATTCCAAACCAAACTGAAAAATTTAGGATTCGATATCGAAGAAGCCTCTTGGCTGAATCCGGTTCCAAATGTTTGGTCCGTTCATATTCGTGACAAAGAGTGTCCGTTGTGCTTTACCAACGGTAAAGGCGCAAGTAAAAAAGCGGCTTTAGCCTCTGCTCTCGGTGAATATTTTGAACGTTTATCCACCAACTATTTCTTCGCGGATTTCTATTTAGGTAAATCCATCGCTGAAGGAGATTTCGTTCATTATCCTAATGAGAAATGGTTCCCGTTAACTGAAGATGATAGCCTGCCAGCCGGTTTGCTGGATGAGCGTTTGATTGCTTTTTATGATCCCGACAATGCACTCGCAGGTAGCCAACTGATTGACCTGCAATCAGGTAATGAAGAGCGCGGTATTTGTGCCCTGCCATTTACACGTCAATCTGATAACAGCACCGTCTATATTCCAATGAATATCGTCGGTAACTTATATGTGTCTAATGGGATGTCAGCCGGAAACACGGCAAACGAAGCCCGTGTGCAAGGATTATCCGAAGTATTCGAACGCTTTGTAAAAAACAAAATTATTGCCGAAAGCATTAGTTTACCAACGATCCCTGCCAATGTGATGGCTCGCTATCCTGGTGTAGTCGCCGCGATTGAAACACTGGAAAACGAAGGCTTCCCTATCTTCTGTTACGACGCCTCTTTGGGTGGTCAATTCCCAGTTATCTGTGTTGTGCTGTTTAACCCACAGAACGGAACGTGTTTTGCTTCTTTCGGCGCGCACCCTGATTTTGGTGTTGCCTTAGAGCGTACAGTCACTGAATTACTGCAAGGTCGTGGACTGAAAGATTTGGACGTGTTTAACGCCCCAACTTTTGACGATGAAGAAGTCGGTGAGCACACAAACTTAGAAACCCACTTTATCGATTCGAGCGGTTTAATCAGCTGGGATATGTTTAAAGACGATGCGGATTATCCATTTGCGGATTGGAGCTTTAAAGGCACCACGACAGAAGAATTTGCAACGTTAATGGCAATCTTCAACAAACTTGACGCAGAAGTCTATATCGCAGATTACAGCCATTTAGGTGTGTATGCCTGCCGTATCTTAGTGCCAGGTATGTCAGATATCTATCCTGTGGAAGATTTGCATATTGCCAACAATGCGATGGGCGCTTACCTGCGCGATACCATTATGTCCCTCCCTGATAGTCAGTGGGAAAAAGAAGATTATCTTGCTCTCATTGAACAGTTAGATGACGACGGATTAGATGACTTTACCCGTGTGCGCGAGCTGTTAGGTTTGGCTGTTGGTAAAGATAACGGCTGGAGCAACCTGCGCATTGGCGAATTGAAATCAATGTTAGCCTTAGCGGGTGGCGATCTTGAACAAGCACTGGCTTGGGTTGAATGGACACAAGACTTCAACAGTTCTGTCTTCACGCCAGAACGCGCTAACTACTACCGCTGCTTGCACACTCTGCTGCTGCTTTCTCAAGAAGAAGAGAGAGAGCCTGCTCAGTATTATCAAGCATTTGTTCGTATGTATGGGCAAGAGGCAGTAGATGCAGCGTCGGCAGCAATTGCTGGCGAATCAAGCTTCTACGGATTATGGTCAATTGATGAAGAGCTCAAAGCATTACCAGCTCATCAAGGGCTTTTAGCAGCTTACGAAAAGCTGCAAAAAGCTAAGCGTGCTAATGCTTAATTAAGAAAGCCCTCCACTAAATCCATAGGTTTGGTGGGGGTTTAAGGTGATTTGAGATAAAAGCCTCTGGGCTTTTATCTTTACTTAAGCAATATTTAATTTCAATCACATAATAATTATCGAGATTCATTAACAATCATCTGTAACATTTTACTTATCGAGACCGTTTTGAGTCGTTTTATAAAATTTTTTTATAAAATTTAAAAAATATTTTTTACATTAAAATCAAATGGTTATGTTTAGTTTTGACGTTTTTTGCGCTGTTTTCACCCCGTTCTCTCAACACTTCATGATCCACATCAAATTTATCGTCACACCCGTTTGTTACTATAATTGCGTGCTATAATTAATCAACTTTGTAAGAGAGTGTTAGTATGAAAGCTGACAACCCTTTTAATTTATTATCCCCTGCTGTCATGGCACAAGTTGCTGATGATGTAGGTGTTTATAAAACGAACAAACACCCAGCTATTACCTACTTGTCAGCATTCACTGCTGGTATCTTTATCTCTATCGCTTTCGTTTTCTATATTACTGCAACAACAGGCGCAGCAAGTGCTCCTTACGGCTTTACTAAACTGATTGGCGGTATCTGCTTCTCCCTTGGACTCATGTTAGTTGTTGTATGCGGTGCTGATTTATTTACATCCACTGTTCTGACCATCGTATCTAAAGCAACAGGCAAAATTACTTGGGGAAAAATGTTCCTCAATTGGTTCAACGTTTATATTGGCAACTTAATTGGCGCACTGTTTTTTGTCGCTATTATTTGGTTTGCAGGCCAATATGCTGCGGCGAATGGACAGTGGGGATTAAACGTTCTCCAAACAGCTAACTACAAATTACACCATACTTTTGTTGAAGCCGTTTTTTTAGGTATTTTAGCTAACTTAATGGTTTGTTTAGCAGTTTGGATGAGCTATGCCGGTCGTAGCCTAACTGACAAACTGGTAGTATTAGTTCTACCAATCGCAATGTTTGTCGCAAGTGGCTTTGAGCATAGTATTGCAAATATGTTTATGATCCCTCTCGCTATCATGATTAAAGAATTTGCCCCTGTTGAATTTTGGTCAAATATCAACATGGCACCAGAACAATTTTCTAACTTAACCGTTGGAAACTTTATTACCGAAAATTTAATACCAGTAACTATCGGAAATATTATTGGCGGCGCGGTGTTAGTCGGCCTGATTTACTGGTTAATGCATCTACGTAATAGCGAAAAACATTAATCGAAATTGGCTAATACGATCGTTATTACAAGTACACAAAGATTTATTAAGATCCCTCAAAGATCCATTGTTAAAAGGTAAAAGTATCATGTCCGAATTAAATGAAAAATTCGCTTTAGCATGGCAAGGTTTTAGCCAAGGTGACTGGCAGAATAACGTCAACGTCCGTGACTTTATTCAGAAAAACTATACTCCGTATGAAGGTGATGAATCTTTCTTAGCAGGCTCTACTCCAGCGACTGATAAGCTGTGGGAAAAAGTCATGGAAGGGATCAAAATCGAAAACCGCACTCACGCGCCAGTTGATTTTGATACAGACGTTGCTTCAACAATCACTTCCCATGATGCTGGTTACATTAGCAAAGACTTAGAAACTGTCGTTGGTTTACAAACTGACGCACCTCTGAAACGTGGTCTTATCCCGTTCGGTGGTATCAAAATGGTTGAAGGTTCATGTAAAGCTTACGATCGTACTTTAGATCCTAGCCTGAAAAAAATCTTCACTGACTATCGTAAAACCCATAACCAAGGTGTTTTCGATGTTTATACTCCAGACATCTTAAAATGCCGTAAATCAGGTATCTTAACTGGTTTACCAGATGCTTATGGTCGTGGTCGTATCATCGGTGACTACCGTCGCGTTGCGCTGTACGGTATTGATTTCCTGATGAAAGACAAGTTCAACCAATTCACCTCTCTGCAAGAAAGATTAGAGAAAGGTGAAGACCTGCAAATGACTATTCAACTGCGCGAAGAAATTGCTGAACAGCACCGTGCACTGGGTCAAATCAAAGAGATGGCTGCTAAATATGGCTACGACATCTCTGGTCCTGCAACTAACGCACAAGAAGCAGTTCAATGGACTTACTTCGGTTACTTAGCCGCTGTTAAATCTCAAAACGGTGCAGCAATGTCATTTGGTCGTGTATCTACGTTCTTAGACGTGTACATCCAACGTGACTTAGAAGCAGGTAAAATCACAGAAGAACAAGCGCAAGAACTGATTGACCACTTAGTCATGAAACTACGTATGGTTCGTTTCTTACGTACTCCTGAATACGATGAGCTGTTCTCTGGTGACCCAATCTGGGCAACAGAATCACTGGCTGGTATGGGTCTTGATGGCCGTACTATGGTGACTAAAAACACCTTCCGTTTCCTGAACACACTGTATACCATGGGCCCATCTCCAGAGCCTAACATGACTATCCTGTGGTCAGAAAAACTGCCAATGAACTTCAAAAAGTTCGCAGCAAAAGTGTCTATCGATACTTCATCTGTACAGTATGAAAACGATGACTTAATGCGCCCTGACTTCAACAATGATGACTACGCAATCGCATGTTGCGTGAGCCCAATGATTGTTGGTAAACAAATGCAGTTCTTCGGTGCTCGTGCAAACTTAGCGAAAACTATGCTGTACACCATCAACGGTGGTGTGGACGAAAAACTGAAAATGCAAGTCGGCCCTAAACATGCTCCAATCATGGACGAAGTTCTTGATTTCGATACCGTGATGGACAAAATGGACCACTTCATGGATTGGTTAGCAACTCAGTATGTCACTGCGCTGAACTGCATCCACTTCATGCACGATAAATACAGCTATGAAGCAGCACTGATGGCACTTCATGACCGTGATGTTTACCGTACAATGGCATGTGGTATTGCAGGTCTGTCTGTTGCAGCTGACTCACTGTCTGCAATCAAATACGCCAAAGTTAAACCAATTCGTGACGAAGATGGTATTGCTATCGACTTCGAAATCGAAGGTGAATACCCACAATTCGGTAACAACGACCCACGTGTTGATGACATCGCTTGTGACTTAGTAGAACGTTTCATGAAGAAAATCCAGAAACTGCCTACTTACCGTAACGCGGTACCAACTCAGTCAGTTCTGACCATCACTTCTAACGTTGTGTATGGTAAGAAAACAGGTAACACCCCAGATGGTCGTCGTGCTGGTGCACCATTCGGACCAGGTGCTAACCCAATGCACGGTCGTGACCAAAAAGGTGCGGTTGCATCACTGACTTCAGTGGCTAAACTGCCGTTTGCTTACGCGAAAGATGGTATTTCTTATACCTTCTCTATCGTTCCAAATGCATTAGGTAAAGACGACGAAGTGCGTAAAACTAACTTAGCGGGTCTGATGGATGGTTACTTCCACCATGAATCCTCTATCGAAGGTGGCCAGCACTTAAACGTGAACGTTATGAACCGCGAAATGCTGTTAGACGCAATGGAAAACCCAGAGAAATATCCACAGCTGACTATCCGTGTATCAGGATATGCAGTGCGCTTTAACTCTCTGACTAAAGAACAGCAGCAAGACGTTATTACTCGTACTTTCACCAGTACTCTGTAAGACTTTGCTAAGATTCTATAACGTAAAATAAATAAAAGGCCCCTCCCATTGGGGCCTTTCTATCTTAGTCAAAGATAACAAATTATAATTCTACATTCTGTGAGTTCCTGCTATGTCAACAACGCAAAAGACTATTCCAACGACTGAAATTTCAACCACTTCGCCACCTGCGATGTTTGGACGAATTCACTCCTTCGAATCCTGTGGTACCGTCGATGGACCAGGGATCCGCTTTATTGTCTTCTTCCAAGGCTGCCTAATGCGCTGCCTGTATTGCCATAACCGTGATACGTGGGATACCCATACCGGTAACATGGTCACCGTTGATGAGCTAATGAAAGAAGCCGTCACTTATCGCCACTTTATGAATGCAACGGGCGGTGGCGTAACCGCATCCGGCGGTGAAGCTATTTTACAGGCTGATTTTGTTCGTGATTGGTTCCGCGCTTGTAAGAAAGAAAACATCCATACCTGTTTAGACACTAACGGGTTTGTTCGTCGCTATGATCCAGTCATTGATGAGCTGATGGAAGTCACTGATCTTGTCATGCTTGACTTAAAACAGCTTGATGATGAGATCCACCAAAAACTCGTTGGCGTTTCCAATCATCGCACCTTAGAATTTGCTCGCTACCTCGCTAAGCGCAATCAAAAGACTTGGATCCGCTATGTCGTCGTTCCAGGCTGGAGTGACGATGACCACTCAGTCCATATGCTCGGTGAGTTTGTCAAAGATATGGATAATATCGAAAAAATTGAGCTGCTCCCTTACCATGAGCTGGGTAAACACAAATGGGAAACCATGGGTGAAGAATACAAACTTGATGGTGTGAGACCACCGTCAAAAGAGGTGATGGAAAGAGTAAAAAGCATCCTCGAAAGCTACGGCAAAAAAGTCATGTACTAATTCAATACGAGGCTTCCTTTGGGAGCCTCATTTATTATCCCCCCCTTCTACATTATCCCACCTATTTCCTAGCAACCAGATTACTCTGCTTTGATAATGTTGAGTTTTTAGGCATAATCCTCAAGTTAAATTTAATTTATAAATCAATAGCAGCATAACACTATAATAAACATTGCTGATTCATCACTACGAATAGGTCATTTACCATGAATAATGAACACGATCATGTCGATAACGACATATCACCTGTAACGCCAGCGCCTGAAACATCATCACCTCAAGAGCCCATTGATAGCTTCGTATTTACGTCAGAACCTCGCGCCGTTCAAGCAGGAGAAGGCGTTGAATGGATCAGCCAAGCGTGGGCGTTAGTCAAAGAAAAATTAGGCATGTGGATCCTGATCAACATTGTCTTTTTCCTGATTATCTTTGCCATGGCTTTTCTGCCACTTGTCAGCATGTTTGTGAGTTTTGTTACTCCCGTTTTCGTCGGGGGGATCATTGCGATTTGTGAAAACCAACGCAAAACTGGCGAAGCGGATATCGGCTTACTTTTTTCTGGGTTCCAAAAGAAATTTGGTGAGCTATTTGCCATCGGCGCCATAAACTTTGCTGCCAATATGGTCGGAATGTTAATTGCATTTCTGATTGCTGGCTCGGCCATTTTTAGCTTAGTGATGCAAGCTGACCAATATGATGGTATTTCAGATGCAGCCTTGTTTGCATCAACGGGAACATTTGTATTTGCAGGCATTGTCATGGCATTAGCCAGCTTATTTGGCACAGCACTAACGTGGTTTGCCCCTGCCCTTATCATGAATCATGATTTCAAAATTGGCACCTCTATCTCCGCCAGCTTACAGGCAGTGAAGAAAAACCTATTACCCGGTTTCTTATTCTTCCTGATTGCCATGGTGCTCATGTTTGTTTCTATTATTCCATTCGGCTTAGGATTATTTATCTCAATGCCAATTATGTACGCAACTTACTACAGTACGTACCGCAGTATCTTTTTTACCGAGTCTAAACAGTCACAGACCAGTTCATTGATTATGTAAGTAAGGCAGATTTGGAGCCATTTTTTCTTTGAAAATTTAGCTCCAAATATTTGTATTATAGCCAATAACGTTGAGCTCATAAAAAAGGCTGAGCTCAGTCTAAAACCAAGCTCAGCCTTCAACGTCAAATATATCAATTAACCGATATATTCTAAACCATTCATATACGGACGTAATACTGCTGGAACTTCAATACGGCCATCTGCTTGCTGGTAGTTTTCTAACACAGCAACCAGAGTACGGCCAACAGCTAAACCAGAACCATTCAATGTATGAACCAGTTGGGTTTTCTTATCGCTCTTACCACGGAAACGCGCTTGCATACGGCGAGCTTGGAAGTCCCACATGTTTGAGCAAGAAGAAATCTCACGGTATGTATTTTGCGCCGGCAGCCAAACTTCTAAATCGTAAGTCTTGCGTGAACCGAAGCCGATATCCCCAGTGCACAGCAGAACTTTACGGTATGGCAGTTCCAGTAATTGCAGAACTTTTTCCGCGTGACCGGTTAACTCTTCCAGTGCCGCCATTGATTTTTCTGGATGCACGATTTGCACTAATTCAACTTTATCAAATTGGTGCATACGGATAAGGCCACGAGTATCACGACCATAAGAGCCCGCTTCTGAACGGAAACACGGTGTATGAGCCGTCATTTTCAGAGGAAGTGAATCTTCATCTAAAATTTCATCACGTACTAAGTTAGTTACTGGCACTTCTGCAGTTGGGATCAATGCATAAGTGCTGCTATCCGCTTCTTCTTCCAACGGTTTAGTGTGGAATAAATCCTCACCAAATTTCGGCAGCTGACCAGTACCATACAGCGTGTCATGGTTGACTAAATAAGGAACATACAGCTCTTGATAGCCGTGCTGTTCAGTGTGTAAATCCAGCATAAATTGCGCTAATGCACGGTGCATACGCGCGATTTGACCTTTCATCACAACAAAACGAGCACCTGTCAATTTCACCGCCGCTGGAAAATCTAAACCACCAGCCAGTTCACCAAGGCTAACATGATCTTTAACTTCAAAATCATATTGGCGAGGTGTTCCCCAACGAGAGACTTCTAAGTTTTCAGAGTCATCTTTACCGTCAGGCACTTCATCATCAGGCATATTCGGGATACTTAATGCAATATCACGGATTTCTTGTTGCAGTTTGTCTAACTCTGCTTTAGCAGCATCCAATTTTTCGCCTAATTGGTTCACTTCCAGACGTAATGGCTCAATGTCTTCACCACGCGCTTTCGCTGCACCAATTGTTTTCGATCGCGAGTTACGGTCTGCTTGCAGGGTTTCAGTTTCAACTTGTAAAACTTTGCGGCGTTCTTCTAATTCACGCAGCTTTTCCACATCAAGGGTAAAACCCCTGCGAGCCAGTTTTGTAGCAACCGCGTCTAGCTCCGTACGCAGTAAATTTGGATCGAGCATGCTAGTCCTGTGATTTTGTTAGTCAATTGTGAAAGCGAATATAACGCGCTCCGGCGTTATATTTAGATTATTTTATTGCGTTATAACCTTACCGCATTGACCCGATTAGCGATAGCGTTTTGTTGTGCTAATTTGATCTTGTTGGGCTAACCAGTCGAGTTTTTCAGCAATTTTGCCTTCTAACCCGCGCGCGGTAGGATAATAATATTGCGTCGCTTTCATCGGCTCTGGGAAATAGTTTTCACCTGCCGCGTAAGCATTAGGTTCGTCGTGAGCATAACGATACTCTTTACCGACGCCTAACTCTTTCATTAATTTGGTAGGGGCATTTCTTAAGTGTTCAGGCACATCATAATCTGGCTGCATTTGAGCATCTTTGATAGCCGCTTTATAGGCGGTATACACGGCATTACTTTTCGGTGCACACGCAAGATAAACAATGGCTTGAGCAATCGCTCGCTCCCCTTCAGCTGGCCCTACACGAGTAAAGCAATCCCACGCTGAAATCGCCACTTGCATGGCTCGAGGATCAGCATTTCCGACATCTTCAGAGGCAATCGCTAATAAACGACGAGCTACATACAAAGGATCTCCACCCGCAGTAATAATTCGCGCATACCAATAAAGCGCAGCATCAGGGGCTGAACCACGAACTGATTTATGCAGCGCAGAAATCAAATCATAGTAACGGTCACCTTTATTATCGAAACGCGCCGCACGCTCGCCACTCACTTCTTTGAGTAACTCTGCGGTTAGAACTCGCTGGCCTTGACTATCCGCTTCAGCCATATCCGACATCATTTCCAACAGATTTAATGAACGCCTTGCATCCCCATTAACCAAGTCGGCAATTAATTTTCGGGTGCTATCTGGGAGAACGATATTTTGCCCACCCAATCCTCGAACACTATCTCCCAGCGCTTGTAATAACACTTTTTCAATTTCGCTGCTGTCCAAGGATTTTAATAGATAAACTCTTGCGCGAGAAAGCAGTGCCGAGTTGAGTTCGAATGAAGGATTTTCGGTAGTCGCACCAATAAAAGTGATGGTACCGTCTTCAATATGAGGTAAAAAAGCGTCTTGCTGACTTTTATTAAAGCGGTGAACTTCATCCACAAACAAAATGGTTCTTCGCCCCGCACTGCGATTTTGGCGCGCTTTTTCGATAGATTCGCGGATCTCTTTGATCCCCGAAGTTACCGCCGAAATACGCTCGATATCCGCTTGTGCGTAGTGACCAATAATTTCAGCCAAGGTAGTTTTCCCCGTTCCCGGAGGTCCCCACAAGATCATTGAATGTAAATGACCCGCCTTAATCGCACGAGGTAATGGCTTACCTTCGGCAAGTAAATGCGTTTGACCGATATATTGTTCAAGGGTTTCCGGCCGCATACGCGCAGCCAGAGGTTGGAATTCATTTTGTGAAAAATCGAGAGATAAGTTACCCACGAGACCCTCTTTACCCCCTAGATATTAGTGAGCGCGAGAACGCTGGTCATCCAATGTGACCCCTTTTGGTACCGTAAATTTGAATTTACTTGGATCTACTGGGCCATTTTTCTGCTGTTTTAATTGGTACGCGCTGGTTTGTCCGTCTTGTTCAACCGCAGCAAACTTCTCAATCGTCCCTTGTGGGTTAACCGTAATAGAGAAGCTTTTTAATGTACCGTTAGATTGTTTTGGTTTCAGATCAAACGTATTGCCTTGTTGGACAATAGAATACTGCTTCCAATCCTTCGGGTTATTGCGCGTTAATAACAGGAATGGCGTATCTTGGGTAGCATCGGCTAAATTTGTCACCGTCACTTGCTCAACAAAAGGGTTGTAAAACCACAGATTTTTACCGTCTGATACCAGAACACTTTCATCCGGCGAAGTCATATTCCAGTTAAATAAGTTAGGGCGTTCAATCCACAAGTCGCCAACGCCCTCTTGGATAAGATCACCTTCTGGACTAGTCACTTTCTGAGAAAAGCTCGCTTGGAAGCTATTCACTTTACTCAGACGATCTTGAAGGTCTTGACTCGCATCTGCCAATACTTGACCTACGTTTAAACTCAGGGCTAATGCACCTAACAACATCATTTTTTTCATCGAGAAAAGACCTTAAAATTAATACCACAAAGGGCGTATGTCTTTATACACCCCTTGAATTAAACCAGCAATTAGCACATGAAATATTAATATCCCATTGATGGTGGCGCTAATACTTCTCGGTTACCGTTATGCCCTGGTTCACTGACAATTCCTTGGTCTTCCATTTGCTCAACAATCCGAGCTGCACGGTTGTAACCGATACGGAATTGACGTTGTACACCGGAGATAGATACCCTTTGTTTTTCAACAACAAATTCGACAGCTTGGTCAAATAACGGGTCAAGATCTTCATCACCATTATCTGAACTTCCGCCACCTTCACTATCATCGCTACACGTTGTGATGCTATCAATATATTGCGGTTTTCCACGCGCTTTCCAATCATTCACAACTGCGTGAACTTCTTGGTCACGGACAAATGCACCATGAACACGAACAGGAATGGATGAGTTTGGTGGCAGATACAGCATATCCCCCATACCCAATAGTGATTCTGCACCACCTTGGTCAAGAATAGTACGTGAGTCAATTTTACTCGATACCGTAAAGGCGATACGCGTTGGAATATTGGCTTTAATTAACCCGGTGATGATGTCAACGGATGGGCGCTGGGTAGCTAAAACGAGGTGGATACCCGCTGCACGCGCTTTTTGTGCTAAACGAGCAATCAACTCTTCCACTTTCTTCCCTGCGGTCATCATTAAGTCCGCAAATTCGTCCACCATCACCACGATATAAGGTTCTTTTTTCAGCATTGGATGTTCCATATCCATACTGTCACCCGGCTTCCAGAATGGGTCTGGGATTGGGCGATTCATATCCGCTGCCGCTTTAATCTTATCGTTGTAACCCGCGAGATTACGTACACCTAAAGCTGACATCAGTTTATAACGGCGTTCCATTTCATTGACACACCAACGCAGCGCATTCGCCGCGTCTTTCATGTCGGTGACAACTTCAGTTAACAGATGCGGGATCCCTTCATAGATAGAAAGTTCCAGCATTTTCGGGTCAATCATAATAAAGCGAACATCTTCAGGTTTCGCTTTATATAAGATACTGAGGATCATCGCGTTGACCCCAACCGATTTACCGGACCCCGTTGTACCCGCCACTAGTAAGTGCGGCATTTTTGCCAAGTCGGCAACAACAGGCTCACCTTCAATATCTTTCCCTAACACTATTGTCAATGGCGATGGATTTTTTCTAAAATCATCACAATCTAAAACTTCACTCAAGTAAACGGTTTGACGTTTTTCGTTAGGTAATTCTAGACCAACATACGGTTTACCTGGGATCACCTCAACAACACGAACCGCCGTAGTCGACAATGAACGCGCAAGATCTCGGGATAATGTGGAAATTCGAGCCGCTTTAACTCCCGGCGCAAGATCCAACTCAAAGCGAGTAATCACCGGCCCCGGAGAGAAGCCAACAACTTCAGCCTTAACCCGATAATCATTCAAACGTGCTTCAATTAGCCTTGCGGTTTGCTCTAATTTGAACATATCCACTGGCTCTTCTTGTTCCGGTGGGCTCGCCAGCAGGTCAAGAGATGGCATTGGCGTCGTCGGTTTTGGTAACGGTTGGTCGTTACGTACTAAGAATGGGTGGAATAAACTATCCTGCTGTGGCTGCTGTGGCTGCTGTGGCTGCTGTGGCTGCTGTGGCTGCTGTGGCTGCTGTGGCTGCTGTGGCTGCTGTGCTGCAGTTTGAGGCTGCCCCGCAGAATGAGCAACAAATTCATTTCCATTATGTGCTGGCGCTATCGGCTGTTCTTGCGTTATCGAATGAGCTTGCACTGGCGGTTCGGTAAATGACGGCATAAACAGTGGCGCTGCTGGCTCATCATCAACTAAATCATCTACCGGCGAGAAACGCTCAAATGCCGATAATGGCGTACTTAAATCAATTTTAGGTTCAAAATCATCCGCATCATTATCCAGCTCATGCTCATCATCGGCATGGGCAGTAAAGCGATGGATATCTGAAGATGAAGTTGGTTCTATTTGTTTTGTAGGTTCAAAAGCTGGCGTAAATGCAGGAGCAGAAGCCCAACGATGTTCAATTTCTGGCTGAGTAAACGTACTCGCAGGCATATAATCTTGATGAGTTTCTGGCTCTGGCGCAATATCTGAAGCGGCAACAGAATCAACCGCAGGCTGGTTAACCTGGAATGCAGCGTCAAACTCCTGCATATCCGTATCTGGCTCGCCGTAGCGTTGACGTTGCTGCTCTAAGAATTGAACGCGCAACAACCTTTCTTGCTCTAGCTCATCATCAGTTTTCACTTCATTTTCAGGTTCTTCAGTCGCAGACCATTGCTGATATACCTGCTCACGCTGAGATGCCTCTTCTTGACGACGTTGAAGCTCTGCATCACGCTGAGATGGAATACGAATACCATACAGCTCACGGCGAGTCGGCAAGCGAACCGGATTTGGACGAGGTAATTCTGGCTCCAGATTCTTTTTCACTTGCGCGTGGCGTTCCATCGCTGCAATCGAAATGCCCGCAGCGGCTAGCGCAGCAGGGTCGGCGACACGGCTAGTTACTGATGATTCACTCACGTCAGGGCTTCCCATATCAATGGTTGGCTCTACAGGCGCAAACTGTGACGATATAAATGTTGGAGCTGCCGGTTTGGACTCAAAAACAGGTTCTGGAGCAAAAACGGGCTCAGGTGTAAATGTCGGTTCTTGAGGTATAACAGGTGCAGGAGAAAATGCCTGCGTTGGTGCCACTTGGGGCTGATAATCATCAGGCACTTCAAAATGGTAAGTTTGCGGCTCTTTAGTTGCGGAAGGCTCTTCTGTCGCGGAAAATGTCGGTAAAACTGTATTTTCCGTTGGTTGAGCAGTAAAAGTGGGCTGCTCTGCCAAAGAAGCGCTTGGCTGGACTGGCTCAATAACAGGTTGCGCTTCAGAAGCTAACAGAGGATCAGCCATAACCAGTGGTTCAACCGCAGGCTGTACATCTTCAGAAACGAGCTCAGAGACTGTTGGCGCGGAAAACAGTACATCATCCGCATCAAATTGTTGGCTTTCATCATTTGCTTGATGCTCAGCGATTTGAGCACGCTGCAGCGCCTCTTCGGTCTCTTCAACATCATAATCGTAGTCATCAAGCTCATCACCACGGGCACGGTTTGTTAGCAAGGTGATAGGAAGCAATATCCCTGCCCCTATTTTTTCTGCAATAGTCAGCCAAGACCAACCCGTGAAGAGGGTAAAACTGATTGCCCAGAGGAACAACAGCGCCAAGGTTGCACCCAATGAATTAAACCACGGCATAATTGCATTACTGAATACACTACCAATGACCCCGCCAGAAGCGAAGTTGGGTAAATCATCAAAGTTAAGCGCGGCCAAACCACAAGATGAAAGGATCAGCGCTAACCCGCCAATGAGACGTAGAGAGAGCGAGAAAAAGTCAATATAACGGCGCTGGCTCTCATAGTGATAAATTGCCCAACACCCGAGTAACAATAATGGCGGGATCGCAAACGCGAGAATACCAAATGCGGAAAATAGGATATCCGCACTCCATGAGCCAATACTTCCCCCTAAGTTTTTAACGGGGGCGTCCCAGTTAGTTTGTGACCAACTCGGGTCAGAAGGATTAAAGCTCCATAGCGCGACCATAAGAAAAATCGCACAGAGGCAGATTGCCAACAAAATCACCTCTAATAGCCGTCTTCCGCTACTGAGCTTTTTAAATTTGATGTACTTATCTTCGGTATATTCTTGGCTCATTATTGTTTCTTTACTGACTGATGTTCTTGCTTAATACGTGATTATCCTATGATTATTCTAACACTAATCCTCTAAACGCGCCTGCTTTAAGGGGATTAAGACAAATTATCACACCATAGAGACCATAAGACTCAGTATTTCATCTTACGAATAGGGTTTCAAACTCTATTTAAGGTCAAAATTCTTAATTGTTTATAGCTTTAAAATCAATAAATTGAAATGAAAATTTCTGACTAATTTTGAGTCTATCGCGGGCAGTGACGAGAGAATGTTCGAAAAAGAACCATTGGGAGAATTAAAGAGAAAAATTATAGTACTTAAAAACGGAACAACGCTGAGTAAACCCAGCGTTGAAACAGCAGTGCGACAACAATGCAGATTGCTGTGCAGGAATGATGAACACAAAGTACAATTAGCGAGTTTTAATCACTAAACGGTTGCTTTGTTTCACTTCTTCCATAACTACGTAGGTACGAGTATCGTTTACACCCGGAAGGCGTAATAAAGTTTCACCTAGCAGTTTACGATATGCGGACATATCTGGCACACGCGTTTTCAACAAATAGTCAAAGTCACCGGAAACGAGATGACATTCTTGAATTTCTTCAAGTTTTTGAACTGCTGTGTTGAATTGTTCGAATACATCCGGTGCTCCTCGGTTTAAGGTAATTTCAACGAAAACCAGCAGCGATGCATCTAAATAGTGTGGATTTAACAGTGCGGTATAGCCAGAAATGAAACCCTGTCTTTCAAGACGACGAACACGCTCTAAACATGGCGTTGGAGATAAACCAACACGCTTAGATAGCTCAACGTTAGAGATACGCCCGTCTTTTTGCAATTCGTTCAGTATATTCCTGTCAATACGGTCAAGGTCTTTACCAGGACGCTTTTTATTGTCAATCATCTCTTATCTCTCTTTCTTTAATTGTTATTTTCTACATCTTATAAAACGGTGCCATCTATTCGTCAGTCTTCCTAAGCGGACTAGCGGGCGTGGAACCTATTCTATTCGTAATAACTGAAGTTCTCGTAAACCGAAACATATTTACCTTTGGAGCGGCTTACAATCGTCGCGACATTGCCAGAATGTGTGACGTAAAGTTAATTTTCCAGTAAGAACAAAAATGCGCCATTTCCATTGACCTGCTAGATAATTAACTCTTAGATAGATGTTTTCGCAAATGCGCAGCCGATTGTCAAAGTAAATGAATAAAAATCAGTACAAGATTTCGGTTTTTTTTTCAGTAAAACGTTTCGCAGACGCAATTCAAGATAATTCCTAAAATTACCGTTTCGTGATTAAAGCACTTTCCCTCTCATTTTTTAACTCTTAATTGGTATTGCCTATCAGAAAAATTTGTTCCCTCCACATCAATGAATGGTTAAATCACTTTTGTTACCCCCCTATTTCTCCTACAATCGTCCTTATGCTTTTTTGAGACTAAAAAGAGGAATTCATGAGCACAACCACACATCGCAAGTTAATCATTTTAGGTTCAGGCCCTGCAGGTTATACCGCAGCCGTTTACGCAGCTCGCGCAAATTTACACCCTGCACTGATTACTGGGGTGGAAAAAGGCGGCCAATTAACCACAACCACGGAAGTTGAAAACTGGCCGGGTGATCCTGAAGGCTTAACAGGCCCGGGACTCATGGAACGCATGCATGCCCATGCAGAAAAATTCGAAACTGAAATCATCAACGACCACATTACAAAAGTGGATTTTCAGCAGCGCCCTTTCCGCCTGTTTGGTGATGATACAGAATATACTTGTGACGCATTGATCATTGCGACAGGCGCATCTGCTCGTTACATCGGTCTACCATCAGAAGAAGCCTTTAAAGGTCGCGGTGTTTCTGCTTGTGCAACGTGTGACGGTTTCTTCTATCGTAACCAAAAAGTTGCGGTCGTCGGTGGTGGTAATACTGCCGTTGAAGAAGCGCTGTATCTTTCTAACATCGCGTCTGAAGTACATTTGATTCACCGTCGCGATAGCTTTAGAGCAGAGAAAATTCTGGTTAATCGCCTGATGGATAAAGTTGAAAATGGGAACATCGTTCTACATACCGACAACACATTAGACGAAGTTCTGGGCGATGATATGGGCGTGACAGGCGTTCGTTTACGTTGCACCAAAACCGATAAAACCGAAGATGTCGCTGTCATGGGCGCCTTTATCGCTATCGGTCACAGTCCTAATACCGCGATTTTCGACGGTCAGTTAGCCTTAAATAATGGCTATATTAAAGTGCAATCCGGCACCAACGGTAACGCTACTCAAACATCTGTTGAAGGGATCTTTGCGGCTGGCGATGTGATGGATCACATCTACCGCCAAGCAATTACCTCAGCCGGCACTGGCTGCATGGCAGCATTAGATGCCGAGCGTTACCTAGACGGGTTAGCAGACAAGAAATAGTTTTTTAATCTAAAAATCGCTAATCTGAAATACCTTGAAGCCTCATTTTTACGTTGTCGTTCATTAAGTTCGCAGCGAAATAGAATGGGGCTTTTTATTTATTCCTGTTTCAAAAATAAAGCGCTATTCCCTCCTGAATTAGGAGCAAGTTTATTTTGCTCTTTTTATCCCATGCCTATACTCATTTAATTATCTTGTTCATTCAAATAAGGAAGTGACATGGAGCCTCAAACGCAAAAAGAGCCCATTAATAAGCTGGCATATTTTATTGTTATCTTGCTATCGGTTATTCAAGGAATTGTCATCACTGCGACTCTTGATTATTCCATAGAAATCCCATTAAGCCCTACATGGGCTTATTTACCCATAATATTGGCTATTTTTGTCCCTTCGGTTATCAGCTTTCTTATTACCAATGCCAAGCAAGCCGTGTTTTATCTCAATATTATCCTAACGGTTGTACTTGTTTTTTGGATCAATACTTGGCAAAGCCTTGATATTGGTACTTCTGATAACAATGACGCATTCCTCTCGATTACAACGCTCACTGTCCTGATTTTTTTTATATTACCTTGGATGCAAAACCGTCAGGCTACAGGAACTTGGAAAGCTAATTACAGCTGCTTAGTTGGGCACTATTTCCGCAACACCTTATTTGGTCTTTTCGCCTGTGCCATTGGGGGCTTATTAGCCCTGATAGTCAAACAAGCCAGCTTTTTATTCGGCATTGTCAATCTGTCAACACTCAGCCAATTTCTTGGTCACTACATTGTCCTTTGGGTGGCCTTTTTAGTTGGTTTTAATACCAGCTTGCTCTTTTTGCGTTCTAAATTGGTGATGCAACTGAACAACATCGCCAAATATTTCTCGCAGTTTTTCCTGCCTTTACTCAGTTTAATCGCCGTAATTTTCTTAGCCGGATTGGCGGTTTCCATATTAACTGGTGTGCATTACACGGCTTCAGAGCTGGGTTCTGGCACCATGCTCTGCTTTGTGATTTTAAATATTATCTTTATTAATGCCCTTTATGGCGATGGCACAACACAATTCCAATTTAAATCGATTATCAATGGCTTTGTATTAATCAGCATCGTTCTATTAAATGCATTTTCTGCACTTTCTCTGTACGGTATTTTCGTTCGTGTTAGCCAATATAGCTGGAGTGTAAGTAGGCTATATGCATTTACTATTGCACTATTCTTAACCCTGATTATTTTAGCTTATAGTATCGCAATCATTATAAAGCGACACCGCTGGGCATTCTCCCTCGGCGCTATCAATAAGGTCGCTATTCTTGGTTTAATCGCCACTATCTTAGTTATTAACAGCCCTATTGGTGATTTCCAACGTATTGCGGTCAACAGCATTATGGCGGCCGTTGAGAAAGGCAAAATTAAAATTAACTACGATTTGTCTTATGACTTAGAGAAGTTAGGAGTGCGGGGAAAAGAAGCGTTAGCAAAATTGGAGCAAGATCCTGAAACGAAAGCACAGCTCAAAGTTGGCGCTTACTCTGATGTCCCTAAACCGCTTAAAGAGGTTCTTATCATCGCCAAAGGCAGCCAGCCATTGCCACAAAACTGGTTTGATATGGAAGACGGGATCCGCGATGCATGGAATTGCACCAATTATTACAGCAATTATGAATGTCTTGGATTTATGGCCGATGCAAACCACGATGGAACAAACGAAGTGGTGATGTGCTACTCCATTCCCGAGTCCCTTGATTATGAATGTACTATTTGGCAGTCCATGGATAACACATGGAAATTAGTCGATACGCAACGAGAGGTATTCGACGATATGCCATCCAAAAAAACAGCATGGGATAAGCTACTTAACAACCAGTTTATATTGAAACCAAAAACCTGGTTGCAAATTGTTCCTGAATAACACACGAAATTCCCCCAAAATTATTTCAACCTAAAATGCAGGTGGCTTAACAATTATAAATTAAGCCACCTTATTTTTTCTTTGTAATAACGGTAACATCCTCTCTTCGTTCAAATTTAATTATATTACGCTTAATATAATTTACCTTTATAAAACATATTGATAACAAAAATTATTCTATTCAAATAACTAGCTTTTATTATGTAACATATCGAATGGAAGCTGTTATGATAGGCAAAAATTCGGTTAGATTTGATGACAAAGTCAACTATCTTAACTGCACTCAATAACATGAAAACTACACCTGCTAACTAAATCATTATGGATAAATCAAGACAGACTGAATTGGTGCGTTGGTTAAAGCAACACAGCGCTCCTGCTAAGCGTTGGCTCCGAATTTCTATGCTATTAGGCATAGTCAGCGGTTTATTAATTATTGCGCAGGCTTGGTTCCTCGCTGTGATCCTACAAGCACTCATGATGGAGAGTATTCCACGCGAGCAACTCCTCACCGACTTTGCGTTATTAATTAGTGTCTTTATTTTACGCGGTGTTGTTCATTATCTTCGTGAACGCGCTGGCTACCGTTGTGGACAAGTTGTCAGACAGCAAGTCCGCGGCATGGTGTTAGATAAACTGCAAGAATTAGGCCCTGTTTGGGTCAAAGGTAAGCCAGCAGGAAGCTGGGCGACGATTATTCTTGAGCAAATTGAAGATATGCAAGATTACTATTCTCGCTATCTTCCGCAAATGTATTTAGCCACCATCATCCCAATCATGATCTTGATTGCCATCTTCCCTTTTAACTGGGCAGCTGCGCTGATTTTATTTGCAACCGCACCGTTAATTCCGATTTTCATGGCACTGGTTGGGCTGGGTGCTGCCGATGCTAACCGCCGTAACTTCCTTGCTTTAAGCCGTTTGAGTGGCAGTTTCCTCGACCGTTTACGTGGATTAGACACCCTACGCCTGTTCTTCCGTGGCAAAGCAGAAGTCACCCAAATTCGTGAATCCACTGAAGACTTCCGTTCTCGCACCATGGAAGTGCTGCGTATGGCATTTTTATCGTCGGGAGTCTTAGAATTTTTCGCGTCAATCTCCATTGCGGTGGTCGCTGTTTATTTCGGATTCTCTTATCTTGGAGAGTTAAGTTTCGGTAGTTATGGTCTACCTGTCACACTATTTGCAGGTTTCCTTGCGCTGATTTTATCCCCGGAATTTTTCCAACCTCTGCGCGACCTAGGCACTTACTATCACGCAAAAGCCCAAGCAGTAGGCGCCGCGGAATCGCTGGTGACCTTACTCGAAAGCCAAGGTGACGAACAATTACCACAAGGCGACAAGGTGATTGATGAGCAACCTATTCGCATTGAAGCCAAACAACTGGAAGTTCTTTCCCATGATGGCACTATCCTCGCAGGTCCTCTCGATTTCACCATTGAACCGCAGCAACGCATTGCCTTAGTTGGTCAAAGTGGTGCAGGTAAAAGCTCCCTATTAAACTTATTACTTGGCTTCCTGCCTTATCGCGGCTCCATTACTATTAATGGCAATGAGCTCAATCAATTATGCCCTGAACAATGGCGTGCTTTGGTTGGCTGGGTTGGGCAAAACCCGCATTTGCCTGAACAAACGTTGCAAGAAAATATTTGCCTAGGTAAACCCGATGCGACTGAATCAGAAATTCAATCTGCTATCGAAAAAGCCTATGTGGCGGAATTTCTGCCCAACTTACCGGATGGGTTAAATACCCGCTTAGGTGATTTCGCCGCACGTCTTTCTGTTGGGCAAGCCCAACGTGTCGCTGTCGCTCGCGTACTCTTAAAACCTTCTCGCTTATTGCTATTAGATGAGCCAGCTGCCAGCTTAGATGCGCACAGCGAGCAACGCGTGATGGAAACATTGAATCAATTATCTGAGCAGCAAACCACGTTATTAGTGACCCATTTACTTGAAGAAACCATGGATTACGACCAAATTTGGGTGATGTCTAACGGGAAAATTATCCAGCGTGGTGACTACCAACAACTGAGCCAGTCTGAAGGTGCCTTTGCCCAATTACTCGCTCATCGCCAAGAGGAGCTTTGAAAATGAAAGTATTACTCCCCTTCTTAGCCCTCTATCGCCGTCATTGGTTTTTGATTTCCTTAGGGATCATTCTGGCGATCGTCACGCTGCTTTCCAGTATTGGCCTTCTCACGTTATCGGGATGGTTCTTAGCCGGTGCGGCTATCGTGGGTGCACCGGGGATCTTTTTCTTTAACTATATGCTGCCTGCGGCTGGGGTTCGTGGTGCGGCTATTTTCCGTACCGCAGGACGTTACGCCGAGCGCTTAGTCAGCCACGATGCGACATTCAAAGTCTTAGCCCATCTGCGCGTGTTCGCCTTCAGCAAGGTGTTACCGCTATCTCCCGGTGGGATCAGCCGTTTCCGCCAAGGGGATCTATTAAATCGACTGGTGGCGGATGTCGAGACCCTAGACCATCTTTACTTGCGTGTTCTCTCGCCGATTGTCAGTGCTTTCTTTGTCACATTTGTCCTGATCATTGGTTTAAGCTTCCTTGACCCTCGCCTTGCATGGACATTAGGCGGCGTCATGCTGTTCCTGCTGTTTACGATGCCATTTGTATTTTATCGTGCCGGTAAACCGATTGGACGTGAGCTTACTGAATTACGTGGAAATTACCGCACTGTATTAACTTCCGCATTACAAGGCCAAGCCGAATTAGCCTTATTTGGCGCGACTCAACGTTTTCGTCAACACTTATCAAGCATCGAAAATTCATGGCAAGGTCGCCAGCAGCAGCAAGCGGCACTGACAGGTTTATCTCAAGCCATCATTCTGTGTGCATCAGGACTTACCGCAACCTTGCTTCTATGGATGGCTGCTGAACATGTTGGCGGAAACACACAACCCGGTGCGCTGATTGCCTTATTTGTGTTCTGTGCATTAGCTTCGTTTGAGGCTTTAGGGCCTGTTGCCGTCGCATTCCAACACATGGGGCAAGTGATTGCATCGGCTACCCGCGTCTCTCAGTTAATGCATGCGAAACCGGAAGTGAACTTTGTCAATCAAGGTAATGAACTAAAATCGCTAGAAAATTTAATCATTGATCACGTCACGTTCACTTATCCAGAACAGCCTTTCGCCGTACTAAAAAATGTCACTTTGTCAATCAAACAAGGCGAGCACATCGCGTTATTAGGAAAAACGGGCTGCGGTAAATCAACGCTGCTGCAATTGCTCACCCGCGCTTGGGATGTGGACAGTGGTGTTATATCGATTAATGGTCTGCCAATCCAAGCTTACAGCGAAGAAGCGCTACGTGGCGTGATGTCCGTGGTTCCTCAACGCGTCCATGTATTCAGCGATACCCTGCGCAACAATTTATTGTTAGCCAACGAACAAGCCTCAGATGAGCAACTTTGCGATGTACTGACTCAAGTTGGCTTAGATAATTTGTTGGATAATCAGCTAAAATTAAACGCATGGATGGGTGAAGGCGGTCGTCAATTATCAGGAGGAGAGCAGCGCCGCTTAGGTATCGCTCGCGCCCTTCTGCACAATACGCCGCTGGTATTAATGGATGAGCCAACAGAAGGGTTAGATGCCCACACTGAACAGCAAATTCTCAGCCTGCTCAAGCAAAAATGTGCCGATAAAACCCTGCTGGTAATCACCCATCGTATGCAAGGTTTAGAGCAGATGGATACCATTTGTGTGATGGATAATGGCGAAATTATCGAACAAGGCTCACACTCGCAATTGTTAGCTGAGCAAGGTCGTTATTATCAATTCCGTCAACGTCATTTGGTTCAGCAAACTCGCTGAGGTGCACCATGTACCAATTAGACGATGATTCATACCTGTTCCCGCCCGTGTCTGAAGCGATGCGGGAACCTAATGGGTTACTGGCGATCGGCGGTGATTTATCATCTCGCCGCTTACAAGCCGCATACTACGATGGCATTTTTCCGTGGTTTAACCCCGGTGAAGTGCCTTTATGGTGGTCACCCGATCCGCGAGCCGTCTTGAGAGTGGGCGACTTGCATATCAGCCGTTCCATGATCAAAACATTAAAAAAATATCCTTATCACATTACCATAAATCATGCGTTCAAAGAGGTGATAGCGGCTTGTGCTGTACGCAAAGAAGGCACGTGGATCCTGCCCTCTGTACAAGCGGGTTATCTCGCACTACACCAAGAGGGACTCGCCCACTCTATTGAGGCGTGGCATGGTGATCAGCTGGTGGGCGGTTTGTATGGCGTGAACATGGGACACCTGTTTTGTGGGGAGTCAATGTTCAGTAGAATGAATGATGCGTCCAAATGTGCTTTTATTACATTCTATTTTCATTTTTTGCGCTATAATGGGCAACTTTTTGATTGTCAGGTACTTAACCACCACACCGCTTCACTTGGCGCGACGGAGATCTCCCGCAGGGATTTTCTGCATATTCTTTATCGGTGGCGTGACCTGCGGATTGACCCAGCATGCTGGTTACCACAGTCAATTGATTTACCTCAATCATTTGAAAAATCACCACTTTTTAAGCGATAGAAAGTGGCAATACAGTAATTTTATCCCCAACTATTTTAAAGAAAGATCGCTTTAAAATGCGACACTTCTTTACTTAGTGTGGGTTTTTGGGCATTATCTTGCCCGTAAAAAATCACGGTTATTAGACTTAGAGGATTAGATGGCCAAAGAAGATAATATTGAAATGCAGGGAACGGTTTTGGATACCCTGCCAAATACAATGTTCCGCGTTGAACTGGAAAACGGTCACGTCGTGACTGCGCACATCTCTGGTAAAATGCGTAAAAACTACATCCGCATTCTGACAGGCGACAAGGTAACTGTAGAGTTAACTCCTTACGACCTGAGCAAAGGCCGCATCATTTTCCGTAGCCGCTGATTTTCGATTTTCAGGCAAGGCCTGACAAGACCACAGGTGCCTAAGACACCTGTGGTACTAGTTATTGTCAGATTACAGCATCCTCTGGAGAGGCCTTGTGTACGCTACTGAAGCTGTATGTCAGTGTGTGACTCTTTTCATCAAGCCCGATACTCACCGAGCCGCCATTCGTTAACGAACCAAATAACAGTTCATTTGCCAATGGTTTCTTCAGGTTATCCTGAATGACACGCGCCATAGGTCGGGCACCCATTGCTTTGTCATACCCTTTCTCACACAACCAACGACGAGCCGCTTGGCTTACCTCAATCGAAACACCCTTCTCATCCAACTGTGCTTGCAGCTCAACAATGAATTTATCCACCACTTGCGTGATGATATCCATCGACAGCGCATTAAACCAAATAATGCCATCAAGACGGTTACGGAACTCCGGTGAAAATGTCTTTTTAATTTCAGACATCGCATCCGTACTATTATCTTGCTCTGCAAAACCAATCGAGCGGCGCTGAGTTTCTTGCACCCCTGCGTTGGTGGTCATGACCACAATCACATTACGGAAGTCTGCTTTGCGACCGTTATTATCCGTTAGCGTACCGTGATCCATTACTTGCAGAAGAATGTTAAACACATCTGGGTGCGCTTTTTCAATTTCGTCCAATAGCACGACGGAATGCGGATGCTTAATGACGGCATCGGTCAGCAATCCACCTTGGTCAAAACCAACATACCCCGGAGGTGCACCAATCAGTCGGCTAACCGTATGGCGTTCCATATATTCAGACATATCAAAGCGCAGCAGTTTCACATCTAACGCTTTTGCCAGCTGCACGGTGACTTCCGTTTTACCCACGCCTGTTGGCCCTGCAAACAAGAAGGAGCCGACGGGCTTATGATCTAACCCTAAGCCTGCGCGATTCATTTTAATCGCCTCAGACAGTGCCTCAATCGCTTTATCTTGTCCAAAGACTAACATCTTCAGGCGTGAGTCTAAGGTTCTCAAACGATCTTTATCGCTCGAGGAAACGGTTTTTTCTGGAATACGCGCAATACGCGCCACCACGGTTTCGATTTCAGGTACACCGATGGTTTTCTTACGTTTACTTGGCGCCACTAAACGGGTTCTTGCTCCCGCTTCATCGATAACATCAATGGCTTTATCCGGCAGATGGCGGTCGGTAATGTATTTCACCGATAAATCCACTGCAGCCTGAATAGCTTTCGCGGTGTAGCGCACATCATGGTGAGACTCATATTTCGGTTTCAATCCATTAATGATACGCACGGTTTCTTCAGGGGTAGGTTCCACAATATCAATTTTTTGGAAACGTCGAGCCAACGCTCTATCTTTCTCAAAGATATTGCTGAATTCTTGATAGGTCGTGGAACCAATCACACGGATACGACCACTTGATAACAGCGGCTTAATCAAGTTTGCGGCGTCTACCTGTCCACCCGATGCCGCACCAGCACCAATAATTGTGTGAATCTCATCGATAAACAGAATGCTTTTCGGATCTTTTTCCAACATTTTCAGCAGCGCTTTAAAACGTTTTTCAAAATCACCACGATATTTAGTGCCAGCCAACAATGAGCCGATATCCAGTGAGTAGATTGTGCAATCTTTCATCACTTCAGGCACATCATTTTGCTCAATACGCCACGCTAAACCCTCAGCAATCGCCGTTTTACCTACGCCGGATTCCCCAACCAATAGTGGGTTATTCTTACGGCGACGGCACAACACTTGAATGGTACGCTCTAATTCAGCCTGACGTCCCACCAGCGGGTCGATATTCCCTTTCTTGGCCTGTTGGTTCAGATTGGTGGTGAAGTTGTCCATATGGTCTTCTGAGACTGGCTGCTCTTCACTTGGTGGTGTATTGTTTGCGGCATCATCCTCCGATGAAGAAGAATCTTCACCTTTAATGGTACCGTGGGAAATATAATTAACCACATCGAGGCGGCTAACATCATGCTTACGTAATAAATAAGCCGCTTGGGATTCTTGTTCGCTAAAAATCGCCACTAGCACATTCGCGCCAGTCACTTCGCTGCGCCCTGATGATTGAACATGAAAAACAGCACGTTGCAGTACGCGCTGGAAACTCAAAGTCGGTTGAGTGTCTCGCGTATCATTCTCAGGCAATAGCGGCGTGGTTTGGGCAATAAAATGCTCGAGTTCTTGTCTCAAGGCAACCAAGTCGACCTTACAAGCCTCTAAAGCTTCACGCGCAGAGATATTGCTCAATAATGCCAGCAATAGGTGCTCCACAGTCATAAATTCATGGCGATTGTCTTTCGCTCTGGTAAAAGCAACATTTAGACTAAGCTCCAATTCTTGATTGAGCATAAGCACCTCCCAAAATTGATATTAAGACTCTTCAGACTTTCTCTATAGTACACAATAAAGGATATTCATGTTCCCTTGCAAAAGCATTGACTTGGGCGGCTTTAGTTTCTGCAACTTCAGCAGTATAAACACCGCAAATACCTTTACCTTGAAAATGCACATCTAACATTATCTGTGTAGCGCGTTCTTCATCAAAAGAAAAGTATTTTTGTAACACCTCAACAACAAAATCCATCGGCGTATAATCATCATTATTTAACAGTACTTTATACATCGATGGTGGTTGCAGCGTCTTTTCAACTTCATCTTTAAAAATTGTGTCAGTTTTAAATGTGCCCAGAAAATCACTCATTACTTTCGTGCTCAGTCGTATTACTCAGTGTGGAAATTCAATTTAAGCATAGCCTTTATTATCAATGATATCTATTCACTAAATAACAATTCAATAAAGCTAAGCCATTAAAAATATTTTATCTTCATTTTGGTACTGAATTCTCAATTTATCTCAGTGTACCATGGGCTGATGACTAACTTATAGCACCTGAATTTTGTGACGAACATCAAATAATTTAAAAATTCACGAAAAACGCTCATCGGATTATTTTCAGTTTATTCAAAAAGCCAAAATCCGACTCTTGACCAGATATCCCTATTCAATACAGTATAAAATGCGCGCGATTAACTTCGTATTTATACCTAGTTTGCATGTGTATTTTATGCATGTATATAAACAGTCAGTAGCAAACTTGAAGGACGGAAATATGAATACAGGTACGGTTAAGTGGTTCAATAATGCCAAAGGTTTTGGTTTTATTTGTCCAGAAGATGGCGGAGATGATGTATTTGCACATTATTCCACAATCCAAATGGATGGTTACCGGACTCTCAAAGCGGGTCAAAAGGTCAACTACACGCTTATGATTGATGGTCCTAAAGGCGCTCATGCTACCGCCATTATTCCAATTATCGAAAGTAGTGAAGCAAAAGCAGAATAAGTTAGGGTAATAGAGCACAGTTAATTATTTTTAAGGGGTAAATAATTAACTGTGGCTATTTCAAATTAGCGATATTTTAGGTTAATAACACTCTAAATTAAGACAGTCTGCAACAAATATTATTACTCATCCGTTGCCTGCAAATGATGCATATCACCATACAATTCAGTTAATAGCTGATATTGCTCTTCATCATAGAACGCGCATTGGCCTTCGCCGAAAGCTTTTGCGACTTCAATCATGAATTTCACAGTCGCGGCAATGTCCACTTCATGGCTAGCTCCCGTTGAGCAACCCGGCACAACAGTTTCAGTGCAAATGGCGACACCAACAACCGGAACTGTTGTTGAAACCGCTGGCTGCATAATACTATTGAGGTGATGAAGCCCATTGCCATAAGGCGTGATATCTTGGATAGATAACGGGAAAGTCACCGCATTTTGTCCGCTACTCCACTCCATTAAACGCAATAGATCCTCAGAAACAGGTAGGATATATCCCGATTTAACCGTCGGTGATAGCGCATAACCTTTATGGTTAATTAAGCGATTTCCTTTGGTGGTATCCACCGATAAAATGGCATCCGCTTCTGGGATCCCTTCATGAAGATTCATCGTAGCGTCTTCAAGGGGTGAATCCATAAAATCGACTGGCGTATGAGGACGAGTTGGCGCGTTTGGGCAGATATGCGTTGTAATGATCACATCCCCTTGTAATGCGTCCCCTCTTTGCTGCATTTGAGCCAACTTTAATCCCGTTGTGATGGCAGCAATTGCGCCATCCGCATCAGAAACAACCCCAATGCGCGAAGGTCTTGCACCCAAACCACCTAAACGCCCGATGATCCCTAGCGTTGGTGCATTCTTACCTTGGGACTTGCCTTGTATGCCTGGAATGGTGATTCTGACGAAATCGCTTTGGCCTTTTTGATCGACAACAGTCGTTGAAATGACTTGAACTGCGGGGAAATCCTGGAACAACTGAACAACATCATGCCCACTAACATTCGCACAATCGAGCAGCTCATAAACGCACAAAGTTTGCTTTAGAGTCATTGTACTTCCTTTAATTCTAATTATTTTTTTTAGAGTTTTAGAGTAAACGGGCACCAAAGGAGCACCCGCTTACTCTGAATACCCCTTAACTAAAGACAAAGGGTATATTTCCTGATGAAGGCGTATTCACGCACTTTGAATGGTATTTAATTATTATTTACTGCAACTACTCATTACTGAACTTTTACTGCTGATACTGCTTTATATCACAAGGTTTTTTGACTACTTGGTACTACGCTCTAACCAGTAAGGGTCCCCAACCATACATCCTAGGTAAGAAGCCTTACGGTAAAGATCTTGGGACAGCTGCACGATAATCTCATCGGTCATTTGTGACTCTGGGAGACTCAAACACAACGCATATAATGTATTTTGTGAAGGGTCATATACTGTACTGGATACAGAAGCGACACCGGCAACTGACTCATTGACTGAAAACTCCCAACCGCGTTCATTGATCACGCTAATGCGCTCATTTAAACTGGCTCGAGACTCTTCAGGCTCTAAATTAATTAAGTTTATGCGCTCACTTATCGGCAATCGTGCTAATAATGCGCGCCCCGTTGATGTACCGCCAATAGGTAAACGCGTTCCAGGCTGCGTAATCACTTGCAGCATACTGTTACCAATTCTGGCATGAACAACACGGACTTTGTCTTCATCTAACGCAGAGACATAACTGGTAAACCCAGTATCTTTCGTCAAACTGTCTAACGCTTCTAACGCCATATCAATTAAATGGTTCATGCCACGAGCTCGGTGGGCAATCTCCATAATCAACAAACCTGGACGATAAATCGGCGCGTTATTTTTCTTTTCGAGCAACCCAAGTTCTGCCATCTGCTTTAACAGACGTGAAGCAGAGCTTTTCGGCATCGATAATTCATTGACCAACGTGGTTACCGTTAACTCATTACCTGAGCGTAAAAATAAGCGATACACGTCGACAACACTTGTTAAAATACTCATACCTGAGTTTCCTGCACCAGCAAGCCATAATCCAGAGGCTTTCTATCCCTTAAATAAGGCACATTTAAACGCGTATGCGCCTGAAGACGAAAATCAATCTCACCAACTAACAACTGTTCTTGTTCGCAAGATGCCTCACACAAAACTTGCCCACGCGGGCCCATAATTTTACTGCCACCAAATAGGTGTAAATCTTCTTCATGCCCCCAGCGATTCACCGCTAGAAGATGCGTGCCATTCTCTAAAGCACGACACGCTGTATTGATATTCCACATATCTCGGTCTTGAATACACCACGCAGAAGGTGCAATTAGCAATTCAGCGCCTTGCAGAGTGAGGATCCGCGCCACTTCAGGGAAGCCCATGTCGTAGCAAATCATCACACCAATTTTGCCGATTGGCGTATCAAACACGGGGAAAGTATCCCCGCTTTTGAACCACTGCTTTTCAATACCAAACGCATGTACTTTACGAAATACGCCGCTGATATTCTCACAACCCGGATTCCAAACGCCTACAGAGTTATATACTTCACCAAGACGTTCACCGCGCTCAGCAAATCCCGCCACAATTGTGATATCTAGACGGGAAGCTAATTGGCTAAATAGGCAGTATGTTTCACTGCCATCAAAATCACTAAGATCCCATAACTGAGTGGAGAGTAGATCGCCCCGATAACCCGTTGTCGACAGCTCTGGGAAACAGATTAACTTAGCGCCTTGAGATGCCGCCTGCTCGCACAGTTGCGCCATACGCTGCAAGTTACCTATTTTATTCCCTAGTTCAGAATCAAACTGAGCCAGAGCTACTTTCACTTGGTTATCGGTCATCTATCTGTCCTCAATCTAAATGAGAAACTTGGCGGAAGTGAGTGCCTTTCTCGCCTCGGAATGCCGCTAATAAGCGCATACCAACCCAATAAGCCACTGCACCAACCAGTAAAGAGTTCAACGCTGGAACGCCAATATCTGCACCAAAAGGCCCCAGAGCAGAGGTGCCCCAACCGACGACAACCGCACAACACCATGCAACTAAAGTCACAGGGTTATACGCTTCACAGCGAGTTGGTAAAATGCCTTGTTCTCGGGTGATATCCAGCTCTTTTCTGTCACGTTTTAACAAGTAATAATCAACAACCATAATACCCGCGACAGGCGGAATCGAAATACCAAGATAAATTAAGAAACTAATAAAGTTATCTAAGATACCTAACATGGAAGCCACGGTACCAAAAATACCAATAATCCATGTTAAATAACGGCGGTCAAAACGCTTATTAAAAATAGCGTTCAACAGTGTGGAGAAGCCGAGTGATGAAGAGTAGAGATTGATATCATTCATTTTAATTGTTGAGAAGATAACAATCGATGCACCTAGCAACCCAGTTAACGCCATCATCAAATCAAAAACTTGGCTTGTACGTAATGCTAAAGCCATTAATACCGCAATCATGTTGACGAAAAGCTCGCCACAGAATGTTCCAATCAATGTCATCCAGAACACATCTTTCGGCTTATGCATAAAGCGGCTGATGTCTGGTGTTGTTACAGCAGAGATAATAAAACCACCCGCAACCATCGTAATTGCAGCTGGCATTGTCATTAAAGGCCCGGCAGGTTCAGTGGCATTAATTAATAAACTAATGTCCTGTCCCGATAATAAATTATAAGTTGCCCAACCTAGTGCGAATAAAAATAGCGGTGTTGAAATATTCGCGGTAATAGATAAAAAGCGATACCCATATACCGTAATAATTGTCACCGCAATGCCTGTAATAAGCGACCAGGTCCCTGGTGTTAGCACGTTAGTCGCTTTATACATACCATCCGCGAAGAAACCATTTTGGACACCGAACCAACCCATTAAGGAGATAGCAATGGCTCCTCCAATTAATGCGGATCCTAGTTTTCCAAAACCAGACCACCGAGACAGTAGACTGATTGACATTCCTTCACGGCAAGCTGCCGCTCCGAGCCCCCAACTGACGACCTGTAAAATTACAGAACCGAGCATTGTGGCCCAAAACGCCTGCCAAAACGTTAATCCATAACCAAGCGCTGCACCTAGCATCACTTGCGAAACGCAAGCGAGTGAACCGATACGGAGGATCAACACTTCATAAAACAGTCGACGAGCACTTTGCGGTACCCGCGTCAGAGAATAATCTTCACCTGCTTTATTTGCCATTTTTTATGCCTGCTGTGTATGAGTCTTTACTTGTGATTTTTGGCTTTTCGCTAAAGTTCCATTTAGTGGAACTAGGTTTCATTTATTCTACAAGACGAATAATATCCACGATCGGTACCAAATCGCAAGTAGAATTTACCTTTTTGATAGCTTTTTTATTATCGGTTATTTAAATAGGAGGAGAAATAGGAGGAAGTAAAAACAAAATAAGCTGTAAATTAATAGGTTAAAAATCCCGCATTTGATTAGAGAAACTTCATAAAATGAGTTATCAGCTATAGATAATTCTGATTTAGACACACCAATATGGAGTAAATTATCTTTTCATTGCAGTTAATCGCACAAAATATTCGACCTAAACAACCATTCACCGATTATTTTATTTAATAAATTGCGTATTTGGTGAGAAAAAAGTTGTAGAGATCCCCTCTACAACTTTTCAAATAATCACGAATTGATAAATTACTCTCTTGCTAATGCATCAATTGGGTTTAATCTCGCCGCATTCCTTGCTGGTAGGAAACCAAAAATAATCCCAATCGCCGTTGAACACGCAAATGCACTGACGAGTGCAATAGGATCAAAAGCAAATGTCCAACCCGGCAGCGCCATTTGAGCAATCAAACTGACGCCATAAGATAAGCCAATTCCCATTAAGCCACCAATAAGGCACACTAACACGGCTTCAATAAGAAATTGCTGCATCACATCCATCGTACGGGCGCCTACCGCCATACGAATACCAATTTCACGAGTTCTTTCCGTGACAGACACCAACATAATATTCATCACACCAATCCCCCCAACCACGAGCGAAATGACAGCGACTAAAGTCAAAAAGAGCTGCATAGTCTGGGTGGTTTTTTCCGCTGTTTTGACCAACGTATCAATGTTGTAGGTAAAAATATCCTTCTTACCGTGACGCAATGTCAGCAAACGGGTCAGTTGCTGCTCAGCGACTTTCGCATCAATACCATCCTTCACTCTCACCACAATACTGTCATAGTAAGAACGATTAATCAGCTTACTGTTAATGGTTGTATCGGGTAAAAACACTTCTAGGCTTTTGCTGGAACCAAAAATTGATTTTTGCTCCCCTAAGACACCAATTACTGTCGCGGGCATATTTCCGATAAGCAATATCTCACCCACGACATTCTGTTTGTTCGGAAAAAAGCGTCGTTTCGTATTACCGTCAATCACCACCACAGGCGCACGCCGATCAAGCATATCCTGAGTAAATCCCATCCCTTCAGCGAATTTATTACCATAAACTTGGAAATAACCTACCCCCACTCCTGCGACTCTAGCCACCGCATCTAAATTACCTTTACGTAATCGAGCAGAGGTATCAATGGAACCCGTCACCGACTGAACATAAGGCTGCTGAGCAATGGCTGAAATATCAGAGGCTTTCAACGCTTGTCGATTTTCTGGGTCATCACTACCAAAATCTTTTCCGGGATACACCGAAATTGTATTGGTACCAATCGATTTAATATCATTCAATACCATCCCTTTGGCCGCATCACCAATCACCATGATGGATACCACTGAAGCAATCCCAATCACAATTCCCAGCATGGTCAGCAAGGTGCGCATTTTATTCACCACCATTGCGCGCCACGCCATTAATAAGGCTTCACTGAATCGACTAATCCATTGCCCTAATGGATTTTTCTTCATCGCAACTTTTGCCGGAAACTCCACTTTCTTCATTGCTAGCACACCAGAATCATTGATGATTTCGCCATCTTTGATTTCAACGATCCGCTCCGCTTGTTGCGCGACTTTCGGGTCATGGGTAACGATGATCACCGTATGCCCTTGGGCACAAAGATCTTTTAAGATCTTCATGACCTCTTCCCCCGAATGGCTATCCAGCGCACCCGTCGGCTCATCCGCCAAAATAACCTGTCCACCATTCATCAGAGCGCGAGCAATACTGACTCTTTGTTGCTGCCCACCCGATAATTGGCTTGGGCGATAATTGACTCGCTCACCTAAGCCTAAACGCTGAAGTAATTGTTCCGCTCGTTCCTGGCGCTGAGACTTGCCTGCTCCCGCATAAATAGCGGGGATTTCGACATTTTGCTCAGCACTCAAATGGCTCAGTAAATGGTAACGCTGGAAGATAAAGCCAAAATGTTCACGTCGTAATTGTGCCAATTGGTCATTATCCAATGTCGCAATATTTTGACCTGCAACGAAATACTCCCCTGATGAGGGTTTATCCAAGCATCCCAAAATATTCATCAACGTCGATTTTCCCGATCCCGACGCCCCAATAATCGCCACCATTTCACCGGCATTTATTTTCAGCGAAACATCTTTGAGTACCGTGATCTCCTGTTCACCCGCAGGATAGCGCCGCGTAATGTTATGCAGCTCAAGTAAAGTCGTCATCATTACGATTCCGTCTCGCTGCTGCGACCGACGATGACCTTATCCCCTTCCTTTAACCCACTAATCACTTCCACAGAGACATCATTGCGGCTGCCAATTTCAACGTTTCTCTTTTGCGGGATCCCGTCATTCAAGACTTCCACTTCATAGACTTGTGGAGTGACTTCGTTTCCTAACGCCAATAATGGAAGGAGCAGCACATTTTTATGGGATTCAAGCTCAATCACCACCTGTGCGGTCATTTGTAGCTTTAAAAGATGTTGAGGGTTTGGCACTTCAAAACGTGCATAGTAGAAAATTGCATCGTTAATTTTTTCAGGGGTCGGGAGGATATCTTTCAGTTTTCCCGCGAATTTTTTATCTGGGGCACCTAACACGGTAAAAGACGCACTTTGTCCCGGTTCGAGGTAGATAACATCCGCTTCGGAAACTTCCGCTTTAACCAACATCGTATCCAAATCAGCTAGCGTCAAAATCGTTGGTGCCTCTTGAGCGGCAATCACCGTTTGCCCTTGTAATGTCTTGATAAACGTCACAATTCCATCCATTGGTGCTGTAATTTGGGTGTATTTCAGATTCGTTTTTGCGGTATCTAAAGAGGCACGATTACGTTTAATCTGCGACTGATACGTAGCCACTTTCGCTTTATTCACTTCCACATCAGTTCTGGCTTTATCCAGCTCTTGCTGAGCCACCGCTTGCACTTTTGATAGGCTTAAATGACGTTGGTAAGTCACTTGCGAAAGCTTTAGTTCAGCCTGAGCCAATGCCAAATTGGATTCTAACTCATGAATAGTTTCTTGAGATTCAGTGACTTCGTTTTGCGCTTTTTGCGGATCAATAACGGCGAGCAGATCGCCTTTTTTAACGGTATCACCTTCTTTGACATACAGTGTTTGTAGCTGGCCACTAACCTGCGCCCCCACATCCACTTTACGCACAGCATCTAATTTACCCGTCGCCATAACCCGCTTATCGAGGTCACCACGAGTCACATCAACTGTTTGGTAGCTCTCTGGCTGCTGGTTACCAAGAAAAAACCATGCGGTCACCAGCGCCGCGAGTAGGACAAATATGCCATAAATCCATTTTTTTCTTGATACTGCCTTCATTAACTCTATTCCTATTTTCAATCAGAGGGCCTCCCCTCTCTTGAAAATAAGATAGCTGAATAATTATCACTCTTCACTAAACAGATTTAAGATTAACTGCAATTTATATCAATACGCCTTACCGCGCGCCAACCATGCGACTCTTGAGAACATATTTCTCAGAGCCAATGGTACTGCTTCAGGGCCTAATTCAGCGGCACGGTTTACGGTCGCCAGTGCTAAGTCTGGTTTTGACGTCCGTGCAATCGCTTTTAAAATCACACGGCGAGTGGATACTCGGGCATTTTCAGGAATTTCTGCAATTTCATGATACAAACCTTGAAACCCTTCGCGATACAGAAAATGTTCCATATCCGGTGCTGGTAACATGGTTAACCGATCTCTATCTGGCGAATTAATTTTGTTGGCATAATGCGTCGCTGTTGCGGCATATTTTCGCCCTGCTTCATCCCCATCAGTTAATACATGCCATTCAATGCCCATTTTATTGGCAAATTTTAATAACGGTTTTAAGCCACTTTGTGCAAAGGCAATTACCTTAATTCCTTCTGTTTCGAAGAAATAATTACACTGCCTCGCAAATTCACTCATTAGCCAAATTTCCGTTTCACCCTCAACCAGTAGCCAACAACGGGCAAATAATGCGGAAGGTCGATTAAAACGAATATGGAAAGAGATTTTACGTAGCTCTTCAGCACTTAAATCCTGCGGGTTCAAACGATACGCAGATACTTTATTCGTATCACGAACAAGGCGGCATAAGCTATCAATTGGCGCTTGGGAAAGTAAATCGCCAGAATTGGTTGTGGTGATCCGCTGCAAGGAGAACAAGCTAAACAGCCCCCACGCAATAGACAACATAATAGGATGTAACCGTGTTTCAGGGTCTTCCACAATAATAATTGGGCGAGCATGTTTATCCAGCTCAATATTCCCTTTAGATTGCAGTAATGACGAAAACATCCCTAGGATAATCAGGCGAATATTACGCTGGTTCGGCTTCGCAATTAATCGGTTAATATTATCCAATGCCTGCCAACCTCGCTTACGAGGCTCGATACTAATCATTGGATTATCCGTTTTCACCATATGACCACTTTTCCCTGAAAAGTAGTGGCTCAGCAATTGCTGCATCGCGTCCACCCCATCTTCAAGGTCATTATCACTTAAGCGTTCCGGATTATTCACCAGCGCCATGGTCAATTCTTTAATCTGATGATTAAAGTTTTCACGGAAATTGTTACTTCCGCTGACTATCGTCTCGGGGTTTATACTATTTAAGAAACGCGCATCTCGTAAGCGGATTACGGGATATAAACGGACAATTTCTTTAATATACTTACCCACATTATCGAGGGATAACTTATTTCCCCCGGAATTTAAGAAGCATTTATCTACCGCAACACTGTTATCGTCTTTTAGCTCCGCACTCACTCGGAATAAAATATGTTTTAAGTCATCTCCATTATCAACCCAAACAGAAGCAAGATTTTGGAAACGATATGAATGATGGCGACCCGGGCGACTCTCACAGAACTTTAAGACAATCTGCAAAGTACGAAAACGTGTTTCATCATCCCCTGTTGGATGGTGAAAATCATTAGCTGTGAATTGGTATTCGCGATGTTCGGGAGAGAGCAAAATATCTAAAGCATCGAGTAAACTGGATTTACCCCATGAGTTTTCCCCGATGAGAACGGTATTATTATTGAGTTCTAAAGAAAGTCGGTTGATCCCTCTAAATCCGTATATTTCCACACGTTCCAGATACATATCTCTCTCCTTGCTATCGAAAACTGAGTTTGATTGTAACATCCTGACCGCTCAAGGATCCGTGAAACAACCTGAACTATCGCAAATAAAAGCTTACTCATTAAGCCGATTAATTACTATACGAGTCAACATAGTACAAAAAAAACACGTTACGATACATGTCCCTGTATTGAGCTTATTTATTTGGTGATATAGGATGTTTATGCTTTATTTTCCAGCATTTTTCTCCTATTTTTAGTTAATCAGCCATTGAAAAATATTTATCACCTGCGTGATATTTAGCATCACAGGCTAAATATATTCATGTTTCGATAGCAATGTTCATGAATATTTAAATATAATCTGTTGTTTATATTGGCATAAGTTTATATTTGCATAAATTAGTGTAGTTAATGCAGTAAAACAAAATGAAATAAAAGGGCACTAACATGTATTCTGGCTTGCTGATTATTCTTTTACCTCTGTTTCTGGGTTACTTGATACCCATAAAAAATAAAAATGTGCTTCATCGAGTTCATCAGTCTTTAAATTCGATGGTATACGTCATTTTATTTTTAATGGGTATTACCCTTGCTTTGCTTGAAAACCTTAGCGCACATTTAGTGTCCATCTTAATTTATGCCCTGACCTTCTTCGCCTGCATTTTTGGCCTCAATGCGCTTTCTTTAATTCTGCTGGATAAACTTGATCCGTGGAAAGTTCCACAGCACAAGCAAGAAAAGCCACCTTCACGTATCAAAATGGTGTTTGAATCCTTGCAACTGTGTGGTGTTTTGCTCATTGGCTTTTTGGTGGGATTAACTGGATTTAAATTCTTACATTATGCGGATAAAGGCAGCCAAGTGGCGCTAATGTTGCTGCTGTTACTGGTTGGGGTACAGCTTCGTAATAGTGGAATGCATATTCGACAAATTTTAATTAACCGCCGAGGAACCACTATTGCCTTAGTGATGGGAGTTAGCGCCCTTATTGGTGGGGCTGCCGCGGCCTTTTTCCTCGGGCTTCCTATCAAAATGGGGTTAGCTATCGCCTCTGGATTTGGTTGGTATTCACTCACCGGTATCTTAATTACCGATGCCTATGGCCCCGTGATGGGCAGCGCCGCATTTTTTAATGATCTATTGCGCGAATTGACTGCCATCATGTTGATCCCGTTAATTATTAATCGCTATCGCTCTACTGCATTGGGCATTTGTGGCTCTACGTCTATGGACTTTACTTTACCGGTATTGCAGCGCAGTGGTGGCGTGTCGATTGTCCCCGCCGCTATCGTTCATGGCTTCGTTTTAAGTCTAATTACGCCAATCCTTATGGCCTTCTTTACATAAGTAGAATTTCAGTCACAATAGCCGTTAATTTAGGTATCACAGGAAATTAACATGACGGGTAAACAACGAGTTTTAGTACTAGGCGCCAGTGGCTATATTGGGCAAAATTTAATTCCTAAATTATTGGAAGAAGGTCATGAAGTCACTGCTGCTGCCCGACGTGTAGACTGGATGCTGTCTCAAGGTTGGTCAGATACTCGCTGTATCTATGTGGATTTACACCAGCCTGAAACCCTGAAAAATATCATGGATGAGGTGGATATTGTTTACTTCCTCGTTCATAGCATGGCGGATCAAGCCAACCTTATTGAACGTGAACGTGAAGCGGCGCGCAATGTACAAAATGCACTACAAGGCTCTAACGTCAAGCAGGTGATTTATCTCAGCGCGCTGCAACACGGGCATACTTATTCCCCGCATTTAATTGCCAGACGCTTAACAGGGGAAATTCTGCGCGAAAGTGGTATTCCTGTGACTGAGATCCGTGCATCCATTATCGTTGGTTCAGGCTCTGCGGCCTTCGAAATTATGCGGGATATGGTGTATAACCTCGCCATTTTGACGCCGCCGCGTTGGGTTCGTTCAAAGTCATCCCCAATTGCCCTTGAAAATATCCTGTATTACCTCACGCAATTAGCCCAACTCCCCGTTACAGAAAGCCGAGTATTAGATGCGGGTGGCCCTGAATACATAAGCTACCAAGAGCTCTTCAAACGCTTTATTAAAGTCTCTGGAAAGCGCCGTTTGTTAATTCCAATTCCGATCCCTGTCAGTATGATCTCCGTGCACTTTATTAGTTTGATAACTTCTGTGCCGCCCACGATTGCCAAAGAGTTGATCCAAGGCTTACAACACGACCTGCCTGCGGACGATAAACTCATTCGCGAACTTATCCCGCAAACGCTGATTTCATTTGATGACGCGGTCAGAACCACATTAGCGGAAGAAGCCAGCGCCATTGATAACTCAGATTGGGGTTACGATCCGGAGGTAAGAAAACGCTGGAGACCGGGTTACGGCTACTACCCTAAACAAGCGGGCTTTACTTTTAGTACCACTGCAACCACAGAATCGCTCTGGCATACCGTCCAGCAAATTGGTGGAAAAGAAGGATATTTTTACGCCAATATCCTTTGGAAAACACGCGCCATTATGGATGATATGATGTTGAATAAAGTCAAATATGGCAGACCTGATCGTGACACCTTACAGGTTGGTGATGAAGTTGATGGCTGGCGAGTCATTAATATGGAGCCAAATAAGCAACTTAGCTTGCTTTTTGGTATGAAAGCACCCGGTTTAGGTCGATTGACTTTCACTATTCATGATAGTGGAAATCTACGTTCAATTGATGTTCGTGCATGGTGGCACCCAGCGGGTTTCAGCGGATTACTCTATTGGTTTGCGATGATGCCAGCTCATTTGTTCATCTTTAAAGGCATGGCTAAGCGTATTAGTGAATTGGCGATTCAATGGGACAAAAAGCTTGTGACAGCGCCGATAGCGGAAGATAGCTCCAATAAGCCAGAATAAATTTAGCGTAAAAAACCAAATTTTTATGCATAAAACATTGCATAAATATGCTTGCAGGATTAATATCGCGGGTAGTTAATTTAGATATTATTGGTAAGCATGAGCATTCAATTAAAAAACATAAACTGTTTCTACGGTAACCATCAGGCACTCTTTGATATCAACTTAGAGTGCTCTGCTGGTGAAACCATGGTATTACTCGGGCCAAGCGGCGCAGGGAAAAGCTCCTTACTGCGCGTACTTAACCTGCTAGAAATGCCACGTTCAGGTCAACTCAATGTTGCCAACCATACTTTTGATTTTGCCAAAGCACCAGATGCGAAAGCTATTCGCGATCTGCGCCAAAACGTAGGCATGGTTTTCCAGCAATATAATCTTTGGCCTCACTTAAGTGTGATGGATAACCTAATTGAAGCGCCATGCCGCGTTTTGAAGTTATCCAAACAGCAAGCCCAAGAAAAAGCCGCTAAGCTATTAGAGCGTTTACGTTTATCGCAATTTGCTGACCGCTATCCCCTGCATTTATCCGGCGGCCAACAACAGCGTGTCGCGATTGCTCGCGCCTTAATGATGGAACCACAAGTTCTGTTATTTGATGAGCCAACAGCCGCACTTGACCCTGAAATCACAGCGCAAGTGGTGGACATTATTCGTGAACTTTCAGCAACGGGGATCACCCAGGTTATCGTGACCCATGAAGTTGAAATTGCCCGTAAAACCGCAAGCCGTGTGGTCTATATGGAAAACGGTCATATTGTAGAGCAAGGAGATGCTAGCCACTTCGCTGCACCTCAAACCGAAGCATTTGCAAATTATCTGTCCCACTAATAGATATAGGATTAAGCAATGAAAAAATTATTATTAGCTACATTATTAGGCGCTGTAACCCTATCTGCGGCGGCGGCGGAAAAAGAGACTATCCGTTTTGCAACTGAAGCCACTTATGCCCCATTTGAAATGTTTGATAAAAACAACCAAATCGTAGGTTTTGACGTGGATCTGGCAAATGCAATGTGTGAAAAAATGAATGCAACCTGCACATTCACACACCAATCTTTTGATAGCTTAATCCCAAGCCTAAAATTCCGTCGCTTTGAAGCGTTAATGGCGGGTATCGATATTACCCCTGAGCGTCAACAACAAGTGGATTTCACCGAAACTTACTATCCGAACTCCGCTGAATTTATTGCGGTAAAAGATAAAGTTACTGCTGTTGACCAGTTAAAAGGTAAAAAAATCGGGGTACAAAACGGTACTACACACCAGAAATACATTCTGGAACAACATAAAGATATGACGGTTGTCCCATATGATAACTACCAATCTGCCATTTTAGATCTGCAAAACGGTCGTATTAATGCGGTCTTCGGTGACACTGCCGTTGCTGATGAGTGGTTAAAAGCGAAAGGTAATGAAAACTTAGCGGCTGTGGGCGACAAAGTGACCGATCCACAATACTTTGGTATTGGTTTAGGTATCGCGGTTCGTAAAGGCAACAAAGAGTTGCTTGATAAGATGAACAAAGCCTTATCTGAAGTTAAAGCCGATGGCACCTACGATGCTATCCATAAAAAATGGTTTCAACAGTAGTCGATATAATTAATGAATGATTTATTCTTTTTAGCAAGTGCCGCCGGTATTACCGTCGGCCTTGCCGTTTTAGCGCTAGTCCTTGGATTGGTTCTCGCAATGCTATTTACCGCATGGGAATCTGTTCGGTTCAAACCTCTCGCCTTTTTAGGAACCTGCTGGGTCACGCTGATCCGTGGTTTACCTGAACTACTAGTGGTGCTGTTTGTCTATTTTGGAACGCTCCAGCTCATTAACCTGTTAGGTGATGGTATCGCCATTAACTTAGGTTTCTGGCAAGGTACATTCCAAATTGATCCGAGCATTTTCTTTGCTGACAGCGGCGAATTTGACTACACGCCATTCTTCTGTGGTGTGGTTGCGCTTGCACTGTTATATGCTTCTTACGCCTCACAGACCTTGCGTGGTGCCTTGAAAGCTGTGCCTTATGGTCAATGGGAAGCGGGATTGGCTCTTGGATTAAGCAAACGTACCATTTTCTTTCGCTATATCATGCCGCAAATGTGGCGTCATGCCCTGCCGGGCTTAGGTAACCAATGGCTAGTGTTACTCAAAGATACCGCGTTAGTCTCCTTAATTAGCGTCAATGACTTAATGCTACAGACCAAAACCATTGTGAACCGTACCCATGAACCGTTTACTTGGTACGCCATTGTGGGACTGATTTACCTTGCTATCACCCTATTAAGCCAATTGGTGCTAAAACGTATTGAACTGCGCACCACACGTTTTGAACGGAGTGATGCGAAATGATCGATTTAATTCTACAAATATTACCGGGATTACCGACCAGCTTGTCACTGACCTTCAGTGCGTTATTGGTGGCTTTTATCTTAGCCATCTTCTTTACGCTGATCTTATCCCTTAAAACTCCCGTCATTTCACAAGCAGTTAAGGTGTATATCACCCTATTCACCGGTACGCCGTTATTGGTGCAGTTTTTCTTGATTTATAATGGGCCTAGCCAATTTAAGTCACTGCAAGATTACCCAATGCTATGGGAGTTTATTTCGACGCCATGGGTTTGTGCGATGGTGGCGCTGGCATTAAACAGTGCGGCATATTCCACGCTGTTATTCCATGGTGCGGTAAAAGCCATTCCGTCGGGTCAGTGGCAATCTTGCCAAGCGCTGGGTATGAATAAGCTGCAAACCATGCGGATTATTCTCCCTTATGCGTTTAAACGTTCACTTTCATCCTATTCCAACGAAGTGGTACTGATTTTCAAAAGTACCTCTCTCGCCAGTACCATTACGATGCTGGATATTATGGGCTACAGTAGCCAAGTATTTGGGCAAACATGGGATGTCATGGCGTTCGTCGCGGCAGGGATTATCTATCTTGTGGTAAACGCGATTCTGACGTTAATTATGCGTCTGATTGAGCGTAAAGCACTGGCATTTGAACATCGTAGCTAATTTAGCTTACCATTGCGTCCATAAACTCATTGTTTTTACACATAAAAAAGCTTGATTCAACACCAAGCTTTTTTTATATGAAAAATATACATAACCAATTACTTTTGTATATATTGATTTTTGAAAGATAGAACCTTTTTGTATTGGTAGCATGAATTATTGCAAAATAATACTGATTAAATAAGGTTATCTATATGATTACAAAAGTTAAATTTTCCATTCCTTTTCAACAAGCGTCTATTGTTGATTACATCGCAACGAATATTCCCAGTCTATTTGAAAATAAACTTGTCAAAGTCTCAAATATTAGTCCTATTCAAGCGGGTATTTGCCGTGGTCTTTCCACTTGTTTTCTGATGCATGAGAACAATAACCGTGGCACGCAATATATAGAGAAGATAAATGAGTCCTTCGATACTCTAACTCATTATGAAGAGCCTCAAGATACACTCGATGAATATCTTTTAAATTTAACTAAAAAAATTAAACTCGCAGAATTTAACGTTCTAATTCATCAAGCCATCAATGAGCAAATAGATTATGGGAACGCCACTGAATTAAATAATCTATCAATCGATATAAATAATTTCACACTTAGAGAGATAGGTGCTCAGGAAGAAAATATTGAATATTTGGTTAACTTACTTCAAATACCCGAAATCACTCAAAAATTAAATGAACCCGATACGTTTCTCACTGACTATAATTTTTCTGCCAATATAGAGCATTACATAAATAAAATATTGAATAAAGATAGTACTGACCATTTATATTTATCCAGTGAAAATGTAGAAAAAATCAACGAGAAATTATCGAACAAAAAACCATTAACCATAAATGACGCCAAGCTAATTCTAACCTCGTTTTTTCTACATGAAGTAGACAAAATCACCCTTATATCAGCGGCTAGGAAAGTGTATTCCGGATTAATCAATGACAATAGCTATACACTAAAAGATAGACACAATACTAACCATGATGGCGAGTTAAAAACACTCTCTCAAATTGAACTTGATATCGATGAATCGATAAAAAACAATGCCTACTATTACTGCCTTCTCGCTAGCCTAAATCACTGTATGGCCATATCAGCGCAGCGTTGCCATCAAAAAGTAATATATAAATTTTTTGATCCTAATGAAGGAATTTTAATTTCTGAAGATAGCTACGAATTTTTCAATCAATTGTTCCAAATTTTCAATGAGTTTAATATCAATGGGGAAACTGAGCGTTCTTATGCTGGTCACACTCTGCTTAATGTCAGACTTATTCAGAAAAAAACTGATAGTCACAATAGAATAAAATTATTCTCACTAACCAATAATGAAATCCAAGACAATATAAAAAAATCTCTAATAAAGAACAAAATAGAAATTGCATTATCAGAGAATTTCAAAATGAAGCTAAAACACCATGACTCAATAAACAGTGAAACCCAATTGTCGATTGTGGGGTTGAAGAGGAAATGGAACATCTACTCAACTGAAACGGATGTTGAAAAGATGATATTAACCGTTGCTGAAAAGCTCCCATTAATAAAAAACAAAAAAGGTAATTTGTCTATTGATGAATATGGAGAAATTCATCATAGATAGGCGCAAACCTATCTATTTTAGTCACTATTTTCGCTTCAATAAGCTTAGTACTTCATAGTGTGCTGTATGCGGGAACATATCAAACAGTTGAACTTTGCAAACTTCGTATCCTGATAATAACTCAAAGTCTTGCGCCATCGTTTGGGCATTACAGCTGGAATAGAGAATATACTCAGGATGCATATCAGATAAATAATTGCATAAATTCTTACCAATACCGCGGCGAGGTGGATTCACCAGCACTAAATCGGGAATATCTTGGCGACTGGTGGCAAAATTGGTTGAATCTAATGCTTGGAATTCCACATGCTGCAAACCCAGCTCTTGGGCAGACTGACGAGCACACTCAATAGCGGGCGCACTAATTTCAATTCCCGTTAGCCTGATCGTCTTATCCGCGCAATGCAAACCAAAGCCACCCACACCGCAAAACAGATCCCACAAGCTGGATATATTCAGCGCTTTGACCCATTCTCTGGCTGTTTGATATAGCTGTGCAGCCACAATAGGGTTGGTTTGGAAAAAACTTTGCGGGCGAATAAACAGAGGAACTTGGTTAAACTCATCCCTCAGCACATGTTGCTCAGTGAACATAATTTCCTGCTCACCTTCTAAAATAGCCATATGTACGGGCTGAATATTGGCAGTGATCACGGCCAATTGCGGCAATTTTTCTTGTAACCAAGGTAATGCTTTTTGTAATTGCTCAATTTTTTTATCGGAGCGCAAGACAAAACGCAACATAAATTGTTTGGTATGCCAGCTTTGAGTCAGCAAAATATATTTTAGCTCACCGCGCTTACGTTCAATGTTATAGGGGGTTAACCCAGCTCTCGCGATAAAAGGCATAAGCTGCGCGAAGATTTCTGAAAATTCAGTGGGATATAACGGGCACTCCGTTAAACTAACAGCATCTCCATCACGGTTAACAATACCCAAAATCGGTTTTTCAACACTACCACTGACAACCATTTTGGCTTTATTGCGAAATCCTTCAAATGGCCCCGTCACTGGCGTCAAAAATAAAAATGACGCCAAAGAAGGCAATAAAGATTGCAGATTATCTTGTTTACGGGAAATTTGCTGTTCTGGCGATAATTCTAGCCACTGACAGGAGCGACATTCTCCTGCCAAATATTTTTCACAATGCATAGGGTATTTAGTGAATAATCACGGAAGGTTTATCATCAAGGTCGGATTCAGTATCGTCATCATTATCATCCGGCTCTAACTCTTCATACTCATCTTGATTAGCATAAAGCAGATTATTACTGAAAATTTCAAACACAATACCGGAAATTTGCTCTTCGGCTTGCTGTAAGAAATGGCTAAATTGGCGATAGGTAATCCCAGCCTCTAACGAAAATGATTGACTAACCACCAACTTAGGTAGGTTTTCATTATTAATTTCGAGAAAAACTTTTGCCGTTAATGAGCTAGCGTTAATTTGGCTAATATTTGCCACCAGCGTAATGATCGCGGTAGGTTTAAGTTCCGCCAGTGCTGAGAGTACTAACACATTATTAATAATGTCTAATTTAGCATCAAAGATCCCATCAATATTTTGCATATGAGGGAGATGCAAAGCAGCACAAGAATCACACTCGAAATAAGAGGTTTTGAGTTGGTCTAACCACTCACGCAGTTGTGAGATATCTGGGTAACAAATAGAATCCATGATCAATAACCTTCTTCAACTCAAAATAGCGATATACCAAAAATAACCATATTCGTGCCAACCAAGCACTCATACTAACAATTCATTCTAACAATTCATTCTAACAAATAGAAAGCGGACAATTTTCACACATAGCCAGTCTAAACACCAGTAAAACCATGCCCTGCTCTACTTTTCGTCTGGTTTATCATCATCTCGTGTCGCCTCTTTTGGTTGATTACGACGATCACGACTCGCGCCACCCGATTTATTATCAATGCCCAAAAAAGTAAGGCCATGAACGGCTCGCCAGATAATATTGATCATCGCTGGGATTAAACACCCCATTCCAACCAGCACCATTGAGACAATCGCGCCAGAGCTGGCTAGCCATTCCGGCAGCGTAATATAGTCATTAGTGGCAAGTAATACGGTGATTAGTAATAATATTCCGATACCCTCAAGAAATAGAACGGGTTTTGGCATATCCGCTAGTGAGCGCATCGTCCCTTTAGTCTCTTTTATGGGTTTTTGCTGTTGTTCCATGATGTTTTCCTTCGTTTTATTACCTTATATTGACAGTATCGTCACCACCACTAGCAAATTATATAGACTGCCTATAGCTATGAAAGGAAAATTCAACTTTTATTTAGAAGCTGATGTTGGCATAGTATTGGGCATTATTATTTTGTATCTGAATAGTCATTAGAATCTGAGTTCTAAATTTAAGGAGATATTATGTACACTGTTATTTTTGGTCGCCCTGGTTGCCCATACTGTGTTCGTGCTAAAGAACTTGCAGAAAAACTGAAGAATGAACGTGACGACTTCGATTATCGCTATGTTGATATCCAAGCGGAAGGTATCTCTAAAGAAGACTTATCCAAAACCGTTGGTAAAACTGTAGAAACCGTTCCTCAAATCTTTATCGATGAAAAACACATCGGTGGTTGCACCGATTTTGAAGCATACGCTAAAGAAAATCTGAGTCTGTATAAGTAATCAATCTTACAAGACATTTTCTTTTATAAAGCCCCAGATGAGCCTCTCATTTGGGGCTTTATTTTTTCTTTTTGTGCTATGCAAAAATGTTTTCATCAAAAATTGCACTTTTTCTGATCACCGAGAGAACTTTCCTCCTTTGCTGTAGTCTTAATTAGTGCCACTGCTTTTCTTTGATGTCCCCATATTGAGGAGCCCGATAGCCATTTGATTCTTTCATGCTATCGGGTTTTTTGTGTCTAGAACTTTTGCATTACCCTGATAAATCACTGTTATTGAGCAAATATTGATTGAGTTAATGTTTAACAAAAAGTAAATTTGTCAGCTTGAGTAGCAAGGCCTAGAGCGTGTCTTAATTCACCCCTTCCCATTGCTATGTCCCGTCTTCTTGAGAACTAATGTCCGAGGTACTCTGATCGTGCTGGAACAACTAAATCTGGATCTTTTTAATCTGATCAACGCAACGCCTGAGTCCGCAAGTGGTACTATTGCGTTAGCCACAGTGATCGCCAAACGCTTGATCCTTATTTTCCCGCTATTTACTGTTGCGTGTTGGTTTTGGGGTGCGCAGTCAAATATGACTCGCCAACGTACCTTTGCCTGCAAAACGGCTTACGCCATTGTCATTGGCTTAGTAATTTCTTGGTTGATTGGTTATTTTGCACCCCATGAGCGTCCTTTCGTGATGGGCATTGGCTCTAATTTCTTAGATCACGACGCAACTCCGTCTTTCCCGAGTAACCATGGAACTATTGTCTTCACTTTCGTTTTTGCTTTCTTATTCTGGCTAAGAACATGGGTTGGCTTCGTGTTTATGGTTCCTGCCATCGTTATTGCATGGTCTCGAATTTATCTTGGTGTTCACTGGCCGTTAGACATGGTCGGTGCATTTATCTTAGGTGCTATTTCTTGCGGTTTATCTCAGCTGATTTGGGCTGTGGGCGGCAGTGTTATTCAGCAACCAATCACTCGTCTTTACCACCTCGTATTTGGTTCTCTCATTCGTAAAGGATGGATGCAACCTTAATTGGTGATTTAAAGTACTGACCTATTATCAGTGTCAGTACTTTTCCCTTCATTTTCCCCATCATTAAATATTGAGCTAAATCAAAGTTTGTTTTCATTTATTTTTAGCAGTAATAACTTTATTTGAATTTATCAAATAAATATTAAAACAATTAATTAACAAATATTTTGTAACTATTTCTTATTATTTTTTGCGACAAAAAATAAGTATTCTATTTCTAATCTTAAATCCCCTAAAACAATTAACATATTCCGCAAGAACATTAATTAACCAAAAAAATTAATCACGTTATTAATCAATTAACGTAAAGATATAAATCCATTTTATATCAACATGTTAAAATAAAATTCAGCTGGGTATTTCTCTAAAGAATAAAGCGGTTTTTTCATCCGTATTTTCAAGTCATTGATCATCTGATTGACGTTAATTTTTTTATTAACATGATAACGGTTTTAATGTTTTGTATTTTTATATAAATAAATTTGTCGAATAATCATTTTATGAACATTGCCGAAAATCTATGAAAACTAGCACTAAGTTAAATTCCATTAACAATTTTACAAAATTCACTGTGACCTGATAAAGATGGGGGATATTTCTCTTTTGAGATAATGATCACGGCATTTTGTTCTGCTAAAATGTAGATTCTCACACTCAAAATCCACTTTTAAAAATTACTTATAAAATTACAAAACTGATTGAAAATGAATTTCATATTCATCTTAGTTTTATTTCCAATCAGATTGTTACGTATAAAACCATTATTAATGGCTAGACAGTGTATTAACCGATTGTTTATTTACTAACCACTGATTAAACCGTCGATTAATCGTACAAAAAGATTAAGAGCCTAGTGAAATAGGCACCCAATTTTTATTTTTGACTTTTATTTTTGGAGACTATTATGGATACAACAAAAGTTGGTTCCATCAACAAAACAGCCTCGCAAACAGGGAATGCTACCGCTTGGCGTAAAACAGACACCGTGTGGATGCTCGGCCTTTATGGTACAGCCATCGGCGCGGGTGTTTTATTCTTGCCTATCAATGCGGGTATGAGTGGATTACTGCCAGTATTACTGATGTTAGTACTTGCTTTCCCAATGACATTTTTCGCTCACCGTGGTTTAACACGCTTTGTACTTTCCGGTTCAAAGAAAGACGGTGACATCACTGAAGTTGTAGAAGAACACTTTGGTCGTACAGCAGGTAACTGGATCACCCTGCTCTATTTCTTTGCTATTTATCCTATTCTGTTAGTTTATGGTGTTTCTATCACGAACAACGTCAACAAATTCCTGACTGAACTTTTAGGCGTTGGCGCTCCACCACGTTGGTTGCTGGCACTGATTTTAGTCGGTGGCGTCATGGCAATCGTGGCATTCGGTGAAAAATACATTGTTAAAGTCATGAGTATGCTGGTGTTCCCATTCATCGCCGTACTGGTCGCTTTCTCTCTGTACATGGTTCCACATTGGAGCACCGATGTTCTGAGCACATTATCTTTAGACAGCGTAACTGAAGCAGCTAAAGCATCCGGTGGACAAAGCATTTGGATCACTATCTGGCTAACAATCCCAGTGATGGTGTTCGCGTTTAACCACTCACCAATCATCTCTGCATTCTCTGTGGCAAAACGTGAAGAGTATGATGAAGCGGCTGAGAAAAAATGTTCACGCATTCTGGCTTCTGCGCACATCCTGATGGTTCTGACTGTCATGTTCTTCGTCATCAGCTGTGTATTCACGCTGTCTTCAGCGGACCTTGCTGCTGCTAAAGCGCAAAACATCAGTATCCTTGACTACCTGTCTGGTTACTTTGATCAGCCGTTCATCAAGTATGCTGCCGCAATCATCGCCTTTATCGCTATCATCAAATCATTCTTAGGTCACTACTTAGGTGCTCGTGAAGGTTTCAATGGTTTAGTTGAACGAGCATATCGTGCAAAAGGCAAAACTATTGATGTTAAAAAATTAAACCGTGGTACTGCACTGTTCATGTTAGTGACGACTTGGCTTGTCGCAACACTGAACCCTGGTGTACTGGATATTATTGAAAGTCTAGGTGGCCCAGTTATCGCAATCCTGCTGTTCTTAATGCCAATGTATGCAATCAGCAAAGTTCCTGCGATGCGTAAATACTCCGGTAAACTCAGCAATATCTTCGTTGTCATCATGGGTCTGGTCGCTATCTCCGCTGCAACTTACAAGTTATTCTTCTAATTAAAAAAATTAGTAAATAATCAAGTAAATCTAAGCCCTCAATTAACCTATATCAATCTGGTTAATTGAGGGATCTTCTATAATCATCTTACTGACAACAAATACCCTGTAATTGGCAGTTTGATGGGGATCCTTCAATATAGGAAGACAGAATATGATTAGCGTATTCGACATTTTTAAAATCGGTATCGGACCATCCAGCTCACACACTGTCGGCCCTATGAAAGCCGGTAAGCAGTTTGTCGATGACCTCATCCAGCAAAATCTTCTCACTAAAACCACGCGTATTTCCGTCGATGTTTATGGTTCTTTATCGTTGACAGGTAAAGGCCACGCCACTGATATGGCGATTATTATGGGTTTAGCGGGTAATCTGCCCGATACGATTGATATTGATGCTATCCCAGCATTTATGCGCAATGTTGAGCAAACAGGCAAGCTGATGCTGGCAAATGGCCAACATGAAGTTGATTTCCCAACTGAAGGTGGGATGAATTTCCATTCAACCAACTTACCATTACATGAAAATGGAATGACAATTACCGCATTTGATGGCGATAACATTCTGTATACCAAAAATTATTACTCCATTGGCGGTGGCTTTATCGTTGATGAAGAGCATTTCGGTCAAGAGACTGAAAATGCGGTTCAAGTCCCTTACCCATACAAATATGCGGCTGATTTACAAAAACACTGTAAAGAAACGGGACTATCTTTATCTGCATTAGTGATGCAAAACGAATTAGCCCTCCACAGCAAAGAAGAAATTTCTGAATATCTTGCGGCGGTGTGGAATGTCATGAAAGCGGGCATTGAACGCGGTGTCAGCACCGAAGGTTTATTACCAGGTCCACTGCGTGTTCCTCGCCGTGCAGCGGCACTGCGTCGCCAATTAGTGACTTCTGACAATAACAACATTGACCCAATGGCGGTAATTGACTGGATCAACATGTATGCCCTTGCCGTCAATGAAGAGAATGCCGCGGGTGGTCGTGTTGTCACTGCACCAACTAACGGTGCTTGCGGAATTATTCCTGCGGTATTGGCTTACTACGATAAGTTTATTCGCCCAGTCAACGAAAACTCTTATACCCGCTATTTCTTAGTTTCAGGCGTGATTGGTACGCTGTACAAAATGAATGCGTCTATCTCGGGTGCAGAAGTCGGTTGCCAAGGTGAAGTCGGTGTAGCCTGTTCAATGGCTGCTGCTGGTTTGGCAGAATTAATGGGTGGTAGCCCAGAGCAAGTGTGTGTCGCGGCAGAAATCGCCATGGAGCACAACTTAGGCTTAACCTGTGACCCTGTTGGCGGACAAGTCCAAGTACCTTGTATCGAACGTAATGCGATTGCATCTGTTAAGGCTGTAAACGCCGCTCGTATGGCATTACGCCGTGTGAGTGCGCCAAGCGTATGTCTCGATAAAGTGATCGAAACCATGTATGAAACAGGTAAAGATATCAACGCAAAATACCGTGAAACCTCTCAAGGCGGTTTGGCGATTAAGTTAGGTCATTGCGAGTAATTTATCGCTTACATTGCAACGTTGGTGAGCATTATCCAGAAAGGCCTACATATTACGTAGGCCTTTTATTATTCCTAATAAAATCAATAATCAATTAATACAAAATTTTAAAAACCAATACCGCTAATGTGTTGAGCCGTTTGAGTCTGAACAAACATCCCTGCCGTTCCAACCATTCCTTTTACTGACTCTCCCGTATCTTTAATAACGGCTTCGGTGGTTTCCATCAAACTACTCATATTTTCAATTAATTTATCTGCAGCAACTTCAACCGCACTATCGTCAACAACCAAGCCAGTGATCTGAGTGTTGCTCGTGCTATTTCCACCATTAATTGTACCTAAATTAGTCCCTGAATTTTGTGCAGAACCACCTAATGTGCTTCCTGCTGAGCGTTCAGTTTTACGCGAGCTTACGGTTGCTTCAAATGTCACTGTCGACGCTTTAGATGGGTCGTTTAAGATATCTTCACCTTGGTTTGCTAAATCACCTATTTTAGTGAGCATCGGTTTCAGCTGTTTAAATGTTTCCATGTCTGTTTTAACGGACAGCTTATAGAGACGATATTCTTCAGCCAGTTTGGTATAAGATTGAAGTTCGCGCTGCAATAAGGAATCTAGCTTTTTTTTCTCCATCTCTAAGACACCAATTTTTTCTTTCAGTTGAGAGACTTTAGAGCTGCACTCCGACTCTTTTTCAACTTTCTTATTTAAAATGCCCTTTAAGTTGTCGATATCCTTTTCTAAACGCTGAACTTTTGCATTTAAACCTGCTTGATTTTTTCCTTCATCTGCAAGCTTGTCATTCAAAGCGACTACTTCTTTTTGCTTACCATCAATCTTACCTTGAATTTCAGTAATTTTTTCTTCCTGCTTTTTATTACGATCTTGCTGAACTTTCAAACGCTCTTCGAGCTTTTCTTTATCTCCATTCGCTTGATCTAATTTAACTTCCAGCTCTTGGATCTCTTGCTTGCCCGTATCAACCTGAGCTTTGAGTTTGTCTATCTCGCCACGTTGCGCTTTCATATCTGAGCGAAGTTGACTCACATCCCCTTTCGCCTTCACCAGTTCATTATTTAATGACTGCTTTTCTTTTTCACTTTGTGCAAGAAGCTGTTGCGCCACATCCAATTTACCTTGCATATCTTCCGATTGAAAAGCTTGTTCTGCTAACGCTTGCTGCTGCTTCTGTAATTCTAGTTTTTGAGAGTCAATTTCCTTTTGTAAGTTTAATAATTCATTATTTTTACGAATAATTTCTTTATTTGCATCCGCCAATTGTTTTTGCATTCCTTGATATTTTTCAATACCACTTTGTAATTCACGAACTGCATTACCCCCTTTAATAAAGGAGTTTTTATGGTTCACTGAACCCAATTCATTCGTTGCGTAACCCCCATTGAGCTCATTATTATTTAAACCTAAGTTGGTGCTATGACCCCCTTCAATTTCGCCATTATTATCGCCATCGTTACGCGCAGAACCGCCGCCCATAATATGGTTATTGGTATGCAGGTTTAACGTATTACCACCAGTTACAGAGCCACCACCTTTGCCAGAATCCGTCGCATCGCCAGATTTCATCACACCACTATTTTCACCACGGTTATCTGCACGACCGCCATTAACGCTGTTTTCCCCAATCCCTTGCGTATTTTTTTGTAAGGACAGCTGTTGCATTCTTTCTTCCATGGAAATGCCCATTGATAATTCTCCATTTCAATTAATTAAATTAATAAATACATTATGAAATTGAATGAGATAATTTCAGTCATTGATATTTAAATAACAATAAAATAGTTAGCTCTCAAACAATTAAAATGATTATTAAATTGATTTAAAAACATTTCAATTGAAGTTTATCTGTAAGTTTATTTAATGTTATTTACTAAAAAAAAGAGACCTCACAAAGAGGCCTCCATATATATTAATTTTATAATTAGGCTTTAATCATCCAAAAATAGCATTCCACCAGCCAGTAATGGTTTTCATAATGTAATCCCAAATACGCCCTACAAATCCCGCTTCCTCTACGGCTTGTTTTGCAACCAGTGGATGCTGCTCAACCACTTCACCATTAAGAATAAAGTTAATCGTGCCCACCTTTTGGTTCAATGCTAAAGGCGCTTCAAGGGAATCATTATCCAATTTGATATCCACTTTCAGATTCTGTAACTGACCTTTTGGAATGGTCACTGCCACATCTTTTTCGACCCCTAAAGGCACTTCTGAAATGTCACCAAACCAAACACGTTGTTTCTGTAAAACTGCATCCCCTTTAATCGGAGTCACTGTTTCGAAGAAACGGAAGCCCCAAGTGAGTAACTTTTCGCTTTCGGAAAAACGAACGCGGTCACTCGGCGCCCCCAAAACGACTGAAATCAAGCGCATAGGACCATCAGTTGCTGATGCCACTAGGTTATGACCAGCCCCACTGGTATGCCCTGTTTTCACGCCATCGACATGGAGGTTTTGGCTCCACAATAGACGGTTACGGTTAGGTTGGCGGATATTATTGAAGGTAAACTCTTTCTCTTTGTGCAATACATATTCATCAGGCACATCACGGATCAGCGCTTGGGCTAACACAGCCATATCCCGAGCGGTACTGTACTGTCCTTCAGAATCTAAACCATGTACTGTTTTAAAATGCGTATTAGTTAAACCAATTTTTTGGACGTAACCATTCATCAGGTCAACAAAAGATTCTTGGCTGCCAGCAACGTGTTCAGCCAAGGCGATACTGGCATCATTCCCAGATTGAATTACCACGCCTTTATTTAAATCCAACACCGAAACGCGGTCTTTCGGTTTCAAGAACATCAAGGAAGAACCCTTTAAAATTGGATTGCCTGTCGCCCAGGCAGCTTCACTGACTGTCACCATATCTTGCGGCGTAATTTTTCCCGCTTTGACCGCTTGCCCAACCACATAGCTAGTCATGATCTTGGTTAGACTTGCAGGATCCAAACGCTCATCAGGGTTACCTGAAGCCAAAATTTTACCGCTGTTATAATCCATTAATACAAACGCTTTTGCGTCAACTTGTGGAGCAACCGGTGTCTGAGCGGCATAACTGCTGGTGCTCATCACAACGAATAGACTAAACCCGATACCTGTTCCTCGAATTGCTGAGGACAATGTTGTTTTATTCATTGGTTACTCCTTTACTATTAGTAGTGCTATTCAAAGCGTTCATCACAATCAAACCATTTTTAATAAAATATTCACTAGAAACCAAAAATGCAGTCAAATTCATTGAGATACTGCAAAATATTACGTTTATCAAAATCCCCCCATACCCTAAACAAAATAAGTGATGATGACCACCGCAATTAATAAATAATAAAGTTTCTCAATTCATTAATTTCATCTATCTTGTTTAGGTCAAAAATACCGTCTTTAAGTTAAAACATAGTCATGGGAGATTCCAATGTTAACTGTCTGGGGACGTACTAACTCTTCAAACGTAAAAAAAGTACTGTGGTGCTTGAAAGAGCTGAATATTCCTTATAATCAAAAAGATGTTGGTGGCCCATTCGGTGGTGTTGATACACCTGAATATAAGAAAATGAATCCAAACAGCACAATTCCAACTTTACAGGATGAAGGCTTTACCCTGTGGGAATCCAATGCAATTTTACGTTACCTTACGGAAAAATATGATCACTCTCACCTATTGTTAGCCCGTGATTTACAGGAAAAAGCGGCGGCAGATAAATGGATGGATTGGAGTAGCGCTAATTTATTTGACCATATCAAGCAGATGATGAACAAAATCGTTCGCGTTCCTGAAGCGGATAGAGATCCAGCTCAAGCCAAAATCATTTATCAAAATATCGAAAAACTGCTGAAAATTGCGGATGATGCTCTGGCGACTCAGGCCTATTTTAGCGGAGATAAATTTGGTATTGCGGATATCGCCATCGCGCCACTGTTCTACCCATGGCATGAAATTGTAACAGAGCGCCCTGAATTTCCTCATTTAGAGCGCTGGTATCAAACACTGGCCAAACGCCCTGCATTCCAAGAAATTGTGATGTTACCTATCAAATAAGCATTTAGCGTGGCGTTCGTATTGAGCGCCACGGCTTTTATTTAACTCATCGGCATATAAAGTGGGTGGGTAAACTCATACTCAAAACCCATTTCTTGGCAAATACGATTTCCATCGATTGTTTTCCCTTCAGCTTCATTCTCTTCAACCGCAAATTCAGGTGGAGTTAAGCCTAAAGTCGTTGCAGATTGGGTATAAAACTGCTGACGAGTCGGGTGGTCAGGAGCACATAAATTATAAGTATGCCCACCATTGGATTGCTGGATCAACAACAGAATTGCGGCGATCACATCATCTTGGTGCACCATATTAACTGGCTGATTAGCCCCTTTGACTTGCTGTTTCCCGGCTAAGAATCGTCCTGCATGACGCTTTTCACCCACTAAACCAGCTAATCGCAGCACGTCCACTTGAATATTAGGTAAGTCATGAAGCCATTGTTCAACTGCAATTAACGCTTGTGCCGAGGCGGTTTCGCCAAGTAATGGCGCACCTTCATCAATAACACCATCCACATCACCATAGACAGAAGTGGATGATGTAAAAATAACCCGAGGAATTTGATAACTAATTGCGCTATCAACTAACTGCTCAATAGCGACAATATACTCTGAGAGACTGACTTTCGATGGTGGTAATAAAATTACCATCACATCCGCCCCCTCCATTAATTCGCTCAAATCATCAGTATCGCATTGTAATTCTGGCGTCAGTTGCAATTGATAACAGTCAATACCAACCCTTTTGGCAGCTTCAACACCGTCCAAACTCGTTTTCGTTCCCGCGACCGTCATTCCCTGCGCCATCAAACGACTCGCTAAAGGAACGCCTAACCAACCTAAACCAATAATGGCAATTTTTTTCATATTACTGTCCCGCATACTGAGAAAGTGATGACTTCATTGCCTCATAGATTAGCTGAAAATCATTCAACTTCCGAAGCTATTTTCCAAGGGATTAATCACTATAAAAAACCGGGAACTAATTATTATGAGTTATTTTGAAAAAAAGGGTTGCATTCATAGTATGAAATCGGATAGCTTGATTAGTATTGAATGTTTAAGCAATTATCCAAATAACTAAACGGAAGCTATTATGACTCGTATTTCACGCAACCATCATCATCACCATCATCCTGATTAGTCTTTCGGGCGATGTGTGCTGGAAGACGATCAACGACTCTTCCGGTGGCTGAAATGCGAATTGAGAAAACCCTCGGAAGATTATCTTCCGAGGGTTTTTTTATTATTAATCAAAAAGATATTTTTGGGATGTGGAGCAAAATTATGTTGGACAAATCACGTTTACGTATCGCAATACAGAAATCAGGACGTCTAAGCGAAGAGTCAAGAGAGCTACTCGCTCGCTGCGGCATTAAAATCAATTTACAACAGCAGCGACTGATTGCTTATGCAGAAAATATGCCTATTGATTTACTTCGTGTACGTGATGACGATATCCCGGGGCTGGTAATGGACGGTGTTGTTGACCTCGGTATTATTGGTGAAAACGTACTGGAAGAAGAAGTATTAAGCCGCCAAGCTCGCGGTGAAAACCCACAATTTACAACATTACGTCGCCTTGATTTTGGTGGCTGCCGCCTCTCTCTAGCTGCGCCATTAGACTTCAATTATACCGGGGCAGAATGCTTGAATGGTTCCCGTGTCGCCACCTCTTACCCATACCTACTAAAACGCTATTTTGATGAAAAAGGCGTGACATTTAAATCTTGCTTACTGAACGGTTCTGTAGAAGTCGCGCCACGCGCTGGTTTAGCCGATGCCATTTGTGACCTCGTTTCTACAGGCGCAACCCTTGAAGCAAACGGCTTAAAAGAAGTGGAAGTCATCTACCGCTCAAAAGCATGCTTAATCCAGCGTGACGGTGAAATGTCCGCCGATAAACAACAGTTAATTGACCGCATGATGACCCGTATTCAAGGGGTTATCCAAGCGCGCGAATCAAAATACATTATGTTGCATGCTCCAGGTGAAAAACTCGAAGAGATCATCGCACTGCTGCCGGGAGCCGAGCGCCCAACTATTCTGCCATTAGCAGGTGACCAAAGCCGTGTTGCCATGCACATGGTCAGCTCAGAAACTCTATTCTGGGAAACCATGGAAAAACTGAAATCCTTGGGCGCAAGTTCAATTCTTGTTTTACCAATTGAAAAAATGATGGAGTAATTCGCCATGGAACTGGGATTCAATCAACCAATTCGCTGGTCAGACTGCCTTGAAGAGCAGCAAGAAGCTTTACTGATGCGCCCTGCTATTGCCGCCTCTGGCAACATTAGCGCCGCAGTCAGTCAAATTATTGACCAAGTGCGTACAGAGGGAGATGCGGCCCTCATCGCCCTGAGCCAACGTTTTGATAAAACAGACATTACCTCTGTTCGTGTTTCACAAGAAGCCGTTGATGAAGCCCAAGCTCGCCTTGGCGATGACATTAAAGCGGCAATGAACACAGCGATTGGCAATATTCGCCGCTTCCATGAAGCCCAAAAACCTGCGCCGATCACCGTTGAAACTCAAGCAGGCGTGGTGTGCCAACAAGTGACCCGCCCGATTGATTCTGTCGGGCTGTATATTCCCGGTGGCTCCGCACCGTTGCTCTCTACGGTCATGATGTTGGGAACGCCTGCGAATATCGCCGGATGCCGCAACATTATTCTCTGCTCACCGCCACCGATTGCAGACGAAATTTTATATGCAGCCAAACTGTGCGGTATCACTGACATTTTCCAAGTCGGTGGCGCCCAAGCCATTGCTGCGATGGCATTTGGTACCCAAAGCATTCCGAGCGTTGATAAAATTTTTGGACCTGGCAATGCCTATGTCACGGAAGCCAAACGCCAAGTTAGCCAAAGCTACCAAGGTGCGGCCATTGATATGCCAGCAGGGCCATCTGAAGTGTTGGTGATTGCCGATAGCCAAGCAAACCCTGCGTTTACGGCATCGGATTTATTATCTCAAGCGGAACACGGGCCAGATTCTCAAGTGATTTTGCTCACCGATAACGCAGAGTTTGCTCAGCGTGTCATTGAAGAGACTGAAAAGCAGCTTGCGGTATTATCTCGTGCATCTATTGCGCGTGAAGCCCTCAGTGCAAGCCGTGTGATCATCGCGGACTCTATCAACCAATGTGTTGAAATCAGCAACCGCTATGGGCCTGAACACTTAATTCTGCAAACTCGCAATGCCGATGATTTGGTGGAATCTATCACCAGTGCAGGATCGGTGTTTGTTGGGGATTGGTCGCCAGAATCCGCGGGGGATTACGCTTCCGGCACCAACCACGTATTACCAACTTATGGTTACACATCAACCTATTCAAGCCTTGGCTTAGCCGATTTTATGAAGCGAATGACGGTACAAAAACTGTCGGCTCAAGGGTTACTAGGATTAGCCAACACCATAGAAACTTTGGCACAAGCGGAGCAGCTGACTGCCCACAAAAACGCCGTTACCTTACGAGTCACCGAACTAAAAAAACAAAATCAGGAGTGAACCATGAGCCAGACGTTTAACGCAGCCAGCCTTGCACGCGAAAATGTAAAAGTAATGACCCCGTATATGTCCGCCCGTCGTCTTGGGGGAAATGGGGATGTATGGCTCAATGCCAACGAATACCCAACAGCACCGGATTATCAGTTTATTGAACGTAATCTTAATCGTTACCCAGAGGCGCAACCTGCTGGCGTGATTAACAACTATGCGGCCTATGCAGGGTTATCACCTGAACAAGTCTTAGTGTGCCGTGGTGCTGATGAATCTATCGAATTATTAATCCGTGCATTTTGCGAGCCCGGTAAAGACGCAGTGATGTTCTGCCCGCCAACCTATGGCATGTACAGCGTCAGTGCAGAAACCTTTGGTGTAGAACAGAAAAAAATTCTGTCGTTACCCGACTGGTCTCTGAATGTCACCGCTATCCGCGAAAACTTATCGAATACCAAACTGATTTACATCTGTAGCCCAAATAACCCAACGGGCAACATCATCGATAATCAAGCGCTGCTGGAAGTATTAGAAATGGCTGCAGGCCGCGCGCTGGTGGTGATCGATGAAGCTTATATTGAATTTTGCCCAGAATTCAGCGTCGCGAGCTGGCTTGCCAAATACCCGAACCTAGTGATTTTAAGAACCTTATCAAAGGCATTTGCACTAGCAGGGTTACGCTGTGGATTTACCTTGGCATCCCCTGAAGTGATTGAAGTCTTACTAAAAGTCATCGCCCCTTATCCGCTCTCTACCCCTGTGGCGCTGATAGCGGAAAAAGCTCTGAATGCTGATGGCATCGCCACCATGAAAAAACGCGTGTTAGAAATTCGCGAAAATCGTATTGCGCTTTCAGAAGCTTTGCGTGACTTATCGGTTGTCGAAACCGTCTACCCAAGTGAAACCAACTATATTTTGGTGCGTTTTACCGACGGCGCTAAAGTGTTTAAAGCTCTGTGGGATCAAGGCATTATTTTACGCGACCAAAGCAAGCAACCGGGGCTAATCAACTGCCTGCGTATCACCATTGGTACCGAAATTGAAAACGTCCGTGTTATTGAAGCGATTAAAGCACTTTGCTAATTAGGAAATAGTCATGAGCCAGAAAATTCTTTTTATCGACCGTGATGGAACATTAATTACCGAACCACCGACAGATTATCAAGTGGATAGCCTCAGTAAGCTTGCCTTTGAAAATGATGTCATTCCAAGCCTATTAGCACTGCAAAAAGCCAATTATCGCTTAGTGATGATCACCAACCAAGACGGTTTAGGCACCAAGAGCTTCCCGACAGAAGATTTTGATCCGCCTCACAATTTAATGATGCAAGTGTTTGAATCTCAAGGCATCCGTTTTGATGACGTGTTGATTTGTCCACATATGCCTGCAGACAATTGCGACTGTCGCAAGCCAAAAACCAAGCTGGTGGAAAGCTACCTCAACGGCGGTGTTCTCGATATCGAAAACAGCTATGTCATCGGCGACCGCGAGACAGATATTCAGCTCGCTCAAAATATGGGCATCAAAGGGCTACGCTACAGCACCAAAGAGCTGGATTGGAATACCATCACCAACCAACTCACTAAACGTAACCGCTATGCCTTAGTCGAACGCGTAACCAAAGAGACCAACATCCAAGTAGAAGTGTGGCTTGACCAAGAAGGCGGCAGCAAAATCAACACAGGCGTTGGCTTCTTTGACCACATGCTAGACCAAATCGCGACTCACGGCGGCTTCCGCTTACGCATTGAAGTTAATGGCGACCTGTTCATTGATGATCACCACACTGTGGAAGATACAGGCCTAGCACTCGGCGAAGCGCTGCGCGTCGCACTTGGTGATAAACGCGGCATTGCCCGTTTCGGTTTCGTATTACCGATGGACGAATGCCAAGCACGCTGTGCGCTGGATATTTCGGGGCGTCCACACCTTGAATATAAAGCAGAATTTAAATATCAGCGCGTAGGTGACCTAAACACTGAAATGATCGAGCACTTCTTCAGTTCGTTATCCTACGCGATGGGCTGCACGCTACACCTGAAAACGAAAGGGAAAAACGATCACCACAAAGCGGAAAGCCTGTTCAAAGTTTTTGGTCGTACCTTACGCCAAGCTATCCGTGTTGAAGGAGATACCTTGCCTAGTTCTAAAGGAGTTCTGTAATGAAGGTTGTGATCCTCGATACTGGCTGCGCAAACTTAGCGTCCGTCGCCTATGCCGTTAAACGCCTAGGTTATGAGCCGACTGTGAGCCGCGACACCAACACCATTTTACAAGCAGACAAAGTTTTTCTGCCGGGAGTTGGCACTGCCAGCGCCGCTATGGAAAAACTGGCTGAGCGTGAACTTATCCCTTTAATTAAAGCGCTAACTCAACCCGTTTTAGGTATCTGCTTGGGGATGCAATTACTCGGCAGTATCAGTGAAGAAGGTCAAACAGAAATTCCACTGTTGGGGTTAATCGACAGCCCCGTACGCAAAATGGATGCAAACGGCTTACCTGTCCCTCACAGCGGCTGGAATCAAGTGAAAGCACTCGCGGGCAATCCCCTGTTTAAGGGGATCAGCGACGATGCCTATTTTTATTTCGTCCACAGCTATTCAATGCCTATTTCCGCCAACACCATCGCGCAAACACAATATGGCAACCTGTTTAGTAGTGCAGTGAATAAAGATAATTACTATGGTGTGCAGTTCCACCCAGAACGTTCGGGTGCTGCGGGTGCTCGCTTGATCCAAAATTTCTTGGAGATGTAAAAACCATGATCATACCAGCATTAGATTTAATTGATGGCACCGTGGTGCGTTTACATCAAGGGGACTACGCCAAACAAACAGACTATGGCACCGACCCACTTCCTCGCTTACAAGATTATGAAAAGCAAGGGGCAAAACTGCTGCACTTAGTGGATTTAACTGGCGCTAAAGACCCTCAGAAACGCCAAATTCCTCTGCTGAAAAAACTGTTGGCAGGCGTTACTGTTCCTGTGCAAGTTGGGGGGGGAATTCGTACTGAAGAAGATGTCAAAGCGCTGCTAGATGCAGGTGCGACTCGCGTGGTGATTGGATCGACGGCAGTGACCCAACCAGAGTTAGTCAAAACGTGGTTTCAACGTTATGGTGGCGACGCTATCGTACTAGCACTGGATGTGCGTATTAATACTCAAGGCATCAAAGAAATTGCCATTAGTGGTTGGCAAGAAAATTCAAACTTATCCCTTGAGCAAGCCATTGAAATATATCGCCCTTATGGCTTAAAGCATGTGCTGTGTACCGATATTTCCAAAGATGGCACGCTGGCGGGCTCCAATGTGGATTTATACCGCGAAATCAGCCAAAAATTCCCTGATATAGAGGTACAAGCTTCTGGTGGAATTGGTAATTTAAACGATATCGCCGCACTACCAGCTTCTGGCGCAGCAGGCGTAATTGTGGGTCGCGCACTATTAGAAGGCAAATTTACCGTAACGGAGGCAATCCAATGCTGGCAAAACGCATAATTCCTTGTTTGGATGTCCGTGACGGACAAGTGGTTAAAGGGGTTCAATTTCGCAATCATGAAATCATCGGTGATATAGTCCCACTGGCTCAACGCTATGCCCAAGAAGGGGCTGACGAATTAGTTTTCTATGATATTACCGCCTCGTCTGACGGTCGTGTTGTTGATAAAAGCTGGGTCGCCAAAGTGGCGGAAGTGATTGATATTCCATTCTGCGTTGCGGGTGGGATCAAAAGTGTCGAGGACGCCGCGCAAATCCTCTCTTTTGGGGCGGATAAAATTTCTATCAACTCCCCTGCACTGTCCGACCCTACACTGATTAGCCGCTTGGCTGATCGCTTTGGCGTTCAGTGTATTGTGGTCGGTATTGACACGTGGTTTGATGCCCAAACCAATGAATATTTGGTTTATCAATTCACTGGCGATGAAAAACGCACCACCCAAACTCGCTGGAAAACCCTTGATTGGGTGAAAGAAGTTCAGCAGCGTGGCGCCGGAGAAATTGTGCTCAATATGATGAACCAAGACGGTGTACGCCAAGGTTACGATCTGGTACAACTGAAAAAAGTTCGTGAAGTGTGCCAAGTCCCACTGATCGCCTCCGGCGGCGCAGGGGAAAAAATCCACTTCCTAGACGCCTTTACTGACGCTGGCGTCGATGGCGCTTTAGCCGCTTCGGTGTTCCACAAGCAGATTATTAACATCGGTGACTTAAAGCAGTACTTAGCAGAAAATGGAGTTCAAATAAGAGTATGTTAACCACAGAACAATGTAATCAGCTTGCATGGCAAAAAGTCGATAACCTGATGCCCGTCATCGTTCAGCACGCTATTTCTGGTGATGTTCTCATGTTGGGTTATATGAACCAAGAAGCGCTGAAAGTTACTTTAGAGAGCCGTAAAGTCACCTTTTTCTCTCGCACCAAACAACGTTTGTGGACTAAAGGGGAAACCTCCAACAATTTTCTGAATTTGGTGGATATTGTTGCTGACTGCGATAACGATACGCTGCTTGCCATGGCTCTGCCTGATGGCCCAACCTGCCATAACGGTACCACCAGCTGCTTTGCGCCGGCTCAAAGCGAATGGGGTTTTTTATATGAATTAGAAACCTTACTGAAAGAGCGTAAAAATGCCTCGCCAGAAAGTTCATATACTGCCCGTTTGTATGCTAGCGGCACCAAGCGTATTGCACAAAAAGTGGGTGAAGAAGGCGTTGAAACCGCACTCGCTGCCACGGTTAATGACCGTGAAGAATTAACCAACGAAGCCGCCGATTTGATGTATCACTTAATGGTTTTACTTCAAGATCAAGACCTTGATTTAACCGCCATTATCAAGCGTTTGAAAGAGCGTCATCAGTAACTAGCTTAAGGGTAACTATTTTATGATAGCTGCCCTTACTTTCTTCTCTCGTCATTGTTTCTCTCTCTGAACTTGCTATCATTCCCTTCATTTGATGTGGACTTTTGAAGGAGCTCATTGTGTCTGACAATGACGTTTTTACACAATTAACCCAATTACTGAATAGCCAAAATGCAAAATATCGCGTGATGGAACATCCAACTGCGGGGAAATCTGAAGAAGTGGCAAAAATCCGCGGCACACAGCTAGGTCAAGGCGCCAAAGGATTAGTCTGTCATGTGAAAGGAAATGGCATTCGCCAGCATGTTTTAGCCATCTTACCTGCTGATCAACAAGCGGATTTAGGTAAGATTGCCAAAGCCATTGGCGGTACTCGAGCCTCATTAGCTAGCCCAAAGGAAGTCGATGAACTCACCCATTGTGTTTTCGGCGCTATCCCGCCATTTAGCTTTCATCCATCGTTGAAGCTTATCGCTGATCCCTACCTGTTCACCCGCTTTGATGAACTCGCATTTAATGCGGGGAGCCTAGAACGCTCAATTATTCTCAATACCCAAGATTACCAGCGTATCGCTTCACCCACTTTAGTCGAGTTTATTCGCACAAATGATGAATAACTCATCACACTGATTGATTAGGAGCCACCATCATCAGCTGGCTCCTAAATGACACTCAACGCGGTTTATCCAAATAATAGGCAGCGATGGTTTCAACAACAATCTGCTCATTGGGTATAACATCATAATCTGGAATAGTAACAATAAAATTTACCGTTTGTTTTGGCTTAATTGAGCTCGTCACTCTATGGTTTGTTTCCCCAATAAACACGCCATCCTTCAGTAGCTCAAATCTAATATAGGTCTGATATAAAACAACATTTGAAACATTCGTGATGTTGCCAATTATCTCAGGGTAATCCAGTTGATCATTATATTTGATTTCAATCTGACTAATATTAATCGGTGCAGGATATGCGACCGCTTTTTCCGAGGATGCATAAAGAAAAGAGGAAAAACAGCTACTAATAATGGGAAACAACAAAATACAACGATGAGAAGCCAATAAATGAAAAATACGACAAGTTAATTTCTTCATAGGCGTTGACTCAAATTAAAACTGCATGAGTTTGATACTGCATGAGCAAACCTAACATTTTACTGCCTAATTAACGTACTCGTATTATGGTAATAAATAAGCCAAGGTTGTCACAAAATGATGGGTAATTAATCCTAAAAAGGGCTATCGAGCGATAACCCTTCAAATTGAAAAAAAAGATTTTAAGCACTATTCCCGATTAATAAGTTTCGTCATACTGCTCGCTAGCCTCTCTTAAGGCCTGAAAATCCGAATTGCAAATAAACACTTTCAATGCTTCGAATTTATCTTCATGTGTAGTGGTCAACTAAAATTGGCCACGGTTTTAGAGTTTTTCCGGTATTGGTTTTCTGATTCGTTTGGTGGTAATCCACCGTTATATTCATGCGGCCTGACTTCGCTGTAATACCCGACGATATAATCCGTTATTGCATGGGCTGCTTCACTGAAGCTGATGTAGCCGGTCACCGGCACCCACTCATTTTTCAGACTTCTGAAGAAGCGCTCCATCGGGCTGTTATCCCAGCAGTTACCACGCCTACTCATACTTTGTTTTATCCGGTATCGCCACAGTAACTGTCGGAACTGCCTGCTTGTATAGTGGCTACCCTGATCACTGTGGAACATGAGCCCGGATGGCTTATTTCGTATTTCCCATGCCATTTTCAGCGCTTTGGTTGTCAGTTTGCTGTCCGGAGAAAATGACATTGCCCAGCCCACGGGTTTCCTTGCGAACAGGTCGAGTACAACGGCCAGGTATGCCCAGCGTTTACCGGTCCAGATATACGTTACGTCGCCGCACCATACCTGATTGGGCTCTGTCACTGCGAACTGTCGCTCAAGGTGGTTCGGGATAGCAATGTGTTCATGACCGCCACGTTTATACCGGTGAACAGGCTGCTGACAGCTCACCAGCCCCATCTCCTTCATTAGCCGTCCGGCAAGCCATCGTCCCATCCGGAAGCCCCTGTGTGTTGCCATTACAGCGATACTTCTTGCACCTGCTGAGCCATGACTGAGGCCGTGCAGCTCCTGAACCTGACTACGTAATACGGCTCTCCTGCCGTCCGGATTGTCAGGCCGGTTTTCCCGGTATCTATAGCTGCTGCGGTGAACTCCGAACACGCAGCAAAGAGTGGCCACAGGATAATGCGCTCTGAGTTTCCCGATCACCGAGACCTGTTCAGGGAGTCTGACATCAAGAGCGCGGTAGCCTTTTTTAATATTTCGTTTTCCATTTCAATACGTTGAATTTTTTTCTTCAGCTCACGTATCTCAATTTGTTCCGGCGTGATAGGGGATGCTTTCGGTGTTTTGCCTGCCCGTTCGTCCCGTAATTGCTTTACCCACCGCGTCAAGGTGGAAAGCCCGACATTCATGGCTTTCGCGGCATCTGCAACTGTATAGTTCTGATCCACAACCAGCTGGGCTGATTCACGTCTGAATTCTGCACTGAAATTTCGTTTTTTCATTAAGGCACCTGTGTTGTTCTGAGGTGAGCATATCACCTCTGTTCAGGTGGCCAAATTTATTAAACCACTACAATGCCATTCATAGATCTTCAACGCTAATAATTGCTCGATTACATCAGGGGAAAAGCGCGTATTAATTGGCTTTGCAGGGTTACCACCAACAATGGTGTAAGGCGCCACATCTTTAACCACGACACTGTTTGCCGCAATCACCGCACCTTCCCCTATTTGAACGCCCGGCATAATAAATGCCCGCATTCCAATCCAAACGCCATCGCCAATAATGGTATCACCTTTACCAATATAGGCCTCTTCAATATATTCAAGAAAAGGGTACAAACAGAACCAATCTAATCGATGGGTATGATTTCCCCCCATCAAAATAACGGCTTCCGCCCCAATACACACATAATCGCCAATATAAAGTTGGTCGATATCCCAAGCTAATTGCCAATCTCGGCTCTGTTCATCGCCTTGTAAATAACGCACGACAGACTGTTCAAAACCGCCATCCCAACAATCACTATAATAACTGTGGCGTCCTTTAAGATGGATATTGGGATTTTTAACAACTTCATGTAATAACTGCGTTTTCGACCAATGTTTATTTTTCATGGTAAATAACCTTTAAATCAGTATTTTATTACCATAGAACGCATTCTATGGTGATGTAATTGCGTTCACACTACATCACCGCTAACCGATCCTCGGCTGCTTTAATAATGGATTATTAACCATAACGATTACTCTATTTTCTCTATTATGGCAGCGCGTTTTATACTGGTTTTTCTTGCAATTAATCCGAAAATACATCCCGCTAGCATCACTAGAGCAAGGGACAATTTCGGTGCTATCGGTAACGCAATTGCACATAACCCTAATACAGCACCACCCGCCATTTGCACAAACCCCACGAGGGCTGATGCCGCCCCAGCTTCATTGCCAAATGGCTCTAACGCATAGCTTGTCGCCGTGCCCATCATAAAGGCAAGCCCTGTACACGCACAGGCAACCGGCAACATATACACTAACCAATGGGTTTGCATTTCAGGTGAAAGTACCATCAAACCGAATAATAAGCCGATGCAACCAAGTGCCATCATGACACTACCGATTGATAAACATGCTGGACGCCCCATTTTTCGAATGCAGTAATTCGCGATATAACTCGCCAGCATGATCCAGAAACCATTAACACCAAAGACAATCGAAAATGCGAGAGGCGATAGCTTAGCATCCCCCATTAATACGCTAGGGGCTAGAGAGACATACGTCAGTGCCATGCCCATTGCGCCGGCATTTACCAATGCAAAAATCAAAAAATGCTCGCTGGTTAAAATTCGAAAATAGCTCTTAAATTGAAGCTTTTTAACCTGCAGTAAACTGACTGGGCGCGTTTCTGGTAGGAAAAATAGAATCAGCAAGAAAATTGCCACAGCGTAAATCGCCAAGAACCAAAATGGCGCTCGCCATCCCCATGCTTCCGCCAGCAATCCCCCTAATAAAGGCGCCAAGGCGGGCACAATATTAAGTGTTCCGTTTAAAAAACCAAATGCTCTCGCGGCTTCTGTGCCATTCATACGGTCACGGACACAACTAAATGCCACTACAGAGGTGCAGCACACAGCCACTCCTTGTAACAGCCGGGAAGCAATAAATAACCCTGCCGTCGTTGAAAATGCGGCCACAATGGAGCCAGCTAGATAAATAGCTAACCCAATGATAGCGATAGGCTTACGACCAAATCTATCGACTAATGGCCCAGAAATTAGCTGTCCAATCCCTAAGACTAAAATAAATAATCCGATGGTCGATTGGATTATAGACTCGCTACTCCCTAAATCTTTAGCTATAGCTGGAATAGTCGGTAAATACAGATCTATCCCAAGAGGCCCTAATAGGACTAAAAGTAATAATAAAGCGAGAAATTTATGCATATGACCGATTCTGAGCAGGTGAGTTATCGATAGCGATTTCGAAAATGGCTATCGATAATATCAGAATTTCTGTATAGATATCGAATCTTATCGATACTTGGTAATTGCATGAACCACTTCGGTGCCTCTTATCGGCTGTAAATCATCATTATCAATCAAGACACGAATATCTCTTGGTAATAACTTTTCGTTCAATAAACGGTACACGGTACGCTGGTTATCGATCCGATAAATGGTATATCGAATTAATTGAGTGGAGCCTAAATTATCAAAATAATAATATTCATCCCCTTTTTTCCATACCTGGCCAAATCTGCGATTATCTAAATCACCCACCTTTTCCCATGGTGCGCTATTCGTCTCATTGAAACGATAAATTTTTGTACTCCGTGAAATTAACCCCGGATTTTTATTGGTTCCCCAAATCTCGGAATCCTGTAGATAATACGTTTGGTTATTATGAGTGAACACTAAAGGCGCAATTTCTTTTAATTCACCGTCAATAAATGGATTCGCTCCCGCGCGAACAATAGTTTCTTTTTCTCTATGATAGAAAAATACGCCATCCTTAGAGAGAAATAACGCTTGATTCACATGCTGGCCATTACGGCTTATTAGCTGGTAAGGAGCATGTTGCTCAGGAAATAAAATATCATTCATCGCCACATTGCCAGATTGCGGATCAATCAAATAACCTTCTTGAAATAACCCATCCAATATCAAGCTGTATAAACCAGAATGACTCTTTATTGGCAATTTATATTGGTCATAATAGACGTTCCGATTATCACGATAAAAATGAAGGCTATCTCGTACAGAGTTATCATCTTGTACCGTACCAATATCCTGTAAGGTCGCAGGATCAGCATCCGGCATATATTCGCCTTTATAAAAAACACGCTGCCCGTCAGTTGCCAAATAACGTGATAATAATGCTTGATATGGCGTCGATGATGCGGGAAGTGGCTTCATCGGATAAATATAGGTTTGCGGTTTACTCCCTAAATCCCAACCATATAACCAAGACTGAAATAATTCATCCATTGTTGAAAGCTCATAATTTCTTACTGAGCCCATTGAGCAATATACGGTCTGATTTCCATCGGTAAAATAGTCATTCCCCACGATTATCACGCTGTTAGGATTAAATGCAGGGATTGCTAAATTTCCACAATAAACATGATTTTTATCTAATGCCACTTGCTGCTCATAACGCGAACTTTCAGGTAATAACGCAAAGCTAGAAGGGTCTGCATTCTCTATCAGATAATCGCCATTACTTGGAACACTCGCATACACTTTATCATTATAAATGGTGTAAATACTGTAGCCGAGCTTCTCACCATTATGGCGGAGCTCAGAACTAGGCTCTTTGTTCATAGAAAGCACGATGCCGGATATAAAGGCACAAGATAAAGTAAAAATAATGCCGAATACTGTAAGAATAATTATTTTGGCTTTCATGCTGTGGAATACCTACTTTGTTTTTTTAGTCTATTTTTTGTCAGAGTATTCAACGGGAAAAGCGTGAGGAAAGAAATACTCGAAGTCTGAAAGTGTATAAAAAGCTAGAAATAAAAAAGGCGCTCAATTGAGCACCTTTTTCACTTATGGAAGATAACCTAACGGTTTATCTTTATTCCATCCACTCAGTGTGGAAAACGCCTTCTTTATCAGTACGTTTATAAGTATGAGCACCAAAGTAGTCACGCTGCGCTTGAATTAAGTTCGCAGGCAGTACCGCTGAGCGGTAGCTATCGTAGTAAGAAATAGCCGCTGAGAATGTTGGTGTTGGGATACCGTTTTGCACGCCATAGCAGACAACATCACGCAGAGCTTGTTGGTACTCATCTGCGATTTGCTTGAAGTAAGGTGCTAACAGTAAGTTTGCGATCTGCGCATTGTCATTGTATGCATCAGTGATTTTTTGCAGGAACTGCGCACGGATGATACAGCCAGCACGGAAGATTTTCGCGATTTCGCCGTAGTTCAGATCCCAGTTGTATTCATCTGACGCTGCTTTCAATTGTTGGAAGCCTTGAGCGTAAGAAACGATTTTACCTAAGTAAAGTGCACGGCGTACTTTCTCGATAAAGACTTTTTTATCACCTTCAACGGTTTTCAGTACTGGACCCGTTAAAACTTTAGATGCAGCAACACGTTGGTCTTTCAGGAAAGAGATATAACGCGCAAAGACAGATTCAGTGATCAAAGTCAGTGGGATGCCAAGATCTAAAGCACTTTGGCTAGTCCATTTCCCGGTACCTTTGTTAGCCGCTTCATCTAAAATGACATCTACCAGATATTTACCTTCTTCATCTTTTTTCTTGAAGATATCCGCTGTAATTTCAATCAGGTAGCTGCTCAGTTCGCCTTGGTTCCACTCAGAGAACGTTTCCGCCAGCTCTTCATTGCTCAGGTTCAGAGAACCTTTTAATAAAGAGTAAGCTTCAGCGATTAATTGCATGTCACCGTATTCGATACCGTTGTGAACCATTTTCACATAATGACCAGCTCCGTCTGGACCGATGTAAGTTACACACGGTTCGCCTTCCGCTTTCGCTGCAATCTCTTTTAAGATTGGGGCAACTAATTCGTATGCTTCTTTTTGTCCACCAGGCATGATTGAAGGGCCTTTCAGTGCGCCTTCTTCACCACCGGAAACACCTGTACCGATGAAGTTGAATCCTTGTTCTGACAGTTCGCGATTACGACGGATTGTGTCTTTATACAGGGTATTACCACCGTCGATTAAAATGTCGCCCTTGTCTAAATGTGGCGTTAATGCAGCAATGGTTTTGTCCGTTGCTTCACCCGCTTTAACCATCAACAGGATGCGGCGTGGTTTTTCCAGAGAGTCGACAAACTCTTCAATCGTGTAGTTGGGAACTAATTTTTTCCCTGGATTTTCGGCAATGACTTCATCAGTTTTATCTTTTGAACGGTTAAAAATAGATACTGAGTAACCGCGACTTTCGATGTTCAGGGCTAAGTTGCGACCCATGACCGCCATTCCGACAACACCAATCTGCTGCTTTGACATGAAAAACTCCTGTCTGATTAGGACCAAGTCAGCCTCGATTGTGCTGACATTCTGTTAACGGGATCACATGTTAACTCAGGATGCTGCTCCATGGTAGTTATTGATGCAATCGATAAACCAATCGAATCATTTTTTGTCAAATATCACGCTACTTGAATGAATTTTTATTGATATTTAGGTCAACAAACCTCATTATTCACCAGTCGGTATAAGCCGTCATATCAGAAGGTAAAACAAACTGTATGGAATGGATCGCAGATCCTTCGATTTGGGCGGGTTTAGCTACCCTAATCGTTCTTGAAATCGTTCTTGGTATTGATAACCTCGTTTTTATCGCCATTCTGGCCGATAAACTCCCAGCTAAACTGCGTGATAGAGCTCGTATCACAGGGTTAACGTGTGCCCTGGTAATGCGTATCATTCTATTATTCAGCCTTTCATGGTTGATCACGCTGACCCAACCTATCCTAACTCTATTTGAGCATCCATTTAGCGCCAGAGACCTGATAATGCTTATCGGGGGGATATTCCTCTTGTTTAAAGCCACTATGGAGCTAAATGAGCGGTTAGAAGGAAAGGACGAGCATACCAACAATCAACGTAAAACCTCCAATTTCTGGGCGGTTGTCGCGCAAATTATCGTATTAGATGCGGTGTTCTCATTGGACTCCGTGATCACTGCGGTCGGTATGGTTGACCATATCGGCGTTATGGTTGCAGCGGTGACTATCGCCATGATGTTAATGATCTGGGCAAGTAAACCACTGACTAGCTTCGTTAATGCGCACCCAACCATCGTCATTTTATGTTTAAGCTTCTTGCTGATGATTGGTTTCAGCCTTGTGGCTGAAGGTTTTGGTTACGCCATTCCAAAAGGTTATCTGTATGCGGCAATTGGTTTCTCTATCATGATAGAGATGCTCAACCAGTTTGCGCAGTTTAACCGCCGTAAATTCTTAAAAGGTAGCCGTCCTCTACGTGAACGTACCGCAGAGGCTGTCTTACGTATTTTAAGTGGCAAAACTGAGCGTGGTGAATTAGACGCAAGAACCTCTGATTTAATCTCCGATAATCAATCTGTATTTGACCCACAAGAGCGCTTAATGATTGCTCGTGTATTGGGTATGGCGCAACGCAACGTCGAAAGTATTATGACGTCCCGCCATGACGTAGATTATCTGGATATCAATAAATCCTCATCTGAACTGATTGAATTGATGGAGAAAAATCCACACTCACGTTTTGTTGTGGTTGATGAAAGTATCGGCGATGACCCAATTGGTGTGGTGTATGTCTTAGATCTCGTCAAACAGCAACTTAGTGGTGAACAACTGAATTTACGTGCGCTGGTCACCCAGCCACTTATCTTCCCTGAAGGTTTATCACTGTTAAAAGCGTTAGAACAGTTCCGAAAAGCTCATACACACTTTGCTTTCGTTGTGGACGAATTTGGTTCAGTCGAAGGTATCGTGACATTAACAGACGTAATGGAAACTATCGCAGGTAATTTACCGGTTGGCGACGAAGAAAATGACTCCCGCCATGACATTCAAAAATTGGATGATGGTACATGGATTGCCAATGGCTTTATGCCACTGGAAGATTTAATTATGTATATCCCAATGGAGCTGGATGATAAGCGTGAGTATGAAACCATTGCCGGTCTTTTAATGGAACATTTACAACGCGTTCCTGAAGTGGGTGAGCAAGTCGAAATCAATGGCTGTATTTTCCAACCTCTTGAGGTAAATAGCCATCGCGTTAATAAAGTCTTGATTACACCACCTGCACCTGTGGGCGATGGCTACGATTATGTGGATGACTAATCTGGCTTAAGACAATGTGTGATTAAGACAATGTGTGATTAAGACAATGTGTGACTAAAACTAGTCACGATTAATACAATCTAAATACCGGCCTTTATCTTAATATTGAGCCGGTATTTTTTTGCCCGTAATGAGGGGAAATGCATCTTACTCAAATGTAACCGCGTTTTTTTAAAGAAAAAATCATTCGCCCATTGAATAATTTAAATAGTTTAATAATTAACTTTTAATGAGAGCATCCATCATGAAGGCGATCACAACTAATCATACTCCGGCGGTTCAACTTCGCCGTATGAGTACGACCGACCCTAAAGGCGATGTCACTGAATTTGCACGTTCAACCAAGAGCGTCAATAATGATTCAACCCAACATCCACAGGTAACTACGGACAAAAAAACCGTTCATCTGAAAGACATTAAAACCCTGAAGAGTAATATTTCAGACGCTTTAACATCTATTAAGTCACAAGTTGATAGCTTGATGGATAGCCGTACGCCATCATGGAAAAAAGATCCTACAAGCATCAAAAAACAGCTAACAAAACTTGCAAGTTCAATCCAAGCATATCAAGACAAATTAGATAGCTCTTCATATAAGCATCACCATTCAAAACAAGAAACGCTCACAAAACTGAATGATGCAATTTTAGTAAGCAAAAACAAAATTAACACAATTGAAAGTAAAGTATTGCTCGAGGATGTATCTCATAACGAACATCGCAGTAACAATACTAAAATAGATAGAGATATCGCGGCAGTCAGAGCGAAAGATTACGAGGAGTACGGACATAAATAATTTTATTATTGTGTCTATAAATATAGAACCGCTCATTTTCGAGCGGCTCTATATCATCCAAATTACAACGCATTTAACAAATCATTTAGCCCTTTATTTTCTTCTTTTTTCAAAAAGCTACCAATAGCTTCTTTAGCTTGAGTTCGTAGCTCATTACGCAGTAATTTTTCCACATCCAATTGATACTGTAAGTTATTCCAACCACCGTAAATACGCAGTGGAATATTCATATTACGCAACTGCTGAACTAAACGAGAGTCACCAGTCCATCCGCCGAGAATATTTACGCCTAAATTAACATCGATAGTTTCTTTTGGAATATTCACACGCCCCTGCCCAGTAATACTCAGCAGTGAAGACGTTGCTTTAAGAGCGGAAATATTCATATTGCCTTTATTGAGATATCCCGACACGGTGAATAAATCCACTTCTGTGAAACTGTTGGTATCTGTTGGCATATTGATTTTATTAGTGAAACGGGACACCGATTGTTGGATCAATTGCGGAATATTTAAATCCGCCAACTTAGCGCTCCGTAGTTCAAAATTAACCGGCCCTTGCCACTGATTTTTAACCGCATAATCATCGTAGCCAATACCGGATAATGCGGCATTTAATGAGATAATCCCGCTCAGTTTTTCAGGCATACTAAATGCCTTTAATACCGGAGTAAGATTAATATTATTAAATACAGGTTTTGCCGAAACCTGCGCAGGAATAGCGCTGTAGTTAATGGTGACAGGCAGTGAGAATTGCCCACCGAACGCATTACCCTCTAACTGAGAAATGGTTAAACGTGGTGTTTGGTTATCACCCTTAATTTTTACCCCGGTCATCGACATACCGCGGTAAATCAGCGTATCCATTGAGACATTAAATTGGGCGGTAAACCCGTTCAGCCCCGTTAAATCATACTTCTGCATGTTGGAACCAGAAATCACTGGTTTGACTCCTACACGCTCATTATTACTGACGGTATTTTCTGAAGCTGCACTGACTGTATTTGATTTGCCGGGAGCGGGAGCTTGCCCAATTAACGTATCGAGATTCAAAGTAGGCGAGGATAAATTCACCGTTACATCAGGAATATCGGTTAAATTGATACTGATGGTGCCTGCTAATTGGCTGTCATTTGCCTGAATGGCGAGATTTTCAAGACTAATCTCCCCTGAGTTAGCTTTTGTATACAGGAAATCTGAGGTGATTTTTCCACTAATACCATTTTCTGGTAAATCAACACCACTGAGTTGGTAATCAAATTGCGTGATTTTTCCACTTACCTGCTGAGATAATTTAGATAAATCGATATCTGATTTAATATCAAAATTAAATTCTTGTTGGTTTTTATTTAAATTACCGCTGAATTTCATCGCAACTTGTTTATCATCACTTTTTTTCAGTGACAGATTAATATTGCGTAGGTTGTATTCATCTTTTGATGTTTGCCAGATAACTAAGCTATTCGTGATATCAATTTTGCTGATATCGAGTAACCATTGGCTTTTATCTGTTGTGTCAGCAGGTACTTGGCTGCCGCCGGGGGCAACTGGGGTGTTAACCGTCGCAATGGGTTCACTTTCAGGTGTTTTGCGAATGACTGCGCCATCAATGACAATTTGTTCAACAGATAATCGATGGGAGATTAACGGCCATAAATCCACATCTAAGCGCATATTTTCAGCACTTAAAACAGGCTGGCTGGCGTTAGGTGCTGTGACTGAGACTGGGCCAGTAATGATGCTCAGTGTTGGCCATACATGCCAACGCATATCACCTTTGAAATCAAGTTGGTAACCACTTTTTTTCTCAACTTGTTGAACGAGGTAGCCTCTAAAATCATTCGGATTCACTAACATCACTAAAGCTGTTAGCCCCGCTACTACCACCACAAGTAAAATAATCAGCGTCGTTAAAAACCGTTTCATGCATCCCTCTCTTTTACTTTATTTGTCACATCTTTCGCCTGTCATTCCTTGACGCTAGCGATTGCAGACCTCTTCAAACTCCATAGAAGAGGCCGTTCGCTATCTTGCTGTATTAGTCTTGACTAATACGGCTACCAACAGCACCTTGTTGGTTTTTATACTTTGCATCTTGTCGGCTGTTATAAGGTCTGTCTGCACTGCCGGATAGCGGCTCAAAGCTTAGCGCACCAATTACCATGCCTGGACGTAATGCTAAAGGTAACTTACCTGAGTTATAAAACTCTAACACAATTTGGCCGCGCCAGCCTGGATCAATCCGGTGGGCTGTGACGTGGACCATTAATCCAAGTCTTGCTAGTGAAGAACGGCCATCTAACCAACCAACTAAATTATCGGGTAGTGTGACGGATTCTAGCGTAACCGCCAGAGCCAATTCACCAGGGTGAAGGAAGAAAGGCTCGTCATCTTTAAGAACAATTTCATCGCTCATCACACGGTCTAATGCCGCATTGACTTCATCTTTTGGTCCACTGAGATCAATAAATGCCGCAGTATGTCCACGAAAAACACGAAATTGGTTCCCAAGACGAACATCCGCAGTCGCTCCGTTGATCCGTTCAATCGGTGGACGTGGGCTAATAACAAGTCGACCTTCATCCATCCACTGAATTATATCGCGGTCACAAAGACGCATGATCACTTTCCCCCTTCATTATTTTATATATTCATGGCAGCTTATCGCTGGTGATATTTGATGCTATCAGTCCTGACAGAATTCACCAATTTTCGCTTTCAAAATATCAATCGCCACACGGTTTTTACCGCCACGAGGTACGATAATATCGGCATATTGCTTCGATGGTTCAATAAATTGTAAGAACATTGGACGAACCGTTTTATTGTACTGCTCAATAACCGAGTCTAATGTTCTTCCTCTTTCATTAACATCACGTTTGATACGGCGCATTAAGCAGATATCCAGCGGTGTATCAACAAAAATAGAGAAATCCATCTCTTCGCGTAAACGCTTATCTGTTAATAATAGGATACCTTCAATAATAATGACCTTTTTTGGTTTAAAACTGACGGTTTGCTGTTTGCGAGTATGAGCGACATAGTCATACTGAGGAATTTCGACGGCTTGACCACTTTTCAGTGCTTTGAGATGTTCATAAAGTAAACTGTGATCCATGGAATTTGGATGGTCGTAATTCACTTTGAGTCGTTCTTCCATTGGAATATCTGTTTGATCTTTATAGTAACAGTCTTCTGGAATAACACCGATATTATGATCACCAACCTTTTCTCTTAACTCCCGATATAAGGTGCTTGCAATTAGGCTTTTGCCAGATGCAGAAGCGCCCGATATACCTACAATGGTACAGTGATGCGATGTGTCAGTCATAAAATGGTAACCTGGTTAAAAATTTTAGAAATGAAGTGCATAACATCATAGTGTTATGGTTGGCGGGAATTATAGGGTGTAATGGTGCACTGTACCAGTCTATCTCGTCAAAGACTGATAAAAAAAACGCACCCAATTTTTTATTCTTCAAAGCGCAAGCTTCACGCTAAGTTTAAAACTGTTTACGCCCTTCCAAAGCCGCAATTCGGTTCTCTATGGAAGGATGCGTTGAAAATACAGAATCACCCTTGTTAAAAATATATGCCGCCTGTCTGTATGCCTGTCCGGTGCTTTCATCATCATAATCATGCTTTTGATGATCCCCTGAAATTTTCTTCAAGGCACTGATCATTGCTTGGTTATCAGAGGTTAAATCCACCGCTGCCGCATCCGCCATATATTCACGGGTACGCGATAAATAAAAATAGAGTACTTTGGTAATGATTGGCAACACGATATTCATCAATAATAAAATGGTTTGTGCTTTATTCGCTGAATTATTGCGGCTGCGTCCTGCTGAGCGAATAAACACTTGAGCAAAAACGTTCGTTACCGTCAAAATAACATTCGCTAAAATCCCCACATACAGCGTTAATTTTGAATCACCATGGATAATATGCCCCACTTCATGGGCCATTACCGCTTGAACTTCTTGGCGATTTAGCGTTTGTAATAAACCACGCGTGACGCCGACTAAAGCATTACGAGAATTCCAGCCAGCCGCAAATGCATTAGGTTCGTCAGTATCTAAAATATACAGGCGCGGTACATAACCTAATGTCGCACTTAAGCTCAGCTCTTCCAAAATATTGAATAGCTGTCTTTCTTCCGGGGTTGAAGCCCCTTCTTGGGTGATTTCCTTCGCATTCATTCCTGCAAGCATCAATTTATGCCCAAAGAAATGAATATAAAGTAAACCTAGAAATGTCAGACCAAGAATAATAAAGGTTGCCACAGGCAGTTGTTGTAATGTCGCAAATGCTATCAGGTTCGAGGTAAAATCCATTCTCTCATCTGGATGGGTTGCGGTATCCGCAAGCGAACCTATCACTAGCATCAACACAATATAACTCAACACAACTAACCGAGTACGGATATTGTTTTTACGTATAACGTTTCTAAAATCCATAATAAAACCCTGCCAATGGCAACATCCATTTAATCGAAATTAATACGGCGAGACTCTTCAGTTTTGATGTCTGCTTCGTCTAAACGCCAATATTCTTTATTAATTTTCAAGCTAGGAATAATGCCAACAATTAATGCAGCAGGCATAGAAGCGATATACGCATTATAAGTTTCTAATGAACGGTTATAGCCACGTTTAGCAAAAGAGAGTTTGTTTTCAGAAGAGACGATCTCTTCTTGTAAATTTGCCATGATCGCATCGGATTTTAACTCTGGATACGCTTCAACTGCCACATTGATAGCACCACTACTGACCATTTTAGAAAGTGCATCTTCCGCTTCACGAGCTTTATCCCCCGTCGCATTTTGTGCTTGGCTTCTGAGCTCTGTAATTTTAGTGAAGACTTCTGTTTCATGACTTAAATATTTTTTGACCGTAGCCAGTAAGCTATCAAAAACTTTACCGCGGCGATCTAATTGAACAGAAATCTCAGTTTCACTAGAAACGACTGCTTCACGTAATGCAACGATGCGGTTATAAAAATAAATAACAATCAGCACCAATACGACAATAAAAATTAAAAATTTCATAATCACCTTTTAGGCATTCGCCAACGGAATAAAGACTGAATTTTCTATATCGTTAATTTTCAGGCTAGGAAATTCACTTATGCGTCATTCTACGCAGCCTACAACAATAAAGGAACAGTTTGAGAAGAAATCAGAACAATCAAAGAATCGGATTTTATGGCAATAAAAAAGGCTACTTAGTCATTACTGACCAAATAGCCTTTATCGATGCCATTTAATTACACGGCGCGGAAAGAGATCTCCGTCGGGATCTTATCCCCTTCCCAATACATCAATGCAGAGATGTTAGACGCAATTTCGCGATAGATATCAGCGAACTCGCCTTCAGGGTCGCGCATTACGGTTGGCTGACCACGGTCTAAGTCTTCACGTAATGAAATATGCAGCGGAACCTGACCTAGCAGTTTAGTGTTGTATTTCTCAGCCAATTTTTCTGCACCACCGGTACCGAAAATAGGCTCCACATGACCACAATTACTACAAATATGTGCGCTCATGTTTTCAACAACACCCAGCACTGGCACGTTCACTTTTTTGAACATGACAATCCCTTTCATCGCATCTACTAAGGCAATATCTTGCGGGGTGGTCACAACCACTGCACCTGTCACTGGAATATTTTGTGACAGAGTCAGTTGGATATCACCCGTTCCCGGTGGCATATCGATAACGAGATAGTCCAGATCTGGCCATAGCGTATCTTGCAGCATCTGCATCAAAGCTTTACTCGCCATTGGACCACGCCATACCATCGCGTTGTCGTCAGTGACTAAGTAACCAATGGAGTTAGTAGCTAAGCCATACGCCATAATCGGTGCCATATGCTGACCATCTGGAGACGTTGGGCGCTCCAGTGTCGTTCCCAGCATATTCGGAATTGAAGGACCGTAGATATCCGCGTCGAGGATACCGACTTTTGCGCCTTCTTGCGCTAACGCTAACGCTAAGTTCACGGAAGTACTGGATTTACCCACACCACCTTTACCTGAACTCACCGCAAGAATATTACGTACACCGTTGATGCCTGGTAAATCATTGGCACGCTTCAGAGTGGTAATATCGTGGCGTAATTTCCATTCTACGGCGTGAGCACCCGTCAATTGCTTTAATTCAGCCGTTTTTTCGCTGATCAGCGTTTGGAATGGGCCTTTCCAGACAAATGGCATAACTAATTCGACATGCAACACATTGTCCAACAGCGCACAACGATGCAATGCTTTGATTGAAATCAGATTGCGCTTGAGAGTTGGGTGTGTAAATGAAGCCAAAACAGTGGAGACTTGTTCAGTCAGCAGTTCTGGTTTGTTCTGCTCGGGGGATTTATCGTTCATCCCGGCTCCTTTATTTTCTTTTTTGTAACTACACATTTTTGACTACGTTGCATGATAGCAGAGAACGAAAAAAATAGTGACCGCCTAGCGAATGAAAAACCACAAACAGTAAAAATTTGTTTCCACCTAGCGTTTTTTCCTAATAATTGCCGATTAATATTTTATTGCCCTAGCGACATTTTTATTGATCGGTTAACATCAAAGACCCTTTATTAATAATGGAAGTAAGAAAGTTACTATGTCTCAAGTCGCGAATAAATTACTGGTAACCTGTGCGTTACCATATGCTAACGGTTCAATCCATCTCGGTCATATTCTGGAGCACATTCAGGCTGATATTTGGGTCCGTTATCAGCGAATGCGCGGCAAAGAGGTTCATTTCATCTGTGCTGACGACGCGCACGGAACACCGATCATGCTAAAAGCTCAGCAATTATGCATCACGCCTGAAGAAATGATCGCTGCAATGAACCAAGAGCATCAGGACGATTTTGCAGGCTTCCAGATTAGCTACGATAACTACCACTCAACCCATAGCGAAGAGAACAAACAGTTATCTGAACTGATTTACGGCAAATTAAAAAGCAATGGTTTTATTAAAAACAAAACCATTTCACAGCTTTACGACCCAGAAAAAGGCATGTTCCTGCCAGACCGTTTCGTCAAAGGTACTTGCCCGAAATGTAAAGCGGAAGACCAATACGGCGATAACTGTGAAGTTTGTAGCGCAACTTATAGCCCAACTGACCTGATTAACCCACGCTCAGTGGTTTCAGGTGCAACGCCAGTTATCCGTGAAACTGAACACTTTTTCTTTGATTTACCTGCATTTAGCGACATGCTGCAAGCATGGACTCGCTCTGGCGCACTGCAAGAGCAAGTGGCTAACAAAATGCAAGAATGGTTTGAATCTGGCTTACAGCAGTGGGATATCACCCGTGATTCCCCGTATTTCGGCTTTGAAATTCCAGATGCACCGGGTAAATATTTCTACGTTTGGCTGGATGCGCCAATCGGCTATATGGGCTCGTTTAAAAACCTGTGTGACAAACGCAGCGATTTAAACTTTGATGAATTCTGGAATAAAGATTCTAAAGCGGATCTTTACCACTTTATCGGCAAAGATATCGTCTATTTCCACAGCCTATTCTGGCCAGCCATGTTAGAAGGCAGCAACTACCGTAAACCAACTAACCTGTTTGTTCACGGTTATGTCACCGTTAATGGTGCAAAAATGTCTAAGTCTCGCGGCACATTTATTACTGCTCGCGCTTACTTAGACCATTTCGATGCTGACTGCCTACGTTATTACTATGCAGCGAAACTCTCTTCACGCATCGACGATATCGACTTGAATTTAGAAGATTTCGTACAGCGTGTGAACAGCGATATCGTAAACAAAGTGGTGAACTTAGCATCACGTAACGCAGGCTTTATTGCTAAACGTTTCGCTGGAAAATTATCCGCAAACTTAGCGGAACCAGCGCTATACCAACAATTTGTTGATGCGGCAAAAGTGATCGGTGACGATTTCACTAATCGTGAATACGGTAAAGCCGTGCGTGAAATTATGGCATTAGCGGATATTGCAAACCGCTATGTGGATGAGAAAGCACCTTGGGTCGTTGCGAAACAAGAAGGTAAAGACCAAGAGCTACAAGATATCTGCTCGATGGGTATCAACCTGTTCCGCGTATTAATGACTTACTTGAAACCAATTCTGCCAAGCTTAACTAAGCGCGTGGAAGAGTTCCTGAAAGTTGAATTAACGTGGGATTCCATCAACACGCCATTACTGAATCACGACGTAGCGCCATTTAAAGCACTATTCAACCGTATCGAATTAGCGAAAGCGGAAGCGATGGTAGAAGCGTCAAAGCAAAGTGCTCAGCCAGCGAAGCAACTGACAGGCCCTCTGGCAGATGACCCAATTCAAGAAACCATCACTTTTGATGATTTCGCTAAAATTGACCTGCGCATTGCGCTGATCAAACAAGCAGAATTTGTTGAAGGTTCAGATAAGCTGCTGAAATTACAGTTAGATATCGGTGGTGAAACTCGCCAAGTATTCTCTGGCATCCGTAGTGCCTACCCAGATCCAAAAGTCTTGGAAGGTCGTTTAACCGTGATGGTGGCAAACCTTGCCCCACGTAAAATGCGCTTTGGTATCTCTGAAGGTATGGTGATGGCAGCAGGCCCTGGTGGTAAAGATATTTACCTACTGAGCCCAGATAATGGTGCACAGCCGGGTATGCAAGTTAAATAAGTCATTGATTGTCGCTCGAAAAATTGAGCAACAAACTTAGGCCATATCAGTACGAAACGGAGCCACTTTAGTGAGCTCCGTTTTTTTATGGGTTTTTATTTGTGATCTCTGGCACAATTTCCAAGTTAATTGTATGATGAATGCCTGTCGAGTAATAGGACAAGTCCCATGTCATTAAAACAAGTATTGAATACCGGATGGCAATATTTGCGAGCCTTCGCAATACTTTACCTCTGCCTGATCATCGGAAATGTGATTTCCAAACTGCTTCCTTTTTCCATTCCCGGCAGTATTGTCGGTATGTTGCTGTTGTTTGTCTTGCTAGCATTGCAAATAGTCCCTGCTCACTGGGCAAAACCTGGATGTAGTATCCTGCTGAAAAACATGACGATTTTATTCGTTCCCATCGGTGTAGGGATTATGAATTATTATGATTTACTCAGCCAACAGATGATCCCGATTGTCGTCTCTTGTATTGCCAGTACGCTTATTGTCATGATTGTTGTCGCGGTCAGCTCAAACTATATCCATAAAGAGCGCCCGATTGTGGGTGTGAAGCCTGATGAAGTTCCTCTTCCTCCTGAAGAACCCATATCTTCAACCATCAATAATGATAAAACCAAGGGGAAAGAGTGATGTTAGAACATATTTGGTGGTCACTGCCATTAACTATCGTTGTTTTCTATTTGGCAAGAGCGCTGTCAATTAAGTGCAAATTGCCCATTCTGAACCCATTATTGTTAACTATCGCGATTATTATTCCGCTACTGATCCTGACGAACACCTCTTATGAGCACTATTTTGCGGGCAGTAAAATACTCAATGATTTATTGCAGCCGGCCGTCGTCGCCCTCGCCTTTCCGCTTTACGAACAAATGCACCAGATTAGAGCGCAATGGAAATCCCTATTTAGTATCTGTTTTGCTGGCAGTATTGTGGCGATGTTTACGGGCGCGACTATTGCACTGTGGCTAGGAGCAACACCGGATATTGCAGGTTCAATATTACCTAAATCAGTGACAACACCGATAGCCATGGCAGTTGCCGATTCAGTCGGAGGCATCCCAGCAATTAGTGCAGCTTGCGTCCTTTTTGTCGGGATTTTAGGGGCGATGTTCGGTCATAGCCTATTTGATGTTTTGCGTATTCGCACCCATGCATCACGAGGCTTGGCGATGGGTACCGCTTCTCACGCTTTGGGAACTGCGCGTTGTGCGGAAGTTAACTATATTGAAGGGGCTTACAGTTCATTAGCGTTAATGACCTGCGGGGTGATCACCTCGTTAATTGCGCCTTTTATCTTCCCTGTTATTCTTCACTTATTTAGCTAAACTGAATCAATAAGAGAGGTTATTTACCTCTCTTATGCAAATTTCAGTGTAAAAACTTGAGATACATCTCTCATTTAATGAATTTGTTTCATTGATTGCACTCATGAAGTGATCGCGATCACATCCAATCACCCTATTAATTGAATAGAATGAAAACAATTAAATAGGGAGGGTTACTCATGCATTCAAGATTCAAGGCCGCTTGGGCCGAACTTCCAGAAAAGTTACAGTCTGTCCTAAAGCCTATTATGAACAAACCTGATTTCTCAGCCATGTTAACCGCTGAGCAAGTAAAGCAAATTAAAGCTGAGAGTGGATGCACGGACAGTGAACTCGCTTTTTCATTATTACCTTTCGCAGCGGCTTACGCTGTTACACCAATTTCTCGCTTTAATGTAGGCGCAATCGCTTGCGGAATCAGCGGTAATCTCTATTTCGGCGCAAATATGGAATTTAACCATGTTTCGATTGGTCAAACTATCCATGCTGAACAATGTGCCATTACCCATGCTTGGCTAAAAGGCGAAAAGCAATTAACCTCTATTACCGTCAACTACACGCCTTGCGGTCACTGCCGACAGTTTATGAATGAGCTGCGTGAAGGCGGTAATATCATGGTGCATTTACCAAAACGCCAAGCAGCTACACTTCATGATTATTTGCCTGATTCATTCGGTCCATCGGATCTGAATATCACCACTTTACTACTCGATAATGTGGACCACGGTTATCAAAACCAAAGTCGCGATAGATTGTTATCTGCTGCGGTTGAAGCTGCGAACCAATCTCACGCACCATACAGCGAATCTCACTCCGGTATTGCTGTGCAGTTAAAAGATGGCTCGCTGTTTACAGGTCGTTACGCTGAAAATGCTGCGTTCAACCCGAGCTTACCACCATTGCAAGCGGCGCTGATTATGGTGAATTTAGCGGGTAAAGATATTCACGCCATCGAACAAGCGGTATTAGTAGAAAAACAAAATGCAACGGTGCAGCAGTGGTGTACAACAGAAAATACCTTGCACGCGTTAGGTTGCCAAAAAGTGGAACGTGTTTATTTGGATGAATCCATTTAAATACTATTTCATTTAAACCATTTTTAATTGAAAAAATTAAATATTCAAAATTAAGACGGCGGTTATTGTGAGTTTATTAACTTCAATAACCGCCGTTTTTATTAAAACGTTATTAAAAGTTAATAAAATTAAAATGAGAATCTGGATGATGAGCTGCTATAGCCACCACTGTAGTTAAATTCAGGCATACTCGGGGCCTGAGGCACCCTAAAATCTCTATCAAACGAGCTTGATAAGTGGTCCATGGAAGACATATGGTCTCTTAAGCTATCAACGGTTCGATCCGTTTGACACTCACCTATTTGAAAATCATTTGGTCTATATACACTCACTGGGTATCCTCGGTGTTCTGAAGCCGTTATTTCAATTGGTGCATGATTATTAGAATAAGTAGTAAATGGAATATTACCGATAACATCATCTATCATGGCATTGTGTTTATTAACATTGGGACTGTAATTGGCAGATGGGGAATTAAATAATCCGGTTTCTGGCAATATATAGGCGGGACGTTCAAGGTAATATTCAGAAAGGCGATCTTTATGCTCAAAATCCGTTTGTCCAACCCAATCAGTCTGTATTGAATATTTATCAATATTTTCAGATGGAAAATCCCAAAATGATAGTCGATTAGTTCCTCTATCAATTAATGGATTTCCCGTTTCATATGCTAATGCTAGTGCTTCATTAAGATCGATTTTTAGTGAGGGCGATTCAAAAAAGTCATACGTTTTTTTAAAAGTTAATGTCACGGTATCTACTGCATTGTCTATGTCTATCACTCTTCTCATCCAGCGATGGGTTTGCAATTGTTTATTTGCAGGCGCATCATATAAACTTTCAAACATAATATTCATCGTGCTTAAACTTAATTCAGCCTCCTTTTCCGTATCACCTACAGCATCCAGCGCTTTTTGCCAGTATACCTCTCTATCCTTTTCATCAGAGATGACATTAAAAACAGGTTGTAAAGTCCATGCTTCCGCAGGTAATTTGTATTTTTTAAAAACACGCTCATGAAATGCCATTGCTTCTTTATAATTAATATCACCTGTTATTTCTGTAACACCATTTTTAAGTCTACTCCTTTGTTCATATATATAAGCATAAGCCATATCAAAACGTATTTTTTCAAGTTTAGCCTCATTGCATATTTGACCATTTTCAATTATAACTTCTTCTAAGTAGTTCAATGCAAATTTACCTGAAAAAGAATCACCTTTGACAACACTATTTGCTAGTAATGCATATCGGTCACCTTTACTAGCAAAGTACTCATACATTAATTCAGGTCTTTTAGTTAAAATTAAAATTTTTAAAGCTTTGGATGTATCAGTCCACGTTAATGTTACACTTCCTTGTCTATTGACTTCATTATTCATATGCAAACTCCTATCGTTTTATATGCTTGTAAATAAAGTTAATAACATCGCTCTTTATTTCATTCCAAATAACTAAATCTTCAATTTTTATAATGACTTCAACTTTAATTCCTAGTTTTGGAATCAGGAAATATCCATCACATTGACTATATCTGCCATCTAAAGGTATCCATAAACAATCAAAAAAATCACTTATCTCATCATTACTTACTCGCCAATAATAACCATACTTGTCATTTTCAGGATCAATATACTTATTCATCTTCTTTATCTTTACTTCATTGAAATATAGATTTAGCTTTTCATCATATGAAACATCCCCTTTAATCTTTTCCTCTCCTCTTTCAATATAAATATATCGTTTATACTCAAGATAACCTTTAGGATCACCATCGAGTGGTTCTATAGAAAATCTAAGTTTTTTATTTTTCCCATTTTCATTTTTATTAAAAGGCTTCATTTCAGGCCAGCTCATTATTAATGGCAAAACTCGAAAATTTGCATCACAACCTTTTTTATTTTCTAGAAACCTTGGGTCAAAATAGCTATAACCTTCATATTCTGCAAAGGAGTAGACATAGCTGCTAGGCACTTCAATGACTGTATCGTTAAATTTACCACAAACAAAACCGGGGCGATTATCAGCCATCGATAAAGTTGAAATTAACAAGATAAATATAGAAAAAATAAATTTTATTGGCATATTACGCCTCCAAATTTTTCAAAAACTTATTTTTTATAGCGAAAACTATCTTCAACCATCGTCATGGTTTTCTCAATTTCAATAACTAGGGGAATTTTCCTCATTCTCTTTAACCATCGCTGGCTTTTTTTACGTTTTTCAATTGAAGTACTTTCTGCCTCAGCCTTCATTTTAAACCACAAATCAACAAATATTTTCTCCTCGGATTCCCTTTCGGAATTAGCGTTCATTTCCCTCCAAAATTTGTTTCGTTCATTTTCATCAAAAACATCATAAATATCAGCAAAAAACCATGCATCGCAGGGTAAATTCGCTGCTTTAAATCCATTTTCATTGATAATTTTAGCCTCGTTAAAATTAATTCTTTCCGTTCTAACCTCTACACCTTTATTTAATTCAAACCAAGACTTTAAGTAATTCGCATATGCCAATGCAGATTCATAATGGACTTTATCCATTTTTTCTTTTGACAATGGTTGTTTATATTCATCCATAGTCACTCTTATATATTCAAGTATAATTATGTTAAAAATAGATACACTATCTTTCTTAGGCTCCGAACCTATAGATTGAAAGGAGAAAAATAACAAAATAAAACATAACAATAATTTTTTATTTTGATGCCATATTACCCCCATTATTCTCCCTCCATAATGTTAGTAAGAATAGCTTTAGTCCATATCTCACTAATTGTGTTTTCTATACTATTCATCACTGGCATTTTTCTCACTATCGATAACCACGCTATACTGTCTTTTTGTTTCTCTGATGATGAATTTGTCGCTTCTCTAATCATTGAATACCATATTTTCATTAATACTGCTGTTTCTTCATTTCTCCCGCCTTTATTTATTGCATATAGATATCCTTTCCATATTATCTCACTATCCTTCTCATCCAACGCATTAAAAATATGACTAAAAAACCATGCATCATGAGGTATGTTAAACTTATCCAGTGAAAAATAGTAAAGTTTACTTGCTTCTTTATAACCAATTCCGTCATCAAAACACTTCTTATTTAAACTAATAAAATCATAAACAATCTTTCTATAATCCTGTTTTTTGTAATCATAATTTTTCATTAAACTTGAACTTTTCTTAAATTCAGAAAAGTACATAAATTGTAATGCAATAAGAAACCTAGAAGGCTCTTTATTTTGATATTCGCCATAGGAATTACTATTTTCAATAATATTGTTTTTATTTACATCATTTGAACCATGACAAGCACATAGAAAGAGCATAAAAATAATTAACGTGAAATTCCTTATCATAAAAGCCACCAATCTTATAGTTTTATAAAAAGAAAATTAAAACTAAATGAATTAAAAACATGCGGCAATATATGATATATAAAAATATATTTAGCAGGATCAGCATCTAGCGGCCAACCACGCCATTAGCATTAATCCCCCACCTAATAGTTAAATAAATTTAATCTATAGCAAAAATGACATACTGCGTTGAAAAGATTGATATCCTGATAAAAGCATCGGCGAACTTAAATAAGCGTGATCCACTCGTTGTAATGGTAAAACAAATCCCGCCTAAAATTCCCTTCGGTGAATAATTTCCTTATCATATAAACCATAATATTCAGTAAAAAATTTAACTGTTTTGTAGCATTATTTACTGTACATATTTTTTGTTTAGCTTAGGATCTAACCTGACTGTTGCTTACTAATCGTCCGAAGAGTGATATTTCATGGAACATGAACACGAAACAAAACGTCCCCTATACATTCCTTACGCTGGTCCAATCTTACTCGAATTTCCTTTACTGAATAAAGGAAGCGCTTTTACAGAAGAAGAACGCGCTAATTTCAACCTGTATGGTTTACTGCCTGAACAAGTTGAAACTATTGAAGAACAAGTTGAACGTGCTTATCGCCAATTAATTGATTTTAAAACAGATATTGATAAGCATATCTACCTGCGTAATATTCAAGACACCAACGAAACCCTATTTTATCGCCTGATTGATGCACACTTAACCGAAGTGATGCCGCTCATTTACACGCCAACTGTGGGTGAAGCTTGCGAACATTTCTCTGATATCTATCGCCGTGCGCGTGGTTTGTTTATCTCTTATCCAAACCGTGAATACATCGATGACATGCTGCAAAACGCCACTAAACAAAACGTAAAAGTTATCGTTGTGACAGATGGCGAACGTATTCTTGGTTTAGGTGACCAAGGTATCGGTGGTATGGGTATTCCAATCGGTAAACTATCCCTGTATACCGCCTGTGGTGGTATTAGCCCTGCGTATACTTTACCAGTTGTTATTGATGTGGGTACCAACAACCCACAACGCCTGAATGACCCTCTGTACATGGGTTGGCGTCATCCACGTATTACGGGCGAAGAATACGATGAATTCCTTGAAGAATTTATCCAAGCCGTAAAACGCCGCTGGCCAAATGTGCTGCTGCAATTTGAAGACTTTGCACAAAAGAATGCGATGCCATTATTAAATCGCTATCGCGACGAGCTGTGCTGCTTCAACGATGATATTCAAGGTACCGCTTCCGTGACTCTGGGTAGCTTAATTGCCGCTAGCCATGCAGCAGGCAGCAAACTGAGCGATCAACGCGTCACATTCTTAGGCGCAGGTTCGGCAGGCTGTGGTATCGCAGAACAAATTATTGCTCAGATGAAATCAGAAGGTTTAAGCGATGAAGAAGCACGTGCACGCATCTACATGGTTGACCGTTTCGGATTACTGACAGACAAACTGCCAAACTTGCTGGATTTCCAAAGCAAATTGACGCAAAACAGCGCTAACTTGCAAGATTGGGATGTCAACAGTGACTCTATTTCACTGTTAGACGTTGTACGCAATGCGAAGCCAACAGTACTGATTGGTGTTTCTGGTCAAGCGGGTCTATTCACCGAAGAGATCATTAAAGAGATGCACAAGCACTGCCCTCGCCCAATCGTGATGCCATTATCTAACCCGACATCTCGTGTTGAAGCGCGCCCAGAAGATATTATCAACTGGACTGAAGGCCAGGCATTAGTGGCAACAGGTAGCCCATTTCCACCAGTGGCTTATAAAGACAAAGTCTTTGCTATCGCACAATGCAACAACTCCTATATCTTCCCTGGTATTGGTTTAGGCGTGATTGCATCCGGAGCGAAACGTGTGACTGATGGCATGTTGATGGCGGCAAGCCGTGCATTAGCAAGCTGCTCACCACTGGCACAAAAGGGTGAAGGTCCTCTATTACCACTGTTATCTGAGATCCAAGAAGTCTCCCGCGTGATAGCAAAACAAGTGGCTAAAGAAGCGCAAGTTCAAGGCGTGGCGACCATGACATCAGATAGCGCATTAGATGAAGCGATTGAGCACAATTTCTGGAAACCAGAATATCGTGTCTATAAACGAACTTCATTCTAACTAATTGTAATTACTAAATTAAAGAGCACTTCGGTGCTCTTTTTTTATTTTCTCTGTTTTCTATATTTCAACATTGTCTGAAAGTATCCCGTTTCTATAACTTGCGATTGAGATAGCCGCCAGAGTTATTTAAGATGCAAACATAAACGGTTTACATAGGACTCGCTCATGTCAGAGCCAACCATACCTGAATCAACGCCGCCTGAATCTGCGCCCCAAAAAAATATTCGCAAGTTTTCCCTATGGGCGATAGCACTCACGCTGTTTATTGCGATTCTTAATATTGGTGTCTATTTTTATCAAATTAACTTTGCTGCCCCACTTGAATCTCAGGAATACAATTTGTTGCTCTTCGGGGCAAGCGTCTATCAACTTTCTCTCACCGGTGATTGGTGGCGTTATCCTATAAGCATAGTGCTACATTCTGGATGGTTACATTTAGGGCTAAATACCCTTGCCTTACTGGTTATTGGTATTGAATGTGAACGTGCTTTTGGCAAATTTCGTTACCTTGCTATCTACCTATTTGCAGGGATTGTTGGGTCATTTGTCAGTGCAGCTTGGCAATATCAAGAAGCCTTAAATAGCGCAATGCGTCGCTTTGATATGATGTCATGGAGTAGCCTGCTGCAAAATGATAATACCGTCTATATCACAGTCAGTTTGGGCGCTTCTGGGGCGATTATGGGTCTCGCCGCTGCATCAGTGATTGAACTCTTAAAACAGCTCAATAACCCTGACCTCACTAAAGACGCTCGCGATACCCTTAAGCGCCCGCTCTATAATATTATTGCCATGATTGCATTAACCTTAATTAATGGGATGCAATCGGGGGTGGATAATGCAGCTCATATTGGTGGCGCGCTTGCAGGTGCTATTATTGGGTTTGCTTTCGTTCTTATTCCTGCCAAAAAATACGTATTAGATTTACTCGTCGTGTTGATCATGGGAGGAATTTTAGCGTTCGTTATCCACCAACAATCATTTTCGACTGATGAAGATCTTGTTGCTGAGCGTGAATTTATCTACCAAGAACTGGATAAAGAGCTTAACTCAGCCAAAGCAGAGCAAGCTAAGCGAGTGATGGAAAAAACTGCCGAAAAGGAGCTTGCATCACTTCCCGCAGCACAATCTGAAGAGCAAGTTGCTGGTATTCAAGTTCAAGCCCCTCAATTAATTGAACCAAGCTTTATTCTCAGTGATGATGCCCACCAGCGAGTCTTTATCACGGATGAAGAAGCCAACCTGGTTAGTGCTTACTCTTCTGCTAATGGTGATTGGAAACTACTATTTACTATCCAGCTTCCATTACCTAAAAATGAAACGGGTTGCAGCTCTAATCGCTGCCGTGGAATGGGTGCTTATGGGGCTTCGCTCAGCACCGATGGAAAGAAACTGTATGTTGCTTCACTTCAACCAAATAGCGTCAGTGTGATTGATATCGACACGCAAAAAGTGGAAGCTAATATTGAAACCAACTTTTTCCCACGCCAAATTTATGTGATGAAAAATAGCCCTCGCGCATTTGTCACAAGCGGCGTAGAAAACAGTATCGCAGTGATTAACCTTGCCAATAATACTGTCGAGAAAAAACTCACCTTCCCTGATAGCCAAGAGTATCAAGGCGCTTTCGGCATTCAAATGCCCGCCGCGCTTTCCCCCGATGAAAAATATTTAGCGCTGTATGATAATGTCACCCAAGCTGCCTATCTGTTAGATACTCAAACACTTACGTTTAGTGCAAAACCGTGGTTTACGGTAGAGAATTATTATGACTCTGTTAGAGAGTTTTATTTCACACCAGATAGCCAATCCATCTGGATGGTGACAGATACTCGCTTTGTTTTCGCTCATGTCACAGCACCAACCTCACCTATCACGGAATATCATTGGTGTGGAAATTATAGCGATATACAGTATGGTCGATATGGCATCAATACGGCATTAACCCAAGCTTACTATTTGCCACAATATCCTAGTGAGGTCCAAGTTCCGCTGGTCACCACCAGCCTCAATACATTGAATATCCATAATGTTCTGCCGATCCCAACAAACGGTGACTATATTCAAGGGATCGCTGAAACGGAGAACGCTTGGGTGGTGACTTATCCAAAATCATTTTATGTGGTTGATAAACAAAAATCCGTCGATAGGAATACTATTAGCCCATTACTCTGTTTTGGTGGAACACCAAACGAATAAACCAATATACGGCATCTTATTGTTTTTCAATTCGATACCATTACCTTATACGATATTGTCTTAGACGATATCGTCAACCGAAACATTATGAGCCATATTGACACGATTTTACGTTACGCGACTTGCGTCACGAAATTAAGTCAAGTAGCCTATTAATTGTTACCATTAATTATTATAGGCATTAATTATTCAAGGCGAGGACATGAGGAAACGTCTGCTTTATGGTCTATTAATACTGGCAGGGATAGCTTTCGCCACTGTTATTTTACTCGACCGCTGGATCAGCTGGGAAACCGCGCCCTATATCTATGAAGATGTAGAGCAACTGCCTGCCCGCGATGTTGGGATGGTTCTCGGCACATCGAAATATTATGCCTCCGGTGCCACTAACCTCTATTATACCTATCGAATTAAAGGTGCTGCGGATGCCTATCACAGCGGCAAAGTGAAGTACTTACTTCTGAGTGGTGACAACGGCGCACACAATTACAATGAGCCTATCGCCATGCGTAAAGACCTCATCAAAGCTGGCGTACCCGCTTCAAAAATTGTGCTCGACTTTGCTGGTTTTAGAACCTTAGACTCCGTGGTTCGTACGAAAAAAGTGTTCGATACCGATAACTTCACCATTATCACCCAGCGTTTTCATTGTGAACGAGCGCTATTCATTGCTAAGCACAAAGGGATTGATGCCCAATGTTTAGCGGTACCGACGCCAGAAGGTATGTTTAAAGTGCGGATACGTGAAGTGTTTGCCCGTTTAGGTGCACTTGCCGATCTCTATATTCTCCAGCGTGAACCTAAATTTTTAGGGGAGCAAGAATCCATTCCTGCTCCAATAAAAATGCCTGATGGCACAAAGGGCTACCCTGCAGTAACCCCCGATGAGCTAAACAAACTCAATTAATGTTCGGATGGTGAATGGCGATTTAAAAGATAAAACAGCTTGTCTGTCAGTTGTCGCCAACACCATTCCACAGGCCCTTGCTTAAAGAAGCTCAACCAGCAATAAGAAAACAGTAAATTGGCACACCAAATGGGTGGAATGAACGCTAACAGTTCCACTCGGGTAAACTGATAAAAATAGCCCAAATGGTAAAAAATGGTGGTACAAATCAGTGTTTGAAGTAAGTAATTACTCAGAGCCATCCGCCCAACATTTTGCAATGCTTTCGCGAGTACACTTCGGCTAAATGCCCCCCAAAACCCATACACTAGCGCTATATAGCCCAAAGACTGAAACGGTACCGCTAGCTCATTAATGATATAGCCGATAATCGAGGTATCAAAATACCGCCAACCGAAAAGGCTTTGAACATAGAGAGCCACTGACTGAATCACCACGGTGGGAAGGATGAATATAATGGCCATTCGGCGATAATGCTGCTCGGTAAACTGCCCTTTTAGCCAACCATTTTTCAGTAACAGCGCTCCTAGGATCATCATTGCAACCAGTTGCCAGCCATACTGGATCACCAGCAACTCAACCATCATCGCCACTTCACCCGCGCGATATGCTATCCCTGTCATTCCACCAATGCGATGTTGCCAAGCATCAAGAAACGCTTGGTCTACGGTGATCTGCCAAAAACTGGTATCCACCACATTACTGCCAATGGCAAATAGAATAACCAAACCAATCAAATAGATAGAAATGGCAATTTTGAACAAGGTGGAAACCGCATAGTGCGGCAGCACCATTATCGCAATCAGCCCCGTCAAGGAATAGGCGAGAAGAATATCCCCATCCCAAAAACCAATTCCATGAATCAATCCAATAATCGCTAAAATAATCAGTCGGCTACGTTGCCACAATATTGCGCGATAACTTAGTAAGCCTAATGTAGCGCCAAACAGTAGGGAAAAAATACCCAGAAACTTCCCTTGAAAGAAAAGATTAAAAAACACCCAAACCGCCGCATCAGAGGATGATACTTCAGGGGTGTAATAAGGATTAAGATAGGCCGCTTGTGGCAATGCAAATCCAAAGATATTCAGCAATAAAATACCGAGGATGGCAATGCCACGTACTGTATCAAGTTGCCCGATACGGCTTTTAGGGGCAACTGAAACGGTGGAGGTCATAAATTAGAGATGGCGAACCGCACGTAAGAATTCTTGACGCGTATTTTGACTTGACTTGAACAGCCCACCTAATGATGTGGTGGTGGTCGCGCTCGTCGCATCACGTATACCACGGGCTTTCACACAGTAGTGAACTGCATCAATAGAAACCGCGACATTCATGGTGCCTAGCAACGTTTGCAAAGCCACTAAAATTTGTTGCGTTAAACGCTCTTGAACTTGTGGACGCTGTGAGAAAAACTGCACAATACGGTTGATTTTCGATAAACCAATCACTTTGTCTTTAGGGATATATGCCACAATCGCCTTACCGTCGATCGTCACAAAGTGATGCTCACACGTACTGGTCAGAGTAATATCACGCACAGTGACCATTTCATCCACATTCATTTTATTTTCAATTAATGTGATTTTTGGGAAGTTTGCGTAGTCAAGACCTGAAAAAATCTCATCCACATACATTTTTGCGATACGGCGCGGGGTATCAGCCAAGCTATCATCGGTTAAATCTAAGTTCAGCAACTTCATAATTTCGGTCATATGCCCTTCAATCAGTTGCTTACGATCCTCTCCGGATTTTGGCTGGATACGTAACGGGGTTTCAAGCCCCCTGGCTTCCAAAGCAGCATGAACTAATTCGGCCTCTTTACTCAGAGATGACATAGGATCCTCCACAGATGGTATAACGCTATTTTTATAAAAATGCAGGTGTGCGCGGTACTCTAAAGCAGCAAGTGCAGATAATCCAGTAATACATCTATCAACAGCATGAAATATTTGCAGGTTATCGCGCGACTCGATCCAGAATACTCCTTGCAATTTAAATAACTATTTCATTATTTAAATGCGATTAATAACATGATTTATTTTATCCTTTTTAATAGACCTGTTTTAGCAAAAATCGTGTTATTTAATAGTGAGTTTATTAAAACAACGCAATACGTGACTCAAATGACACAAACTATCCACTCAAAAGCTATCAGTAATCAATTTCTATTCATTCACCCAATGCGCTATATCTGACATAATACCGCCAACAATTTATTTTAAGCCTCGAAGGCCAATAACAAGATTAAGGGGTAACGATTTATGGACCAGTGTCATACTAACGGTTTGATTTCACTAGAGCTTGCATTAGAAAAATTACTTTCAAACACCACAACGGTCACTAGCACTGAAATCATCCCATTAACTGAGTCTGCCCAACGTATTATTGCCGAAGACCTCATATCTCCTATAAATGTCCCGCCGTTCGATAACTCCGCGATGGATGGTTATGGTTTTCGCTTTGCTGATTGGGATGGAAAAACCCCGATGCCCGTCGCTGGAAAGTCCTTTGCCGGCAACCCAATGGAAGGGAAATTACCCGCAGGTAGTTGCGTACGTATCATGACAGGAGCGCCTATCCCAGAAGGCGTTGATACCGTTGTCATGCAAGAAGCAACAGAGCAAACTGACCAAGGAATTATTTTTACGGAAAACTTCAAGCAAGGAAACAATATTCGTAAAGCTGGCGAAGATATTGCCCAAGGTAGCGCGGTATTTCCAGCGGGAACCTTATTGTCCACCGCACAGCTTCCATTGATAGCGTCTCTCGGAATTGCGAATGTTACTGTCCAGCGCCGTTTGAAAGTTGCCGTGTTCTCAACCGGCGATGAACTTCAAGCGGTAGGCGAACCTCTGGCTGAAGGTCAAATTTATGACACCAACCGTTTTGCCGTTCGATTAATGTTAGAAAAACTCAATTGTGAAGTGCTGGATTTCGGCGTGATCCCCGACTCACCCGAAAAACTCAAGCAAACCTTTATTGAAGCTAACCAATGTGCTGATTTAGTTATCAGCAGCGGCGGCGTCTCTGTCGGTGAAGCGGATTACACCAAACAAATTTTGGATGAACTGGGAGAGATTGGCTTTTGGAAATTAGCCATCAAGCCAGGTAAACCTTTTGCATTCGGCAAGCTAAGTTCAGCATGGTTCTGTGGCTTACCGGGTAATCCTGTCTCTGCCGCACTGACTTTCTATCAGTTAGTTCAGCCATTAATTGCTCGTCTCGGTGGTCATAGCCAATGGAAAGCCCCTGTCCGCTTCAAAGTACCTGTCACTACACCGCTGAAAAAATCTCCGGGACGCCTTGATTTCCAACGAGGTATTTTAAGCGTCGATGAACAAGGCCAACTACAAGTGGCGACTACTGGGCACCAAGGCTCACATGTTTTCAGTTCTTTTAGCCAAGCAAACTGCTTTATCGTATTAGAACGCGAGCGTGGGAAAATCGCGGCAGGCGAAATGGTTGATGTGGAAATGTTCAATTACTTATTAAAAAGTGAGTAAAACTGTGCAAGAGCTGACTGATCAGGAAATGCTGCGTTATAACCGCCAAATTATCTTACGCGGCTTCGATTTTGACGGGCAGGAAAAGCTGAAGGCTGGTAAAGTCTTGGTCGTTGGACTTGGTGGGCTTGGTTGCGCCGCAACGCAATACCTCGCTGCCGCGGGTGTTGGGCATTTAACCCTCGTAGATTTTGATACCGTTTCCCTATCGAACTTACAGCGGCAAACCCTGCACCGCGATGCCACTATCGGTGAGCCTAAAGTAGATTCAGCCAAAGCGCAGCTAGCGGCCATCAATCCCCATATCCAGATTGATACGGTTAATGCGCAATTGGATGATCCTGAGCTAGAGCAATTAGTTCAACAGCATCATGTGATCTTAGATTGCACGGATAATGTAGCCATTCGTGAGCAGCTTAATCGCCTCTGCTTTAAGCACAAAATCCCTTTTGTTTCGGGTGCCGCGATTCGTATGGAAGGGCAACTTTCCGTATTTACCTACGAAGAAGAAATGCCTTGCTATCACTGCCTAAGCCGACTGTTTGGAGAAAACAGCCTGACATGTGTAGAGGCAGGCGTGATGGCGCCACTCGTGGGGACAATTGGCACATTAGAAGCGATGGAAACCATCAAATTGCTGGCGCAATACGGCAAAGTCAATGTCGGAAAAGTGCTGCTATTTGATGCGATGACGCTGGATTTTCGCCAATTTAAACTCAATAAAGACCCCCACTGTGAGGTTTGCTCTTAAGATTATCCATGGCGAGCTAAGTCTCGCCATTTTTCTATCTCACCATTTTTTAAGATACAAAATTAGGAATATTCCTAAAAATTCATTTATCTTGTCTTTGGTCTTATACTATCCCCCTTTCGGGGAACCTCGTTATCCCTACTGATTTGAACTATGACTACATTCATCGTCACTGAGAAGTTAGTCATCACTGAGAATATAAATATGTCATTACCTCCTTGCCCAAAATGTCAGTCTGAATACACCTATACTGACAACGATATGTACATCTGCCCTGAGTGCGCGCACGAATGGAATGATGCTGAGCCAGTTGCTGACATTGATGAGCTCATCGTAAAAGATGCGAATGGCAACTTATTAGCTGATGGCGATACCGTTACCGTAATCAAAGATCTTAAAGTGAAAGGTAGCTCTTCAATGCTGAAAATCGGTACCCGTGTTAAAGGTATCCGTTTAGTGGAAGGCGACCACAATATCGATTGTAAAATCGATGGCTTCGGTCAAATGAAACTGAAATCTGAGTTTGTGAAGAAAAACTAATTTTGAGGCTGTTCAGCCATTTTGAACGGCTAAATAAAAATAGCCCCGCGGGTATCACTCCGGCGGGGCTATTTTTTGATTCAAGTAAGATTAGATAACGACGCCTTGGCTTTTCAGGTACTCATCATAAGTACCTTTAAAATCAATAACCTTATCTTCTTTAATCTCAAGAATACGAGTTGCCAGTGAACTCACAAACTCACGGTCATGAGAAACGAAAATCAGCGTTCCTTGATACATTTCTAACGCTAAGTTCAATGATTCAATGGATTCCATATCTAAGTGGTTGGTCGGTTCATCCATAATCAAGATATTTGGCTGTTGCATCATCAGCTTACCAAATAACATACGACCCTGCTCACCACCGGATAAGACCGACACTTTTTTCTTGATATCGTCTTGAGAGAACAGTAAACGACCTAAAATACTACGAACCGCCTGCTCGTCATCCCCTTCACTTTTCCACTGGCTCATCCAGTCAAATACGTTCAGGTCAGTATCAAAGTCTTCTGCGTGGTCTTGCGCATAATAACCAATGTTATGGTTTTCAGACCATTTGACGATCCCGCTTGTCGCAGGTTGCTCACCGACTAAGGTTTTTAAGAATGTGGTTTTACCGATACCGTTAGCACCGATAACGGCCATCTTTTCACCCACTTCCATTAACAGGTTCACATTTTTAAACAGAGGACCTTGATCATAACCGTTGGTGACCGCTTCTAATTCTAAAGCGTTACGGAACAGTTTTTTCTCTTGTTCAAAACGAATGAATGGGTTTTGACGGCTAGAAGCTTTAACTTCATCCAATTGAATTTTATCAATTTGACGAGCACGAGACGTTGCTTGTTTCGATTTTGATGCATTCGCACTGAAACGGCTGACGAACGATTGTAATTCAGCAATTTGCGCTTTCTTCTTGGCGTTATCAGATAACAGACGCTCTCTTGCTTGAGTTGCTGCGATCATGTATTCATCGTAGTTGCCCGGGAATAAACGCAGCTCACCGTAGTCTAAGTCCGCCATGTGCGTACAAACGGTATTTAAGAAGTGTCTATCATGGGAAATGATGACCATGGTGCAGTTACGGTCATTCAGCACTTGCTCCAACCAACGGATGGTATCGATATCCAAGTTGTTCGTCGGTTCATCAAGTAACAGAATATCTGGGTCTGCAAACAATGCCTGAGCCAATAGCACACGCAGTTTCCAACCCGGCGCCACTTCGCTCATTGGGCCATAATGTTGCTCAACCGGAATACCGACGCCTAATAACAGCTCACCCGCACGCGCTTCCGCGCTATAGCCATCCATCTCACCGTAAGCCACCTCGAGATCCGCAACGCGATAGCCATCTTCTTCGCTCATTTCTGGCATCGCATAAATTCTGTCACGCTCTTGCTTTACATCCCAAAGCTCAGCATGTCCCATGATAACGGTATCTAGAACGGTGAACTCTTCGAATGCAAACTGGTCTTGGCGTAATTTACCTAAACGCTCGTTAGGATCCGTGGTGCTCACATTCCCTGCGGTTGGCGTTAAATCCCCACCCAGAATTTTCATAAATGTGGATTTACCCGCACCATTCGCACCGATCAGACCATAGCGGTTACCGGTACCGAATTTAACTGAGATGTTTTCAAACAGCGGCTTACTGCCAAACTGCATAGTGATATTGTTGGTTGTTAACACTGCGATGCCTTAAATTGATCTTTGTAGAGTCGCCCCGAGATTAGCTTAAGTGCCCTTATCTCGCCGACTTGAAGTCTGATAAGTATAAATAGCCGCGCATTATGCCATAATCCCGCGTTTAGATCTTGTGCTGATTTTGGCACGCAGCTATTTAGAAAAAAGGGATCAATAGATGATTATTTATTTTTCGTAGGTTTTTACTGGTGGCGCTACATAGGTTTCAAACAGGTCTAATAAACTGGCTGGGGATGATTCCACAAGCGCCATATGGCGATATTTTTCATGTAAAAATCCCTCATCCGCCATTTTATTGGTCATATCAATCAGAGGCTGCCAGTAATTATTAATATTGAACAGAGCGCAAGGCTTTGTATGTAAGCCAATTTGGCTCCAAGTAAACACTTCACTGTACTCTTCCAATGTGCCATACCCCCCCGGCATGGCGACAAAACCGTCAGCTAATTCAATCATTTTGCTTTTGCGCTGATGCATGGTGTCAACTTTGTACAGTTCAGTCAGATTTTTATGGGAGATTTCACGCTCTTCAAGCAGGGATGGGATCACACCAATAGCCTTACCACCTAAAGATAATACCGTATCGGCAACCGTTCCCATCAACCCAACACTCGCACCACCGTAGACTAAAGCGATATCACGTTTTACCAGCTCTTTTGCAAACTCAATAGCTTGTTTTTGATAAATCTCGTTAACACCTAGGCTAGAACCACAATAAACCGCGACGCTTTTAATTTTTTTCATGTTCTATCTTCATTCCATTTATCATTCTTGTAAGCACAAAATTATACGGCACCTACAAAGAAGCTCAACTCACAATATTTTATTATTTAGGCGCTATTTAATATTAAATAATAGAACTAATTCTCTACGCTTAACAAAGCAATATAATCTGCATGAATTCTGTGAGATAATTCACGCCAATTGCTGGCTTAGGGTAAATATCCCAACAAACCACCATTATTATTTAGATTTACCTATTTTATCTGTATACACAGTGCGGGTTTTATCGACGTTCCCAACGTTTTTTTGAGGTTTTTTATTCATGTCTGCCGATACTAAAAAGAGTGCTTTTCCGCTATTACCGATAGGCTTGCTATTACTGGCAATGATGTCAATCCAAAGCGGGGCCTCTTTAGCTAAAACATTGTTCCCACTTATCGGCGCACCAGGTGTTACCGGTTTACGTTTGTTGCTTGCCACGATTATTTTGTGCGTGATCTTTAAACCATGGCGTTTAAATTTCAGAAAAAGCTCACTGGGGCCACTGCTTGCTTATGGTTTATCTCTCGGAACCATGAACTACCTGTTTTATTTAGCGCTTGAGCGTATCCCTTTAGGGATTGCGGTCGCACTTGAGTTTACGGGCCCATTAGCCGTTGCGATGTTTTCTTCTCGCCGCCCTATCGATTTTTTATGGATTGGGCTCGTGATTGCTGGGCTCCTGTTCTTACTGCCTATCGGCAATAACATTGACTCTCTCGACCTGGTTGGTGCCGCTTATGCCTTAGGTGCCGGTGTCTGCTGGGCGATTTATATTATCTTTGGGCAACGCGCTGGTGCGGGTTACGGTGCCGCTACCGTTGCAGTGGGTTCATTGATTTCGGCACTCATTTTCTTCCCTATTGGGTTAATGCAAACTGGGGTTGAGGCGATGTTTGATCCTGCCATTCTCCCTATCGCGTTAGGTGTAGCCATTTTATCCACCGCATTTCCATATACGTTGGAGATGATAGCGTTAACCAAGCTGCCAGCGAAAACCTTCGGTACCCTAATGAGCCTAGAGCCTTGTATGGGGGCGTTTTTAGGCATTGTCTTCCTGCAAGAACATTTGACCATGACCCAGTGGTTAGCACTGCTGTGTATTGTATGCGCGTCTATTGGTTCAACATCAACTTCTGTACCCAGATCAAAGATTGAAAAAGTATCGTAAATAATTAGTGATATTCACTTTTATCAAAGGCTAATAGGTATTTCTATTAGCCTTTTTGCTTTTTTACTCATTTCTTTATTTCATTATCTTGTAAGGTAATATTCATTTATTTGAAATGTCACACCGATAGATTCAATTGGTAAAACCTAAATAAATATCAAAAAAAAATATCATCACCTTGCCTATTAAAGTAATAGATTATTACTTTATGACATTCTTAGCTTTACACTCTATATTTATAAGCAGACAAGATAATTGAATCAATTTATATTTAAGAGAGGAAATCCTATGAATACTGCAAAATTATTTAAAACCTCTTCAACTGAACTTTTATATACCCGTAATGATATTGAAGATAGCGTTAAATTAGAAACCATCGGTATCTTAAACATGATGGTTATCCATTTCACCGATCTCTCTTTAATCACTAAACAAGCCCATTGGAATATGCGCGGTCGTAACTTTATCGCGGTACATGAGATGTTAGATGGCTTTAGAGATAGTATCATCGGGCACTTGGATGAATTCGCTGAGCGCGCGGTTCAGTTGGGTGGCGTCGCCACAGGAACATCACAGCAAGTCAATAAATTCACGTCGTTAGAAGCTTATCCTTTGGATATTCATTCTGTACAAGACCATTTAAAAGCGTTGGCAGAACGATATGCCGTTGTTGCGAATGATATTCGTAAAGCCATCGACGAAGTTGAAGATGAAAATACCGCAGATATGTTTACCGCCGCCTCTCGCGATCTGGATAAATTCCTGTGGTTATTAGAAGCCAATATTGAGTAGTGTCGTAAAATAGAGTCAATATATTGACCATGAGACCACTTCGGTGGTCTCAATTATTTATCACCCTACTTCTTTATCGTCCTACTTCTCTGATGTTGGCATTTCAGCTTGTTCAATAGGGAAAATAGGTAACGAATTTAATAAACGTTTACCATAGTTTTTGGTTAATAAACGTTTATCATAAATGATAATTTCACCATAACATTCATGACTACGAATCAAACGCCCTGCTTGCTGGATCAAATTAAATGAAGCGCTAGGTAAACTTTGTACCTCGAATGGATAACGCTTTAAGGACTTCAGCCAGTCCCCTTCAGTAATAATCACAGGGTTTGTCACAGGTGGAAATGCAATCTTGTGAATATGCACCTGGGTTAAAAATTCCCCTTTTAAATCCAACCCTTCCGCAAATGATTGTAAGCCGATTAACGCGCTTTTTTGCCCTTGTTTAATACGTTCACAGTGCGTCTCCACTAAACGGTAGCGTGGCTGATCCCCCTGCACTAAGAGTTGAAGGCGCAAATCCTTCACATGTTCAAGAAACCCGTCCATCGCTCGCTGGCTACTAAATAAGATCAATACCCCACGATGGTCACTTTCGGTAAATTGATGGCGAAAATAAGTTGCCATCTCTTTTAAATGCTCAGCTTCAGTTGCCATGGTTGGCTCATGCTGCATTTTTGGGATCACCAATTTACCCTGCTCAACATGATTAAATGGCGAGGTGAGCGTCACAAAACGGTCATCACTCTTTTCGGATAACCCCGTTAATTCCATAAAACGTGAATAGCTGTTCAAAGAGCGAAGCGTTGCCGATGTCACCACAATATGAGGCACATTTTTCCATAATAAATGTTGTAGCTGCTCACTCACGCGGATCCCTGCGCAATGCATAAAAATCCGGGACTGATTTTTTTCATAACGGCGGCTAAGCCATTTCGAAACAGGTGCACCCGAGCTTTGATCAAGTGAGGCTAAGCGCCACAATTTGGTCATATTTTCAAAATAACCCATAGCTCGGCTTGTCACTAAAATTGAACGGTGTAAACGCACAATATCTTGCTTTGCCGTTTGTTCCGTTAAGTCACTAAGAATCGCCTCTGATAGCCCACGCAATGCATCTGTGAGCTTAAATAGCTCTTGGCAACATTGCTGCATGACCTCGGGCAAGATCCCCATTGGGAACAAATATTCTGACTCTTTGGATGTTTCCGGTAATAGCCCGTTCGCTAACAATGAAAAATCACGGAAACATTCTCGCAATTTTTCGGCGTGTTGCTGTAGCTTATCGGGATTAGTTAACTTAGGTGGCTTTGCAGGGCGGAACTGCGCCACATACTGCCCCACATGGTGAATAAAATTATCCACCTGTGCGGTAAGCTGAACTAGCGTAATTTCCCCCTCCACTTCTAAGGCATCTCTCGCCACATCGGGAACGTGATGCCCTTCATCAAGAACTAACAATAATTTTTTGGGATCCGGCAATACCGATTCTGTTTCCATTGCCGCCATCACTAAAGCGTGGTTAGCAACAACCACATCTGCATCTTCAATTTCACGACGGGCAATAAAAAAGGGACATCGTTGATAAAACTGACAATTACGCCCAAGACAGTTCATCTTATCGGTGCTAACTTTACGCCATAGACTATCGCTAAATGCTTTTTTATGGTGGTCACGCAAGCCATCCCAAGCAAAGCTATGAAAATCATTGCGTAATTGCTGGCATTGCGCTCTCTCTTCGCTGTTGGCAATTTCAGTTTTGTCTTCCACCAACAGCATTAAATCTATTTGTTCCCCTTCCGCAGCGCAGATAGCTTCTAAATTTCGGGGGCACACATAACGCGCTCGCCCAAATGCGCCTGTATATTTTAAGTCAGGGATAATTTTGCTCAGTAATGGCAAATCCTTACTAAATATTTGATCTTGTAGGGCGACGTTGGCGGTACTCACGACCAAGGTTTTGCCTTCTTCGCGCCCAACCGCAATGCCTGGTATCAAATAGGATAAGGTTTTTCCCACCCCTGTGGGTGCTTCAATAACTAAATGACGCCCCTGCGCATCCGACAAATTTTTCGCCACTTCAGCAATCATCTGCCGCTGAGGTGCCCGAGAGACGAACCCCTCGATTTGATTAGATAACCCCTTATACCATTGAGTTATTTGTTCTTTGATTTTATTTGACAGAGACATAGATACGCAGAAGACCAAGTAAAAAGGAGATGATAATCAATCAAAAAAGAGGCTGGAAAGCCCCTATTTCTCTTTTGCGAAACCCTTCGCAAAACTACTGTATTAATTTCCATTATACACAAATTCTGGAAAGCCTTTCGCAAAACACCAAATCGAGCCAAGAAAATACCCCGTAAAACTTGTTTGCTATCACCATCCAGTTATACTTTGGCATCTTCGTGTCAAATCAGGCTAATAAAAATGAAAAAAGTCGTCATCGCACTGTGCGCATTATGCGCATTGAGTTCTATTGGGGGTATTGTGCTTGCTGGGATGAATATTTACACCCGCTCCACGACACCTATAGAGCAAAATCAGGCTCAATCGCCATCGATATTACCTGCACCTAATCAGATCCAGTAATCATCCATTATTAATCAAACGGGACGGTGAGTTATGATGTACAACGATTATTTTGTAACACCAGAGTGGTTAAATTCACACCTTTCAGACAGTAATATTATTGTGCTTGATGTCTCTACGCCACCACCTACCGCCCCTTATGATTGCTACCAAAGCTACCTTGATGAGCATATTCCCCAAGCTCAATTTTTTAATCAAGATGAAGTCGCCGATAAGAGCTGCGACTTACCCCATATGCTCCCTGATGCCACCACATTTAGCCAAGCTGTTGGGGCTATGGGGATTAACAATCAAACCCAAGTCATTATTTACGCACAAAATAACTTATTTTCATCCCCGCGTGCATGGTGGACTTTCCGTACTTTAGGCTGTAAACAGGTTAAAATTTTAGCAGGCGGAATTAACGCCTGGAAAGCAGCGGGTTTCGCAACCCAATCTGGCAAAGTCACCCCACCCGAGGCTCAAACCTTTATTGCAGATAGACAAGATGCTAATGCGCTGAATCAACAGCAAATGTTAGAGGTTGCCACTGAAGGTAAAACCCAAATTATTGATGCGCGCGCAGCTGCCCGTTTTCTGGCTCAAGCCCCTGAACCTCGTCCAGGTTTAAGGATGGGTCATATTCCAGGCAGTAAAAATGTGCCTTGGGATTTATTAGTGGATAATGGAGAATATAAATCTCCTGAACAGTTAAAAGCTATTTTTGCGCAGCAAGGTGTTGATATTACCGCACCTACAGTCACAACCTGTGGCTCTGGCATGACGGCTGCCGTAGTTTTACTGGCATTGGTATTATTAGGTAATCCACATGTGCGCCTCTATGATGGTTCATGGGCGCAATGGGGGCAAGACAACGGGTTACCAATCGAACCTTAATCATTTTTTATTCCCTCATAAATAAACGTTAATTATGAGGGGATTTATTTATTCTATTTAAATATAATATTATAAAAAGTTAATTAAATTAATTAGAATTTCTATTACTCTATTTTTATGGAGCTAATAATTAATGAATACAATATGGGAACTCTGGGTAATAAACCTAGGGACACTGTCTACCTTTGTAGGTACAGCAGCAACTTTATGGGTTCTATTACAAACATCAAGATTAACGATTAAATTTAATCGTAAGGCTTCTATTTATTTTCATAAAGAAAAGCTATCTAAGCTACTTAATGATTATTATAAACACTTATCAGAAGTTCATAATAAAAACACCTTTCATGAAGAAATGCATAGAAGGAAGTTACATAGTAGAATTCAATCATTACACCATTATATTCTATTCATTGACTCTAAAGATAAAAAACTAATATCATCAATAAAACAATATAAAAGAAAAACCACAAAAATAACATCAATAAAAGATCATCATGATTTAGATATTAACCTATGTTTTGATATGTTAGATGAAGTAAATCTTCTACTTAATTATCTTGATAATATCATTGATATTTCAGCTAGAAAAATATGAGGAAAAACTAATGAGTCCAACAGAACGCAAAGTCATATCTAACGTATTTTTAAAAAGCCTAAAGCGCCAAATAGAATGGGAGCAAACAAAAGATATCCATCCAGCCATTAACCAGTCTCCAAATTTTTGCATTCTCGGATGTTATAATACAACGAACTTAGATAACATGGCTTTCTACTTATACTCATATCGTACTATTGATTTTAATCATTACACTGAGACACATAATTCTGTAGTGAAATTTTCTCTTACATTAATTGAAAATAACTGCATCACTTGGAATACATTTCATGATGATAGACTATTAACTCAGCTATTTGAAATTACTGCATTTGATAAATCATCAATACATAAATTCATGGAATCATGTGAAAACTAAAAAATTAAAGCCACTCATTATTTAGCGAACATCATAATAGGTGGCTTTAATAAATATTTGATTGTGCGGTTGAAAGTCGTTTTTCCGCATAGTAGCTATTTGAAAAACACTACTTAATAAACATTCCCGCAAGGAAGAGCACGACAATGGCACCGATCACGGCAACAATAAAACTACCGAAGTTAAAGCCATCCACCTTTCCTTTACCAAAGAATGTGCTGATATATCCCCCGACAACCGCCCCGACGATCCCCAATACGGTCGTCATGATAAAACCCATTTGATAGGTTCCAGGCATTAACCATTTAGCTAAAACACCTGCGATTAAACCAAAGATAATCCAAGCAATAACGCCCATTTGAGGCCTCCAATATCTCTGTTGCTCTAAATTTCCTAGCACGATAACTTTGTTACACGATATAGACTCTTTAATCATTACATACGGTGATGACAGTATTTTGAATTAATCACCACCGTACATTGTAATTAAAGACCTAATCTCAAATTTTGGCAAATTTCATCATGTTAAGGTGATGCGACAGAAAGCTGCTCCACATGCAGTGCAATAATATCGGCGATTTGTTCCGCTGTTTTCAACGCTCTCACTTGAGAAAACAGTTCATCCGCCTGCTGATACTCTTTACGTAAATAACTCAGCCACTGTTTAATACGAGCCGCATGGTAATGCCCTGTATCGCCCAGTTTTTCTAGCTCTGTATATTTAAAGAGGATTTTTCCGACCTGTTCCCAAGGCATCTTCGCGACATTGTGTTTGATCACACGACTCAAATTCGGTGTATTTAAAGCACCTCGACCGATCATAATCGAATCGCACCCAGTGATTTCCATACAGCGTTTAGCACTTTCATAATCCCAGATTTCGCCATTGGCAATCACCGGAATCGACAGTTTCTGGCGAAGCTCACCAATTGCCTGCCAGTTAATACATTCCGCTTTATAGCCATCTTCCTTGGTGCGCCCATGAACCGTCAGTTCGGTTGCTCCGGCTTGCTGTACAGCATCTGCAATTTCATGAGCAAATTGGCTGCTATCCCAACCCAAACGGACTTTCACAGAAACGGGTAAATCTTTCGGTACAGCCGCTCGCATAGCTTTAGCTGCGTGATAAATAAGCTCCGGCTGCTTCAATAACGTCGCACCGCCACCACTGCCATTCACCGTTTTTGATGGACAACCACAATTAAGATCGACGCCCCAAGAGCCTAATTCAATTGCGCGGTTGGCATTTTCAGCCAACCATTCAGGATATTGCCCTAATAGCTGCACTCGCACTAATGTTCCCGATGGCGTTCGGCTACCCTGTTGCAATTCCGGACATAACCGATAAAACGTTTTTGCCGGCAACAAGGTATCGACAACTCGCACAAACTCAGTAATGCACAAGTCGTAGTCGTTCACCTCACTCAATAATCGGCGAACCAGAGAATCGAGTACCCCTTCCATCGGGGCGAGTAGTACACGCATTAGCTATCATTACGCCCTTGTCTAACGCGCTTCTGTGCATTTTTCCACGGTGAACCTGAAGTCGATTCAGATTGACCTTTCTCGGAATTTGCATTTTGGCGACGAGGACGGCTTGGGCCTTTATTACTGTTATGACCTGAATGATTGCTGCGCTCACCGCGGCTATCCTCAGAGCTACGGCGATTATCCGAACCACGACGGTTATCAGACCCACGGCGGCTATCAGAACCACGACGATCATTACGCTGAGAAGGCTTTTGGATCGGCTCAGCTTTGATTGATGGGTCTGGCTCGTAGCCCTCGATCTCCATCTGTGGGATGGATTTCTTCAATAATTTCTCGATATCTTTAAGCAGTTTCGCTTCATCGATACACACTAAAGACACCGCCATACCCGTGGCTTCTGCGCGGCCAGTACGACCAATACGATGAACGTAATCTTCTGCCACATTCGGTAGCTCAAAGTTAACTACGTAAGGCAGTTGTTCGATATCTAAGCCACGAGCCGCGATATCTGTTGCGACTAAAACGCGGATATCCCCTGATTTAAAATCAGCTAAAGCACGGGTACGCGCACCTTGGCTCTTATTGCCATGAATCGCCGCTGCTTTTACGCCATCTTTATTTAAATGCTCAGCTAAGCGGTTAGCGCCATGCTTAGTGCGTGTAAATACTAGCACTTGCTGCCAGTTTTCACGGCCAATCATAAACGACAGCAATTCGGCTTTACGTTTTTTATCCACTAAATGAACATATTGCGTCACTTGCTCAGACGCTGAGTTACGTGGAGCCACTTCAATGGAAACCGGATTGTTCAATAACTTGCTCGCCAACTGTTTGATCTCATCGGAGAACGTCGCTGAGAACAGGAGATTTTGGCGCTTTTTAGGTAATTTCGTGATTACACGGCGAATATCGTGAATAAAGCCCATATCTAACATTCGGTCAGCTTCATCCAAGACGAAAACTTCAACCTGTGATAAATCCACCGCGTTTTGATGTTCCAAGTCCAGTAAACGACCGGGTGTTGCGATCAACACATCCACACCGCCGCGCAATTTCATCATCTGCGGGTTAATACTGACACCACCAAACACAACAAATGAACGAATTCTCAAATGACGGCTATATTCTTTTACATTTTCAGCCACTTGAGCCGCAAGTTCACGGGTCGGGGTTAAAATCAATGCGCGAATAGGGCGACGGTTATTACCGCGTGGATTGTCCACCAGCTTTTGCAAAATAGGTAAAGTAAAACCAGCAGTTTTACCCGTACCTGTTTGAGCGCTGGCTAATAGGTCTTTGCCCGCTAAAACAGCAGGAATAGCTTGTTGTTGAATAGGCGTAGGGCTTTCATAGCCTAATTCATTAATGGCACGCAAGATTTCCTCGTTTAACGCGAGGTCAGAAAAACTAGTCAAATTAATTACTCCGGGCTCCACCGCTTCAATTTACTGGGCAGCTCTAGGGGGGAAGATTCGATATTCAATAGAAGAAAAGCGCAAACTGCCATGCGACACGCAAAAATTCTACCATCATTTGACCGTGATAAATATATTAATTTAGATTGATGAATAAACTAATACAAAATCTGTTTTATATAGTATATATACGTACACAAAACTAAAGATACATCCGTTTTCATCCTGCACAATGAATAAATGCCAACTAAGAGCATGCTAAAAATTATTTAATTCTGAATCAAAAGGAATGTTTATGAACACAAATTCGTCGCCAACATTACGCGGAGAGAGCGCCAAACTCCAACTTCTTCTCGCCGCTGCCGATGTTTATGGAGAACAAGGCATCGACGGGGCTACCACCCGCCAAATTGCCCAAGCCTCAGGGCAAAACATCGCAGCCATTTCTTATTATTTTGGATCTAAAGAAGGTTTATATCTCGCCGTTGCTCAGCAAATTGCTAACAATATCAAAGAGAGTTTCGCTGAGAGTATCACTCAAATAGATAACTTTATTAATCAACCTGCAGAGTTACAAAATTCTGAAGAAGCGCTCGAATTATTCAAAGAAACCATTATTTCGTACAATTTTTTTCAACTTAAAAAAGAAAACTTAAGCTTTTCACGCATTCTAGCTCGCGAACAACTGAACCCAACTGAAGCATACGGATTGATCCACGAACAAGCGTTAGGACCTATTCACTCACGGCTTAATCGCTTAATTTCCATCTATATTGGCGCGGATCCCAATAATCTAGCGACCTTGATCCACACGCATGCCATTTTGGGGGAAACCCTCTCTTTCCGTATTGCGCGAGAAACATTACTCAGGCAAACAGGTTGGAAACACATCAACGAAAACGAATTTAAAATTATTAATCAGGTTCTTATTGAGCATATCGACATTTTATTATTGGGGTTACGTCATCGCCAACTAGCAGAAAAGTGATATGATATATGGATAAAATTGAATCATAATCCTGAGTAATGTTTTTATCCGTCACTAAGGTTAGCTATGAACACAAAACGCCGTGCACTGGTTATTTTACTGATTATCATGCTGATTGCCGCCATTGCAGGGGGCTACTATTATCAGTCACTTAAAGATAAAACATTCGCCTTATACGGGAATGTGGATGTGCGCACCGTTAACCTTAGTTTTCGAGTCAATGGTAAACTCGCCTCTTTAGATGTTGATGAAGGGGCGAAAGTCACTGCGGGACAATTACTCGGGAAATTGGATGATGCGCCTTACATCAACGCATTAAATAAAGCCAAAGGATTGCGTGATAGCGCCAAAGCCCAGTTAGCCCTCAAAGAAAAAGGCTACCGAACACAAGAAATTGCGCAAGTCGAATCTGAAGTGGCTCAGCACCAAGCTGCTTGGCAATATGCAGATAACTTTTATAAACGTCAGCAAGGCTTAGCCGCTCAAAAACTGATTTCTGCCAATGATTTAGATAATGCCAAAAACAATCGCAATCAAACTCTTGCGGCGCTAAAAGCGTCCCAAGATAAACTAAATCAATATCAGAGCGGATTTCGCCAAGAAGAGATAGCAGCAGCCCGAGGGGAATGGCTACAAGCAGAAGCCGCCGTTGCTCAAGCGGAGCTTGACCTCTCAGACACACAGCTTATCGCCCCATCTGACGGTACAATCCTGACTCGTGCCATCGAACCTGGCACCATCATTGGTGCGGGCAATACCGTTTTTAGTGTGACATTAACTCACCCTGTTTGGGTACGTGCCTATGTGAGTGAGGCTCACTTAGGTGATGCAGTTCCCGGAAGTAAAGTCTTACTCTTTACGGATAGCCAGCCCAATACCCCTTATCATGGCACGATTGGTTTTGTCTCCCCCACTGCCGAATTTACCCCTAAAAGTGTACAAACACCGGATTTACGCACCGACTTAGTCTATCGATTACGAATTATTGTCGATGATCCTAATGATAAGCTGCGTCAAGGAATGCCCGTCACCGTTCAGTTTGCGGCACCTCAGCAATAGGGCGCATTATGGCTCAGCAAGATACTCACTCATTAAACAGCGTTATTTCGTTAAACAGCGTCGAAAAACGCTTTATTGGACTGGATAACCCTGCGGTTGAAAGCCTAACTACCGAAATTCACGGCGGCTCCGTGACGGGGCTAGTCGGTCCCGATGGTGCAGGGAAAACGACGCTGATGCGCATGCTGGCTGGGCTACTCAAACCCGATTCAGGGCAAATCCGCTTAATGGGATTAGACCCAATTAAAGACAGTATCGAAGTGCGGGCAAACCTCGGTTATATGCCGCAAAAATTCGGCCTATATGAAGATTTAACGGTTCAAGAAAACCTTGATTTATATGCCGATCTGCGCGGCGTTATTGGTGTAGAGCGCCAACAAACCTATAAACAATTACTCGCCTTTACTAGCCTAGCCCCCTTTACCGCTCGCCTTGCCGGTAAGCTTTCTGGGGGAATGAAACAGAAATTGGGGCTCGCCTGCACCCTATTAGGTAAACCGAAAGTTTTACTGCTGGATGAGCCGGGTGTCGGCGTGGATCCTATTGCCAGACGAGAACTATGGCAAATGGTACACACCCTTGCTGACGATGGAATGTTGATCCTCTGGAGCACATCGTATCTGGATGAGGCTGAGCAGTGCAAAGAGGTGCTGCTACTCAATGAAGGCAAGTTACTGTACAGCGGAAAACCCGAGCACCTCACCCAAAAGATGGCGGGACGCTCATTTTTACTCGATGTTCCCGCAACGCAAAAACGTACCATTCTGCAAAATGCCTTAGTGTTACCTGAAACCACTGATGGCGTGATCCAAGGTCGCTATATTCGCTTAATTTTAAAGCCTCACGCATCCCAAGAGAATTTACTTAATGCCTTAAATATGGGAAACCAAACGCTGATTGAAGCCCAGCCGCGCTTTGAAGATGCGTTTATTGACCTTTTAGGTGGTGGGCCATCCCATCGTTCTGAACTCGCCGCTATCGTGCCACAAATTCCCCCCGCCCCCAATGAAACCGTCATTGAAGCCCGCAATCTGACCAAAAAATTTGGGGATTTTGCTGCGACGGATACCGTCAACTTTCAAGTAAAACGGGGTGAAATTTTTGGATTATTAGGGCCTAACGGTGCAGGCAAATCCACTACCTTTAAAATGATGTGTGGATTAATGAAACCCACGGATGGACAAGCTCTGGTGCTTGGTATGGATTTAAAAACCAGTTCAAACAAAGCCCGCCAGCACCTTGGGTATATGGCACAAAAATTCTCCCTCTATGGCAACCTCAAAGTTGGGCAAAACTTAAAATTTTTCTCCGGCGTATACGGTTTGCATCATAAACAGCAAGCTACCAAAATGCAGGAGATGATTAACGCGTTTAATTTTACGCCCATTATCAGCCAGATTACTGACTCACTCCCGCTGGGTTATAAGCAGCGCCTTGCCCTCGCCTGCTCACTGATGCATGAACCGGATATCCTGTTTTTGGATGAACCCACTTCAGGGGTTGACCCACTAACTCGGCGAGAATTTTGGCTACATATTAATGGCATGGTAGACAAGGGGGTCACCGTTATGGTTACTACCCACTTTATGGATGAAGCTGAATATTGCGATCGTATCGGGTTGGTTTACCACGGAAAAATTATTGCTGCAGGCACTCCAGATGAGCTTAAAAAACAGGTCTCCAGCACAGAAAATCCAAACCCATCGATGGAAGATGCCTTTATTGAATTAATTTTCAACTACGATAAACAGCGGGAGGCACAATGAAGACAACCGCCTCTGGTTTTTCATGGCGCAGACTTAAAGCCCTCTGCTGGAAAGAAAGTAAGCAAATAATTCGCGACCCTAGCAGCGCCTTAATTGCCATTGTTATTCCTCTGATGCTGCTGTTTATTTTCGGTTATGGGATCAATCTGGACTCCAGTAAATTACGGGTCGGTATCCTAATGGATCAACAAAGCCAACCGGCTCGTGAATTGGTCGATACGTTTACCGGTTCCCCCTTTATTGATGCCACCATTAGCGATAATCGCAATTTATTGATTAATAAAATGCAAGCGGGAGAAATTCGCGGCATTGTGGTGATCCCCGTCAATTTTGCTGAGCAACTTTCTCGCCCTGATGGACATGCGGCGCTCCAAGTGATCACCGATGGAAGTGAACCCAATACCGCCAATTTTGTGCAAGCCTACACCAAAGGAGTTTGGCATACATGGCTTATCCAACAAGGTGAAAACCAAGGTTATCCCACCGACCCGCTTATCGAACTCAATATGCGCTATTGGTTTAACGAAGCGGCACTCAGCCAACATTTTATTATTCCCGGCGCCATTAGCATCATTATGACCGTTGTGGGCGCGATTTTGACCTCGCTGGTGATAGCTCGAGAATGGGAACGAGGCACCATGGAAGCTCTACTTTCCACCCAAATAACTCGTACTGAATTACTACTTTCCAAATTATTGCCCTATCAAATTCTTGGGTCGTTCGTCATGGTGCTCTGTATGTTGGTGACGACATTCGTGCTCGATATTCCTTATCGAGGCTCTTTATTGATTTTATTTGTGATAACCAGCCTCTATTTAGCCACCGCATTAGGGATGGGATTACTGATTTCAACCATTACCCGCAATCAGTTCAATGCGGCAATGGTGGCGCTAAATGCAGCCTTTTTGCCAGCGATTATGCTTTCAGGGTTTATTTTTGAAATTGATAGTATGCCTGTATTTATTCAAGTAGTGACTTACTTCATTCCCGCTCGCTACTTTGTCAGCAGCTTACAAACCTTATTTTTAGCGGGAGATATCTATTTGGTGTTACTCACCGATTTCTTATTGCTGATTGCTTCAGCGATATTATTCATTGGCTTAACGGCGCTGAAAACGCGTCGCCGTTTGGATTGAGGTGAAATATGTTTTATCGTCTTTACACCTTAATTATGAAAGAGTTGCAATCACTATTGCAGGAAAAACAGACGCGAATTATTTTGATCATGCCCGTCATTTTCCAAATGATCCTCTTCCCACTGGCGGCGACTTTAGAAGTCACTAACACCACCATTGCCATTTTTGACCAAGATAATGGTGAGCATTCCATTGAACTCACTCAACGCTTAGCGAAAGCCAGCGCATTTTCCCATGTGCTGTTACTGAAAAATGAACCTGAGATTCGAGAGACATTAGATAACCGTAACGCCTTGTTAGTCGTCCGCTTTAATCAAAATTTCAGTGCCGATATCGCTAGCCATCATACGGCGAATATGATGTTGCTGCTGGATGGGCGAAACTCGAATAGCTCCCAAATAGCGGCTAACTATATCGAACAAATTGTCATGCAGTATCAGCAGGAACTCACTCAAACCCAAGCGCAGCCCAATAACAGTGAGTTGATTGTCCGCAACTGGTACAACCCAAACTTGGATTATAAATGGTTTATTGTGCCGTCATTAGTCGCATTGATTACAACGATTGGGGTACTTATCGTCACCTCGTTGTCTATTGCAAGGGAACGTGAGCAAGGGACACTCGACCAACTGTTAGTTTCGCCACTCACCACATGGCAAATCTTTATTGGCAAAGCGATTCCTGCCTTAGTCGTTGCCACTACACAAGCCACATTGGTGTTAGTGATTGGGATTTTTTGCTACAAAATTCCGTTCGCGGGTTCACTATTACTGTTCTATGGCACGATGATTTTTTATGGTTTATCACTCGTGGGATTTGGTTTACTTATCTCCGCATTGTGCTCAACCCAGCAGCAAGCGTTTATTGGTGTGTTCGTGTTTATGATGCCCGCGGTGTTACTATCCGGTTATATCTCCCCCGTCGAGAATATGCCCGTTTGGCTACAGGATATTACGTGGGTAAATCCCATCCGCCACTTCACAGATATCACTAAGCAGATTTACCTCAAAGATGCCGATTTTTCCGTGGTATTTCATAGCTTATGGCCTCTTCTGATTATCTTCCTGATAACCAGCTCTCTGGCTTATTACTTATTTCGCAAAAAGATAGCCTAGCAATCAGATTGATATCATAAAAAAACCCCGCAACCATTAACTGATTGCGGGGTTTCATATTTTCAATCTGCTTGATTAGCAATTAACGGCGATCACCGAAAATACGCAGTAACATCAGGAACAGGTTGATGAAGTCTAAGTACAGAGATAATGCGCCCATAATGGAGTATTTACGCATATTTTCTCTGTCATCTTGGTTGATTTGCTCACCCATTTCTTTCAGTTTTTGAGTGTCATAGGCAGTTAATGCAGCAAACAGTAACACACCACCGTAAGTAATCACCCAGTACATCATGGAGCTTTGCAGCCAGATGTTAACCAGAGAAGCCACAACCAGACCAATCAGTGCCATAAACAGGAAGTTACCCATTCCTGTTAAGCTGCGCTTAGTGGTGTAGCCGTAGAAGCTTAACGCACCAAACATAACTGCAGTAATGATGAACGTCCCAACAACAGACTCACCCGTATAAACCGCTAAAATAACGGAGATAGTTAAACCAGTCAGTAATGCGTATAGCATAAACATCCCAGTTGCAATCGCGCCGCTCATTTTAGGCAGTAAGAAAGACAAGCCCATCACTAAACCGAGTTCAGCGATGATCATTCCAAAGAACAGAACTTTGTTCGTTGCGATAGTGAAAAACAGACCGCTGCTTAAGGAATACCAAGCAACAAAAGCTGTCAGTAATAACCCGACGGTCATCCAACCGTAGACTTGCGACATAAATGCCTGAACACCAGTGCTGGCATTCTGGACAAGAGAATCATTACGTTGATCAAATTGACCCATGATGGTTACCCTTCCATTTTAAGAAAAATCGACCCAGCAAAACCACCAACAGAGTAATCCTTACTGTGATCGGACAAATTTGTTCCAAAGTTTATCACAATATTTTGACATTACCATTCGGCTTATTCGCATTTTCCGCGTAACAATTTAAGACTACCAACGGTTTGCAGACGCTTCATCACTCTCTTTGGCTTCCACCCAACGTTCATTATCAGGGAGAGACTCTTTTTTCCAGAATGGTGCTTTGGTTTTCAGGTAATCCATTATAAATTCAGCGGCTTGGAATGCGGCATTACGATGTGCGCTGGTCACACCCACGAATACAATCTCTTCACCGGGTTGTAAAGTACCGATACGGTGGATCACACTCACGCGTTGCAGCGGCCAGCGTTCGCGAGATTGCATCACAATGTCCGCTAAGGCTTTTTCTGTCATTCCGGGATAGTGTTCAAGAGTCAGCGCCGCTACGCTGTCCCCTAAATTATGATTACGAACTTTACCTGTGAATGTCACTACGGCGCCATCACTGTCACATTCAGCGAGCCACGTATACTGCTCGCCGACACTGAAATTCTCGGTTTGTACCGCAATATGGGTATTGTCCATGATCATCCCCCGGTAACTGGTGGGAAGAAAGCCACTTCATCACCCGCATTCAGGGGATGGTCAGCAGAAACAAACGATTGATTAACAGCAGCTAATAATTTGCCATCTTCCAAGGCCAGCGCCCAACGATCCCCTTTTTGTGCCAATGCTTGGCGCAAAGATTCTACTGTTGGGTACTGTGCCACTAACTCTAAGCGGTCAGTGCCAACTAACTCACGAACTTGAGCAAAAAAGAGAACAGTGATCATGCTTCCACCTTAAAATGACCGGACTTTCCGCCCGTTTTTTCTAATAAACGCACAGGACCAATAACCATATCTTTTTGTACCGCTTTGCACATGTCGTAGATAGTTAATGCTGCGACAGAAGCCGCCGTTAACGCTTCCATTTCGACGCCCGTTTTCCCTGTTAATCGGCAACAAGTTTCGATACGTACACGGTTATGGGCTTGCTCAGCTTCCAGAGTGACTTCCACTTTGGTCAGTAGTAAAGGATGGCACAGCGGGATCAACTGCCACGTATTTTTTGCCGCTTGGATCCCAGCGATACGAGCTGTCGCAAAGACATCCCCTTTATGGTGACTGCCATCCACAATCATGGCTAAAGTTTCTGGGTTCATCGTCACAAACGCTTCTGCGCGTGCTTCACGGACAGTTTCTGCTTTGGCTGATACATCAACCATGTGCGCCTCGCCCGACGCATTGAGGTGGGTCAGTTGGGACATAATTACTCCTGAAAATCAAAAAGTTATTAACCGCCGATAACGGAAAGATTCGGGGTGATCCCGCTGTCGCCTTGGTGAAGGAAATGGGTTTCTCGCTTAGACATTAACCCACTTTGGATACGTGCTTTTAGGGCTTCATTCTGGTTTTCATCACCCAGTAAATCACGCAGTGGAATGCCATTTTCACCAAATAAACACAAATGCAGATTGCCTAAAGAAGAGACCCTGAGACGGTTACAGCTTTGGCAAAAGTCCTTTTCGTACGGCATGATCAGCCCAATTTCCCCTTGGTAATCAGGGTGACTAAAGACTTGGGCGGGACCGTCGCTACGAGAACGTGGCTGCATATACCAGCCTTCTGCGATGAGGCGATCACGAACGGTTTCACCAGACACATGGTAACGTTGGAATAGGTTGCTGCCTTCCCCTGTTTCCATGAGTTCAATAAAACGCAGTTGAATTGGACGGTGTTTGATCCAATTGAGGAAAGATTTAAGAGCGATATCATTGACGTTTTTCATCAAGACCGCGTTGACTTTGACTTTTTCGAAGCCTGCATCAAATGCCGCATCGATCCCTTTCATGACTTGGAAAAATTTATCTTGCCCTGTGATCGCGGCAAATTGGCGAGGATCAAGGCTATCCACACTCACGTTCACGGCATTCAAACCTGCATCTCGCCATGCTTGTACATCACGCGCCATACGATAACCATTGGTTGTTACGGCAATTTTTTTGATGGAATTATTTTCTTTGATAGCGGCGATGATATCGGTGAAATCTTTACGCATCGTTGGCTCGCCGCCAGTGATACGGACTTTTTCAGTCCCTAACTCAGCAAAAGCGCGACTCACTCGACGGATTTCATCAAGTGTCAGAAATTCATGGCGGCCACTCGGTTTGTAACCATCAGGCAGGCAATATGTGCAACGGAAGTTGCAAACATCAGTGATAGATAAACGAAGATAGTAAAATTTTCGGTCAAATTGATCGACAAGTTGCTGCATATTCACACCTTTCCAAATACGGGAGATGCAGACATTTCTATCTTGCACCCTGGTGACTCAAGGTCACGGCCAGAGCATCATATTCAGGAGAACTTAGACACAAAGGCTAGGAGTTTTATCTGGAACCCTGTGAGTTGATTAAGCCTAGAGAGTTAAGACGATCATCACTGGGTTCACTTATTTTCTGTAAGGATTTTAGCCCATTGCAGATGAAAAAGCGAATCCAAAAACGATATATAACTTAATATACAACGACTTACAGAAAATAGCCGCTAGATTCAGAAGTCCTTATTATTATGGATAATTTTTTGCTATTTCCATGTGATGACAAACGCCTATCTGTCAAAATCTCGTCAAAATGAGGTTAACTCTGTGCACATTGTTTGTTGTAGATCAGTTTTATCTCGTACTTTTATTCAGAACATAATCAAGAAATTTGTGATACCGATCGAGAATATTCTCTTTTATTGTTTTTTATCACAGCAAGTAAACTTCGAATCGTGTTTTATGATAGATTAGCGCCAATTTTGTTTTAGCACTGATTCTAGATTGATAATTTAGCTATATTGACAGTTTAAATAGATTGATTGTTTAAATAGGAACACTATGCCAAACCGTAGTTTGACAAATCTTAATCACGTCGTCGCCCTTGGGGGGGGACATGGACTTGGTCGAGTGATGTCTTCTCTCTCATCTTTAGGCTCCCGTTTAACTGGCATTGTCACCACCACGGATAATGGTGGCTCTACAGGACGAATTCGTCGTTCTGAAGGAGGGATTGCTTGGGGTGATATGCGTAATTGCTTGAATCAATTGATTACTGAGCCATCCATTGCCTCTAAGATGTTTGAATATCGATTTGCGGGAACAGGGGAATTATCAGGGCATAATCTCGGTAACCTAATGCTGAAATCCCTTGACCATTTAAGTGTTCGCCCACTTGAAGCCATCAATTTAATCCGCAATATGCTGAAAGTGGATGCACAATTAATCCCGATGTCTGAATCACCAGTAGACCTGATGGCTATTGATGATATGGGAAATGAAGTCTACGGTGAAGTCAACGTGGATGCTTTACAGGAGTTACCGCAAGAATTGCGTTTATACCCGCCCGTTAAAGCGACCACTGAAGCCCTTGATGCTATCCATCGAGCTGATTTGATTTTAATCGGCCCCGGTAGTTTTTTTACCAGCTTAATGCCCCTGTTATTACTCGATGATATCGCCTGCGCCCTGAAAGAGAGCCAAGCGCCGATGGTGTATATCGGTAATTTAGGCAAAGAAATCAGCACCTCCGCTGCCAGCCTTACACTTCCTGAAAAATTAGTGATGATGGAGCGTTATATTGGCCGCAAAAAAATCGATGCGGTGATTGTTGGACCGCGTACCGATGTCACAACAATCCGCCAAGAACGCAAAGTGACTCAGCGAGTATTAGAGGCGGATGATATTCCTTATCGCCATGATAGAAACTTACTGTTAAAAGCCATCGAAGAGACCATTCATCTTCTGTAATTCCCTGAAATTTCAAGTTGCAGGTCAATCCCTGCAACTTTCTCTCTATTTATCTCCAATAATTTATGTCCGATAATGGTGCTTATCTAATCCATACTTTTTCATGCGCAAATAGAGTTTTTTCCGTGGCATTTGCAGATATTCCGACACATCGTTAATTCGCCCTTGATGAATATTCAGCGCTTCAGTAATAATCTGCCGTTCATAATTTTCAATTTGTTGATCTAATGCCGTTGGCGCTACCGACGTTAATAACGGATTCGCCGTTTCCCCCATCGGCATAATGCCAACCGCATATAGCTCCGCTGCGTTGGCTAGCTCCGTTACATTTCCAGGCCAATGACGCCGACTCAATTTTTTGACAAAAGACTCATCCAGTTCAGGTAGTTTCTGATTCAATCGAGTACAAGCCAGCTCTAAATAATACTGGAACAAAACCGGAATATCCGCCTTACGCTGAGATAGTGGCAAGCAATTCACTTGGGTTAATGAGAAATAATAATAGAGTTCCGCAATGATTTGCTGCTGTTTAGTCAAAGTAAGCAGCGGCTGATCCGAAATCCCAATCAAGCGAAATCCCCGTTGGTCTTGTTGTAAATGCTGAACCAAATAACGCTGTTGGTTCACAGGGAGTAACTCAATATTCTTAATCACCAATGTGCCTGAGCGAGCCTCAGAGACCCATGTTTCAACAGGCACTTCTTGCTCATTTAATAATGTTTTGATCACCAATGGCGCGTGCTGCAGTGTGCTAATTTGATGTAGATAGCGAGCTAAATAAGTGCGGCCGCTACCTAACTCCCCTTGTAAGAACACTGCGGCAAGAGTTTCCGATAACCCTTGAAGCTGCCCGCGAACTTGCTGTGACCATTCACTGCTCCCCACAAAATTGAGCATCAATTGGTTTTTACCCCACCGGCGCTGCAATACACGCTGTTTACGCACTGCCAACGCTTTAGCGACTTGCTCTAAGAGATATTCTGGGTTAATGGGTTTTTGTAGAAAATCCCATGCCCCCATTTTGACCGCTTCCACCGCCATTGGCACATCCCCATGCCCTGTGATCAATACCACAGGGAGATGTTTGTCTTTGGCGAGAAAGAGTGTCATCAGCTCGATGCCCGAACATTCCGGCATACACACATCGCTAAGAACAATGCCACACCAATCGCGGTGGACTAACTCTTTTGCTGTCAATGAGTTATCACACGCATGAACTCGGTACCCCGCTTGTTCGAGTAATAGACAATACGCTTCCAATACATCTTTATCATCATCAATCAGCAATATGTCATGGTTGTCATCAAGCATCTTCAAGTACCTTTTTAAATTCTAAAATTACACACCCATTTCCACGCAGTGTAGAAGCGATTCTTAACTCACCACCAATTTGTTGCATAATCGATTGGCTAATGGATAACCCAACACCCAGCCCAATCTCTTTACTTGTCGTAAAGGGTTTCATTAATGTATCCGCCAAATGCAGTGGCCAACCCGTTCCGTTATCGCACAAGGTCAACAGCAACTTATCCGCGGTTTCGCTGTAATCAACGGTGATTTCTGCCTCTGTGGGGCTGGCATCAAGCGCGTTAGAGAGCAAGTTAACCAACACCTGCTGAATACCAATTTCATCCCCCAGCACCTTAGGCAATATATCCGGATAACTTAATATCACTTTGCGGGTTTTATGTTGAAGCTTCAGAACATCCCAAGCGCTTTGAATTGATTGGCGTAAATTCACAGGTTGTAATTGCTCATTATCATCACGTTTGCGAGCGAATTGGCGAAGTGAACGCACAATGCCATCCATTCGAGCCACAAGTTGCTCTGACTTATTTATCGCCATCAACGAGGTGTCATTATCTTGCTCTGGCAACCCTTTTTTCGCCATAAACAGGTGCATCGAGAGCGCATTTAGCGGTTGGTTAATTTCGTGAGCTAAGGTGGTCATCGTCTGCCCCACGACGGCGAGTTTTGCCGTTTGGATCAGCTCATTTTGCGTGGTTCTTAAGTTTTCTTCTATTGCCTTACGCTCTGCAATTTCTTGTTCTAACTGAATTTTCTGTTGATTAATTTGAGCAATACTGCGCTGTAACAGTGTGCCAATTCGTCCTAACTCATCGCGACCTTCGACAGGAATATGGGTCGTCAAATCCCCAATACTGATCCGAGCCACTGCTTGATTTAATGCGGTAAAGCGCTTGACCAAGCGAGGGCGAATAAACAGCATATTGAACAGTAATACCAACAGTAACGCCAACCCTGCGGTAATAATAATAATTGTGCCACTCCACGACATAATGTGCGCTAAACGCTGGTTTAGTGTTTGTAGCTGAAAGTGGCTACTCCCAAGTTGCAAATCAAGCTGAGAGCGAAAATCAGCCAAAATTCGCTCCTTTTCGGTTGTCGCTTCATTCAAGGCTCTTTTTGCTGTTTGATAATTTTGTAGGACTTCAAGCATTTGGTTATCAGAAAGGCCAATATCTAATAACTCATCGATGGTTTGACGCAGCGTTACTGAACTTGGGTATAAATTCAACGCCTCTTCATTGGCTGCCAAATTCGTTTTTAAATACCCTAAATAGCGGGCATAACCGCCAACATCGATGGGATCATCAAAAGCATTATCCCCTTGAATATCCTTCAAGCGTCCCGTCAAAATATTGGTGATCTGCTCTTCCAAACGCGCCAGTGTATAAATTAACTGCAACTCCCCTTGGACGTTACGTAACCGACTTTGTAGCCCTTTGGCTTGACGAGGATCTTGCTCAATTTTGTCCAGTAAAGAGCCTTGCTGCAGGCTGATATCTTGCGATAACGAGTTGAGCTCCGTACTAAAGTCGTCATGTAGCCAGTTGATCCGAGAAGAGAGCGTATTAATTTTTTCCCGTGCTAAAAACAAGGCATACAGCGCTTTATCCAGACGCTGCAAAAGATCCTGACTTTGCGACAAAATCAAGGAAATCTGCTGTTGATCCTCCCCATTTAATTGTTGGTTAAACGCGGCGATTTGCGCCAAATGTGCCGTGATCTGGTTGCGTAGTTGTAATCTTGTTGCTGTATTTGGCGCTTTTAAAAATTCGTTCAACTCATTAACTAAGGTATTTAGCTGTCCTTCAATCAAAAATGAAGCCTGCATTTTGGGAAAATAGTCCCCAAGTGCGTAGCGGATCTGCTTATTTTGCTCTTGCCATGCATACAAACTGACGCAGCTGACGATCAGTGTCATCAATGCACCCGCGATAAATGCTCCACGTAAAATAGCCGTAATACTAAAGCGCCCCATCAATTTCACTATCGATGTTTTCATTTAATCGCTTCCAATACACTGATGGCTTGGCGCTGCTGCTCCTGAAAGAAATGCTGCCAGCGCATATATTCCTCTTCCGCTTTGCGATTATCTTCAAAGCGCGAATAGTAAGCAGGATCTTCGCTTTCTTTCGCACTGACTGGCATCGCTGTCAGTAGCGCTCGAACTTCTGGTAAAGGATGCTTCAACTTAGCTTCCGCCATATACACCGCACGCCAAGCATCTTTCGATTCCGTTAAACGAAACGTGATCGCCGCATCAAACAGTTGCTGAACTAATCGTTGACGCTGTAATACCAAATGGACATCCAGCGGTTTAGGGGAATCTAATAGTTGGTTTTGCTGCGCTTTTCGAGGGTTATCATCCTCAAGAGGCGTAACTGGGTATTTTCCTGTGCTGCTGTCTGCAAACACTTTTTGCCCTTGTTCACTGAGTAAAAAATCAATCAGTTTTCGCGCTTTTTCTGGCGCTAAACTATGGCGAGTGATCGCAATAAATGTTGGAGATGTGGCTGAATCCGGCAGATAGTGAAACTCGAGTTCAGGGTCGGCTAATAGCACATTTGCATAGTTATCAATAATCGGTGCAGCTCCACCTAGCCCCACTTTGATTTTATCGGCAACCCCAAAACTGCGGGATGAAACAGTCGCTAAATTTCCCGACATTCCCAGTAAAATACGCCATCCATCTTCCCACCCTCGCTGCTGTAATAGCGACTCTATCATTAAATGATAGGTATCAGAGCGAGATGGACTGCTTATCAGTAACGAGCCTTGATATTGGCTATTTGTCAGGTCATCCCATGTCTTTGGAATGGGTAATTTGTTTTGTTCCATCCATTTTCGGTTAGTCAAAATGCCATATCCAGAAAATGCCACCGCAGCAACGGAACCTTTTAAAGATTCAGGAATTAAGCGCTGGGAATACTCGGGAATATCCGGCAATGCACTCAACCGATTATGCTGCTGCAAATGGTGCATCAGCATCGGCGAGGAGGTCAGAATTAAATCGACATTTTCCAAAGCATCGGTATCTAACAAGCGCTCTAATGATGCACTGGTTCGGTTAATCGTGCGGATAGGCATCCCATCCTCTCGCGCATTCCAATTCGTGACTATCGCCTGTGTCGCTTCGGGTGAAAATGTTGTCGCTATCACCAACTCATCATTTTTCGCATGACTAATTTCCACGCTGTTTAGAAAGATAATAAAAAAACAGAGCTGCATTATCAGTGGACGAATTGGTGTTATTAGTCTCATGAGCGTAGTCATCCCCTGGGTAGATGTGATTCATATCAAAGAAAGTAACAATAGTGTGAGTTTGTCAAAAAGTGCATTTGAGACAAATTTTACCCTTTTCGGATTTATGGGCATACGACAAAACTTACCCGCTTTATTCTCATTGTTACGCGATTAAATCAACCCTTAGTTGTTCATTTTTTGAAATCCATTCCCGTTAATTTATGAATGGGTCAATTTGACTCGTCACTATACAAAATTGGGTCAATTTTGACTCAAACCCTTCATATTGCGATATTTTTTCAACAAGAACATGATGAGCCTGTCAGAAATAAAACGACAAAAAACATCAGGGAATTTCTTTTTACTCTATTTCACAGGTGAACCTATGCTGTCATTTTTAACGCCAGCCACGGCAAAAAAACAAATTGCACCAGAAAAAGTTCCTGCCGCCTATAAACGCTATCGTGTTCAAGCACTGCTCAGCGTTTTCTTAGGCTATTTGGCTTACTATATTGTTCGTAACAACTTCACGCTCTCTACCCCATATTTGAAAGAAAACTTAGATTTAAGCACGACTCAAATTGGTCTATTAACCAGCTGTATGCTGATTGCTTACGGGATCAGCAAAGGCGTGATGAGTAGCCTTGCCGATAAAGCTAGCCCAAAAGCATTTATGGCATTTGGTTTGATCCTCTGTGCCATCGTCAACTTCGGAATGGGGTTTAGTAACGCATTCTGGTTATTCGTTGGTTTTGTAGTGCTTAATGGTATGTTCCAAGGCATGGGTGTGGGTCCGTCATTTATCACCATTGCAAACTGGTTCCCACGTCGTGAACGTGGTCGTATCGGTGCATTTTGGAATATTTCTCATAACGTGGGCGGTGGTATTGTTGCCCCAATCGTCGGTGCTGCTTTCGCTGTATTAGGCACTGAGCACTGGCAAAGTGCGAGTTACATGGTTCCCGCTTGTATTGCGATTTTATTTGCAGGGGTTGTGTTGGTATTAGGTAAAGGTTCCCCAAAACAAGAAGGTTTACCTGCACTTGACCAAATGATGCCAGAAGAAAAAGTGATCCTGACTTCGGCGCAAAAAGAGCAATCACCAGAGAACATGAGCGCCTTCCAGATTTTCTGTACCTATGTACTGAAAAACAAAAATGCGTGGTATATCTCTTTTGTTGATGTCTTTGTGTATATGGTGCGTTTCGGTGTGATCAGCTGGCTACCAATCTACCTACTGACAGAGAAAAACTTCTCTAAAGATCAAATGAGCGTGGCATTTTTATTCTTCGAATGGGCAGCGATTCCATCCACTTTATTAGCGGGTTGGTTAACAGACAAACTGTTTAAAGGTCGTAGAATGCCGTTAGCTATTGTCTGTATGACACTGATTTTCTTCTGCCTCATCGGTTACTGGCAGAGCCAATCATTAGCGGTCGTCACCTTCTTTGCTGCAGTAGTTGGTTGCTTAATCTATGTGCCTCAGTTCTTAGCGTCAGTACAAACGATGGAAATCGTACCAAGCTTCGCAGTCGGTTCAGCAGTTGGTCTACGTGGTTTCATGAGCTATATCCTTGGCGCAACTTTAGGTACTAGCTTATTTGGTTTCGTGGTTGACCGTATGGGCTGGCATGCAGGTTTCTATCTGCTGTTAGGCGGGATTGTTTGCTGCATTATCTTCTGTGTGCTGTCCCACTTAGGCGCATTGGAACTTGAGCGTAACCGTCAATCGGTATTAGCAAAAGGTCAATTAGCGAACGCGTAATCACGCTAAAAAATTTGACTAAAAATATGGCGGAGTTCGGCTTCTCACTGAACTCCGCCTTCTTTATGTCTCAATGAATGATGTATCAATGAATTGCTTCGATTTCTGTCGGGGATAAGCCTGTAATTTGACTAATGACCTCAATGTTTAAACCTAAACTTAAGCTGGTCAAAACTTGGGCATAAATACGTTGTTTGGCCTTCTCCTGCTCCTCTTGTCTAGCCTCTTCACGACCTTCTTCTCTGCCTTCTTCTCTTCCTTCTTCTCTGCCCTCTCTTCTTCCTTGCCTAAACCCTTTTTTTAACCCTTCAATTCTTAAACGATCGGCAATGGTCATAACGGTCTCCTGATATCCTTCGGTTTTTTCTATTAATGTTTTGACTATCTTCTTGTATGTCGGCGTATCCATCACACTAAACAGATAGTTGATGATTAAAATAACGTCATCACGGTGGTTTTCATTCTCATGGATCACCTGCGCTAAGCGCTTTGACAGCACCATAAGGTCATCTTTCACAGAAGCATGTTTGAGAACTAACTCCATCGCCGCGACTTTTCGGTGATTCACCAGTTCATCGTCACTTGCCACCGTGACATCCACTAACGGCAGTGGATTACAATACAAACTATGAGCTAAATCAGACCACTCAAAGCAATCCGTCCATGATTGGGAATAAGGATAAGGGGATTGATTCCCATGATAAAACAGAATGGGAACCACCAGCGGCAAAGTTTGATGTCCTTGCTGCAAATGCTGATTCATCGCGCAAAATGCGTAATGCATCAGCCGCCAGCCCATCAGCTTATCGGGGGAAGATTGGTGCTCCACCAAGAAATAAAAATACCCCTTACCCTTGAATGTTTGAACGGAATAGAGCATGTCCGAGAAACGAGAGCGCAATGTTTTATCCACAAATGAAGCGCTGGCTAACTTCAACGTATCAAAATTGCAAAGGTGTTTAATGCGATTAGGAAGATGGACTTCAAAAAAATCCCGCGCATTATCCACTTTGCTCATAAAGCCTTTAAAGGTTGAATCATGAGGAGCTACAATTGATTGGATCACCATCTCGGCCTCGTCTTGGTTCATAAGATGACGAGATACTAACCAATATTTTTGGGAGAGTGAGAAAAAGTTAGTCCTAATTTACGATAATTCCTTGACAGAGTAACTCTTTGCTTTTAATCGAATTATTTACTTATTTCATTCATAAAAAAAGCCCCTTAACCTGCATGTTGCAGTGCTAAGAGGCACTTAATAAATTACTACGTTTTTAACGATTATCGTGAATTACGAATTGGCGATAAATTGGTTTCGTAATGTTTGTAATTCGTCACGTACTCGAGCAGCGGCTTCAAATTCTAGATCTTGAGCATGTTTGTACATCTGTGCTTCCAATTGAGAAATACGCTGCTCCAGCTCTTTCGTTGACATGGATTGAACATTAAGCAGAGATTCATCTTTGATGTTCTCTTTACCGCGCCCTTTGCTTTTACCACCCACTTTGTGACCAATCTGGAGGATATCCCCCACTTTCTTGTTCAAGCCTTTAGGCGTGATGCCATGGGCTTCGTTAAACGCCATCTGTTTGGCACGACGTCGTTCTGTCTCAGCAATTGCTTTTTCCATGGAGTTAGTGATCCTATCCCCATACAAAATGGCTTTACCATTCAAGTTACGCGCTGCACGACCGATGGTTTGGATCAGTGAACGTTCTGAACGTAAGAAACCTTCTTTATCAGCATCAAGGATAGCCACCAGCGAAACCTCTGGCATATCCAAACCTTCTCGCAATAAGTTGATCCCAACCAGTACATCAAACTCGCCGAGGCGTAAATCACGAATAATTTCGACACGCTCAACCGTATCAATATCCGAGTGCAAATAACGCACACGCTCCCCATGCTCTTCTAAATATTCGGTGAGATCTTCCGCCATGCGTTTGGTTAAGGTGGTGACCAGCACACGCTCCTGTTTCTGGACGCGAATACGAATTTCGGATAGCAAATCATCCACCTGCGTTGCCACCGGACGCACTTCAATCAGCGGATCAAGCAGCCCAGTAGGTCTAACTACCTGCTCAATCACTTCCTGCCCTGATTTATCCAACTCGTAATTACCCGGTGTCGCAGAGACATAGATAGTTTGAGGCGCTAAAGCTTCAAATTCTTCAAAACGCATTGGGCGGTTATCGAGGGCAGAAGGCAGCCGGAAACCATACTCGACGAGAGTCTCTTTACGAGAACGGTCACCTTTATACATCGCACCAATTTGAGGGATGGTTACGTGAGACTCATCCACAACCAGCAATCCATCAGCGGGCAAGTAATCAAATAATGTTGGTGGTGGCTCGCCCGGAGCACGACCCGAAAGATAACGTGAATAGTTTTCAATGCCGGAGCAGTAGCCCAGCTCATTCATCATTTCCAAATCAAATTGGGTGCGCTGAGTGATCCGCTGCTCTTCCAGTAGCTTATGATTCTCTAACAACACTCTTCGCCTATCAGCTAACTCGACTTTGATATTTTCCATCGCCTCAAGAATTCTCTCTCTTGGCGTCACATAGTGAGTTTTAGGGTACACGGTAAAGCGTGGTACGCGATGTTGAATAGCTCCGGTTAACGGGTCGAACAACGATAATCGCTCCACTTCGTCATCAAAAAGTTCAACTCTTAATGCATATTCATCGGATTCTGCTGGGAAAATATCAATCACTTCACCACGAACACGGAAAGTCCCTCGCGTAAACGCTTGGTCATTACGGGTATATTGCAAGTCTGCGAGGCGGCGCAAAATAGAGCGCTGGTCAATGATCATGCCGTCAGTCAAGTGCAGCATCATTTTCAAATAGCTGTCCGGATCGCCCAACCCATAAATTGCAGAGACCGATGCCACTACAATGACATCACGGCGCTCAAGTAAAGCTTTGGTTGCAGACAAACGCATCTGCTCGATATGTTCGTTTACCGAGGCATCTTTCTCAATAAAGGTATCCGAGCTGGGGACATACGCTTCAGGCTGATAATAGTCGTAGTAAGAAACGAAATACTCCACTGCATTCTCAGGAAAAAAGGCTTTCATTTCGCTGTAGAGTTGCGCCGCCAAGGTTTTGTTATGCGCCATCAACATCGTTGGGCGATTTTCTTGCGCGATAACGTTGGCAATTGTAAAAGTTTTACCCGACCCCGTAACCCCTAACAAGGTTTGATGAGCAAGACCATCTTCTAACCCTTCTCTTAATTTACGAATCGCCTCAGGCTGATCGCCTCCCGGCTGAAAATCAGAATACAGTTTAAAATCCTTGCTCATAGTTATGCCTCTTTAATAATCTCTCGCCTATGATACTGGATAAAAAACCAGCTTCAAGTGCTGGCGATAAATTTCCTTTTTATGAGGTTGAAATCTGTTTACGAAAATGTTATCCCCAAAATAAAACTTGACCTTTTCGAAAGTGGATATTTTATGCTTTTAGACTTTTTGGCTTTAACGCAAATCTAAATAGAACGCTTGCTTTTATTTAACTAATTGTATTTAAATAAAATTATATAAAAGCCCAGAATCACATCAAATAAAGGCAAAGCCGCTTGTCACCTAGCATCAGAATGGTTTTTGAATGTTAATTCACAAGGTTATCCACAGAAATAGTGGATAACTCTGGAAGTCCTTCCGCCTCATGCACTCCCGTAACATGCTCATTTTACGGTTTGGCAATAAAATGACAGAAATATGGCGAAATGGTGAAAGTGTTTTTACTCTCCATTCGCGACAAAAGAAAAATATTCTGTTTTTTTACGGAAACTACTTAGTATTTTCCCGATGAAACTTGACAAAAAAAGGATCATTAACGTTAAAAAAGATCGGCGAAAACAAGTCAAAGGCGTATTCCCGCCATAGCTAATTGTATAGCGGGTTTATGACGATTTTTAAGGGATCTTAAAGGAAGGAAAGGTCTAAATATTGCCCTAAACAATCGGTAGATTGGCTTTCGATATGCGGGATGACCCCTAAGCATGGCGCATCGATCATACGCTTCAATGCAGTGAGATATTCTTGTTGATATGTGCCCGCAGGCTCCACTTCATTCGCAACCCAGCCAACTAAAGATAACCCAGAGGCTTTCACAGCTTGCGCAGTTAATACCGCATGGTTAATACATCCAAGCTTCACACCAACCACCAAAATCACGGGTAACTGCTGCTCAACCACCCAATCTGCGTAGGTTTGTTCGGCAGATAATGGGGTATACCAGCCGCCAGCACCTTCCACTAGTACCCATTCAGCCTGCTTCTGTAACTGTTTTAGCCCTTGAGTCATCACAGAAAATTCAATGGGCTGACCTGTTTTTTCACTAACAATGTGTGGTGATGTAGGCACTTCAAAAATGATCGGATTGATTTGCTCATAAGGCACTGTAACGCGGCTATTAGCTTGCAGTTGTAGTGCATCGCTATTACGCAAACCTTGTGTCGTCATTTCGCTACCTGAAGCAACTGGCTTATACCCTACGGTTTTCAGCCCTTGCAGATTAGCCGCTTGCAACAATGCACAACTCGACATCGTTTTGCCGATTTCAGTATCGGTTCCGGTTACAAAATACGTTTTAGTCACGATAAATAATTCCAAATACAGTTTGATAGGTTAATGGCAGCCCTTTCTCGGTATTTGGGTATACCTCGATTAGTTGCTGCAAACGCTGACGAGTCATCAGCCCCGCTTGGCGACCCGCAGTTAAGTGAGTTGCGCCGATTCCCTTCACCGAATTAAGCAATTCAATGAGGTTAGAAAAATAGAGCGTATCCGCTTGTTGATAAAGTTGGCTACGCCACGCCTGACAGCTCTTAATAATCTTTGAGTAGGGTAAAAAACGGTTAACATGAGGGGAGTCATCTAACGCTTTCCAAGCCGTCGAGAGTTCACCAAGGGAGTGCTCCGCTAATGTGGTGAACCCGATAATGCCACCAGGCTTGGTCACACGATATAACTCGCTTAGAGCATGAGATAGATCATCGCACCACTGAATGGCTAAATTCGAAAATACCCAATCAAAACTGGCATCCTCAAAAGGAAGCGCGTCCATATCCCCACATACATAACGGTGTGCCGCTTGCTTGTTTCGCGCAACATCTAGCATGCCGGCAGAGAGGTCAAGCGCCGTCACATGCGCTCCCCTCTGTTTGATAATTTGGCTAAAAAATCCAGTCCCACAGCCCGCATCTAATACCTGTTGAGAAAACACAGGCGTCTCTATTGCCCCGTGGCCTTCTAACAAGCTAAGCAGCTGCTTACCGCTATTTTGTTGATAGCTAGCCAGAGAATCATAACGAGAAGCTGCACGCCCAAATGCGGAAGCTATCTTAGTTTTTTCTCGAATATTTCGCGATAAACTCGCCTCATCATGATACAAAGACAAACTCATTGAGTGCCTCCAATAATTTGTCGATATCGTCTTGCTGATGAGCGGCGCTTAATGTCATTCGTAATCTGGCACTACCCGGTGGAACCGTCGGCGGTCTAATTGCTTGAACCCAAATGCCTTTCTCGCGCAAAAATTGTGATAACTGCAAACTCTTTTCGTTATCCCCGACAATCAGCGGTTGGATAGCCGTATTCGAATCCACCAACTGCATATCCGGTAAATTAAGCTGGCGCCTAAAATAGCGAATATTGCGCTGCAATTGAGCCCGTTCCTCGTCCGCTTGTTGAATATTTTCTATCGCCGCAGAGATAGCGACGGCTTGAGCCGGAGGCATTGAGGTGCTGTAAATAAGATGGCGAGCCGCTTGAATTAAAAAGTCCGCAGTGCGTTCATCACACAACACCGCGGCCCCGCTAACGCCAACGGCTTTACCAAAGGTGGCCACGAGAATATCGGGCTTAATACCATATTCATCACAGCTACCACGCCCTTGTTTTCCCCAGATCCCAAGTCCATGAGCATCATCCACCATCAACCATGCATTGTGAGCGTGAGCCAGTGTTTGCAGTTCATCAAGTGGCGCACTATCCCCATCCATGCTGAACACCCCTTCCGTCACCACTAACGTTTTCGCTGCATGGGGTTTGCTGATTAACTTTTCGAGTGAATCAACGCTATTGTGACTAAAGCGTCGTAACTGGGCTTGGGAATGCATCGCCCCTTCTAACAAAGAAGCATGGCTGAGTTTATCAGCCAAAATACGGTCTTCCGCCGTCATTAACGCGGTGATCAAAGCATGGTTAGCGGCAAAGCCAGAGATAAACAAAATGGCACGTGGATAACCTAGCCAATCCGCTAGCTTCTGCTCCGCTTGGTAATGAGCGTGAGTGAACCCCGTGATATGCCCAGAGCCACCACTTCCAACCCCATACTCTTGCGCACCTTGCTGCCAAGCACGGATACTTTCAGGATGTTGGCTCAGCCCTAAATAATCATTCGACGAAAAATTCAGGTAGCTTTTGCCTTGAAAATGGAGTTCCCGCCCAGAGCTTTTTTCAATACAGCGGCGCTCACGCCATGCAGAAGCGTCTTTACGCTTCTGCAATTGGCCATCAATAAACGATGACCAGGCCATCAGACTGCCGCATTATAGAATTGCGGATTGTCAGCGGTTAACAGTGTTTCTGCCAATTTAGCTGCTTGCAGATCTTCCGCGTCTTCCATTTCGATACGCTCAGGGTTGATATTCAGCTTTTTAAACAGCGCAATATCTTTATTTTCATCAGGGTTTGGTGTGGTTAACAGTTTGCAGCCATAGAAAACAGAGTTCGCACCCGCCATAAAGCACAACGCTTGGGTTTGCTCGTTCATATGCTCACGCCCTGCGGATAAACGCACGTAGGAGCTTGGCATCATAATCCGCGCCACAGCAATAGTACGAATAAAATCAAATGGATCGACATCGTCGTTATCTGCCATTGGCGTGCCTTCAACCTTCATCAACATATTGATAGGCACACTTTCAGGTGGTTTTGGTAAGTTCGCCAGCTGCACGAGTAATGCCGCACGGTCACTGACTTTTTCACCTAGGCCCAAAATGCCACCTGAACAGACTTTAATTCCCGCATTACGCACGTTATCCAGCGTATCTAAACGGTCTTGGTAAGTTCGCGTGGTGATAATATTGCCGTAATATTCCGGTGAGGTATCAAGGTTATGGTTATAGTAATCCAAACCGGCATCCGCTAAGCGACCTGCTTGCGAATCATCAATCATTCCCAGCGTCATGCACGTTTCCATGCCTAGCGCTTTCACTTCCTTGACCATCATTTCAAGGTAAGGCATATCACGCTCTTTCGGGTTACGCCACGCAGCCCCCATACAAAAACGCGTAGAACCGGCATTTTTCGCTTTCTTCGCCGATTCAACCACTTGCTGGACTTCCATCAAGCGCTCAGTTTCTAAGCCCGTTTTATACCGCGCACTCTGAGCGCAATACTTACAATCTTCAGGGCATGCCCCTGTTTTGATAGATAGCAGCGTGCTCACTTGCACTTGTTGCGGGTCAAAATGTTGGCGATGTACTTGCTGTGCTTGAAATAATAATTCAAAAAACGGCATTGAAAACAGTTCGTTAGCTTGTTTTATTGTCCACTGTTTTAGTTGGCTCACGGGAACTCTCCAGTTGAAAAAGTTGTTGCCAGTTTAAATATTGCGATTATCATGTCAACTAAATGATCTAAAAAAAGTTGACGGAAAATAATTATGGACAGCTGTGATATTGCTTTTGATGCCAAGCACATTTGGCATCCTTACACCTCAATGAGCCACCCTATTCCTGCCTACCCAATCGTTGCCGCAGAAGGTGCGGAGCTGATTATGGAAGGTGGTAGAAGGCTGGTGGATGGAATGTCATCATGGTGGGCAACCATTCATGGCTATAATCACCCGGTACTCAATCAAGCAGTCACCGACCAACTGGCGAAAATGTCCCACGTGATGTTCGGGGGCATTACCCATCCACCCGCCATTGCATTGTGCAAGCAACTGGTTGCCATCACCCCTGAGCCATTAGAGTGTGTTTTCCTTGCCGATTCAGGCTCCGTCGCCGTGGAAGTTTCCTTAAAAATGGCGCTGCAATACTGGCAAGCTCGTGGTGAAAAGCGCCAGCGAATTCTCACGTTACGTCATGGTTATCATGGGGATACTTTTGGTGCGATGGCGGTGTGTGATCCTGACAATTCCATGCACGGTTTATACAAAGGTTATTTGCCGCCTCATATTTTTGTCGACGCGCCTCAATGTGGTTTCCATGATGAATGGAATGAAAATGATCTTCAGCCACTCAAGCATCAACTTGCCGAAAACCATCAAGATATTGCTGCGATCATCCTCGAACCTATCGTACAAGGTGCGGGCGGAATGCGTTTCTATCATCCTAATTACCTTAAAGGCGTTCGTGAGCTTTGCGACCACTACGGATTACTGCTGATTGCGGATGAAATCGCCACAGGGTTTGGCCGTACCGGAAAGTTATTTGCTTGCCAGCATGCAGAAATTTCACCTGATATCATGTGCCTAGGAAAAGGTTTGACGGGGGGATATATGACGCTATCTGCCACCATTGCCACCCGCCATGTCGCGGAAACCATCAGTAATGGGGAAGCAGGCTGCTTTATGCACGGACCGACCTTTATGGGGAACCCATTGGCCTGCGCCGTTGCCAATGCCAGTTTGAAATTATTGCTAGAAAACCCATGGCAAGAAACTGTTGCCAACATTGAACAGCAACTGAGAACGGAGTTACTTCCCCTTGCCCGTTATTCAAGTGTGCAGGATATTCGGGTGTTAGGCACTATAGGTGTGATTGAGATGAAGCAGCCGGTCAATACGGCCGAATTGCAGAAAGTTTTTGTGGCTGAAGGGGTATGGGTACGCCCATTTGGTAAGCTTATTTATGTGATGCCGCCGTATATTATTACCCCAGAACAGCTAAGTAAAATAACTCAAGCAATGGAAAAAGTGCTCGCCGCTTAACGTAAAATGTCGCTGAGCTGTCCACTCAGCGACATTTGCTCAACCTTTAACGGAATGTCACCCACATACAGCCCGCAGAGGCTTTATAACTCGCTAATTCAGTCAATTTTCCAGTGATAGAATCAATCTCTGATACGGAAATATGATCGGATTTTTGTCCGCTCGATACCAAGAAACTCCCTGATGGGTCAATATTAAAACCACGAGGCTGCGCTTGCGTTGGGTAGCGTCCAACTAAACTTAACTCGCGCCCATTCTCAGACACTTGATAGTGAGCTAAGTAACTTTCTGAGCGTTCACTCGCATATAAATGACGACCATTTGGCGTGATATGAATATCCGCCGCCCAACGCTGGCTCTGATTCCCCTCAGGGTACAACGCGACATTCTGCATTTCACGGTAACGCGTAAATTTATAATAAACGTTGATCGTGGAATCTAGTTCATTCAAGCAGTAAATCACTTTTTCTTGAGGGTGTAGCGCTAAATGGCGAGGACCTGATTTCAATGCTGTCGTGATTTGATCCGCTGTGGCTTCAGTTAAATAGCCATTTTCTGTCAGATCAAACAGGCGAATATGATCTTCGCCTAAACATGGCACCCACAGCTGCTGATTATCAGCGTCCATATGGGATGAATGCGGATGGCGTAATCCTTCGATAACTTGAATTGGTGCCCCTGCAACGCCGTCACTGCCAATCGGTAATACCGTTAAATTGTGCTGGTGATAAGAAGGGACAAACAGGAATTTACCGCTATTATCCAGCGACAAATGCACGGGTTTTCCCGGCACGCTGGTCTGCGCTTTAAAACGTAATGTGCCTTGAGGTTCAATATCATAGGTCACAACACTCAGGTGAGGCCCGACCCCGATATACAGATGCTTTTTATCGTGGCTCACCACCATTGGCTGCACTTGCCCCGGTGTACTCACGGTTTGCAGCAGTGAGAGTTCACCCACTTGGTTCATCGCCCAAACGTGAATTTGTTGGGTTTCTGGGCTGGCAACATAAACAACCTGATCCATCCTGACTCCTTGATTGATAGTAAAATCATCGAATGAAATGATGGACTGACTATACCGAAAAAAAATCAAATTGCCGCTAAAAAACCAAATTACGGTTAAAAACCCAATCACCACTAAAAACCTACGCAGCACAGTTTAGTGTATAAACACTAATCAACTTCAGTTATCATAAAGCCCTAAAATGAATCCGAAAAAATCATATGGAGTCGTTTATGTCATACCGTGTTATTGCCCTTGATCTCGATGGAACGCTACTTGATCACCAGAAAAAAATTCTGCCCGAATCTTTAGAAGCCCTGAATGAAGCCCGTCGACAAGGGGTCAAAGTCATCATTGTGACAGGTCGCCACCATGTGGCCATTCATCCGTTTTATCAGACGCTTGACTTAGATACCCCCGCAATTTGCTGTAACGGTACCTATCTGTATGACTATTTAGGTAAAAAAGTCTTAGAGTCGAACCCAATGACGGTGGATTCCGCTGCTTTACTGATTGAAAAACTGCGCGGCTCTGATATTCAACATTTAATGTATGTTGATAATGCGATGCTATATCACACGAAAACTGAAGGTGTGACGCGGACATTAAATTGGGCGCAATCTTTACCTCAACACCAGCGTCCAAACTTCGAATTTATCGAAGACTTCGCTCATGCGCTCAATCAGTATGAATATATTTGGAAATTTGCAGTCACCTCCCCAGACCATCAACGCCTGCACGATGTTGTTCGTGAAATTGAGTCAGAATTAGACTTAGATTGCGAATGGTCGTGGGAAGATCAAGTGGATGTGGGTCGCAAAGGCAATAGCAAAGGCCAGCGCCTGAAAGAATGGGTCGAATCCCAAGGCATGAGCATGAATGATGTGGTTGCTTTCGGCGATAATTTCAATGATTTAAGTATGCTAACGACTGCGGGTCTAGGGGTTGCTATGGGTAACGCCGTTGATGAAATCAAGCAGCAAGCCAAGCTAGTCACTCGCGTTAATACCGAACCCGGTATCGCCGAAGTGATCCGCAAATATGTTTTGTAAGAAGTACTGTCGCATAGATAAATGCATAACTCGGAGCAAGGCTCTAAGTTATTCGCATTGCAGCTAGGCGACGAATTCACTCATCCCTAGGAGCATACACAAGTATGTGACTAGGGTGAGTTAATGAAGGCAACAACGCTGCGGTGTGAAGAACGACAATCCTTTAGAATGTTTTAGAAAGAGATGCCGACTTAACCTGCGCAAACACCTTCCGCCCCTTACGGATCGAAAGTTCATCCCTAGCCCAGCGCGTAATCCTCGCCCACAGATAGTGTTCATCACCCAAATCTAACTTCACATCCACTTGCTCGCCATCTTCTATCCACTCCACCACTTCCGCAGATAGAATATTTCGGATACTACTAACTTGCGGTTTTTCAAGCACTAAAGAGACATCAGACGCATCAATGCGTAACCGCAACGCACTGTTTTTATCTACATCGATGCGGGGGATCCACAATTTTTGATTGCCAACCATCACCGCCGTCATCTGATAATCTGGATGCTGGCTATGCACTTCCACACTCAGCACGCTACTCAAGGTTTCTTGCTGCAACCAAGGTCGCAGAGCACTACTTGCCCACACCTCTTCTAGGGGGCCAAATGCCTTCACTTTACCTTGCGCCATGACGATAACTTTATCAGCCAAACGCAGGATTTCATCGAGGCTATGACTGACATACAAAATTGGGATTTTAACGTCTTGGGAAAGCTTTTCTAAGTAAGGCAATAATTCACGCTTACGTGGGAGATCAAGGGAGGCTAATGGCTCGTCCATCAACAGAATTTCAGGCGCTGTTAATAATGCGCGCCCAATCGCCACTCGCTGTTTTTCCCCACCGGATAGGGTCATTGGGAAGCGATTTAGTAATTTTTCAATTCCCAACAATTCAACGATATCGTCGAATCGCTCTTTCATTTGCGGCGCCATACCGTAACGTAAATTACTTTTTACGCGGTAGTGAGGAAATAACCGAGCATCTTGGAAAACATAGCCAATATGGCGCTTTTCTGGGGGTAGACAGATGCCTTTTTCGATATCCACCAGCGTACGTCCATTTAGGACTATCCGCCCTTTATTTGGCTTAGTTAATCCGCCTATCACATTGATTAGTGATGTTTTTCCCGCACCGGATAATCCAAAAACTGCCGTGATGCTTTCCGTGGGTAACTGGGTATTCACTTCCATTTGTAAATCACCCAATTTTTGCGCAAAATTTAGTTCTAACATACTAGGCTACCCCCAGACGCTTCTTGCCCCAACGGGTGAGCCATTCTGAAATTAATAACGAAATTAATGCTAAGACAATCGCAATAATACACAGACGCGCCGCATCAGTTTCTGCTCCCGGCGTTTCTATCAATGTATACATAGCGAGTGGGATTGTCTGAGTTTCCCCTGGAATATTAGACACAAACGTAATGGTTGCCCCAAATTCGCCAAGAGAACGTGCAAACGCTAAAACCGTACCGACGATAATTCCCGGCAACGATAATGGAATGGTGATCGTGAAAAAAACTCTTAATGGGCTTGCACCAAGGGTTCGTGCGGCTTGTTCCAGCTTTTTATCTACGGCTTCTAGCGCTAAGCGTATCGCTCTCACCATTAATGGAAATGCAACCACCGCCGATGCTAATGCGGCTCCTCGCCAACTGAATGTAAAACTGAAACCAAACCAGTCATACAGCCATTCGCCAATGAACCCTCGCTTTCCCATACTAACGAGTAGCAAATACCCCACTACCACTGGTGGCAGCACCAGTGGTAAGTGGATAATACTGTCGAGCAATGTTTTGCCAGGAAAATGGCAGCGGACTAATACCCAAGCCATCAAAATACCAAACGGTAAGCTAAATAGCACCGCCACGCTGGAAACTTTTAAACTGAGGTAAATCGCTTCCCATTCATAAGGACTTAACATCTGCAACGATATGATCTCTTAATTATTTTTGATTTGGAGTGAAGCCGTAACGCTTGAATATTTCTGAAGCCGCAGGGGTTTTCAGGTATTCATAGTAATCACGGGTCGCTTTATTATCCTGATCTTTCACAATTCCCATTGGATATTCAACAGGTTTATGAGTGTCAGCAGGGAAAATACCCACTACTTTTACTTTTTGGCTTGCAACAGCATCAGAGCCGTACACAATACCTAATGGTGCTTCTTGGCGCTCAACGAGTGCCATACCGCTACGTACGTTGTTAGTACGCGCTAATAATGGGTCAACCGTTTCCCAAGCCCCTAAATAGGTCAATGCTTCTTTTGCATAAATCCCAACAGGAACGTGATCAGGGTCGCCAACTGCTAAGCGGCCGCCATCTAACAGTTTTTTCCAATCGGTCTGTTTGTTAATTTCCACTTTATCGATTTTTGAATCTTTCGGTGCAATCAGCACTAACTCGTTACCTAATAAAGTATAACGGGTGTCTTTAACCATCAGATTTTTATCAATCGCAAAGTCCATCCACTGCTGATCAGCAGAGATAAACATATTTGCCGGTGCACCTTGCTCAATCTGGCGAGCCAGCGTTGAAGAAGAAGCATAAGAAGCCACCACTTCAACATTCGTTTCTTTCTTATATTGCTCTGAAATTTCATTCAGTGCGTTAGTCAGTGACGCTGCTGCAAACACGGTAATTTTTTCAGCCGCGAAGCTATTACCCACCATAGTCAGTGTTAACGTGGCACCCGCAACCAGAGATATCAAACCTTTTTTCATGTTAATCCACCATTGTATTATTTAACACGCTATATATATCAAGATACAGCGTTAACTTAAAGTCAAACAATGCATAAAGGTGTGCTAGCTCAATAATTGATGAATTTACGAACTCATAACAATAATATCGACAGGAGGATAGACAACATTAGTGTTTCTATTGCCTATCCTATAGTGATGATTAAACTACTTAACGAAAGATTGACATTGCTGGTCATCAATCTCGAGAGATTCAGCAACTGAGCCTTTTATGTAAAAATCTAAATACATCGCTTTAGGTTTCGCCATACCAAACTTATTCATAAACAGGTCACAGTACCTTTCAATCTGTTGATGCTTAATTTCATTGTCAAATTTTTGATGGAATGCCGCTTTTGTCATGTTATCAACTTGATATGACATACGAATAACATTGGCTTGCTTTTCAGCCCCAGTTACACTTAACCAATCATTTATTTTTATCGGGCTTTGCTTGTTTAAGACATCGACAAAAATATCAGTAGATTTATCAACATCGGCACGGATTTCACATAATTTTTTCCAAAACATAGCATTGAAATTGTTTTCCCCTGCTATTTCCCATTTACTGCTTGTTTCGGGATAAGGAATGTCTGGCTTGCCAGTGGCGTATTGATTAGCGAAAAAACCAATTGGCCGTTCTGTGTATTTATTGGGTTTTCGGCAATCAAAAACATGAGTCGCTCTCATCGACTTCATTTTAACGCCACGGAATTCTTCTTCCTTTTTAAATGATGTAACGATATCGATTTGAACAAGATCAGGATTACCTTGGTAGTAATGGGAATCTGGTTTAGCCATATACAAATGGCTCGATTTAGTTTCAAGCCACTTTACATATCCTTCGGGCAATTCAGAAGATTGAGTATCAGGTTGCGTTGGGGATTTACTGATATTTTGGCAACCCATGACAGCAAAACAGGCCAACGAAAAGATAATCAATTTAATATTCATTTGATTAGCCCTGCTTCTCGTAGATCTTTCTGATCGAGTTTACCTTGAACCGTACAAAACAAAGTCACAGTTTTATCGCGACCTTCTTCAACGATAAATAATTTTTCAGCAGACTCTTCATCTGGTGCAATGCTTGATGCAGGAGAATTATTTTTTAACCATTTATCCGATACTGAATTACGATACATCGCATTATATACGTAAGCACCATCCGCAACTTTAACGAGGTCTATTTTTTTAGACAATGCTTTAATTACATCATTAAAAGGCTGAGTTGTTTCAAATCCCCAATAATAGTATTCACCAGAAGGCGCACTAGGAGAAACATCCTTATATTTGTTAAAATTCGTGTAATTAACCGCAAATTGTTCGAAAACTAAATTATCTTCTTTCAGTTCGATAGGTTTTATAAAATCCTGACCATCAACTATTTTTTGCTGGTAAAATTCATCAATAATAGGATTTAATTTATTGTTTTTACTAGCATCTTTAAAGAATTCCGCATTACACTGCGATAAAGACTCTATTAGAGTTGAAGCATTCGCTATATTAATACCAAATATAAATAATAATTGAATAAAAACAGCCATAACTAATTTCATAGTAAACCATCCTTTTAAATAATACGTACAGAATTAATGTAATATGAATTATCAATTTAATAATTTAGCGTCTTAATGCGCATAGCTATGTATATCGAATTAGGTAGGATAATTACAGCGGAAATAAATTTATAATTGATAATTTTTGATGCGCTTCCCATAACCGTAGCTCCGCTAGCATAACGGACTATTTTTTAGGGGATAAAAATGACTTGCCCCCCGACTATGGAATAGCCAGAGGGCAATAATTAGCACGAAAATAAACCTTTAAAAGGTTATTTTCTTTCTTCATGATGGTGATGCGGGACGTGCGCTTTAGACAATAGGTTAAAGAATGAACCTAAGCCATAGATCAGACCCATGATCATTACCATTACAACCGGAACCATTAACAGGGCAAAGCCCAAACTTTTGATAAGTTCTAACATCTAAGCCTCTTCAGTGATACTGTGCTCACCAGCATTCTGATACGCTGACGAGGGAAAAATCGATACAATGAAAATAATAACGCACAATAGCATTATATTGCATACTATTTTAGACAAATTATTATACTAGCAAGATACGAAACGTGCTTTTTGCCTTTGCCGCCACAATCCTAGCAGGGAGATCTTAACAATGCAGGCCGAAATCTTACTTACATTGAAGCTACAGGGAAGTTTATTTGCCGACCCTCGCCGAATTGCTTTACTAAAGCAAATAAAAGCGACAGGATCAATTAGCCAAGGTGCTAAACTTGCAGGGATCAGCTATAAAAGTGCGTGGGATGCCATCAATGAAATGAACCAACTCACTGATGACATTCTGTTGGATAGATCAACCGGAGGCAAAGGTGGTGGCGGAACCACGCTCACCCAATATGGGGAAAGATTAATCCAGCTCTATGATTTACTGGGGCAAATTCAACAAAAAGCTTTTGATGTGCTCAAAGATGATAGCCTTCCTCTTGATAGCCTGCTCGCTGCAATTTCTCGCTTTTCATTACAAACCAGTGCCCGCAACCAGTTTTTCGGCACTCTGATTGCACGAGATCACAACCATGTTTTACAGCACGTTCAAGTGAAACTGGCCGACAAGAAAACCGTCATTAACGCCGCACTCACCGAATCTAGCGCTAACCGCCTTGGCTTAGTTGAAGGAAAAGAAGTCCTCGCCCTGATTAAAGCGCCGTGGGTCAAACTGACCAAGAAACCAAGCGAAACCCATTTTGATAATCAACTCTCAGGCACCGTTTCAACCCTCGAAAGAGGCCCTGAAAACAGCGAAATCCTTGTCACTTTAGCGGGTGGAGAAACACTCTGCTCCACCTTATCAAATCAAGAAGTTGATGCGTTAAAGCTGGCGATTAACGATCCAATTACAGCGCTATTTAATGCTGATCAAGTGATTATCGCTACACTTTGCTAGATTTTTAGGGGTTAATGCCCCTAATATTGTCCCTGATTCACTATTTTTTAGCTTCCTCTCATGTCGACTTATTGACTTTACTTGTAAACCTGATTATTTGTGATAGCAGGCAGGTCAATGATAAGGAAGCTAAATGAGCTCGATAACAATACAAAATGGGTGCTTTAAACTGAGCGAAACCCAAACGCTCGATATTCCTCATCTCGAAATTCATTCGGGTGAAAGCTGGGCTTTTATTGGTGCCAATGGTAGCGGAAAGTCATCGCTAGCACGCGTACTCTCTGGGGAGTTGCAATCCCTTTCCGGTATCACCCAAAGCGGCCTCAAATCCCCTATTCGCCTCTCTTTTGAGCAGCTACAAAAAATCATCGCAGAAGAGTGGCAACGTAATAACACCGACTTACTCAGTGACGATGAAGAAGATACTGGCTTTACTGCCGCGGAGATTATTCAACTTCATCATAAAGATAATGAATTGTGCTTAGAGCTTGCGGCTAGATTTGGTATCAGCGATTTGCTATCACGTCGCTTTAAATACCTGTCTACGGGGGAAACTCGCAAAGTCCTACTGTGCCAAACGTTGATGGGTTCTCCAGACTTACTGATCCTCGATGAACCCTTTGATGGCTTAGATATTTATTCACGAAGCAACCTTAGCGAACTGCTCTTTAGCCTGCATGATAAAGGACTCACTGTCGTATTGGTGCTCAACCGCTTTGATGAGATCCCCGATTTTGTTGAGCACATTGGTGTTGTCGCTGACTGTAAACTCACTCTAAGTGGCGAGAGAGAGTCAGTGCTTGCTAACACGCTGATCCACCAGCTACAGCACAGCGAAAAAATCAAGCAACTTACTATTCCTGAACAAGAAGACCCAACTCTTGAAGATACGCTTGATAAAGAGACACCACGTATTGTTTTAAATAATGGCGTCGTTAGCTACAACGATAAACCCATTTTGCATGGGCTAAGCTGGCAAGTTAATCCCGGAGAACACTGGCAGATCATTGGTGAAAATGGTGCAGGTAAATCCACGCTATTAAGCCTGATCACTGGTGACCATCCTCAAGGTTATAGTAATGATTTAACCTTGTTTGGACACCGTCGCGGCAGTGGAGAAACGATTTGGGATATTAAGCGCCATATTGGCTATGTCAGTAACAGTATTCATCAAGAATATCGTGTGGCAACCAGTGTACTCAACGTCATTATTTCCGGTTTCCATGACTCCATTGGTCTGTATCAAACACCTTCAGACCGCCAAGTTCAATTAGCTTATGAATGGCTAGCACTACTTGGATTTGCGCCACAAACGGCTCAACAACCATTTCATAGCTTATCGTGGGGTCAACAGCGATTAATTCTGATTGCTCGCGCTTTGGTTAAACACCCTACCATGCTTATTTTGGATGAACCTCTTCAAGGGCTTGATGGGCTAAATCGCCTGCTGGTTCTGCGTTTTATCGATATTATGCTTAGCCGAGGAAATACTCAGCTATTGTTTGTTTCACATCACCAAGAAGATGCTCCATCGTGCATTACCCATCGACTGAAATTTGTTCCTGATGGGGATAAATACCACTACGATATTGAAGTCGTATCAGAACTATAACTCCGTTATCTTGCTGGTAAGTATTTACTTACCAGCATCATTTATTACCGCTTATCAAATTCCCCAATAAATTAATCCAGCACATATTATTATTGAATTTTTCACTTGCTGTATCGATTCACTTAGGGTTAAATCTATGCCATACCTTCTGATTTACTGAGTCAGTGACACGGTGCTAAAACACCTAATAAACTAAATCGTTTCGCCTAACCTTAAGTTAAATTAAAATCACTAATCCCTAGATATTATTGATTTTTTTGGCTTAAAACTGAGAAAACGTCATGTTGTCACTAGCGTTCGGGGCGACTATCCCTATAATGTAGGTCAGCAATAATTCATTTCTAATTTGAATGTACTGATAGGAGTTTTAGCTATGGCTGTAACTAAACTGGTTTTAGTAAGACACGGTGAGAGTGAGTGGAACAAAGAAAACCGCTTCACCGGTTGGACTGATGTAGAACTGTCAGAAAAAGGTCGTGAAGAAGCCAAAAATGCAGGTCAACTGCTGAAAAAAGAAGGCTTTGTTTTTGATTTCGCTTATACCTCCGTTCTAAAACGTGCTATCCACACCTTATGGAACATTCTGGATCAAGTTGAACAGCAATGGCTGCCAGTTGAAAAAAGCTGGAAACTAAACGAGCGTCACTACGGTGCACTGCAAGGTTTAGATAAATCAGAAACTGCTGCAAAATACGGTGATGAGCAAGTAAAACTGTGGCGTCGCGGTTTTGCTATCACTCCACCAGACCTGACTAAAGATGATGAGCGTTTCCCTGGTCATGACCCACGTTACGCAAACTTGAAACCATCTGAACTGCCAGTCACTGAAAGCTTAGCAACCACTATCGACCGTGTTGTTCCTTACTGGGAAGAAGTGATTAAACCACGTGTTGAAAAAGGCGAGAAAGTGATCATCGCAGCTCACGGTAACTCACTGCGTGCACTGGTTAAATACTTGGACAACATGGGTGAAGAAGAGATTCTGAACCTGAACATCCCAACAGCAGTGCCACTGGTTTATGAGTTCGATGAGAACATGAAACCAATCAAACGCTACTATCTGGGTAACCAAGATGAAATCGCAGCAAAACAAGCCGCGGTTGCAAACCAAGGTAAAGCGAAGTAATTACTAACTTTTCTTTATGCCTATTGAGGGTTAAGCCAATGGCTTAGCCCTTTTTTATTGGCATTTTTCTTTATTTTTCGAGTTTGATTATAAAATCCATCACCTCGGAGTGTCGAAAATACCGATAACCGACTATCATAGGGAAAAATTCACTGAAAGGTTGATAAATCAAGAAAATGAATAAGTTTAATCTTTATGTCTGGGTGGGGTTAATCCTCAGCGCCAGTATTTTAGGTGCGCTACTGTATATGTTACAAACGGGGGAAATGACCCTTGAAGGACCTGCGGGGAGTGCAAACCCTGAGCTGATGAAAACATTGATGATTATTGCGTGTGTCAGCTTCCCACTGCAAATCGTCAGTATGATGGTACTCAATTATAAACCTACATTCGCCATTGTTCTTGCCGTGATCAGCAGCGTCGCACTCATGCCAATTACTATTGTATTTGCGATGGGGATGGTCTTTTCTGCCATTCGCTGGCGTTACCACCCACTCACGCCATTTGATACCACCATCAATGTCCCTTTCGACGTCAGTATCCCGATGAATAAACGCAGCAATACAATGATGGTATTCCCAATTGCGATTTTAGGTATTGTATTGATTATATTAAGCCAAAGCCTAGGTATGTTTTTATTCGTACTGGCCGTTTTCTTAGGTTTCTTTGGTAAAAAAGCCAGCACCAGTACCTACTTAGCAATTAAAGATGCGCATTTTTATATTCGCCCGAATATCTTTGCTTATTGCTACCGTATTCCACTCAAAGATGTGTTCTACGTAAAAAGTGAAAAAGGAAAATTATTTTTCATAGCCAAAGTGGATGGTTCAGATATTCAGCTCTCTGCTAATCCTGCAAATATGGCACCTGAAGATCAGGCAAGCATTGAAAAATTATTAAATCGAGTGCAGAAATAATCACAAAAAAAGCCAGTTCCTAAATTAACGAACTGGCTTTTTTCAGATTTTAAACGCGTTTTTTATTAATTACTTTTGGCGACGAGCAATCACTGCATCGGATAATTGACGTAAAACTTTTTCGGTATCATCCCAGCCAATACACGCGTCAGTTACGCTCTTGCCATACACTAGAGGTTCGCCAGATTCTAAATTCTGGTTACCTTCAACTAAGTGGCTTTCGATCATCACGCCCGTGATTGAGCGATCACCATTACTCAGCTGTGCACTGACATCCGTTGCAACTTCCATCTGTTTTTCAAATTTCTTGCTGCTGTTAGCATGGCTAAAGTCGATCATAATGCTTGGGATAAGCCCTGCATTCGTCAGTCCTTCACGCACTTCTTTAACATGTTCAGCACTGTAATTTGGCGTTTTACCACCACGCAAAATAATATGGCAGTCAGGGTTTCCGCTCGTATTCACAATAGCAGAGTGCCCCCATTTAGTGACCGATAAGAAACTGTGCGCCGAGCGTGCTGAGTTAATCGCATCAATCGCAATTTTAATCGTGCCATCAGTTCCGTTTTTAAACCCTACAGGGCAAGATAAGCCGGAAGCTAATTCACGGTGAATTTGCGATTCAGTCGTACGCGCACCAATGGCACCCCAACTCATTAAGTCGGCCACATATTGTGGGCTGATCACATCAAGGAATTCACCTGCCGTTGGTAAACCTTGGTCATTGATTGTTAACAGCAATTCACGCGCAATACGTAAGCCTTCGTTAATATCAAAGCTGTGATCCATATGAGGATCGTTAATTAACCCTTTCCAACCGACGGTAGTACGCGGTTTTTCAAAATAAACTCGCATCACTATTTCTAAAGAACCGTTTAGCTCTTCGCGTAATTTTTTCAAGCGCTCGGCATACTCTAAAGCCGCTTTTGTATCGTGAATCGAACAAGGGCCAATAACAACCACAAGACGGTCATCTTTCCCTACTAGGATATTATGAATAGCATGACGAGCTTCATGAACGGTAAACGCCGCTTTATCGGTTGCTGGAAATTTTTCAAGCAGTGCAATAGGGGGTAATAATTCTTTTATTTGTTTTACTCTGACGTCATCGTTCTGATAGTTCATACTGGTATATCCAATGTTTATTATTTTTCCTAAAGTTGAGTTACATACCTTTTTGAGTCTCAATAGCTAACAATTAACTTAAAATGCGACAGGTATCGAAATTTCAATCTAACTGTTCCCCAGCCATCTGTAAACAGCCAAAATGGCGAGATAATCACTCATTATTCCGCTTCCAATTATAAAATGAGGTGAAACTGTGATATCTAGCACAATAGCTAAACAGTTGAGGGATAATACAGAGTAAAAATATAAAGAAACGGCTAAATAACGATGATGTTACTTTAGCCGTTTTTTGCATTTTTTCCTATTGAGTAACTGACTCAACAAGAGGCTTAGTCACGAGATAACGCCGTTGAGCCATTTTCTTTCGCGGATTTGATCCACAACCGAGAACCATTCAATGCAATGCCAAGCAGAATTAAATATTCCAGTGACATTGCATACACGCCTTGGATAAAGAAAATCACAATGCTAATAACGTTAATCACCACCCAAAGTAGCCAGTTTTCGACATACTTGCGGGTCATTAAAATCATCGCAACCACAGATAACACCGTCATCGTGGAATCCCAGAATGGGAAAGCATCTGGGTCTATTGTTGGTAAGGTTAAATTAGCACCAAAGAGGTTTAATAATTCAACAGCCCAAGTCGCAAGGCGTCCAAATACCGCATCAATATTAAAGGTGAGGAAAATGATAGCTAACACAGAGATGACTAGCGTTGTTAACGCTTTAGGAAGGCTTAGCCAGCGGATTTTCAACTCGGCTTCTTGAGAGTTTGATACTCGACTCCAAGCATACCAACCATAAATATTGGCACCAAAGAAAAACACCTGTAAAAGCAAATTAGCATATAACTGAATTTGAAAGAAAATCACTGCGAATAAGGTCACGTTAATCAGACCAAATAAGTAGTTAATGGTTTTTTCGAAGCTTGCCAATAAAATACACAATAAACCCGCGATCGTCCCTACGGCTTCAATATAAGACAGATCATACACAGAACCCCATACAGGGATCTGCACTAACGTATTTGCGGTGCTAAAAAACTCCATTTTTAAATCCTATTTATCATTCATAGTTAAAATAGCATTGCTCATCAATATCACACGGTTAACTTATTTGAAATTAAACCGCGTATTCTTGGTTGTTATTTTAGACTTTCTGCAAACTTTAACATTTTATCCAATGGTAATAGGGCTTTTTCACGCAACTGTGCATCTACATGTATTTGATGCTCGATACCATTGCCTTCTAAGGCCTCTGTAATTGCCTGTAAGCCATTCATCGCCATCCAAGGACAATGAGCACAAGTACGGCATGTGGCCCCCTCACCTGCCGTTGGAGCGATATACAGTGACTTATCTGGACATGCTTGCTGCATTTTATAAAAAATGCCCTTATCAGTCGCCACTATCATGGATGGATTCGGTAATGTTTGTGCAGCTTTAATTAATTGGCTCGTGGAACCAACCGCATCCGCCAAATCAACAACAGCTTGGGGTGACTCAGGGTGAACCAGTACCGCCGCATCTGGGTACATGGCTTTCATTTTCTCTAATGATTGGGTCTTAAATTCATCGTGAACGATACAGGCCCCTTGCCAGCACAGAATATCCGCGCCGGTTTGTTGTTGAACATAGCGTCCTAAGTGCTTATCCGGCGCCCAAATGATCTTTTCTCCGAGACTGTCTAAGTGCTCAATCAGCTCTACTGCAATACTGGAGGTCACCACCCAGTCTGCACGGGCTTTTACCGCTGCGGAGGTATTCGCATAAACCACCACCGTTCTATCTGGGTGAGCATCACAAAAGCGGGTAAATTCTTCATCTGGACAGCCAATATCCAACGAGCATTGTGCGTCGAGTGTTGGCATCAAGACATTTTTTTCTGGGCTTAGGATTTTGGCTGTTTCCCCCATAAATCGTACGCCAGCAACAACCAGGGTTGATGCATCATGCCGAGCGCCAAAGCGCGCCATTTCAAGAGAATCAGCAACACAGCCGCCAGTTTCTTCCGCTAATGCTTGTATTTCAGGATCGGTATAGTAATGCGCGACAATCACCGCATTTTTTTCGACCAATAATTGTTTAATGCGCTCACGGTAAAACGCTTTCTGATCGGTATTTAACGGTGCTGGTTTAGGAGGAAAAGGATAAACAGCATGGTCAAAATCGATAAACTCGCTCATTTCTCGCCTCTGTTTAGCAGAAAGTTATTTTATGCTTAAAAATATTCATAAAACCCCTAATTCTGCATATTTTTGTTTTATATACTAAACACGATACGCTTATTTGGCTAAGATGTCTCCAACCTTTTCATCAATGAGCGAATGATTTTACCGTAGCGCCCTTTTTCACGATTTGTTTTTCGCTTTTCTCTTCATTTGTCGGTATCTTAGCGGCTTCTGTTAACTCCAATAGGTTAGTTATGGAATCACCTGCAACGCTATTAAATAAAATAATTTCTATTTCATTACTCGAACCTAGAATTGAAGCCGTCATACTGACGGGCTCTAGAGGACGAGAATTAGACATCGATGGCTATTCAGACATTGATATTGAACTTATTGGTCATGGTGTGACTGCACTTTTCAATGATAAGCAATGGGTTAGCCTTATTGCCAATCCATTAATCGCATTACATTTAGAAAATGGTGGTGAAAATGAGCCAGAAAATCCCACCTGTTTAGTGATTTATGAAGAAGGACGCAAAGTTGATTTTACATTTGCAGAACCTTCTCGATTACTCAAAATGCAGCAACAAGGGTTAGATAGTACTTACTCACGTGGTTTTATGGTGCTATTAGATAAAACTGGGATCACAGATGCACTACCGTCACCCAACCCTAGCGTATTAAAGCCCGCGCCGTTGAGTGGGCATCAGTTTAATGAGCTGATTACGGATTTTTGGTTTGAGGCTCACCAAGTGGCAATTGCATTAACGCGTAATGAGCTATGGAGCGCTTGGTCAAGAAGTACTGACATGAAACGTTTCTTTCTCAGCTTACTTGAGCAAACTGTTGCTCATGGAAATACACAACACGATGTTTGGTATAACGGTAAACATTACCAACAATGGATGCCAGAGCATGTTATTCAAGCTACTGAAACGATTTTTGACTGCGGTACTGCGCAAAAAGCTGCATTATCTCTACATTGCTTGATGGGTCATTTTATGGAAGCGATGACTGAGGCCATTGAACTGTTTGGTTATCAAGATAACCGTGCGGTGGGTTTAAAAGTGCAAGAAATCGTTATCGGGATCTTAAAGGATAATGGGTTAATTCCTGAAAATCTGGAATAAATGGTATTAGGCTGGCGAGGGAATGCTAGTTTTTTGGGATTTTCTAAGGGTACAGAAAGAGATAGTCGTGCAGGATCACTCGGGCTTTGCCCTCGCCCTTCGGGTCGTTGCGGCAAGCGCAACGCTGTCTCGCTTCGCTCGGCTCAAACCTGAACGCAGCCTCTCACTCGCACTCAATGTACAATATGCAAATGACAGAGTTGTTTGTGATTGGGGAGTTTTCTTGAGATGGTGGGTCGTGCAGGATTTCAGTTCTTCGAACTGACACTTCGTGTTGAACCTGCAACCATCTTGTCGAGGTATGATTCAATCACTGGAGTTTTACTTGAGATGGTGGGTCGTGCAGGATTCGAACCTGCGACCAATTGATTAAAAGTCAACTGCTCTACCAACTGAGCTAACGACCCATCTGAAATACTTGAATTGTTTACTACTTTTAGATGGTGGGTCGTGCAGGATTCGAACCTGCGACCAATTGATTAAAAGTCAACTGCTCTACCAACTGAGCTAACGACCCATCTAATTTTTGATTTTCTGTACTAATATAATGTCGAGAACGTACAGGATTCTTCGACCTTTGGTCTCACCCTACGGGCTGAACCTGCAACCATCTTATTAACAGTTAACAATTCTACCAACTGAGCTAATGGCCCATCTGAACTGCTTGAACTATTTACTGCTTTTAGATGGTGGGTCGTGCAGGATTCGAACCTGCGACCAATTGATTAAAAGTCAACTGCTCTACCAACTGAGCTAACGACCCATCTAAATGTTTTTAGAATCAATGTTTAATCGATTCTTGCTGATATGGCTCGGATTTATCAACCCGCGCTTTCTCGTATCAACGGCGGCTTATATTACTGATTTCTGACGAGGGTGCAATGCTTTTTTTTAAAAAAAAGATTAAGTGCACACTAAACATACGGATAACCCCGAAATATTCGGCTACATCGCTTCGGGGTTATCAATTACAGTGTACTGAGCTTCTTCTCTGCAAGTTTTGCACCAGAACTATTTGGGTATTGTTGTAATACCTGCTGGTAAACAGCCTTCGCTTTATCTTTCTGTCCCTTATCTTGCATGATCAAGCCCACTTTAAATAAGGCTTCACTGCTTTTTTGAGACTTCGGATACTGCTTAACTACAGTCGCAAAGTAGAATGCGGCGTCATCCTTGCTACCTTTGTTGTAGTTTAACTGTCCTAGCCAATAGTTGGCATTCGATTGATATCCAGATTTTGGATATGCTTTGATAAACCCTTGCAATGCACCAATCGCTTCGTCAATCTGTGCTTTGGACTTACTTTCCATCGCCAGTTTAACAGCTGCATTGTAATCATCTTTTTCATTACCGCCAGAGCTTGCAGCTGGCGTATCTGAAGAAGATGATTGCGCATTTGATGCACTAGTATCAGTTGCATCTGAAGAGCTTGAAGAATCACCACCACTCGCTTTGTCTAATTGCATATACAAATCTTTTTGGCGCTCAACAACCTGATTCAATTTGTATTCACTTTCTTGAATCTGTCCACGTAACATATCAATATCACGTTGGTTATCGGCTAATTGCTGCTGGATTTGATAAATCATTTGACCTTGAGAGCTAACAGCTGTCTCAAGTTGAGTGAGGCGGTCTGCGGAAGAACCCGATCCGACATTGTTGATTGGCGCTTGGGCAATAGCGGCCCAAGGGGCCGCTACGCCAACCAATAACGACAGACCAACTAGTAATTGTCTGAAGTTACTGTTCATAATAGATAATTTCGCTTATCTATTAGTATGCAATGACTGCACGACGGTTTTTCGCGTAGTCTGCTTCAGTGTGACCTAACACAGCTGGTTTTTCTTTACCGTAAGAAACCAGTGAAACTTGGTCACCTGAAACGCCTTTGCTTTGCAGATACATTTTAACTGCGTTAGCACGACGCTCGCCCAGTGCGATGTTGTATTCTGGAGTACCGCGCTCATCCGCATGGCCTTCAACAACAACACGTACAGATGGGTTGCTACGCAGGAATGCTGCGTGTGCATCTAACATTTCAGCGTACTCTGGAGATACGTTGTATTTATCGAAACCAAAGTAAACAGTGTTGTTCTGTTGCAGTTGTTCCATTTGCTGACGTGCCAGCTCTTCCGCAGACAGACCAGTGTTAGTTTGATTCATAGAAGAATCGTCACCAGTTTGGTCGTTGTTTTTGTTAGAGCTACAAGCTGCGACTGCCATGATTGGTAATGCGATCATCAGCCCTTTAAGCACTTTATTCAGTTGCATCGTTTTGATCCTTAATATTTTTGCCACACATTATTATTATGCATCACAGATACGGCGACCAGGCAGGGAATTTAACCTGTCCATCGGTTGCCGGAAGACGCGCTTTGAAACGCCCGTCGGTCGAAACTAGCTGCAATATAGTCCCCAAGCCTTGAGAGGAGCTATAAATTACCATAGTGCCGTTAGGTGCGATACTCGGCGTTTCATCTAGAAACGTTGACGTTAAATATTCAACGTTACCCGTTGCCAGATCCTGTTTGGCGATATGCTGCTGACCGCCCCCGGAGCTGACCATCACTAAGAAAGTTCCATCCGGGCTTACATCAGCATCCTGATTTTGCGATCCTTCATAGGAAACACGCACAGGACTACCACCATTAATATTCATTTTATAAATCTGCGGACGTCCTGCCTGATCTGAGGTATAAACTAAAGTTTGGCTATCCGGCATCCAGCTTGGTTCAGTATTGTTACTACGACCATCTGTTACTTGACGAATTTGACCACTACCTAAGTCCATCACATATAAATTCAGGCTGCCTGTCTTAGACAGAGCAAAAGCTAGTTTAGTCCCATCTGGTGAGAATGCAGGTGCCCCATTATGACGTGGGAATGATGCAACCTGACGAACGGCACCACTTGATAGAGTCTGGATAACTAGCGCAGAACTACCACTTTCAAACGTTACGTACGCAATCTTTTGGCCATCTGGTGACCAAGCTGGCGACATTAAAGGTTCTGGTGAACGGTGAACCGTAAATTGGTTAAAACCGTCATAGTCAGAAACTCGTAATTCAAACGGATATTGACCGCCATTGGTCTTCACCACGTAAGCAATACGCGTACGGAAAGCACCACGGATACCAGTCAATTTCTCAAATACTTCATCACTTGCAGTATGCGCCGCATAGCGTAACCAATCTTTGGTCACTTTAAATTGGTTTTGCGCTAAAACTGCACCTGGGTTAGCGGCAACATCCACTAACTGATAGCTAACAACAAAGCTACCATCAGCTGCTGGTTGAACTTGACCAACAACAACCGCGTTAATACCTAACGCAGTCCAAGCCTCTGGCGTCACTTCTGAAGCCGTGCCTGGTTGCTGAGGCATGCGACTTGGTTCAATAGGGTTAAATTTACCGCTATTGCGTAAATCAGCACCAACAATTCCGCCCACTTCTTGTGGTGGTGCACCTGCACCTGCCCATTTAAATGGGACAACGCCGATTGGCTGAGCTGAGTTAACACCTTCAGTAATCTCAATACGGATCTCTGCCTGAGCAACAGTAGCCCATAGCATTAAGAACCCGAGAACTATTTTAAACGCATGCTTCATCCTAATCTCCCTTACTGCGATATTCACCACCGCAATAATTCGCTGAATTTTAACAAAGGTATACTAACAAAACTAGATAGCACACAAACTATTTATTACATTGCCTCAAAACTTACAATACAGACTGCTCTGAGTTATTGAAAATCAAGGCTTAAATACCAATGTGCTACCCGATTTATTAAACGTATCATAGACCTCTCTGCTAGGTGGTTTTGGCATAGTCGCAAGTTTTGCTGCTCTCATTGCCGCCTCACATAACGCAGGATCATTTGCTGGATTATTTTTCGGTGAAATATTCACCAACAATCCATCTGGTGCTAACTTCAATTGCAATTCACAAGTACGTCCACGATAACTTTCTGAATCATAGAATTTACTTTGAACTGCAGCCTTAATTTTACCGGCATAGCTATCAACATCAGCATTTGATGCGCCTGATTTTTTACCACCACCGCTACCCGCAGCCGTTTGTCCACCTTGCTTGCTTGGTCCTGATGCAGTTAAATCACCCAGCAAATCATCAACCGATGATGCACTTTTCGCAGCTTCAGCTTTGGCTTTCGCAGCTTTTGCTTTCGCTTCTTTGTCCGCTTTTTCTTTAGCTTCTTTATCTGCCTTAGCTTTAGCTTCTTTTTCAGCTTTTGCTTTAGCATCAGCATCCGCTTTGGCTTTAGCTTCTTTGTCTGCTTTAGCTTTAGCGTCCGCTTCCGCTTTTTCTTTAGCTTCTTTTTCTGCCTTAGCCTTAGCAGCTTCAGCTTCTTTCTTAGCTTGTGCGTCAGCTTTTTCTTTCGCTGCCGCTTGTTCTTTCACGAGTTTTTCTTTTTCAGCTTTAGCTTGAGCAGCGGCTTCTTCCGCTATTTTTTGCTCTTCCTTCGCTTTTTTAGCTGCGTCTAAGGCTTGCTTTTTCTGCTCTTCAGCTTGTTTCTGCTGTTGTTCCGTTTCTCGCTGAGTTTGAATCCGTTCTTCTTCAAGTTTTTGCAGACGTTTTTGTTCCTGCTCTTGCTTTTCTCTTAGCTCAGCATCTTGTTTTTGTTGCTGTTCTTTACGCTCTTTAGCTGCTTGCTGGGAACTTTTTTGCTGCTGTTGAGATTGATTATATTGCTCAACAACTGCACCAGGGTCGACCATAACTGCATCAATGACAGTCCCCTCTTCCCCACCGCCGCCAAGTTGGACGACAGTCACTAAAGAGCCTATAACAATTAAAGCGATCAGTAAGATGTGCAATCCAATTGACATCATTAATGAGCGCTTCAAGTCATCCTGTTTCTCTTTTGTCTTTCCCACTCTGGTTTCCAAAAAAAGAATCGATTCTTTTCAATTATATCTGCGCCACTCTCAAAGTGGCATCAGCAAATTAAAGAGGTTGAGTCATCAAACCAACAGATTTGATCCCGGCACTGTGTAACATATTCAGCGCCTTAATGACTTCGTCATAAGGAACTTCTTTCGCACCACCAATTAGGAAAATCGTTTTCGGATTTTTTTCTAACTGTTCTTTTGCGACCGCTGAAATTTGTTCAGGTGGCAGTAATTCCATGCGCTCACCATCGACCAATAAATTATATTGATCAACACCCGCCACTTCTAAAATGACGGGGGGATTATCACTGGATGAGACGGTTTGGGTATCTGTTGCATCCGGCAAGTCAACTTCCACGCTCTGAGAGATAATGGGTGCCGTTGCCATGAAAATCAGCAAAAGCACCAACAATACATCCAGTAATGGAACAATGTTGATTTCGGATTTTAGCTCACGTCTGCGTCTACTATTGCGCGCCATTCGCTTTTCTCCCTCGTCTTATTTCTTATCAGCCGAGAATGCTTGACGATGCAAGATAGCGAGGAATTCTTCCATAAAGTTATCGTAGCTTTGCTCAAGTTTATTCACACGTAAGTTTAAACGGTTGTATGCCATAACAGCTGGGATTGCCGCGAATAGACCGATTGCTGTTGCAATCAGAGCTTCCGCAATACCCGGAGCAACCATTTGTAGTGTTGCTTGTTTTACCGCACCCAGTGCGATAAATGCGTGCATGATCCCCCAAACGGTACCAAACAGACCGATATAAGGACTAATTGACCCTACGGTACCTAAAAATGGGATATGCGATTCAACGGATTCCAACTCACGGTTCATGGAAATGCGCATAGCACGAGATGCACCAGTCACAACTGCATCTGGCGCATGAATATTTGCTTGATGTAAGCGAACAAATTCTTTGAAGCCAGAGTAAAAAATTTGCTCAGCGCCACCTAATGCATCACGACGAGCTTGGCTTTCTTTATATAAGCGGGACAGCTCGATACCTGACCAGAATTTATCTTCAAATGCTTCCGCTTCGCGCGTGGCGGCATTTAAAACTTTCGTTCTCTGGATAATAATCGCCCACGATGCAATAGAAAAACCGATCAAAACGAACATAATCAGCTGAACCAATAGGCTCGCTTTTAGGAATAAATCCAAGATATTCATGTCAGTCACTGCTTAAACTCCGCGACAATAGACTTAGGAAGCGCTTTCGGCTTCATTTTAGATGTGTCCACACAAGCAATTAGGGCTGTTGCCCCACAAAGCAAGTTACCTTGCAAATCAACTAACCTTTGCTGAAAGAGTAAAGAAGCGCGTTTTATTTCAACGACTTCCGTTTCTACTTCCAGCAGGTCATCTAACCGAGCCCCCTTAATAAAGTCGATGGTCATACTACGGACGACAAAACCAAGGCTCTCAGCGAGTAAACTTTGTTGGTTAATACCTTTATTCCGCAACATTTCCGTTCTTGCCCGCTCAAAAAAAGCCAGATAACGTGCATGATATACAACTCCGCCCGCATCTGTATCTTCATAATACACGCGAACAGGCCAGCGAAATAACATAAAAAAACCACTCCGTCTTAGGTTAAATTAATTAACGGTGTCACTATACGCAAGACAGTGCCGCTTTGGAATCACTTTGCAGGTAAAGATATCAAAAATAATTGCGGGTCGCATGACCCACAATCTGAATTTAGATTAACTAAAGACTTTTACAAGTCCCCAGATAAGAATGATGGCTGCAGGTAATGGGTGGAACAGCACTCGCCACGTCAATTTGTTGGGTAGGAAACCCACTCCAAAAATGATGGCGCTGCAAGTTGCCCATATCATGAGAAGACCTTGCCAGATTGGAAATGCACTGGTATTGGCTGCAAACAGGGAAGGATCCCACATTACTGCACCAGCGGTTACTAAAGCTAATATAAGGATAAGGGCCCTTATCGGGCCCTTTCCTAATAGCTGATAGGATTTATCCATCAGCATACTATTTACTCACCATCTTTAGCTGTTTTAGCTTCTTTTGCACTTTCAGAGTGCTCAAGGGCTAATGCTGCAATCACTGCAAAACTACAAGCTAACAGAGTGCCGAGGATCCAGGCGAAATACCACATATGTTATGCTCCTTAATACAGTGAATGCTTGTTGCTTTCGATGAAGTTTTTGTCCAAACGACCAAACATTTTGTAGTAACACCACGCGGTGTAGCACAGGATGATTGGAACAAAAATGATAGCAACAACAGTCATAACTTGCAGAGTGAACAGGCTAGATGTCGCATCCCACATGGTCAAACTTGCATTTGGCATGATGCTTGAAGGCATGACGAATGGGAACATTGCAACACCACATGTCAAGATAATGCACGCGATAGTCAATGAGGAGAACAGGAACGCCCAACCATTTTTATCTGCTTTAGTTGCAATCATCGTTAACAGAGGTAATGCCAGACCCAGGCCAGGTAAAGCCCACAGGATTGGATACGTATTAAAGTTAGTTAACCATGCACCAGAAACAACTTCTACAGTTTTGTTCAGTGGGTTAGACGGGCTTAATGTATCAATCGTTGAAGTCACAACATAACCATCGATACCCATCACTAACCATACGCCAGCACCAGCAAAAGCAGCTAAAGTGATAAACGCACAGATGTAAGTTGCTTTACGGGTACGTAAGTGCAGTTCGCCCGTTGTACGCATTTGCAGATAAGTTGCACCTTGGGTAACAATCATCATTAAACCGACAACACCAGCTAACAGACCGTATGGGTTCAGCAGACCAAACAGGTTACCTGTATAAGTCAGATACTGTTGGTTATCGATTTGCAGTGGAACACCCAGTAACAGGTTACCAAACGCAACACCGATAACTAACGGAGGCACGAAACCACCGATGAACAGACCCCAGTCCCACATGCTACGCCATTTTGGGTTCTCCAGTTTAGAACGGTAGTCGAAACCAACCGGACGGAAGAACAATGCAGCTAATACCAAAATCATAGCAACATAGAAGCCAGAGAATGAAGCAGCATAAACCTGAGGCCATGCAGCGAACATTGCACCACCCGCTGTGATTAACCAAACTTGGTTACCATCCCAGTGCGGTGCTACTGAGTTAATCATAACGCGGCGTTCAGTATCTGTTTTACCTAAGATAGGTAATAAGAAGCCTACGCCCATGTCAAAGCCATCCGTGACGGCAAATCCAATCAGCAGTACGCCGATAAGGATCCACCACACAAATCGAAGAACTTCATAATCAAACATAAGTGGACTCCTGTTTACTGAACGTCGTGTGCTGAACTATTTTTCTGTTCAAAATGGTAACGACCGGTTTTCAGGCTGCTAGGCCCTTTGCGAGCGAATTTGAACATTAAGAACATTTCGGCAATTAAGAACAGTGTATACAGACCACAGATCAGAGCCATAGAGAAGATCAGGTCTTGTGGGGTTAAGTTAGAGTGTGCGACCGAAACCGGTAACACTTCACCAATTGCCCACGGTTGACGACCATACTCAGCCACGAACCAGCCTGATTCAATAGCAATCCATGGTAATGGAATACCAAACAGAGCCAGACGAAGCAGCAGTTTGCTCTTACCAATACGGTTACGAACAACTGACAGGAATGACCAACCGATGATTAACAGTAACGCGAAGCCGACTGCAACCATGATACGGAATGCCCAGAACAGTGGTGCAACATTAGGAATACTGTCTTTAACCGCTTTCTGAATTTGTTCTTCTGTCGCATCAACAACGTTTGGTGTGTATTGTTTTAACAGAAGGCCATAACCAAGGTCTTTTTTACTTGCTTCGAACGCAGCACGCAGTTCTGGGCTCTTATCACCAGCTAACAGCTGTTGTAATTGACCATAAGAAACCATACCGTTACGGATACGGACTTCGTGTTGCTTCATAAGATCTTTCAGACCTAATACTGGCGTGTCGATAGAACGCGTTGCAATAATACCCATCGCCCATGGAATTGAGATAGAGAATGTATTCTCTTGTTTCTCATTGCTTGGGAATGCGATTAGGTTAAATGCAGCTGGAGGCGCATGGGTTTCCCACTCTGCTTCAACAGCGGCCAGCTTCGTTTTCTGCACGTCACCCATTTCGTAACCTGATTCATCACCAAGAACGATAACAGAAAGAACGGCAGCCATCCCAAAGCTTGCAGCAATTGCAAAAGAGCGCTTAGCGAATGCCAAGTCACGACCTTTAAGCATATAGTAAGAGCTGATACCCAGAATGAACATGGCACCAGTACAATAACCAGCAGCAACTGTGTGAACGAATTTAACTTGCGCAACTGGGTTCAGGACTAGCTCAGAGAAGCTAACCATTTCCATACGCATTGTTTCGTAGTTGAAGTCTGCAGCGATAGGGTTTTGCATCCAACCGTTCGCAACCAGAATCCACAGCGCAGAGAAGTTAGAACCTAAAGCAACTAACCAAGTCACCGCAAGGTGCTGAGTTTTGCTTAAACGATCCCAACCGAAGAAGAATAAACCAACAAAGGTAGATTCTAAGAAGAATGCCATCAGACCTTCGATTGCCAGAGGCGCACCGAAGATATCTCCAACATAGTGGGCGTAGTATGACCAGTTAGTCCCGAATTGGAACTCCATAGTCAGACCAGTCGCAACACCCAGAGCGAAGTTAATACCAAATAACTTGCCCCAGAACTTAGTCATATCTTTATAAATTTGTTTACCAGACAGCACATATACCGTCTCCATAATCGCAAGCAAAAACGCCATACCGAGCGTTAATGGAACGAACAGGAAGTGATACATCGCAGTTAAGGCAAACTGTAATCGTGACAGTTCGACAATATCAAACATCTTGACTCCTTGCTCCTAGCAGGAAGACACCGACTTGCGGCAACCCAGCTTCCAGTGTTAAACAGGAAAGCCTCTTAACTACCAGCAAAAAATGCCTCAAAACAACAAATAATTAACAAAAGTAAAAGAAAAAACCTACCATAATAATAGTACGCCTATCTTCACATACAATAAACTTCTTTTACGTGATTCAGATTTGAATTCTGAAGTTATATCAATAATTATACCCTTTAATAGAAAAATGAGTATTTGATCGAGCACCAATTTAAGCAATTTGGGCAAATAAAGCTAGTGGTAATAAATTGATTTACGTCAATTTTTTCTCACTTGTTAATTGTTCTCGACCCGATTCAAATAATAGTTAGCCAGTTGTTAACTATCTGTTATTTTAATTGATATAGGTTTTTTTACTTTTTTAATAAGATTAAAACAAAATGATAACTTTTGTTTTTCTCAATCTAAAAAAGAATGTTTATTTATAATAGCAGCCCATTTCTAAATTATTACTTTATTTATTAATAAAGATAATTATCGTAGAAAAAGCCCTATATTCAGTTAATCAAAATAATTTCAAAATAAAAAATTGATCTAATATCAAATTAGGCTATTTCCCATTTTGTGCTATTTCATATTCAATAATAAACTTACTCAAAACTTACTATTTATGCTGATTTATTTTGGTATTACTCATTAAAAATCCTACCTTTTAAGCTTTTAGTAGGAATTACATGAAATAAGTACAATCATTAGCCATAAAAAAACCCGCGCTTCCTAGAAAGCACGGGCTTCGTCTCTTACGTTATACGAGCTATAAGCTCATATTGCGCTTATTTGTTTAGCATAGACTTCACAGCATCGCCGATATCAGCCAAGCTACGTACAGTTTTCACGCCAGCTGCTTCTAAAGCAGCAAATTTCTCGTCGGCAGTACCTTTACCACCAGCGATAATTGCACCAGCATGTCCCATACGCTTACCTTTAGGTGCAGTCACACCCGCGATATAGCCAACAACAGGCTTAGTAACGTGCTCTTTGATGTATGCAGCCGCTTCTTCTTCCGCGTTACCACCGATTTCACCGATCATCACGATCGCTTCAGTTTGTGGGTCTTCTTGGAATAATTTCAGGATATCGATAAAGTTTGAACCAGGAATTGGGTCACCACCGATACCAACACAAGTAGATTGGCCTAAACCTGCATCCGTTGTTTGTTTTACCGCTTCATAAGTCAGTGTACCTGAACGTGAAACAATACCAACTTTACCTGGCATATGAATGTGGCCAGGTTGGATACCGATTTTGCACTCGCCCGGAGTGATAACACCTGGGCAGTTAGGGCCAATCATACGAACGCCAGCTTCGTCTAATTTCACTTTAACGGTCAGCATATCCAGTGTTGGAATACCTTCTGTGATAGTGATGATCAGTTTGATACCTGCATCAATCGCTTCAAGGATAGAATCCTTACAAAATGGTGCTGGCACGTAGATAACAGATGCTGTTGCACCCGTTGCTTCTACTGCTTCACGCACAGTGTTAAATACCGGTAAACCTAGGTGAGTTGTACCACCTTTACCTGGCGTTACACCGCCAACCATTTTTGTACCGTAAGCAATAGCTTGTTCGGAGTGGAAAGTACCTTGACCGCCAGTGAACCCTTGGCAAATTACTTTGGTGTTTTTATCGATTAAAATAGACATTATTTAGCCTCCGCCGCTGCTACTGCTTTCTTAGCTGCATCTGTCAGGCTGTTTGCAGCGATAATATTTAAGCCGCTGTCTGCCAGTTTTTTCGCACCTAACTCTGCATTGTTACCTTCTAAACGTACAACTACTGGTACATTCACGCCAACTTCTTCTACTGCACCAATGATGCCGTCTGCAATCAGGTCACAGCGAACGATACCACCAAAAATGTTTACGAATACAGCTTTAACGCTCTTATCCGAAAGAATGATTTTAAACGCTTCAGTTACGCGTTCTTTGGTTGCACCGCCACCAACGTCAAGGAAGTTAGCTGGCGCACCGCCGTGCAGTTTAACGATATCCATGGTACCCATTGCAAGGCCCGCACCGTTAACCATACAGCCGATGTTACCATCCAGAGCAACGTAGTTAAGTTCCCACTTAGCCGCTTGAGCTTCACGCGCATCTTCTTGAGATGGATCGTGCATTTCACGCATTTCAGCTTGACGATACAGAGCGTTGCTATCCACGCCTAATTTACCGTCTAAGCAAACTAAATCGCCTTCAGTATTGATAACTAATGGGTTAACTTCGATCAGCGCTAAATCGCGCTCTAAGAACATGGTCGCTAATCCCATGAAGATTTTAGCGAATTGGCTAACTTGTTTACCCGTTAAGCCTAATTTGAACGCCAGTTCACGACCTTGATATGGCATTGGACCAGTCAGTGGATCGATAACAGCTTTGTGGATCAGTTCTGGTGTTTCTTCAGCAACTTTTTCAATTTCAACGCCGCCTTCAGTTGATGCCATGAATACAACACGACGTGTACCACGGTCAACGACTGCACCTAAATACAGTTCTTTAGCGATGTCAGTCGCGCTTTCAACCAAAATTTGGTTAACCGGTTGACCATTTGCATCAGTTTGGTAAGTAACCAGATTCTTACCTAACCATTTTTCAGCAAATTCGCGGATGTCATTGATATCTTTTGTAACTTTTACGCCGCCAGCTTTACCGCGTCCACCTGCGTGAACTTGGCATTTGATAACCCATGGACCATTACCGATTTTTTTCGCCGCAGCTACTGCTTCTTCTACTGATGAACAGGCATAACCAGTTGGTGCTGGTAAACCATAGCGTGTAAAAAGCTGTTTTGCCTGATACTCGTGTAAATTCATGATGTTCTATCCATAATTGAGTCTGGAGGAGCGTTTATCGCCCCTTGCAATTGTTACAGATTTAGCAGCCAGCGAACTGGCTGCATCGGTTACCTCAGACCGGACAGGTTGTCCCCCTGCCCTGTTATGTTTCTATACGTCTAGCAGTAAACGAGTTGGATCTTCCAACATATCTTTGATAGCCACTAAGAAGCCAACTGATTCACGACCATCGATTAAACGGTGGTCATAAGACAGCGCTAAATACATCATTGGAAGAATTTCTACCTTACCATTAACTGCCATTGGGCGGTCTTTGATGGCATGCATGCCTAAGATTGCGCTTTGTGGTGGGTTAATGATTGGAGTAGACATCAGAGAACCGAACACACCACCGTTAGTGATAGTGAAGTTACCGCCACTTAAATCTTCAACAGTTAATTTACCGTCGCGACCTTTGACAGCCAGCTCTTTAATATTTTTCTCAATATCAGCCATGCTCATTGCATCCACATCACGCAGAACTGGTGTTACCAGGCCACGCGGTGTTGATACCGCAATACTGATATCGAAATAGTTATGGTAAACCACGTCAGAACCATCGATAGAAGCGTTCACTTCTGGATAGCGTTTCAGTGCTTCAACCGCCGCCTTAATGTAGAAAGACATAAAGCCTAAACGTACACCGTGACGTTTTTCGAATGCTTCACCGTACTGCGCACGCAGGTCTTTAATAGGCTGCATGTTGATTTCGTTGAAGGTTGTTAACATCGCCGTGCTATTTTTCGCTTCCAACAGACGCTCTGCAATACGTTTACGCAGGCGAGTCATCGGAACACGTTTTTCACTACGGTGAGCTAATGGTGCTTGAGCTGCAGCTGGTGCTTGAGCCGCAGGTGCCGCAGCTGGTTTAGCTGCTAAATGTTTTTCAACATCTTCACGAGTCAGACGACCGCCAACACCAGTTCCCTTGATATCCGCAGGGTTCAGGTTGTGCTCAGCGACCAGACGACGAATCGCTGGGCTCAGTGCATCGTTGCTTTCTTCTTCTAAGCTCGCTGTTTGGCGTGCTGCTGGTGCAGGTGCTGCTTCTTTAACTTCAGCAGGAATACCGGTGCTATCGCCTAAACGAATGCGACCCAGTAACTGTTTAGATAAAACAGTTGCGCCTTCTTCTTCAATAATGGCTTCCAGAACACCTGCTTCACTTGCAGGAACTTCAAGAACAACTTTGTCTGTTTCGATCTCAACCAGAACTTCATCACGCTGAACACTGTCACCTGGTTTTTTATGCCATGTGGCAACCGCTGCATCAGCGACGGATTCAGGAAGATCGGGAACAAGAATTTCTACGCTACTCATTTTCTATCCTTTAATTATGCAATGTTCAAAGCGTCATTAACCAGGGCCGCTTGTTGTTCCTGGTGAACGGAGGTATAACCAACTGCTGGAGAAGAAGAAGCTGCTCGACCCGCATAGCGTAAAGTTGCGCCTGCTGGGATAGCTTCATGGAAATTGTGCTGGCTGCAATACCAAGCACCTTGGTTCAGTGGCTCTTCTTGGCACCAAACGAAATCTTTCACATGAGCATACTGAGCGAATACTTTTTGGATATCTTCACGTGGGAACGGATACAGCTGTTCAATACGCACGATAGCCACATCTTTTTGCTCTTTCTTACGACGTTGTTCTAATAAATCGTAATAAACTTTACCGGAACACATAACGACGCGTTTCACATCTTTCGGATTAATTTCGTCAATTTCACCGATAACTGGTTGGAATGAACCATTTGCCAGCTCATCCATGCTAGAAACTGCTAATGGATGACGTAACAGTGACTTAGGTGACATAACAATCAGAGGTCGACGCATATCGCGCAGTGCTTGACGGCGTAACATGTGGTAAACCTGAGCTGGTGTTGATGGCACACACACTTGCATGTTTTGATCCGCACACAGTTGCAGGTAACGCTCTAAACGTGCAGATGAGTGCTCTGGGCCCTGACCTTCATAACCATGAGGCAGTAACATGACCAGACCACACATACGACCCCATTTTTGCTCACCAGAGCTAATGAATTGGTCGATAACAACTTGCGCACAGTTAGCAAAGTCACCGAACTGAGCCTCCCAAATAGTCAGTGCGCGCGGTTCAGTTGTTGCATAGCCATACTCAAATGCCAATACTGCGTTTTCAGTCAGAACAGAATCCCAAACGTTGAATACGCCTTGACCACTATGAACATTTTGCAGAGGCACGTACACAGAACCATTGGTTTGGTTGTGAACAACGGCATGACGGTGGAAGAACGTACCACGACCCGCATCTTCACCAGATAAACGGATTGGAATACCTTCATCGACTAACGTACCGTAAGCCAGAGTTTCTGCAGCACCCCAATCGAGTAATTTTTCGCCTTTCGCCATTTCAGCGCGGTCAGAATAAATTTTCTCAACACGAGATTGCGCAACGATGCCTTCAGGGATCGTGCTCAGCTTAGTTGCTAACTCAGTTAAACGTTTAATATCGTAGTTAGATTTGTATTGCTCATTCCACTCATGGTTTAAGTACGGTTCCCATGTATAAGAATGCAGACCCATTTCACGATATTCTTCAACAACACAATCACCACGGTCTAATGCGTCACGATACAGGTTAACCATTTCAGTGACTTCATTCGCAGAAACCACGCCAGCTTCGATTAAACGGTCTGCGTAGATTTTACGTGGAGTTGGATGCTGTTTGATTTTTTGGTACATGATTGGCTGAGTTGCACTTGGCTCATCAGCTTCGTTATGACCATGACGGCGGTAACACACTAAGTCGATCATCACATCGCGCTTAAAGGTGTTACGGAAATCTAAGGCTAAGCGAGTCACAAATGCGACGGCTTCAGGGTCATCAGCATTAACGTGGAAAATAGGTGCCTGCACCATTTTCACGATATCAGTACAGTATTCTGTTGAACGTGTGTCTTTCGGGTTGGAGGTTGTGAAACCAACTTGGTTGTTGATAACGATACGCATGGTACCGCCAACTTCATAACCACGAGCCTGAGACATGTTCAGAGTTTCTTGTACAACACCTTGACCGGTTACTGCTGAGTCACCGTGAATGGTGATTGGCAGAACCATGTTGCTGCGCCCTTCGTCCAGACGGTCACGGCGAGCACGTACAGAACCGATAACTACAGGGCTTACGATTTCTAAGTGTGATGGGTTAAATGCCAGTGCTAAGTGAACACGGGAACCCGCAGTTTCGAAATCAGAAGAGAAACCTTGGTGATATTTAACGTCACCAGCACTTGAATGGTCTTTATGCTTACCAGCAAATTCATCAAATAATTCAGCTGGTTTTTTACCCAGAATGTTGATCAGGACATTTAGGCGGCCACGGTGCGCCATACCAAGCACCACTTCACGGGTGTCTTGTTTGCCTGCATGATGGATAAGATCCTTCAGCATAGGGATCAGTGCATCACCACCTTCTAAAGAGAAACGTTTTGCGCCTGGGAATTTTGCACCAAGGTAACGCTCAAGACCTTCCGCTGCTGTTAATTCAGCTAAGAAGCGACGTTTTTCTTCTTTAGAAAATTGCTGCGCAACATTCACAGACTCTAAACGTTGTTGAATCCAACGTTTTTCTTCTGTGTTAGTGATATGCATATATTCCGCACCAATGGAGCCGCAATAGATGCGTTTCAGGTGGTCATATAGCTCGCTGAGTTTCATGGTTTCTTTGCCAATTGCAAATGAACCCACGTTGAAAGTTTCGTCGAAATCTTCTTTGGTTAGGTTATGGAATGTAGGGTCCAGATCTGGAACGGCTTCGCGTTTCCAAAGTCCTAACGGGTCGAGATTTGCATTTTGATGTCCGCGGAAGCGGAAGGCATTGATAAGCTGCAAAACTTTAACTTGTTTTGCGTCGATCGTTGGATCGCTAACAGAGGTGTGGTAACGGGTAGAATCTTTTGCTAAGCGACGGAAGTATTCTCGTGCTTGCGAGTGTAATTGCTCACCGCTATTACCCGCTCCAGGTAGTTGCTGGAAGATTTCTCTCCATTCGACATCTACGGAATTAGGGTCAGTCAGATAATCTTCATAGAGCTGTTCTATATAAGACTGGTTCGCGCCTGCCAGAAAGCTTGAATCCAGCCAGTCCTTCATTACGCCGTTCTGCATTGTGATCCCTTAAGCTTTATAAGCTTTAGTTTTCGCCGTGGTTAACTAATCGCCGCATTTAAGCGACCTCGATAAAGGTTCTCTTGGACGTGCTTTTTGCATGTTCTCACTTTGGGAGTCCCTCTTATCAATTAAGGGTTTCCCTTTTAAGGAACCTTTAAAAACTGTCTACGGTTTTTAAAGGTTCCTTGCTTTCGCAAGTGTCTTCATCTGGTTTTGCAGTTGGCTTTTTACTTTCACTTTTTGACTTTTTACTTTACGTTTCAGTGATTCAATTTAAGACTTATACTTACTTTACGCTTATTTTTTACTTTAAGTACGTATTTTGTGCTATCCAAATTTAGCCTACGGCACCTAAGCGCCGCAGGCTGTATCGATTTAGGCGCTATGTTTCAATAACATAGACTTAATGTGACCGATAGCTTTCGTTGGATTTAGTCCTTTAGGGCATACATTGACACAATTCATGATGCTATGACAGCGGAAAACACTAAAAGCGTCGTTCAGATCATCTAATCGTGAATCTGTTTCAGTATCGCGACTATCAATTAAGAATCTATATGCAGCTAATAGACCTGCTGGACCGATAAATTTGTCCGGATTCCACCAGAAAGATGGGCATGAAGTTGAACAGCATGCACACAGAATACACTCGTAAAGACCATCAAGTTTTTCACGTTGTTCTGGTAGCTGTAAGTTTTCACGCGCCGGCGGATTCTTATTATCATTAAGAAGATACGGACGAATTTTTTCGTATTGAGTATAAAATTGTGTCATGTCGATGATCAGGTCACGAATCACTGGCAGACCTGGTAATGGACGGATCACAATTTTTTTACCACTACGGGTTAAAGCAGACAATGGCGTGATACAAGCCAGTCCGTTTTTACCGTTCATGTTCAGACCATCAGAACCACACACACCTTCACGGCAAGAACGACGGAATGAGAGTGTTGGATCTTGTTCTTTTAACTGAATTAACGCATCCAGCAGCATCATGTCACGCCCTTCTTTCACTTCAAGGGTGTAATCTTGCATGCGTGGCGCATTGTCTACATCAGGATTGTAGCGATAAATCGAAAATTCTAGTTTCATAGTTTATTTCTCCGCAACTGGATTAACACCACGCATTAATAGGTACGAATCTTCGGTGGGAAGGCTTCACGCAACTTAGGTTGCATGTTCACTTCACGACGAGTCATCGTTTCAGATTGCGGTAGATATAATGAGTGACATAACCAATTTGCATCATCACGATCTGGGAAGTCAAAGCGGCTGTGAGCACCACGGCTCTCTGTACGGAAGTTTGCAGCTTGTGCCGTGGCATAAGCAGTTTCCATTAGGTTATCCAGCTCTAAACATTCGATACGTTGGGTATTGAACTCAGTTGAAGTGTCATCCAGACGCGCATTTTTCAGACGTTCACGGATTTCTTTCAGCTCTTCTAAGCCCTTCGCCATTGCATCCCCTTCACGGAATACGGAGAAGTTGTTCTGCATACAAGATTGCAGTGCTTTACGGATATCAGTTGGATCTTCACCCGTACGCGCATTTTCCCAACGATTGAAACGAGCCATTGCTGCATCGATGTCTGATTCAGATGCATCACGCATTGGGCCCTGTTCCATGATGGATTCATTCAGATGTAAGCCAGCAGAACGACCAAATACCACGAGGTCAAGCAGGGAGTTACCACCTAAACGGTTAGCGCCGTGTACAGATACACATGCAATCTCACCCACAGCAAACAGACCCGGAATCACTTCGTCTTCGCCTTTTTCGTTATAGCGAATCGCTTGACCCGTCACTTTAGTTGGAATACCACCCATCATATAGTGACACGTTGGGATAACTGGGATTGGCTCTTTAACTGGGTCAACGTGGGCAAAGGTACGAGATAATTCAAGGATACCCGGTAAGCGAGATTCCAGAACGTCTTTTCCTAAGTGATCCAGTTTCAGTTTCGCGTGTGGACCCCATGGGCCATCACAACCACGACCTTCACGGATTTCAATCATGATTGAACGTGCAACAACGTCACGACCAGCAAGGTCTTTTGCGTTTGGTGCATAACGTTCCATGAAGCGCTCGCCATCTTTGTTCAGCAGATAACCGCCTTCACCACGACAGCCTTCTGTGACCAGAACACCTGCGCCAGCGATACCCGTTGGGTGGAACTGCCACATTTCCATATCTTGTAATGGAACACCAGCACGCACTGCCATACCCACACCGTCACCCGTATTGATGTGTGCGTTAGTGGTGGATTGGTAAATACGACCTGCACCGCCCGTTGCTAAGATGGTTGCTTTCGCTTTGAAGTAAACCAGCTCGCCCGTTTCCATGCAGATTGCAGTACAGCCTACGATATCGCCATCTTGGTTTTTCACTAAATCCAGTGCATACCATTCAGAGAAAATCGTAGTGTGATTTTTTAAGTTTTGCTGATACAGAGTATGTAACAGCGCGTGACCAGTACGGTCCGCTGCCGCAGCAGTACGTGCCGCTTGCTCGCCACCGAAATTCTTAGACTGACCACCGAATGGACGTTGATAAATACGACCATCATCAAGACGAGAGAAAGGCAATCCCATATGTTCTAATTCAAGGATAGCTTCCGGCCCTGTTTTACACATGTATTCGATAGCGTCTTGGTCACCGATATAATCGGAACCTTTAACAGTATCGTACATATGCCATTCCCAGTTATCAGGGTGTGTGTTACCGAGTGCAACAGTGATACCACCTTGCGCTGACACAGTATGAGAACGAGTTGGAAATACTTTAGATAACAAAGCACAAGATAGGCCTTGTTGAGAAATTTGTAGTGCTGCGCGCATACCTGCACCGCCCGCACCGATAACGATAGCGTCAAACTCTCTGATTGGCAGATTCATTTTATGCACCCCACACAACAATTGTTCCGTAAATTAAGTAAGCCAGCAAACCAACCACAATGGCCAGTTGCAGCACTAAGCGAATCGCCAGCGGCTTAACATAGTCAGTCAGTACTTGCCACATACCAATCCAGGCATGCACAAGAATCGAGAACAATGTGAGGATAGTGAATACTTTGGTCACAGAGGAGGCAAAGAAGCCACGCCATACTTCATAGGTAATATCATTAATTGCTACGAAGCCAACAATGTAGAGTACGTAGAGGACGATAACGATCGCCGAACCACGAATTAGCAGCCAGTCCTGGATACCAGTACGGCCTAAAGCTGATGCATTACTTACCATACTAAGATCCCCGCCAGAATTGCCAGAATTACAGTAATTACAAATGTAATTTTTGCGGATGAGTTGCCCGCAGCAAGGGTTTCATCAACACAACCGAAATCCATCAGCATATGACGAATACCACCACAAATGTGGTATGCCAGCGCTGTTAAGATCCCCCAAAGAATGAACTTAGCAAAAAAGCCAGTCATTATTTCAGACGCGTATTGAAAACCTTCTGGAGAGGAGAGAGAAGTCCCTAGCAACCAAAGCAGAATACCAACTGCGATGAGAGTAATGACGCCAGAGACACGGTGCAAGATCGACGATATTGCAGTAATCGGAAAGTGAATCGTCTGCAAATCAAGGTTGACAGGTCTTTGTTTTTTCACAATTTTGCCCACACAGCTCTTTATTATTTTCCATCCTCCGGACCTGGGGTGGAAATCAGACAGCGACAGGGGTACAAAATGCAACTTAACACAAACTTTAATCCATCATGTTTGAATAAAGTTGCATACTGATCACGCTGGGAACTCCTACTCAGGGTAATCCGGAGACCTGGCGTCAGTATAAAGTCTTCACATTGCTATTACAATTCCCACACAAAAGGTTTGGAGACATTTAGCCCGAACAGTGAGAAGGATCACGATTTAAACATTTTATATAAATGTGCTTATCTTATTTGACAATGATTCAACATTTATCTTACATATATGCCTGACAGATTTATCTGAATACGTTACGGATGACCCAAAGTCGTGTAGTAATGTGAATGAGTATGCAAGTATAAACAAAAGTTATGAAAGTTGTTTCCCTTACCACAAATAATGATATTGTAGAGAAAACAACAAAAAAAGAACATAACGCCCTATACACTCGCAAACAACCTAACCACATTGTTATCGGTATTGATATTGGTTGCCGGATTTCAAGGTTTTATGTGATATCCCGCTGATTTTCTCAACACACCGATAGAACAATGCTCAAAGACGCAGTATAACGCTGAGTTCTGGGTTGTTGAGTGTGGATTATCAAGCGCTAAGGAGACCGTAAATGGCTGATAACAAAGCTAAGATAATGACTGGAAGTAAAGGTGATTTCGAACTAGACATCCTAAGCCCGACCATTGGCCAAGATGTTATCGATGTACGAGCTTTAGGTTCTAAAGGGTTCTTCACATACGACCCCGGCTTTACTTCTACCGCATCCTGTGAGTCAAAAATTACCTATATCGATGGTGATAAAGGCGTTCTACTCCACCGTGGTTTCCCAATTGATCAACTCGCCACTCAAGCCTCATACCTTGAAGTCTGTTATATCCTGTTATACGGCGAAGCACCAACCCAAGAACAGTACAATACATTTAAAAATACGGTGACTCGCCACACCATGATCCATGAGCAAATCACTCGCATGCTTAATGGTTTCCGTCGTGACTCTCACCCAATGGCAGTTCTGTGTGGGGTAACAGGTGCTCTAGCAGCGTTCTACCACGATGCATTAGACGTTAATAACCCTCGCCACCGTGAAATCACCGCTTACCGTCTGCTGTCTAAAATGCCGACCGTTGCAGCGATGTGTTACAAATACTCTATCGGACAACCTTTTGTTTATCCTCGTAATGATTTATCTTATGCGGGTAACTTCTTGCACATGATGTTCTCTACACCATGTGAAGAATATGTGGTTAATCCAGTACTTGAACGCGCAATGGACCGTATTTTGATCCTGCACGCTGACCACGAACAAAACGCATCAACCTCAACAGTTCGTACCGCAGGTTCTTCCGGCGCTAACCCATTTGCGTGTATTGCAGCAGGTATCGCATCTCTGTGGGGGCCAGCTCATGGTGGTGCTAACGAAGCCTGCTTACGTATGCTTGAAGAGATTCAAACTGTTGAGCACATCCCAGCATTTATCGAACGTGCGAAAGATAAGAACGACTCTTTCCGCCTAATGGGCTTCGGTCACCGCGTTTATAAAAACCATGACCCGCGCGCTACCGTTATGCGTGAAACTTGCCATGAAGTCCTGAACGAGCTGGGTCTAAATGATAGCCTGCTTGAAGTGGCCATGGAATTAGAACGTATCGCACTGAACGACCCGTACTTCATTGAGAAGAAACTGTACCCTAACGTTGACTTCTACTCAGGTATCATCCTGAAAGCAATGGGTATTCCATCTTCAATGTTTACCGTTATCTTCGCAATTGCACGTACCATTGGTTGGATTGCACATTGGAACGAAATGCACGATGAAGGTCTGAAAATTGCACGTCCTCGCCAACTGTATACTGGCTACGACAGACGCGAATTCAGCTCTGAGTTAGATAAAAAATAATTTAATTCATTGATGACTAAAGCCTCGAAAATTCGGGGCTTTTTAGTTTTAACTCTCTATTTTTACGCTATTTTTCTTGCTCGATTCACCGCTGTATTCCCGGGGTGTCATCCCACTCATTTTGCGGAAAAAACTAATAAATGCGCTGTCGCTGGTCAAACCTAACTCTTGAGTAATAAATCCATAGGTTTTCTCCTGCGATAATAGCTCTATCCCTTTGATAAATCGCCATTGTTGTCGCCACGCTTGGTAGCTCATTCCAGTCTCTTTTAGAAAAATTCGTGTAATGGTCTTCTCACTGGCACCAACCGTTTGAGCTAATTGGTTCAAAGGCGGAGGCAGTCGTTCTAGGTCAAGGGACTTAAAACGTCTGTCTTGAGGTAAAGAAAGTAGCGTGGGCTCCTCTGTTGCATATTGTAATTCATCAATAAAAACAGGGAGTAACCTTGCTAATCGCCCTTCTCGCCAATCACTCTCAAAAGGCGCCACCGCGATGCGTTCCAATAACTCTCGAAGCAAAGGAGAGATACTTAAAATACACACCTGATCAGAGATTTGCTGCGCATATTCTTGGCTTAAGTAAACAGACCGATAGCCCACCGAAGCACGCATTTGCGCTCGATGGCGTGTAAATGGCGGGATCCATGCAACTCTCCCTGGCGGTAACAACGAGATGTTGTTCTCTAAACTAATACGAATGCAGCCTTGTTGTGTAAATAACAACTGCCCCATTTCATGGGTATGCGCTCCTGAATCATGTTGCCCCATTTGGGCTGCAATCCCCAATACGGGGGCATCATACCAGTGAGTTTGAAACTCATCCGTCTGTAATAACCACGCCATAAATGTCTCTTTTTTGATATTTATTGTCTTTATTATTGTAATAAGACAAATAAAAAGCCACTAAACTTTGCGCCATTCCACATACTTTGAAAATAAATAGGTAAATCAATATGGAACGCGTACTTTCATTATCTTTAGCAATAGCGCTAATGATGTTTCCGCAAATTGTCGAAACCATTTATAGTCCAGCGTTAACGGATATTGCGGCTGCATTTCAGGTGAATGCCGAGCAAGCCTCTCAAACGCTGTCGCTCTATTTCTTTGCTTTCGCTTTTGGTGTCGTATTTTGGGGCAGAATGTGTGATGTGATTGGGCGTCGTCCCACTATTTTGCTGGGGTTATTTCTATATGGTATTGCCTCTGTAAGCGCACTTTTTGTCTCGCATTTCTATGGGTTACTGCTACTGCGTATGTTATCTGCGTTTGGTGCTGCGGTAGGTTCTATTGGCACACAAACCATGATGCGAGACAGTTTCCAAGGTCATAAATTAGCCAAAATTTTCTCCGTGATGGGCATCGCCTTAGCGATAAGCCCTGCACTTGGGATGATTTTCGGTGCCAGCTTAGTTTGGTTAGGTAGTTACCGAGCCGTTTTTATGGGTTTAGCGTTGTTAGCTTCCATACTTTTGTTATGGTCATGTTATAAGCTTCCAGAGACCAAACCACAGAACGTGATCAAAACCCCATTTTTAACCACGTTTTTACACATGTTAGGGGATAAACGAATTCTCCAAAATGTGATATTGATTGCATTTTTCAACATTAATTTATTCAGTTATTACCAGCTTGGCCCCTTTATTTTTGAACAATTAACGTTCAACCAACAACAATTTGGTCTGACTGGGATTCTGTTAGCGTTTGGTGTCGGTCTCGGTTCACTGATTAATCGCACATTATTGGCGAAAACGTGGTCACCAGAAAAACTCGTTAAACTGGCAAGTGGGCTCTCTATTGTCAGTAGTGGTTTAGTTTATCTGCTACAAGGTCATATTGGGTTTGTGCTACCAATTATGGGCATTGTGGTGGGCTATGGGATCGCAATTCCGAATATTTTGGCGCACGCTCTGGATCATTATCAAGACAGAAAAGGCACCGCCGGCGCAATTTTAGGTTTGTTTTACTATTTAGGATTAGCTCTCGGATTAATGGCCGCCGGCGAGGTTCAAAACCTAGGGTTAGTGCTAACCACGTCAAGCCTAATACTGCTCCTTACCGCACTAAAATACCGAACTTGACCTGTTTGTAGTTAGTTTCTATTGTGTAGCTATTTCTATTACATAGCAATTTTCTATGCGTAGTTATTTCTATTGCATAGCAATTTTCTAAATAGTTCATGCTGTGGCAAGGCGGTGAACAAAGACAGCTTGGGGAGCATACATAAGTATGTGACCCAAGTGGCTGCGTGAAACCAACACAGCCACAGCATGAAATATGACGAAAATTTAAGCGGGGTTGTCTATATCGATGAACGTTGCATCCACCTCATGATTATCATTCAACCACTCCGTCAACGCCTTAATCCCATAACGCTCTGTTGCGTGGTGCCCTGCACTGTAGAAATGGATCCCCATCTCTCTTGCGATATGAATGGTTTGCTCTGACACTTCCCCTGTCACAAACGCATCTACACCAAATTCTGCCGCTTGCATAATAAAGCCCTGGCCACCGCCAGTACACCATGCAATTTGACGAATTTCTTCTTTGGCGTTATCACCACAATGCAATACTTTACGCCCTAAGCGATTTTCTAAACGCTCGGTTAATTCCGCGGGGGTAATGGGTTGGTCGAAAAAGCCAAATGGCATCAGTGGCTCAATGTTGCCATTGACTTGCACACCCATAATATGGGCCAGTTGCGCATTGTTACCTAATACTGGGTGAGCATCTAATGGTAGGTGATAACCGTACAGGTTAATGTCATTCGCCAGCAATGTTTTTAGGCGATTTCTTTTCATACCTTTGATAATGGCCGGTTCGTTTTTCCAAAAGTAGCCATGATGCACAATCACCGCATCGGCATTGAGTCTGACCGCTTCATCCAATAATGCTTGGCAAGCTGTCACGCCTGTCACGATTTTTTTAACATGAGGGCGACCCTCTACTTGTAATCCATTTGGGGCATAGTCTTGGATTTCACTGACTTTCAGCTCGTCGTTAATCAGTTCTTCTAACTTAAAATTATGCATAATCGTGTCCTTTACCTACTGAATTCCTACTTATTCATATTCAATTAGCATAAACGTAAATGATATTTTTTTCTGCTGTATTTATTGGCAAACTCACACAAGCTAAGAATTCAGTCAAATTTGAAAGAGAGATAATTAAACAAAAAGGCTCCCCGCTGAGAGCCTTCTTGAGTTTACAAAATTGCGACTATTATTAGTCTTTCTTCGATTTATTCGCAAAGAAAATATCAGATTGAATGTCTTCAGTTCGAATAGTGAAAAGTTGGTTAGTTAAATCCTCAGTGAGCTTCTCAGCACTAGCCATCACATCCAGATTAAACTTGTTAAGCATTTTATTGGCGGCGGCTTTATCTGTTTTCGCCATTTTTAAGTAATTCACTTCCATGGCTTTTTGCTCTAACGCCGTTTTTGCTTCCCACTCTTGGTAGGCTTTTTTCACAATAGGCGCCAGTTTAGGGTAGTCCGTCATCACTAATGTTTGTAATTTACGGTATTTCCAATAAATAGAATCGCTGTCTGCCTTGTCTGTCCCAATACCATAATGTTTTGGATAAACCTCTAACCCACTATAGAAAGGAACAAACGCGGTCAAATCCGCCATTCCTAGACCAACATATGTCACTTCACCAATTTCTTGAGGTAGCTCTGGACGAACTTGCATCACATGCGCTTCATAAGTTCTAAATACGCTGATTGGTCGCCATGGCTCTTTTCCGTTTAAGCCATTGGTATACGGGTCATGTTCCGTGCCTTCAAAGTGATTACGTAACATGGCTTTCGCTTCTTCGACAGAGACTTTTTTCTCTGGTGTTAAGAAAGGAGCAAAATTTCTACCATCTGCAATATCTTGTTTTAACGATGGATTAAACTGCTGCTGAATGATCCAAACCCGCGGATCGTTATAATCACGATCACGCTCATCATCACGCGTATAGGCTTTAGAAAAATTGAATGCGCCATCTTTAGCTGGGTTGTATAACCCCTTTTCTACTGCAAATTCAACCAGGTTTTTAGAACCTAGCATATCGGGATTATTCACCTCAAACGCTTGTAAACGCCCCTGATTACCCGTTGCAAAGTATTTATCTTTTGCAATTTTTTGAGCCATCCATTGATGACCCGTTCCCGTTTCTAAATACCACAGTTCATTTTTATCGACGACAGCAACACCAAAACCTTCACCAGCACCTTGGGTTTCAATAATATTACCTAAAATCTCCACCGCTTCACGGGCTGTTTTTGCGCGGGAAAGAAGTACATCTGGAATATCATCTTCGGTAATTCCAGTTTCTTCAACATAGGGATCGAACGCTAATGCTTTAGGAGAAGCAAATATAGATTCAGTACCACTGACTCCTACACCTAATTCATTAAATCCTGTCGCACCATGTAATTGTGTTTTCCAATTTGGCACAGTTGTATATCGCAATGAATTTTTTGGTAATGGGTAGGTAAAATTATTAGCACCATTATGTTCTTTTGTACTGTATATTCCGGATTGATTTTTCTTTGCTGGATGTATGACAAAATGCTGAGCTTTTAATGCGCTGCTATCAGCGCTTCTCGCGATAATTAACGAGCCATCATTCGTGGCTTCACTACCCGCAAGCAGAGTGGTACAAGCCAATCCCGATGATATTAATGCGATATTAATTGACAATGCGATAACACATTTTTTAAATAGAATCATGATATTCCTCATTTGCCATTTATAATTAAATATCTTTTGAATTTTAATAAAATAAAATATAATTTTATTGGGAATGGATATTAGCAATGAGATAAAGATAATTACCGTGATTCACTTCTCAGTGTCAAATAAGTTAATTTATTTAAATTTCAAATTAAATAACATGACTTTAATTTAAATAACATTGAAGTATAGGAATTAATTATTATGATTTTTATATAAAAAAATCCCCACAATTAAATTATTGCAGGGATATCTTTTTAGTGAATTGAATCACTGATTAACGATGGCTTTCCATCGTCACTTCTGAGCTAGCCAACCACACAGGCTTGTCGCTTGTTTTAGCCCAGACTTTATGCAGGTAGCTATAAAATCTTGCTCTTTTTGGGTAAAAAACCATAACCGGAAACGCAATAATGCCAGCTGTTACAGCAGCAGTGCGGCGTAAAAGTACCTGATTACGGGAATATTCTTGATATGTGGACATCGATATCCTCCTTCAGTAGCCACTTAATTTTGCCGATTCCAGTTTTGCTCTTTACTTCTATTTCACTTAATTCACGTTTAACTCAATTCGCATTGAGCGTAAATCACCAAAGAGGCACTAAAATCGAACACCAAAGTTAATCTTCATTAACGGAATCTATAATAACGCAATTTGTGTAATTAAACTACTCATCTGACCACTTAAATATAAAATAAATTAACTTTTTGACTCAGTTTCGTTGTTTTATTACGAAATGTAGCAAGATACCGTATAAAACAAACAAATAAATTACATTCAATTAACAAACTATACTTGGATAATCTCTTCATCATCACGAAGCGATTTTAATTGGGCATTTTTATACTATTTTTACACCCCACCTGGTTTTTTTATCAGCTTCTTTACAAGCAAATGCCTAACCTAGCGCAATGGAAATAATAAGGAGATAACAATGTCACTACTTTCCATTTCTGGGGCAGTTCTTGTTGTTGTACTGCTGGTTTATCTGATTTATGCCCTGCTCAACGCGGAGAATTTCTGATATGGCCACCTATGCGTTTTTATTGATCGCCAGTTTTTTACTGGTTCTTATGCTGTTAGCAAAACCACTCGGCAACTTTATTGCTTATCTGATTGATGGTGATATGCCGCGTGCTATTGCCAAAAGTGAATCGGTATTCTGGCGATTAAGCGGAATCAAACAAGTGGGGCGCGATCTCCCTGAGATGAATTACTGGCAATATGCCATCGCCATTTTGCTATTTAACCTACTGGGTTTTGGCTTACTATTCGTTATTTTAATGTGCCAAGGCTCATTACCGCTCAACCCCCAACATTATCCGGGAATGAGCTGGGACTTAGCTTTCAACACAGCCATTAGTTTTGTGGCTAATACCAACTGGCAATCTTATAGCGGGGAAAATACCCTAAGTTACCTGAGCCAAATGGTCGGGTTAACCGTACAAAACTTCCTTTCGGCAGCCACAGGGATCGCCGTCGTGTTTGCACTTATTCGTGCATTTTCACGCCACGGCAGCAAAACGATTGGTAATGCTTGGGTTGATTTAGCGCGTATCACGCTGTATCTCCTGCTGCCATTATCCATTATTTTCGCTTTATTCTTTGTCAGCCAAGGGGTTATTCAAAACTTCTCCCCTTATGTTTTGAGTAACAACCTTGATAGTGCGCCACAACTGTTACCAATGGGGCCTGTTGCGTCCCAAGAAGCCATCAAATTATTGGGAACTAACGGTGGCGGATTCTTTGGGGCTAACTCATCTCACCCATTTGAAAACCCAACGGCATTAAGCAACTTTGTTCAAATGCTGGCTATCTTTCTTATTCCAACGGCACTTTGCTTTGCTTTTGGTCGTACCGTTTGTGATAACAAACAAGGTCACGCCCTGTTATGGGCAATGGCGATTATTTTCGTGATTGCCGCCGCCGTTGTGATCCATGAAGAATATGTCGGCAACCCATTCTTAGGCGAGTTGCACGCAAGCAGCACCGCTAACCTTGAAGGAAAAGAGAACCGCTTTGGTACATTAGGATCTGCGCTGTATGCCGTTGTCACCACCGCGGCATCTTGTGGTGCAGTCAACTCAATGCACGATTCTTACACTGCATTAGGTGGCATGGTCCCTATGTGGCTAATGCAAATAGGTGAAGTGGTCTTTGGGGGCGTCGGTTCAGGTTTATACGGTATGTTGCTGTTTGTTTTACTTGCTGTGTTCTTAGCGGGATTGATGATTGGTCGTACTCCTGAATACCTCGGTAAAAAAATCGAAGTACGTGAAATGAAAATGGTGGCACTGGCCATCCTTGTCACTCCAACTTTAGTGCTACTCGGTACCACTATTTCACTAATGACCGAAGCAGGACGCGCCGGCATTCTTAACCCGGGCGCTCACGGATTTAGCGAAGTGCTATATGCCTTCTCATCCGCCGCTAATAACAACGGCAGCGCCTTTGCAGGATTAAGCGCGAACACGCCGTATTACAACGTGATGCTGGCATTAGCTATGTTCCTTGGGCGTTTCGGTGTGATTTTCCCAGTATTAGCGATTGCAGGCTCTATGGCAGTAAAAAAACCACAAGCCGCCAGCCTTGCAACATTGCCGACACACGGTCCACTGTTTATCGGTTTATTAATCATGACTGTTCTTCTCATTGGTGCACTGACTTTTGTCCCTGCGCTTGCGTTAGGGCCAATCGCAGAACATCTGCAAATTTGGTTAGCGGCATAATGAGGGTGAAAAAATGAAAAATCAAAAAACACAATTATTTGGTAGCAAACTGGTTCGCCAATCGACAATTGATGCCATTAAAAAACTGACACCACAAGCACAATGGCGTAACCCAGTTATGTTCGTGGTTTACATCGGCAGTATTATTACCACTTTATTATGGATAGCGATGGTCGCTGGCTATAGTGAAGGCAACGCTTGGTTTAGTGGCATGGTCACTTTATGGCTATGGTTTACTGTGCTATTTGCCAACTTTGCAGAAGCTTTAGCGGAAGGTCGTAGTAAAGCGCAAGCTCAGAGTTTAAAAGGCGTAAAACAGCAAAGCCGAGCAACCAAGCTGGCGACTGCCTCTCTCGATGCACCGCAAGAAATGGTCAGTTCAGACCAACTGCGTAAAGGCGATATCGTCCTGATCCGCGCAGGGGAAACCATCCCTTGTGATGGTGAAGTGATTGAAGGTGGCGCCTCCGTAGATGAAAGTGCGATCACCGGTGAATCCGCCCCCGTGATCCGTGAATCCGGTGGAGACTTTTCATCGGTCACGGGGGGAACTCGCGTACTCTCTGACTGGCTGATCGTCGAATGTACGGTTAACCCAGGCGAAACATTCTTAGATCGCATGATCTCCATGGTAGAAGGCGCACAACGCCGTAAAACCCCCAATGAAATCGCGCTCACTATCTTATTAACCGCACTGACCATTATCTTTGTTTTAGTCTGTGCAACGTTATATCCATTCACCTTGTTTGCTACTGAATACGCGGGTGCCGGTGGTGCAGTCTCTATCATTGTGTTGATTGCGTTACTTATCTGTCTGATCCCAACCACCATTGGCGGGCTACTATCTTCCATTGGGGTTGCCGGAATGAGCCGTATGCTGGGTGCCAACGTGATTGCCACCAGCGGGCGCGCCGTGGAAGCAGCGGGAGACGTTGATGTCCTGTTACTGGACAAAACGGGTACCATTACCCTCGGAAACCGTCAAGCCTCTGAGTTTTTACCGTTAAGTGGTGTCTCCGAGCAACAATTAGCGGACGCCGCTCAACTCTCCTCTCTAGCGGATGAAACCCCTGAAGGGCGCAGTATTGTGGTGCTGGCAAAACAGAAATTCAATTTACGCGAACGCGATATCCACGCCATGAACGCCACCTTTGTGCCCTTCTCCGCCATGACTCGCATGAGCGGTGTCAACGTCGGCGAACGCATGATCCGTAAAGGTTCTGCCGACGCTATTCGCCGTTATGTTGAAGCTAACCACGGCAAATTTCCTGTCGAAGCCGATAAACTTGTTGAACAAGTGGCGCAGACAGGGGGAACACCGTTAGTGGTGGTTGATAGCCAAACGGTGCTCGGCGTCGTGGCGCTCAAAGACATCGTCAAAGGCGGCATGAAAGAGCGTTTTGCACAAATGCGTGCGATGGGGATCAAAACCGTGATGATCACGGGGGATAATCACCTGACCGCGGCAGCAATCGCCGCAGAAGCAGGCGTGGATGATTTCCTCGCTGAAGCCACCCCAGAAGCAAAACTGGCGCTGATCCGACAATATCAATCGGAAGGGCGCTTAGTGGCCATGACCGGAGACGGTACCAACGATGCCCCTGCATTAGCACAAGCGGATGTGGCGGTTGCCATGAACTCGGGTACGCAAGCGGCGAAAGAAGCCGGTAACATGGTGGATTTAGATTCCAACCCAACCAAGCTGATTGAAGTCGTGCATATCGGTAAACAGATGCTGATGACTCGCGGTTCATTGACCACATTCAGTATTGCCAACGATATCGCCAAATACTTCGCGATTATTCCAGCCTGTTTTGCGGTCACATGGCCACAACTCAATGCCTTGAATATTATGCAGTTGCACTCACCAGCTTCGGCATTGCTGTCGGCGGTTATTTTTAATGCCTTGATTATCGTGTTCTTAATTCCACTGGCATTAAAAGGGGTGAATTATCGCCCAATGAGTTCTCAATCACTTTTACAGCGTAACTTGAGCCTGTATGGGTTAGGTGGCTTGATTGTCCCATTTGTGGGGATCAAACTTATCGATATGTTCATCAGCTTGTTTGGTATTTAAGGAGCCTATTATGAGCATGTTTCGTTCTTCATTAATGATTTTAGTTCTGTTAACGCTGGTGACTGGGATTGCTTATCCGCTGCTTGTGACTGGGCTCGCTAATGTTATTTTTCCAACTCAATCGATGGGCTCACTGATCTTGCAAGATAATCGCGTTATCGGTTCATCACTGATTGGGCAGTCTTACCAAAATGACAATTACTTTTATGGTCGCCCGTCTGTGACAGCTGAAATGCCTTATAACGCACTGGCCTCTGGTGGCAGCAACTTAGCCATCAGCAACCCACTGTTAACCAAGGAATTGACTGAGCGCTCAGTCGCATTGAAACAGCATGAACCCGATGGTGGTGATATTCTGCCTGTAGATTTACTGACTGCCTCTTCCAGCGGGCTAGATCCACATATTTCCGTTGCCGCTGCGTTATATCAAGCGCCACGTATTGCCAAAAACAGACAGTTATCGATAGACAAGGTAAAATCGTTGATCACTGATAATACGCAATCTCCTCTGTTTCGATTTTTAGGAGAGCCGGTCGTCAACGTATTAGAGTTAAACCTTGCCCTTGATACCTATCAACGGGAAGCTAACAGTCAAAATCACTGAGGTCAGTTATGAATAATCAGGAGCCTATCCGCCCAAACCCAGATGACCTGTTGGTAAAGGCAAACGAAAGTGGACGTGGCAAACTTAAGATTTTCTTCGGTGCTTGCGCCGGTGTCGGGAAAACTTATGCCATGTTGCAAGAAGCGCAACGCCTTCGAGCACAAGGGTTAGACGTGTTGATTGGCGTGGTCGAAACTCATGAACGAGAAGAAACCGCCGCACTGCTGGATGGGCTCCCGCAACTTCCTCCGTTAAAAATCAGCCATCGAGGGCGTCGCCTGCACGCCTTCGATATTGATGCAGCATTGGCAAGGCATCCTGCCATTATCTTGATGGATGAACTTGCCTTCAGTAATCCAAACGGCAGCCGCCACCCTAAGCGCTGGCAAGATGTCGAAGAATTACTGGATGCGGGCATTGACGTTCTCACCACCGTTAACGTTCAACATATTGAAAGCTTAAATGACATTGTCGGCAGCATCACCGGTATCCGCGTGCGCGAAACGGTGCCTGACCATATTTTTGATGCCGCCAATGAAGTGGTTTTAGTGGATTTACCCCCAGATGATCTGCGCCAACGTTTAAAAGAAGGCAAAGTGTATATTCCGGGACAGGCTGAACGTGCTATCGAGCATTTTTTCCGTAAAGGAAACTTAATTGCTTTACGGGAATTAGCCCTACGCCGCACAGCTGATCGCGTTGATGACCAAATGCGTGAGTTTCGTGATGGTAAAGGCGAAGCCCCCGTTTGGCATACCCGCGACGGATTACTTTTATGCATCGGGCATAATACAGGCAATGAAAAACTGGTTCGCGCCGCCGCTCGCCTTGCCGCTAAGTTCGGCAGTGTTTGGCATGCGGTGTATGTAGAAACCCCAACCTTACACCAACTTCCTGAAAATCAGCGCCGAGCTATTTTAAAAGCCTTGAGGCTAGCGCAAGATTTAGGCGCAGAAACCACCACCCTTTCTGATCCTAATGAAGAAAAAGCCATTTTGCGTTACGCACGGGAGCATAACCTCGGTAAAATTTTGATCGGCCGACGGGATAAACATCGCAAATGGTATAAATTCAATTTACACCAAGGTTTTGCGGATAGGCTAGGTAAACTCGGGCCTGATTTAGATTTGATCATTGTCGCCCTTGAAGAAAAAAGCGATTGGGATAAAGAGCCAGAAAGAAAGCCGTTTACCGAAAAATGGCGCTCTGATGTCAATGGCTATTTAATGGCGATCGCCATGTGTGCGGCTATCACCCTATTTTCTCGAACCTTCTTATTGGCGCTGGATAAAGCCAACTTAGTCACCCTCTATTTATTGGGAGTGGTATTAGTCGCGTTATTTTACGGTCGCCGCCCTTCCGTTTTCGCCGCATTAGTCAACGTGATTAGTTTTGACTTATTCTTTGTTCAGCCTCATTTCTCTTTGGCTATCATGGATATGCAGTATCTGGTGACTTTTACCGTAATGCTGATTGTGGGGGTGGTTGTCGGGAACTTAACCGCAGGTATGCGCTATCAGGCAAGAATTGCCCGTTATCGAGAACAACGCACGCGCCATTTATATGAAATGACCAAAGAGCTAGGTCAAGCCCTCAGCACGGAAGATATCGGTAAAACTGGCTACCACTTTTTAAACAACGCCTTTCAGGCAAAAACCTGTTTGCTACTCCCCGATGAAAACAACCAACTGACGCCATTACAATGCGAAGGTTATAGCCAGTTGCAAATCGACAAAGCGATCGCAAAATGGAGCTTCGATAAGCGCCAGCCTGCAGGTGCAGGGACGGACACACTTCCCAGCGTGCCGTACCAATTACAGCCCATCACAACGGCGGATGAAACCCTTGCCGTGCTCGCCATTGAGCCGCGTAATATTCGCCAATTATTGATCCCCGAACAGCAGCGTATGTTGCAAACCTTTACCGGATTAATCGCCAGCAGCCTTTCCCGCCTGCAACTGACCAAACAAGCAGAGAGAGCCAAACTGGATGTTGAACGGGAGCAATTACGAAATTCACTGCTGGCAGCCTTATCCCATGATCTCAAAACGCCACTGACTGTTTTATTTGGTCAAAGTGAAATTTTGATGTTGGAGTTATCAGCCGAAAATTCACCGCTCACCGCACAAGTCAGCCAGATGCGCCAACAGGTGTTAAGCACTTCGCGATTAGTGAATAATTTATTGGATATGGCTCGCTTACAATCTGGGGGGATCCACCCAAATTTGGAATGGGAATCTCTGCAAGAAATTACGAGCAGCGCAGTTCGCATCTTGGACTACACTTTAGATAGTCACCCACTTGATATTGATATTCCAGCCGATTTACTCTTGTATTGTGACGGCAATTTGATTGAGCGCGTCATCATTAACTTGCTCGAAAATGCCATAAAATACAGTGATAGCGACACCCCAATTGGTATTCGTGCGTCTATCGAATCACAAAAAGCCCATATCGAAGTGTGGGATGCCAGCAATGCCATTCCCGACGGGCAAGAAAAAACCATTTTCGATAAATTTTCCCGCGCACAAAAAGAATCAGCAATTCCGGGAGTTGGCTTAGGTTTAGCTATCTGTCGTGCTATTATCCATCTCCATGAAGGGGAAATTTGGGCTGAAAATAATGAAAAAGGTGGCGCCAGCTTCCATTTTATTTTGCCATTAAAGCCGTTACCCGAGATTGAAAACGAAAGCGAAAACGAAATTTAGGAGCACTTAGCAGACTGTGAGTTCCCATCAAATCCTGATCATTGAAGATGAAAAAGAGATCCGCCGCTTTGTTCGATTAGCGTTGGAGGGTGAAGGCTGGAAAATTTTTGAAGCTGAAAATTACCAACGAGGACTCATAGAAGCTGGTACTCGTCAGCCTGATTTGGTGATTTTAGATCTTGGATTACCCGACGGTGATGGATTGGATTTGATCCGTGATTTACGCCAATGGAGCAGTATTCCGTTGATCGTACTTTCTGCTCGTGAAGAAGAGTCCCAAAAAGTGGCCGCTCTTGATGCGGGTGCCGATGATTATTTAACGAAACCTTTTGGTATCAGTGAATTACTCGCCCGTGTCCGAGTCGCTTTGCGTCGCTTTGGTAAAGCCGGTCAAGAAAGCCCGATTTTTCAATTTGGCGATGTCACGGTGGATTTCATCAACCGTATCGTGACTAAAGGCAGCGAAGAGCTGCATCTCACCCCCATTGAGTTTCGGTTACTTAGCGAACTCGTCGCCAATAGCGGAAAAGTGCTCACTCAGCGCCATTTGTTGCTGCAAGTCTGGGGGCCAAGTTACGTCGAACATAATCATTATCTACGCATTTATATGGGGCATTTACGCCAGAAGTTGGAAAATGACCCTGCTCGCCCCGAACATCTTTTAACTGAAACCGGTATTGGCTACCGTTTTATGCCTTAATTTATGCCTTAAAACCTAAGTTTGTCTTAAAACATGATTCTCAGACTATTACTGATAGTTTATTCATCTCGGCTGCCTATAATCTCTCCAATCTTAACTTATCGGAGCGTTTCCTGTGCAATCGTTACTGACTCAAGCTTCTCGCCGTTTTGCTTCAATCTTAGTGATTTTTTTAACTATTTTCGTCACCACCAAAGCCCTTGCGCTAAGCCCAGAAGAGAAAACGCGGACTGAAGCGTTGTTAACGGAATTGGGCAAACAGCAGAATTTAACGTTCACGCGTAATGGTTCCGGTCATTCCGCACCAGAAGCTGAATCCCATTTGCGTTTAAAGCTAGGTAAAACCGAAAAGCGCTTACAGACAACAGAGCAGTTTATTGACAATGTGGCATCCAAATCCTCTATCACCGGAGAAGAGTATCAAGTCACCGATGCCCAAGGTAAAGTCACCAGCGCCAATCAGTATCTGCATGATTTACTGAAAAATAACGTTGATAAACCAGCCAAATAACCCATTTTATCCCCTCCCGATTAATGAAGCGCCCCAATAGCTAGTGGGCATTTCATTATGTCTAGCTCTTTTCGTTACACTCCTTACTCCTCGAAAAATGAAAATACCTTTTTCACGATCGAGAAGCCCCATTTCCCTGACCCAATATATCCGCCAATCAAAATCACAAGCCGAATCTTATAACCCTATTCAGACCGAAGTATTAGATGCGCTGATGAAATGCGTTGATAGTTGCCTCATTGAGCAAAGAGCAATCTGGTTGAAATCCTGACTTTCTAAAACATAAAAAACTGATTAATTATCATATGGTATTCTTAATGATTATTATTATCATTAATTATCTAAATGATTATTATTATCATTAATTATTTAAATGATTATTATTATCATATAAAATCACACACATGATATTCAATAAAGCACAAATGCATAAATCTATGCATCAATATGATTTTACTAATAAATATTAGAACCGTACGTTAAAAATAGGGATGAACAGGTATTGCTATGTTAAATAAAAATAAGCTATCAGCGCTATCACTGTTAATAGTTTCGCCATTCGCGGCTTCAGCAACTGATGTTCTGGTTGTGACTACACCAAGCTCAAGTGATTCATACACCGCAACAACGACATCTTCTGCAACAAAGAATGATACAGAGATAATGAAAATACCACAGACGGTAAATGTGGTAACCAAAACCCAAATAGAAAACAGAGCGGCAGAAACCGTTGTGGATGCACTGAGGTATACACCAGGTGTAGTTACCGAATACCGTGGTGATTCGAATCGCAATGATGAGGTATTCAGTCGCGGTTTTGATTATGCGAACAAAATTCTAGATGGCATTCCTTTTGGCGGAAATGCGTCCTCGTCAATGGGCACAACTGAGCCTTGGTTTCTAGACAGAATTGAGATGATTAAAGGACCGGCATCTGTGCAGTATGGGCAAATAAGCCCTGGTGGGGTTATTGCTATGACAAGCAAAAAACCAACCGCACAGAGCATCAATAAAATTCAGTTACGGGTCGGTAATCGAAATAAAACAGAAGGATTTTTTGATCTGGGTGGCAAGCTAACGGATGATGGAAATATCCTCTACCGTCTAAATGGCCTGGCAAAAAAGAAAGATACTCAGGTTCGAGACTATGAAGAAGAAAAATATGCCATCGCTCCCTCCATATCATTCCTAAATGAAGACACAACTTTCACTCTTCTGGCTTACTTACAAAACTCACCGAAAAATGGTTATCGAAACTTTCTTCCTAAAGTTGGCACGCTTGAATCAACCCCGGAAGGAAAAATTCCGCAAGACTTCAACATAAGCAATCCTGACTATAATATTTCCAAACAAAAACAACATAGTATCGGGTATGAATTTGAACACAATTTTAGTGATAAAATTTCACTGGTCCAAAAGGCACGCTACGCAGAGATTGATGAAAAATATAATTACTTAGTATTTAACACGTTAGCAAGTGAAGCCAAAAACTATCCTTATGTACTAAAACGAATGGCTCAGCACGAAAAAACGAAACTCAATACATTTGGCGTTGATACCCATTTAAATTTTGACATTGATAATGGGGGGCTTTATCAAACACTATTAGTCGGCGTCGATTACAAATGGACTAAAGAGGATAAACAGTTTTGGCGCGACAGAAGCGGCAATTATGATATTGATTGGCGTAACCCCCAATACCAGAAAATTGATGAATCCAAGCAGACGCTATTCACCGACCAGTTACAAAAAAGCGATCAAATCGGTATTTATATTCAAGACCAAATTGAATGGAATAGCTGGAACTTATTAGCTAGCACCCGATATGACTGGATTGAAGTAAAAACGATAGACAGAACGAACAGTGACAACTCGAAACAAAATGATGGCAAACTAACAGGCTTAGTTGGGGTGTTATACTCATTTGATAATGGTATTTCCCCTTATATTAGCTACAGCACCTCTTTTGAGCCAAATCTTGCAACCAACAGAAAGCCAGAAAGTAAGCCGTTTGATCCTAAAACAGCAAAACAAACAGAAATCGGTATTAAGTACCTCACCTCTGACCAAAAAACGCTGGCGACCTTATCTCTCTATCATATCGAGCAAAAAAACATTCCTAAATACGACTCTGAATTAGGCTATATGACCCTAATCGGCAAGGGTGAAAGTAAAGGTGTGGAAGCCCAGATAAACAGTAAACTCACCGACAAATTTGCCGTTACAGGGGCATATTCGTATACCAAAACCAAAGTGCTTGAAACGGCAAACAGTGCTGAAAAAGGAAAAGAATTTCCTCGAATCCCTAAAAATATGGCCTCTGTTTGGGGACAATATGAAGAAAATTCAGGAATGCTGAATGGACTGAAAGCCGGAGCGGGAGTGCGCTATATCGGATCCAGCAAAGCAGGGGCAGATAATAGCTTTTCTGTGCCTGGGGTAACACTTTACGATGCGATGGTTGGCTATGAACTTGCCAATATTTCCCCATCGTTGAAAGGCGCAACGATACAGTTAAACGTGAATAACTTAATGGATAAACATTATGTTTCATCCTGTGGTATGAGTGATGCCTGCTTTTATGGTATAGGCCGAACTGGTACTGTCACATTTGATTACGCTTGGTAAAACAAACAGTAAGAACAAAGGCTACGACAAATTGAGATGTAGCCTTTGTTATCTCATTAATAATAACGATTAACTTGAAAGTGAGGGCTCATGAAGTCTGTTTTACTTTACGTAATGGTCGCTTTGAGTGCAGTACCCGCAATAGCTGCGCCTTGCAACGAACTACCTCTCCAAGGGATTCAGGAAGGTGTATTCGATTCTGATGGTAGGATTTGCTTTGTTCTGCCTGCACTTAATGAAAATTATGTGGTTGCCACACTAAAAGGGGCGACAGGGGCACAATTGTTCGATCAGCAAAACCATCATTTACGCACTTTATTGGAAGCAGGACCTGCTGATGGAGAAAAGTCGCTACTTTTTTCATCCCCGACGGGGCAAGTTTCATCATTAGTATTATATGGAAATAACGGCAGTAAATGGCAGTTCGACTGTAAAATGACAGAAACTCAGCCACTCAATCGCGTGCGAAAACTTGATCCAGTCAGTCCTACTTTACAACAACTCGCAAAGGAGCTGGCTGCTGGAGGAACGACAGATACATTTTGGGAAAAACAACAGCTCATCGGTACGCCTTTAGTTGAACCCATAGATACATCTCATAAACGAGTCACTTTTTTGTGGCGCGCAGCGCGCGGTAACGTGTTTATTTTAGGGTCTCCGGCAGGCGATCACGATCCCATGTTTAAACTTGGTGACTCCGATGTATGGTTTCGCAGCTACGTGGTCCCTGCAGATACGCGTATGCAATATCAATTGGCGCCTGACGTTCCTAAAATAGATGGCAATGCGCGTGAACAACGCCGTGCTATTTTGGTCACTGCACAAGCAGATCCTTTAAATCCCACGACGATGAGTATAGAAAATGATGATAAGTGGAACACATCATCTTTACTTGATTTAAAACCCTCACGGTATTTTACCCGCGATACAATGACGCAGCCTATACGTCATGGTTCTTTGACTCGGCATACATTAAAAAGTAATTTCCTTGGAAATAGTCGGGAAATCATTCTTTATCGCCCAAAAGCGACAACGCCGGTTAGTTGGACATTGTTTTTGTTTGATGGTCAAATTTGGCAGGATAAATATCACACCGCCAATGTAATTGATGATTTGATTGCTAATCATCAATTACCCCCGATTAATATTGTCTTTATAGATAGTCTGGATAGTAAACGTCGCTCCAAGGAACTCCCTCCAAATCAAGCCTTTGCTGATTTTATGGCACTGGAACTGCTACCTTGGGTGAGCAAAAATGGTATTGAAATAAATAATAGAAAGACGATTGTGGCTGGCGCAAGTTATGGCGGATTGGCATCATCCTGGGTAGCATTGCGATATCCAAATCAATTTAGTCATGTGCTGAGCCTATCTGGCTCGTACTGGTGGGCGCCTGAAGGTGAAAAGCCAGGATGGTTAACTCGTCAATATCAGCAATCACCGCATTATCCGATCAGTTTCTGGATACAAGCAGGATTATTTGAAAACCAAGGTGCTGATGGCGGCATTTGGCTTAATAGCCAAGAGCTTGAACATGTTCTACGAGATAAAAACTACAAAACCAGCTTCCATTCATGGTCAAGTGGTCATGATTATGCAGCTTGGGTAGAAGCATTGGTCTACGGATTGAAAGACTTCACAAACCAACGTTGAATCTTCTGTGGGTGATCAGTCACATCAAAAAAACCCCAGTAATTGGCAGTCCAACTATTGGGGGTTAATAAACTGTTTTTTTCTTAGGCTGTTCTCAGCAATCCTCTAAATAATTCGCGTTGTAGCAAGGCGGCAAGTGAGCTAATCCCTAGGAGCATACAAAAGTATGTGACTAGGGTTAGCGAATGCAGCCAACGCCGCTACAGCGCGAAGTATGACGAGGATTTAGTTAGACTCAATCTTAGCCCACGTATCACGCAACCCAACCGTACGGTTAAACACCAGCTTATCCGCACTGCTCAGTTTGTTATCTGCGCAGAAGTAACCTTCACGCTCAAACTGGTATGCTTTTTCTGCTGGCGCATCGCGCAGGCTTGGTTCAACGAAACCTTGGCGAATGACCAGAGATTCTGGGTTCAACACTGATAAGAAATCATCTTCAGCTGCTGGGTTTGGTACAGTAAACAGGCGGTCATACAGACGAATTTCCGCTGGCAGTGCATGTGCTGCGCTTACCCAGTGAATAACGCCTTTAACTTTACGACCGTCAGCAGGATCTTTGTTCAATGTGCCTGCATCGTAAGTACAGAAGATAGTGGTAATATTGCCTTCTGCATCTTTTTCTACGCGCTCTGCTTTGATGATGTAAGCATTACGCAGACGCACTTCTTTACCTAATACCAAACGCTTATATTGGCGGTTAGCTTCTTCGCGGAAGTCTGCACGGTCAATATACAGCTCATTGCTAAATGGCACTTCACGCGTTCCCATTTCTGGGTTGTTCGGGTGATTTGGTGCCTTCAGAATTTCTTCGCCTGCTGGCATGTTTTCAATCACTAAGCGAACTGGATCGATAACCGCCATTGCACGTGGTGCTGAGTCATTCAAGTCATCACGGATGCAAGATTCTAATGCCGCCATTTCGACGTTGTTATCTTGTTTTGTGACACCGATACGACGGCAGAATTCACGAATTGATGCAGCAGTATAACCACGACGACGTAAACCAGAGATGGTCAGCATGCGTGGGTCATCCCAACCAGCAACGTGTTTTTCAGTCACTAATTGGTTCAGTTTACGTTTTGACATCACCGTGTATTCGAGATTCAGACGAGAGAACTCGTACTGACGCGGGTGGCAATCAATCGTGATATTGTCCAGCACCCAATCATACAGACGGCGGTTGTCTTGGAATTCTAATGTACACAGTGAGTGTGTAATGCCTTCCAGCGCATCAGAAATACAGTGAGTGAAGTCGTACATCGGGTAGATGCACCATTTATTACCGGATTGGTGATGTTCTGCAAATTTAATGCGGTATAACACGGGATCACGCATAACCATAAATGGTGATGCCATGTCGATTTTCGCACGCAGACACGCTTTACCTTCTTCGAAGCCACCCTCGCGCATTTTTTCAAATAACGCTAAGTTGTCTTCAATCAGGCGCTCACGGTAAGGGCTGTTTTTACCTGGCTCTTTTAATGTGCCACGGTATTCACGAATTTCATCCGCGCTTAATTCATCAACGTAGGCAAGGCCTTTCTTGATAAGCTCAATCGCGTATTGATATAAAATATCAAAATAATCCGATGAGTAGCGAATGTTGCCGCTCCACTGGAAACCTAACCATTGGACGTCATTTTGAATGGAGTTCACATACTCAACATCTTCTTTGACCGGGTTAGTATCATCAAAGCGTAAGTTACACTGGCCTTGATAATCCTTCGCGATACCAAAGTTCAAGCAAATTGATTTCGCATGGCCAATGTGTAAGTAGCCATTCGGTTCAGGTGGAAAACGGGTATGTACTGATGTGTGTTTCCCAGTCGCCAGATCTTCATCTATGATCTGACGGATAAAGTTAGTTGGGCGAGCATCTGCCTCATTCATTGTCATCGTTCCTCAGTGCCAAAAGCGCGCTAAATTCGTATAGTAACCGAATATATTCTACCATAATACGTCCAGAAACAACCGTTTGATTAAGGTTAGTCGGCAAAAGCAATGGCAAAGGGGAATTTTTATCAAAAAATAGGCTATTTATACGAATAGCATGACCCCAAGAACCACCATCAATAAAATGGGATAGCTTTGGGCATGGCGTTTATCACTCAAGTAAGGCATCAAAAACGAAGCAAAACGAATGCCTAGCCACGAGGTCGCAATCAAAATTAAGGCGCCTTTAATATAAATCATCCCTAAGAAGCCGGAGCCTAATTCAAGGTGCTTTTCCATCGCAAAATAGAAGTAAATCAAGGAGCCCGTGATTGCCATAGGTAACGTCAGCGGGTTAGCAAATGCCGCCGCTTGCAACATGCTCGCTCCACGACGACGCATTAGAGGCACCGTCATCACACTCCCCCCCACACCTAAAAATGCCGCGACAGTACCAATTACTGTGCCGATGACGGTATCCTCAATGCATTTGCCTCTTCTTAACGTATTACCTTCTAACTGGGGTTGCATAAATCCTGGGCGAATAAAGCAGTCGAGAATAGTGATAATGAGATAACCGATAAATATCCAGCGGATCCAGTCACTGTCTACCGATAACGCGATGAGAGCGCCTAAAATCCCGCCAATCGAAATAGGCAGCATAAAAGGCTTAATAATTTGCCAGTTAAAATTCCCTTTCAGGTAGTGTGCCCGGCTCGATAAACTTGATGAGAAAATCATCACAAATGTGGACGTGGCGACGGCGATTTGCATCGCAACGTCGCTGGCATCATGGAGGGGTCCCCAAACAAGGGTAATTAAGGCGTATAACAGGGGTACCGTAATAAAACCGCCCCCGAAACCGAACAGCGCTGTTGTGATCCCCGAAATAAAACCAAATAAACAAAGTAGTAAATCCACAGGATGATCCTCAAAGATGATTGAGTTTTTATCTTATCCTTGAGAACCGTCCTGTGCTTATGCAGATTTGACAACTCACTTTGAGATTTCGCCAAATTAATTAACAAACATAACCTTTGATTTACAAACTTAAGTATATTCAATCAATTAGTTTTTTCGCCATACATCAAATTCATCAGCAAATTTCCCAACAGATTCCCCTTTCGGCGCTTTCGGCATCTGCTTAATGGCTTGAGCGACACTGATAATCAAACGCATAAATTCATCGGCGATTAGCTCTTCACTCTCATTCGGTATTTCTGTGATGTTTCGAGCCGTTTTGGGTTTCCATTGTTCCCTTAACGCATCAAAGAGATTAAACAGCTGCTGCTTGGTGCTATACAGTAGACAGCCATCTTTAAAGACATCCTGAAAGCCTAGTTCATCAATATAATAGTCAAGAAGGTCTTCGTTAGCCGGATTGTTAATATAGACCCCCTCGCCCCCAACCTTGATGAGAAAAAATAAAATACTCAGCAATGAGTAAACCATCATTTTTCCATCTAATGCTTTATTGTTTTTCTCAAAATTTTGCAGTATTTCGATTGTCGCTCGGCGGCTGTGAGGATCATAGCTACAAACACAGCCTCCCGCGGCTTTATCGGGTATTCGAACTAAAATTCGGTTACGGCTAATGAGTTTAAAACAGAAACTAAAACTCTCTTTGGTCATGACAATTTCTTGGTACTCAAGCCAATCCAAAGGCTCTTCCGATGCTAACGAGCTGATATTACAATACTTTAAATTCTCTTTGTTCATTCTGCGAATGCGAATCGCATTCCCTGAACATTGAAAAAAATGGTTCATTTTTTGAAATACATATTCGCTAGCGTCACTCACGAGCGTTATTTTTGACATCATCTTATTTATTCCTTTAAAAACAGCTTCCTTTAACCAACTGATTTCCTTAAATGATTTCTCGTCTCACTAACAAGTGAAATTAATCGCAAGGAAAATAAGCCATAAGAGAAATAAAATAGTAATAAGTGCCAAAAAGTTAAATTCGGTTATACCGAATACATGATTGATTAATATAGAAATTAACACCTTGGAAGTTAATACTTTGGGAATTAATGCTTTGGATATTAACTACTGATAATTTAGATAAAGAAATGCCAGCTGATTAAGCTGGCATTTCCTAGGTACTGCTCAGTATTTTTTATCTATACGTAGATTATTTTAATACGTGATAAATAACGGTTTCGCCGGCAGTAACCTGACCTTTCGCTAAAATATCAACACCAGCGAAGTCATCAATATTACTGATGATAACAGGGCTGATCATTGATTTTGCATTCGCTTCAAGGAATGGCAGGTCGAGTTTCAGAATCGGTGTACCCGCTTCAACTTCCGCACCCTCTTCAACTAAACGCTCACAGCCTTCACCATTTAATGCAACGGTATCAATCCCCATATGCACAATCAGTTCAACGCCATTCGCAGTTTCGAGGCAGAATGCATGGTTAGTTGGGAAAATTTTCACAATTGTCCCTGCGGCTGGCGCCACCACTTCACTGCTGGTTGGTTTGATAGCAATACCATCACCGACGATGCGGCTAGAGAACGCTTCATCCGGAACCTGATCCAGTGAGTAAACCTCACCACTAACGGGTGCGATTAACGACAAAACCGCGTTACCTTTTGCTTTTTCTGGTTCCGCTTTCTGGCTTTTTTCTGGAGCAGCCGCTGGCGCAGATGCCGCAATAGGGCCTTTTGCCATCACTTCCGTCATCGCTTTAGCAATTAATTCCGCGCGAGTTCCTACAATCACTTGCACGTTTTGCTTGTTCAGGCGGATCACGCCAGATGCACCAATACGTTTAGCAAGTGGGTCGTTGACTACCGCTGAATCTTTTACTCCTAAACGTAAACGTGTGATACACGCGTCGATGTTAACGATGTTGTCGCTACCACCTACCGCTGCAATATACTGACGAGCTTCTTTTTGAATTTCGCTTTCATCGCTGTGTGCATCGCTAACGTTTTCGTCATAACCGTCAACAGTTTCATCACCGGCGCTGACTTCACGGCCTGGAGTTAACAGGTTGAATTTGCGGATCATGAATCGGAAAATCACGTAGTAGATGCAGAAGAAGACTAAGCCTTGAACAATCAGCATGTACCAGTGAGTTGCAAGTGGGTTACGTGTCTGTAAGAACATATCCACCAGCCCCGCACTGAAGCCGAAGCCTGAAATCCATTCCATTGTTGCCGCGATATAGACAGAAATACCGGTCAATAATGCATGGATCACATACAGTACTGGTGCAACGAACATAAATGAGAATTCAAGCGGTTCAGTGATACCCGTAAAGAATGCAGCAAACGCACCTGCAATCATGATACCAGCTACTTTGGCTTTATTTTCTGGACGTGCACAGTGATAGATAGCCAGAGCCGCACCTGGCAGACCAAACATCATGATAGGGAAGAAGCCCGCTTGGTAGCGACCCGTAATCCCAACCGTTGCCAGACCTGCTTCGATGGACTTCGCACCACCTAAGAAGTTAGGAATATCGTTAATTCCCGCCACATCGAACCAGAATACGGAGTTCAGTGCATGGTGTAAGCCAACAGGAATTAATAAACGGTTAAAGAAGGCGTAGATACCTGCACCTACCGATCCCATATCTTTAATGCTTTCACCGAACGCCACTAATCCGTTATACACCACTGGCCAAACATACATCAGAATGAATGCCAGAATGATCATCAGGAATGAGGTTAAAATCGGGACGAGGCGACGACCACTGAAGAATGACAACGCTTTTGGCAGCTCAACACCACTGTAACGGTTGTAAAGTTCAGCAGAGAGAACCCCAACAAGGATACCCACGAACTGGTTATTGATTTTATTGAACGCAGCAGGAACGGATTCCACTGGCACGCTCATAATCATTGAGTAGGACGCAGGTGAACACAGTGTTGTCACGACTAAGAAGCCGACAAAACCGGTTAATGCAGCAGCACCATCTTTATCTTTAGACATTCCGTACGCAACACCAATCGCAAACAACACGGACATGTTGTCGATGATGGCAGCACCGGATTTGATCAGTAACGCAGCGATTGCGCTATTGGCGCCCCAACCATCTGGGTCAATCCAATAACCAATCCCCATTAGGATTGCGGCGGCTGGTAATACGGCGACAGGCACCATAAGCGCCCTACCAATCCGCTGTAAGTAGCTAAGAATATTCACAAACTCCCCCTTTGTATCGCTCTATTTTTGTCCCATTTCAGGATCTTATTTTCACGCATCGGAAATATATCCGAAGTCGCTTAATTATAGCAATTCATAGAATAGATGAATTTTTTCGCGATACAAAATAAATAGCTGGAAACTGTGATAAATGTCAACGAAAGAAACCTAATATTGACTAAATTAGTAGCTATTCTCGAAAACTTATTTTATGATTAAAAATAAGTTTTTTATATGATTTGCTGTATATACTCCAAGTACCTCAGTCATAAGAAAATGTTGAAAATGATCAACACAATTGAGATTTGGGGTCCTACAAGTATAAATTTAAAGAAACACTAGAGGTAAAAGTACATGAGGCTTATCCCATTAAATAATGCTCATGATGTTGGCGTATGGTCCGCACAGTACATCGCTGATAAAATCAACGCATTTAATCCGACAGCTGAACGCCCTTTCGTTCTAGGCTTACCGACCGGCGGAACACCGCTTGCCACCTACAAAGAATTAATTGCCTTATATAAAGCAGGTAAAGTCAGCTTTAAGCATGTCGTGACATTTAATATGGATGAATACATTGGTATTCCAAAAGATCATCCACAAAGTTACCACACGTTTATGCACCAAAACTTTTTCAATCACATTGATATCCAAGCCGAAAACATCAATTTACTCAATGGTAATGCACCTGATGTCGATGCTGAATGTCAACGCTATGAAGACAAAATCAAATCCTACGGTCAAATCAACCTGTTTATGGGTGGTGTAGGTAATGATGGTCATATCGCGTTTAATGAGCCAGGTTCTTCTTTAAGTTCGAGAACACGTATCAAAACGCTGACACCAGAAACTCGCCAAGCTAACTCCCGTTTCTTTGATAACGATATCAATCAAGTTCCTAAATATGCATTAACTGTGGGTGTTGCTACTTTATTAGATGCGAAAGAACTGATGGTGTTAGCGACGGGTGCAAACAAAGCGGATGCCGTTCATGCTGCGGTAGAAGGTTCTGTTAACCACTTATGGACAATCAGCTGTGTGCAGCTACATCCTAAAGCATTGATTGTCTGTGATGAGCCAGCAACATTAGAATTGAAAGTCAAAACGCTCAAATATTTCAAACAATTAGAATGTTCGAATATCGAGCAATTTGATTAATTTATACTCAGCCCTATTTTAGCTTCTCTAAAAGAGCCTAAAATAGATAGAGTATCGAACACCCGACCCGCCATACTGATGCGGGTCGGTGACCCATTTTACTCGCGGTCAGGAGTTTTACGCTATGTACGCATTAACTAATTGCATTATTTTTACAGGTCACGAAAGACTGGATAACCACGCAGTCATTATTGATGGCGAAATCATCAAAGCGGTGTGCCCAGAATCCGAACTCGCTCACGATATCGAACGTAGAGATTTAAAAGGTGCCATTCTATCGGCTGGCTTTATTGATCTCCAAGTGAATGGCTGTGGCGGCGTGCAATTCAATGACAACGAAGAAAACGTCACATTGAAAAACCTCGAAATCATGCAAAAAGCCAATGAGCGTGCGGGGTGTACTAGCTTTCTACCAACACTGATTACCTGTTCAGATGAATTAATGAAGCATGGCGTTGATGTCATGACTGAATATCTGAAACGCAATAAAAACCAAGCGCTTGGTTTACATATTGAAGGCCCTTACATTAATTTGATTAAAAAAGGGACTCATAACCCAGAATTTATCCGTAAGCCATCAGTCGAGATGATGGATTACTTAGCAGCACATGCTGATGCGATTAGCATGATCACGCTTGCACCTGAAATTGTTGAGCAACGCTTTATCCACCAGCTCACCGAAGCGGGTATTGTGGTCTCAGCGGGTCACTCCAATGCAACCTATGAAGAAGCGCGTCAAGGCTTCCGCTCGGGTATTCGTGCATCGACCCACCTATTCAACGCAATGCCATATATTTCTGGTCGCGGCCCTGGTCTGGTTGGCGCCATTTACGATACTCCTGAAGTCTATGCAGGCATTATCGCGGACGGTCTACATGTTCAATGGGCCAATATCCGTAATAGTAAACAGCTCAAAGGGGATAAACTGGTTTTAGTCACCGATGCGACAGCGCCAGCGGGAATTGATCCCCAAACAGGTGAAATGGATCATTTTATCTTCGCAGGTAAAACCATATACTATCGCAATGGATTATGTGTCGATGAAAATGGCACACTGAGCGGCTCTTCCCTGACCATGATTAATGCGGTGAAAAACAGTGTTGAACATGTTGGCATTCCTCTTGATGAAACATTAAGAATGGCCACCCTTTACCCAGCAAGAGCCATTGGGGTAGAGGCAACATTAGGTTCCATCGAAGCCGGCAAAACGGCTAACTTGACTGCCTTTAACCAAGACTTCCAAGTCCTTTCAACTTATGTAAACGGAGAGGAAGTCTATAAAAATGAGTAACTAGCTGATGAATCAAAGCCACTCGCTAAAGCAAATTGGTAATATTGATCTCGTAAAACAACTCAACAGTGCTGTCGTTTACAGCCTGATTGATCAACAAGGACCGATATCGAGAATTCAGATAGCGGAACAGAGCCAACTTGCGCCAGCGAGTGTCACAAAAATCACTCGTCAATTACTCGAACGCGGTTTAATTAAAGAAGTAGACCAGCAGGCCTCCACCGGAGGCCGTCGCGCTATATCCATCGTCTCCGAATACAAACATTTCCATACCATCGGTGTGCGCTTGGGGCGTTACGATGCCACAATCGCCCTGTATGACCTTAGCGGTAAAATGCTGGCAGACGGCCACTACCCTATTACAGAACCTACTCAGCAAATCGTTGAACAGAAACTGATTGCAGCACTTGAAGATTTTATCTCGCTGCACCAGCGACGTATCCGTGAATTGATTGCTATTTCGGTGATATTGCCAGGGCTGGTCAATCCGCACTCTGGAATTGTCCACTATATGCCACATATTAAAGTGGATAATTGGCAGTTGATTGATAACCTACAGCAGCATTTCAATCTCACCTGTTATGTTGGGCACGATATTCGCAGCCTCGCCCTCGCTGAGAGCTATTTCGGAGCCACCCAAGATTGTGAGGACTCACTTCTTGTACGCATCCACAGAGGCGCTGGAGCGGGTTTAGTCGTTAATAAAGAGATCCTTCTTAATCATCGAGGTAATCTTGGGGAGATTGGGCATATCCAAGTTGACCCACTAGGTGAGCTTTGCCATTGTGGTAATTTTGGTTGTTTAGAAACCATCGCCTCCAACCAAGCCATTGAAGCTCGCGTGAAACAGCGCTTAGAACAAGGCTATACGAGCCAATTAACCCCTGAAACCAGTTCAATTACCCATATTTGCCAAGCCGCAAACAAAGGCGACCCACTGGCAACCGAGGTTATCCAACACGTCGGACGCCAAATTGGTAAAGCTATCGCCATTACCATTAACTTGTTTAACCCTGAAAAAGTGGTGATCGCCGGAGACATTACTGAAGCTGAGCAGGTTCTATTACCTGCCATTCAAAGCTGCATTGATACCCAAGCGTTAAAAGGTTTCCGTGAAAACTTACCGATTGTCACCTCGCAACTGGTTCATAATTCAGCAATTGGTGCATTTGCACTGACAAAACGCGCCATGTTAAACGGCGAATTACTCCAAAGATTATTAGAAAGTTAACTTTGCGCTCTTTCTTATCGGTAAACAGCAAAATAGCGCAATAAATCCCAGTGTGATTTTTAACCATCTTAATAATAACAAATCACATTTTTTCAAATTCGGGGTTGTTTTTTGCTGGCTTTATCGACAAAATGATTATTCATCAAACAAACAGACGCATTTTCTAAAAAATAGTGCAAAAAGCTGTTGACTGTCTTGCCTGTAATTAGCATAATGCGCCCCGCAACGCCGATGAAGGTTAAGCAAAAAAAGATGGCTATGTAGCTCAGCTGGTTAGAGCACAACACTCATAATGTTGGGGTCACAGGTTCGAATCCCGTCATAGCCACCATTTCTTTGCGGGAGTGGCGAAATTGGTAGACGCACCAGATTTAGGTTCTGGCGCCGCAAGGTGTGCAAGTTCAAGTCTTGTCTCCCGCACCATTTTCCTTCTCGGTTAAAATTGAATTTAAGATTGGGGTATCGCCAAGCGGTAAGGCACCAGGTTTTGATCCTGGCATTCCCAGGTTCGAATCCTGGTACCCCAGCCATCTTAAAAACAATTAATTTTCTTAGTGAAAATAAATAATAGATATTCTCGGATGGGGTATCGCCAAGCGGTAAGGCACCAGGTTTTGATCCTGGCATCCCCAGGTTCGAATCCTGGTACCCCAGCCATCTATTATCCTACCAAGTAGTAAAATCACACAGTAAAGAAAATACAATGGCTATGTAGCTCAGTTGGTTAGAGCACAACACTCATAATGTTGGGGTCACAGGTTCGAATCCCGTCGTAGCTACCATTTCTTTCTTGTTGTTGGGGTATCGCCAAGCGGTAAGGCACCAGGTTTTGATCCTGGCATCCCCAGGTTCGAATCCTGGTACCCCAGCCATCCTCTTCTGTATTCATCATCAAAAAACACTCTCAGAACAATTTAAAAAATTAAGTAAATAAACTTAATGCGTTATTTATTTAATGCTTTTTAAAACTATCATCCTGCCTTTAAATTTTCTTTTAACCTTTTAAAAAACATTTAACACATCCCGTTTACCTTTACGCAACTTTTGTATCGGAAGTGTGATGTTAGTCATTTTCATGTAACCAAATAAAGTGGTAACCTTGCGACGAATTGTAGTTAGATTAGATTAGTAATACGTAAGCCCCCTTTCGTCTTAAATTATCAGTCCAACTTTCCAATCCATCTCAACTCAGTTGTAAAAAACCAATAATTATAATTGCTCTAACACAATATTTTTACAGAGAAAACTTATGCGAAACATAATAAAACAACCACTATATAAAATTTTATATGTGCAGGTCATTGTCGCCATCACTCTCGGTATTGCCCTTGGGCATTTTTTCCCAGACATCGGAGAGTCATTAAAACCGTTGGGTGATGCGTTTATTAAAATCGTGAAAATGATTATTGCTCCCGTCATTTTCTTAACGGTTGTGACTGGTATTTCAGGCATGACCAACATGAGAGCCGTCGGTAGCGTTGCTGGTAAAGCAATGCTGTACTTCATCACATTCTCAACTATCGCACTGATTATTGGTTTAATTGTCGCTAACGTCATCCAGCCAGGTTCTGGACTGAATATCGACCCTGCAACCTTAGATAATGCGAAAGTTGCTGGTTATGTCGAAAAAGCGCACGAATCGTCCATCGTTGGCTTCTTTATGAATATTATTCCTGACACCGTGATTAGCCCTTTGGTGAACGGAAACATTCTGCAGGTTCTGTTTATTTCGGTGATTTTTGGTTTAGCATTGGCGGCAACAGGTAAACACGGTGAGCCTATCGTTAAACTGCTGCAAAACTTCTCTGAACCAGTATTCAAAATGGTTGCTATGTTGATGAAACTGGCACCTATCGGCGCATTTGGTGCGATGGCATTTACCATTGGTAAATACGGTATTTCGTCTATTGGCAACTTAATGATGCTGATCATGACGTTCTACATCACCTCCCTGCTGTTTGTTCTGGTCGTACTGGGTGCAGTGGCTAAATATAACGGCTTCTCAATTATTGAGCTGATCAAATACATCAAAGATGAATTATGGTTAGTACTAGGTACCTCTTCCTCTGAAGCGGCACTACCAAGCTTAATGAGAAAAATGGAGCACGCTGGTTGCGAAAAATCCGTCGTGGGCTTAGTGATCCCTACCGGTTATTCATTTAACCTCGATGGCACCAACATCTACATGACGATGGCGGCGCTGTTTATTGCTCAAGCGACCAATATTGAACTGACGCTCTGGCAGCAAATTTCCCTGCTGTTAGTTGCGATGATCAGCTCTAAAGGTGCGGCGGGTGTAACCGGTGCAGGCTTCATTACCTTAGCGGCAACGCTGATGGTCGTACCAAGCATTCCAGTTGCAGGTATGGCACTGATTCTGGGTATCGACCGCTTTATGTCTGAGTGCCGTGCGCTGACCAACTTAGTCGGTAACGCTTGTGCATGTATCGTGGTTGCGCGTTGGGAAAAAGAGTTGGATACCGAAAAACTGGCTCATGCATTCTCATCCAAAGGTGAATCTTTAGATTCAATCATCACAGAAGAAGATGCAGTACAACCAACGACTTCTGTCGATATCGCAAATAATAAATAATTTATTACCGCTATAACGAAAATAAGCCGCAATTGCGGCTTATTTTTTATCCAAAAAATTAAAGCTCAGTCACGACTTCATTCAATGGACGACGCACTTTTGGTAATGCAGAATTAAAATCGTCTTCGGTTTTATAACCCAACGCAACCACGGTCACCGCATTTAGTCCTTTCTCATTCAAACCAAACTCATCATTAAGAATTGAAAAATCGAGACCTTCCATCGGCAGGGCATCAACCCCTAAAACCGCCGCACCTAATAATAAAGCGCCCATATTCAAGTAAACTTGTTTTTCTATCCAATGCGGCAAATCCTTCAATTCATTCTTATGTAAATTCACAAAAAATGAACGAGCCATATGATTCTGCTCTTTAAATTCGCTTTTCAGATATCGCCCTTCTTCATCTTCGAGATCTAAAAGATGCAGTAAATAATCCTCAGGCAACTCTGTTTTTCCACACATCACAATTACATGAGATGCATTGCGAATTTTTTCCTCATTGAATGAGTACCCGCCTGCCGTCGCATTGATGATTTTTTGTTTTGCTTCAGGGCTACTTACCATCAAGAAATGCCAAGGTTGCACGTTGACACTCGAAGGGCTTAATTGGAGCAACGCTTTTATCTCAGTCAGAGTTTTATCAGAAATCGTTTTATTCGGGTCAAAGCTTTTCGTTGCATAACGGGTATTTAAAACATTAATTAAGTTCATTGGATCCTCTAAGTTAAATAAACTGTATTGAATTTTGAACATCCTAATGTTAAAAGTACAAACAGACAAGTACGCACATTAATGGCACATACTATACAAATGGATACTATCAAAAAAAGACGCTACACAAACTACACCTACGATGGATGCCCTGTAGAAGCCTCATTAGAGCTAATGGGAGGAAAAGGGAAAGGCGTGATCCTGTATCATTTACAGGGAAAAACGCTGCGATTTAATGAAATAAAAAGGAAATTAGTTTTCATTACACCGCGCATGCTGACCAAGCAATTACGAGAACTCGAAAGTGACGGGCTAATTACTCGTCATGTCTATCCCGAAGTGCCGCCCAAAGTTGAGTACTCAATGACCCCTGCGGGTGAATCTTTAAGTGCGGTGATTAATGCACTGCAAGAGTGGGGAGAAAAATATGGGATCCCGCTATTAAATATGCAAGAGCAAGATGTAAATACAGAAGAGTCATCATGAAGAAGTTACCCAGAAACTTATCTGGGTAACAAATAACAATAAATAGGTTCAATACCATCAATGGGTTAGATTACAGCCCCAGCGCATATTTTAACGCTAATTTTTTCGCCTCGCCCGCACGTTGCGCGGTCATCAAGCCAAAGTTTCTCAGCATTTTCAAGCCCGGTAAATTCTCGCTGAAAGCCATATAGAAAATATCCATCCCCGCCTGCATCACAAGGTTATCGGGTAAACGACGGCGCTGATAGCGTTTAAGCACATCCAAAGACTCCCATGCCTCAACACACTCACGCGCTTGGTAAATGACCTTCAATAACACATCCACATCGCGATAACCGAGGTTTACCCCCTGACCTGCTAACGGGTTGATAGTATGTGCCGCATCACCAATCAGCACTAATCCATCCATCACATAGCGGCTTGCATGGTGACGAGTTAACGGAAATGCACCCGATGCGATGGCTTTTACTGCACCAAGTCGCTCAGGGAACGCTTCCGAGATAGCACCTGTGAGCTGCTCCATAGACATACTTTGCAAACGGCGAATTTTGGCGGGACTGTCATACCACACGAGGGACGCCCAGTTATCATACAGCGGTAAAAATGCCCTTGGGCCTGATGGGAAAAACTGTTGCCATGTACGGTCTTGCTGCGGCGCATCCGTTTGGATAGTGATCAGCATACAAGATTGACGATATTGCCAGCCTCGGCTTCCAATACCGGCCATTTTACGCACTTGAGAATTAGCGCCATCCGCGCCAACCACCAGTTTGGTTTCCAGAATACGCCCATCTTCCAACTCAACCATCCAGTGTTTTTGCCCATGGGGTTGATGTAAATTCACCAACGTCGCAGGGCAGACTAACTCAAGGTTGCTGTACTGTTCGCACTCTCGCCACAATGCCAACTGTAAAACGCGGTTTTCCACCATAAAACCAAGCTCAGGCAAGCCTAAACTTTTGGCATCAAAAATCACATTGCTGCCCGGCTCTTCCCAGGTTTCTAATTCGCGATAAGGCGCACTGCGCATCGCTTCTACATGTTTCCATGCCCCTAATTGCTTCAGCAATTCAATAGAAGCACTGCTGATGGCAGAGATACGCACATCTGGCGTACTGCTCACATCAAACTCGGTCGGCTGGGCTTTCTCAAGTAAAGCCACTTTCATCCCTTCTTGGGCGAAGCCTAATGCCGCTGCGGCGCCGGTCATTCCCGCACCAACCACAACAACATCATAAAATTCAGTTAGTTTATTCATCATGATAGCTACTATTAACTGTTTGATTTATTTAGTATACCCAAAAATTCTTACCCCCGCAGGCAATATCTACGCTCGGGCTCTGGTCACTGATGCCTCAAATGAATACAATACTCGTCAATCTTTAAAACAATAGGCAAATAGCCTGCCCTTAAGTATTTGGTGATGATATTATTTTAGCATGTTATTACTGGGTGATTTTTGCATTTAATCCAATACAGAACGCTGTTCTTAATCAAAATGCGGTGAATTTCCCCATCATCATAGGGTAGGACTTTGGATTTACAACGCGTTTCGAAGTCCCTATTTTAGACCTCGAAAACACCGGATACACGACATGTCGACAAATAAAAAGTTATATATGAAAACTTGGGGCTGCCAGATGAACGAATATGATTCATCTAAAATGGTCTCTTTATTGGAAAGCACCCACGGCTATCAACTGACTGAAATTGCTGAAGAAGCAGATCTGTTGTTATTAAACACTTGTTCGATCCGCGAAAAAGCCCAAGAAAAGGTGTTCCACCAGCTTGGTCGTTGGAAATTCTTCAAAGACAACAATCCTGACATCATCATTGGTGTCGGTGGCTGCGTCGCATCCCAAGAAGGTGATTTTATTCGCCAGCGCGCACCTTGCGTTGATATCGTTTTCGGTCCGCAAACTCTGCACCGTTTACCGGAAATGATTAACCAGATTCAAGGTAATCGCAGCCCAATTATTGATATCAGCTTTCCTGAAATTGAAAAATTCGACCGCCTACCAGAGCCTCGCGCTGAAGGCCCAACCGCGTTCGTTTCTATCATGGAAGGCTGCAACAAATACTGTACGTTCTGCGTTGTGCCATACACACGCGGCGAAGAAGTTAGCCGCCCTTGTGACGACATCCTGTTTGAAATTGCACAGTTAGCAGCGCAAGGCGTGCGTGAAGTGAATTTACTGGGTCAAAACGTTAACGCCTACCGTGGCGAGACGTTCGACGGTGAAATCTGCTCATTTGCCGAATTATTACGTTTAGTGGCCTCTATCGACGGTATTGACCGCGTACGCTTCACCACTAGCCACCCAATCGAATTTACCGATGACATCATCGAAGTGTATCGCGATACCCCAGAGCTAGTAAGTTTCTTACACTTACCAGTGCAAAGTGGCTCTGACCGCGTACTCACCATGATGAAGCGTGCGCATACTGCATTGGAATATAAGGCGATTATCCGTAAATTACGTGAAGCGCGCCCAGGTATTCTGATCAGCTCCGACTTTATTGTTGGCTTCCCTGGCGAAACCACCGATGATTTCGAAAAAACCATGAAGCTAATTGCTGACGTGAATTTTGATATGAGCTACAGCTTCGTCTACTCAGCTCGTCCGGGTACACCAGCCGCTGATTTACCGGATGATGTTAGCGAAGACGAGAAAAAACAGCGTCTGTATCTGCTGCAACAACGCATTAATCAGCAAGCAATGAGCTTCAGCCGTGCCATGCTGGGAACAGTGCAACGTATTTTAGTGGAAGGCACATCACGTAAAAATGTGATGGAGCTTTCAGGTCGTACCGAAAATAACCGCGTAGTGAACTTTGAAGGCACTCCGGACATGATCGGTAAATTTGTTGATGTCGAAATCGTCGATGTTTATACCAACTCTTTACGCGGTAAAGTGATTCGTACCGAAGATCAAATGGATCTGCGTGTTCATGAATCCCCAGAATCCGTGATTGCACGTACCCGTAAAGAAGATGAACTTGGCGTTGGTAACTTCCAACCCTAAAGATAGGATACTCAGTGACCGATAACAAACCTTTGCAAATCGCAACACAAGAGATTTTTTTAGAGCCCGCAGATAATCAGCGTTTAATGAGCCTTTGCGGGCCATTTGACGACAATATTAAGCAATTAGAGCGTCGTCTTGGCATTGAAATCAATCGCCGAGACAACCGTTTTAAACTTTCGGGTAAAGCGCTTAATATCCAAGCTGCCAGTAAGATTTTACGCCAGCTGTACGTTGATACCGCGCCAATCCGCGGTGTGATCCCTGACATTGATCCTGAAAATATTCACCTTGCGATTGTCGATAGCCGAGTGCTTGAGCAATCCGCAGAAAGCGTGCCTGATTATGGTAAAGCCGTGAATATCAAGACCAAGCGCGGCGTGATCAAACCTCGTACCCCAAATCAGGCGCAGTACATTGCCAATATCTTAGATCACGATATTACATTTGGGATTGGACCTGCGGGAACGGGTAAAACTTACCTTGCTGTTGCGGCTGCCGTCGATGCATTAGAACGCCAAGAAGTACGCAGAATTCTGCTCACCCGCCCAGCGGTTGAAGCCGGCGAAAAATTGGGTTTCTTGCCGGGTGATTTAAGTCAGAAAGTGGATCCTTATTTACGCCCGCTATACGACGCGCTGTTTGAAATGCTCGGTTTTGAAAAAGTTGAAAAATTGATTGAACGTAATGTGATTGAAGTGGCTCCGCTGGCTTACATGCGCGGTCGCACACTGAACGATGCGTTTATCATTTTAGATGAGAGCCAAAACACCACCATCGAACAGATGAAAATGTTTTTAACCCGTATTGGTTTTAACTCTAAAGCCGTCGTCACTGGGGATATCACTCAGGTCGACTTGCCAAGAGGAAGCAAATCCGGTTTAAGACACGCCATCGAAGTGTTGTCGAACGTGGATGATTTAAGCTTTAATTTCTTCCATAGCGAAGACGTGGTGCGTCACCCTGTCGTGGCGAAAGTTGTCATGGCTTATGAAGCATGGGAAGAGCAAGACAGCAAACGTCGCCAGCAATTGAAAGAAGAAAAAGAGCAACAACGTGAGCTTGAAAAGCAGGAAAATCACTAAATGAGCGATGTTATTCTCGATTTACAAATAGCGAGCGAAAATACCGACGGCTTACCCTCTGAAGCGATGTTCCAGCGCTGGGTCAATGCGGTATTACCCAAGTTTCAAGCTGAAAGTGAAGTCACTATTCGTATTGTTGACGAAGCCGAAAGCCATGAATTAAATCTGACTTATCGTGGAAAAGATAAGCCGACTAACGTGCTGTCATTTCCATTTGAAGCACCACCTGAAGTGGAACTTCCACTGTTAGGGGATTTAATTATTTGCCGTCAAGTGGTGGAGCAAGAAGCCGCCGAGCAGCAAAAAAGTGAAGAAGAACATTGGGCGCACATGGTGGTTCACGGTTGCCTGCATTTACTCGGTTATGATCATATTGAAGATGATGAAGCTGAAGAAATGGAAGGATTAGAAACCGAGATCCTCGCAGAAATGGGTTATGCCGATCCGTACCTTGCGGAAAAAGAGTGAGCTCTCTATAATTTTTAACGTTAACAAGCATTTTTAGACGTAAAACGATGTCTGTAAACGTAAAGAATATGCTTCAACGCTAACCCATAAATTGTTTCGCTAAACAAAATGTTTTAAGCTAAACAATTCATACCTAACTCTATGGGTTAGCGATTTTTCTAATTAACTGAGGAATAATAAATTAAACGCCATGAGCGACGATAACTCTTCGAGTAGTGACACCCCTGGGCCTAAGAAAGGTTTTTTTGCATTGTTAAACCAACTTTTCCATGGTGAACCTAAAAACCGTGATGATTTGGTCGAATTAATTCGTGATTCTGAACAAAACGATTTAATTGACCCGGATACCCGTGAAATGCTGGAAGGCGTCATGGATATTGCCGATCAGCGGGTACGTGACATCATGATCCCTCGCTCTCAAATTGTTACCTTAAAACGTAACCAAAGCCTTGATGAGTGCCTCGATGTCATCATCGATTCTGCCCACTCTCGCTTCCCTGTTATCAGCGAAGATAAAGATCATATTGAAGGGCTATTAATGGCAAAAGATTTACTGCCATTTATGCGTACCGATGCAGAACCATTCAGTATTGATAAAGTGTTACGTCAGGCCGTTGTTGTTCCTGAAAGTAAACGAGTAGACCGCTTACTCAAAGAATTCCGTTCCCAGCGTTACCATATGGCCATCGTTATTGATGAGTTCGGCGGTGTCTCTGGTTTAGTGACTATTGAAGATATTTTAGAGCTGATCGTCGGTGAGATTGAAGACGAGTATGACGACCAAGATGATGTGGATATCCGCCAGCTGAGCCGTCATTCGTACTCTGTTCGCGCCTTGACTCAAATCGAAGACTTTAATGACGCCTTTGGCAAGCATTTTAGTGATGATGAGGTAGATACCGTTGGGGGCTTAGTGATGCAAGCCTTTGGTCACTTACCATCCCGTGGTGAAACCATTACCATCGATAACTATCAGTTTAAAGTTTCCATGGCGGATAGCCGTCGAATTTTACTGCTTCAAGTAAAAATTCCTGACGATGCCCCAGTGCCTACTTTGGATGAAGAACAGAGTTAATGAACTTATCCTCTACTTATCAAAGCCAGTGGCTACGCCTGCTGCTGGCTTTACTATTCGGAGCCAGTGGTACACTGGCTTTTTCGCCTTTTGACTTCTGGCCCGCCGCTCTCCTTTCTATTTTCTTTCTCCAGCTATTAACCCTACACAGAACCGCCAAGCAAGCTTTTGCTATCGCGTTCGCGTGGGGATTTGGCTTATTTGGCAGCGGTGTCAACTGGGTATATGTCAGTATCGCCGATTTTGGCGGGATGCCGGATGCCGTTAACGTATTTATCGTTATCTTGCTGGCTGCCTATCTGTCGCTGTACCCCGGCCTATTTGGTCTACTACTCAATAAACTCACCCCAAATGCCAATGTTTGGCGCCTAGTGTTGATGGCACCCGCGCTATGGCAAGTAACTGAGTTTCTACGGGGTTGGGTACTGACTGGCTTCCCATGGCTGCAGTTTGGTTATACCCAGATTGATGGGCCGATGAAATCATTAGCGCCAATTTTTGGTGTTGAGATGATAACTCTACTGCTATTTAGCATCAGCGGCTTACTCGTCCTGACCGTCATTCGTCGCCGTTTTATCCCTCTGGTTTGTGCGGCTACGCTGTTGCTGGTTCCACTGTTAGCTAAAAACGTCCAGTGGTTCACGCCTCTGAATGATAAAACCATGGAAGTGGCATTGGTACAGGGAAATATCCCTCAATCGATGAAATGGGAAGCGGGCTTTTTGCAGCAAACTAAAGATCGCTATATCAAGCTTTCCAGCCCTTATATTGGCAAAGCCGATATGATTATTTGGCCTGAATCAGCCATTCCCGTGGTGGAATTGGAAAATCAGCCGTGGCTCAAAGCGCTGGACACATTACTGCATGAAACTAAGACGCGGTTAATTACCGGAACTGTCGATGCAAAACCGGTCAATGGTGATTCGGTATTCTATAACTCCATCATTGTTCTGGGTGATAGAAAACCGTATCTCTACCCAACTAAGAATCGTTATAACAAACATCACTTAGTCCCATTCGGTGAGTTCGTCCCATTGGAAGATTTACTTCGTCCGCTTGCGCCATTCTTTAATTTACCAATGTCGGGCTTTAGCCGTGGAGATTATCAACAGCCTCAATTAGCGATTGGTAATATTCATCTAACAGCAACCATTTGCTATGAAATTATCCTAGGTAGCCAAGTTAGAGATAACTTCAAACCTGACAGTGACTACTTACTGACAATTTCAAATGATGCTTGGTTTGGTGAATCGATTGGTCCTTGGCAGCATTTCCAAATGGCAAGAATGCGCTCATTAGAACTCGGTCGCCCACTGTTACGTGCCACCAACAATGGCGTAACGGCGGTCATCAGTGCGGATGGTTCCATTCAAGGTATTCTGCCACAGTTCCAAGATGCGGTACTGGCTGAAAAAGTCACACCAACAACGGGATTAACCCCTTATGCTCGTTGGAGTAACTGGCCGATGTGGGGTATGGTCGCTATATTCGGCATTGTCGGATTTACCCTTAATCGTCGTCAAAAACGCCATTAATTAACGCGTTAAACCGATTAAAAATCCCCGACATCTCGATTGATGATTCGGGGATTTTTTTAATCTAACCAATTAATAACCCCTGTGTTTCTGCTATCCCAATTGAGGCAATACAACCTGCGTTGAAATTCAAATAATCATCTTCAATACCATCGGAAAAAATTACGCCATTTTCAGGCATTAAAGACTCTAATTGTAATGGCGAGGTTTGCTCAATGGTACCAAACACTAATTCCGTTCCTGTCATTCGGCTGCGAAAAGGTTCCCTTACGCTGAACTGTAACCGTTTTTCATCCCAACCAAATCCCTGCGATAACGGATGAGAGTGAGTCCCTGCTATCGCCTGAGCCCCAGCAATAATAGATTGAAACCATCCCGTCGACCCCAACCCTGTCGAGACAATAATCCCTGATGACGATTGAAATTCTTGCTGCCCTTGCCATTTCACGCTATAGCGTGCGGATGTATGGCTTTTAGGGCCTATAAATAGGTCGTTAACGGCTAATAGCGTTTGCCCATCGTTGGTTGTAGCTTGCGCAAAAGTAACGGATTTTTGATTCACTTTTCCAGTTAGTGTACGCGTCACCACATCCGATAGCTGCCCAATTTCAAAGGGCAGTAATTTACCATCCCAGCGTGTCGGTTCCGGGTTTATGGCGATCACAGGCTGTCCATTAAGGTATTTAAGGGTATTTGCCACTAAACCATCTTGCCCTATGACCACCACGATATCTCGTGCTGAAAACTGGTAGCTAGGTAACAGTTTTCTTTCCAGTAATTGAAAGCGCCCTATCCCTTTTAGCACCGACTCGGCTTGGATTAACTGCCGCTGATACACATCATGTTCAAGTAGGTAATCACTCACTTCAACATCATTATGTTCAAGGTAAAATTTTGCTTGCGACCAGGTATTGAAACGCTCAATTAACTCCTGCATGCGCGTTTTACGCATCACCAACACAAAGCGAACATCATCATGCTGGCTCATTGTTTGGCTCCTTTTTTCATCAATTGACCAAATAAATCTGGCGAGAAGTTAATTTCACCAATTTTACCTGCGTTTTGAGCCAAGGATTCAAACGCCATCGCCATCAACTGCTCTGGGTTCATTTTCGCCAATGCCATCGCCTTCAAATTCTCCACTGGCAATTGGCTATACGCTTTCATTTTAGCTTCGATGGCATAAGCATCCGCTTCTGATTGAGTACGTTGGTTTTCAACACTTAGCGCCACCAGCTCGTTGCGTTTAGCTTCCAAGTTAACCTGAGCTATCAATTCTTCTTGTTCAATTTCAGCACGTTCACGCAGCAATGTGCGCTCATTATCCAACCGAGCTTCTTCGATTTGCTGCTGTTTGGCTTGTACTGATAAATCCGTTTCTAATTCAGCCTCTTTAATGGTTCTTTCCTGCTCAACGGAGAATTTGCGTCTCGCATAAATCGCATCATCAGCTTCTTTCAAAATCGATTCCCGAGCTTGAGCCTCCAATGCTTTTAGCGTTTCAGGGGATGGTGTAATAGCGGAGATCGCCACATCCAAAATTTCTATACCTAACGATTCAAGAGCAGGATGCTCAGACAGTTGCTGAGAAACCAACATCACCAATGGTTGCCCCATGAGTAATGCATCTCGCAAATCGGTACTTTGCGTTTTTGCTTGGATGACAGTTTGCGCACTACGAACCACCCTATCACTCAGCTTTAAAGGGTCTTCTGATGCATAAGATTTACCATCTTGAGCAAGGTTAAAATTCAAGACATCCGCTGTTTTTTCTGGGTATTTCACTTGAAATGAAATTTGCCCTTGAATACGTAAGCTTTGGAAATCCGCCGTCTGTAGATTAAAAATAAATGGCGCTTCTTGGGCGTTCAAAGGTAATGCCGCAATGGACGTTTTATCTGCGTTATACCAAAAACTTAATCCTTTACCTTGCTTACGTACTGCACCATTAATGGATTGAATAATGAATGTCGATGAATCTGATTTGAAATATTTAAAATTTAACATGGTCTACCCCACTTAGTGTCTTTGTGAAATCAATTAGTGTCTTTATGACCTTAAATAATTATTGTCCTATAGACACAAACAAGTCAACAATTAAATGTCTTAATGACACTAAATAAATTTTCGCGTATGATTTAACGCAAGACTAAAAACGGGGGAAGGATCTTAATCACATGACAGAAAAAGAGTTTTTATCTAATTATGATCGACGAGATTATTTAACTCCTTTGCTCACGGTGGATACCGTATTATTCACTTATCATGAAAACACCTTAAAAGTGCTGCTCGTGGAGCGCGCTAATTACCCGCAGAAAGGTCAATGGGGGTTACCAGGTGGGTTCGTTGATGAAAATTGTGATGCCTCGTTAGACGATACGGTATATCGCAAATTAAAAGAGAAAACGGGGGTTGTTCCTCCTTATATCGAGCAGTTATGTACCGTAGGAAATTCTGATCGAGATCCTCGCGGCTGGTCAGTGACGGTCTGCTATACCGCACTTATTGCTCACCAAGCCTGCGAAGCGCACATTGAAAGTGTTCATTCCGTTAAATGGGCCTCCATCGAAGAAATTGAAGGCATGACACTGGCTTTCGATCACTACCAACTTTATTTACAAGCCCGTGAACGCTTACGCCAGAAATCCCTTTATTCCATTGTGCCGGGATTTGCACTACCGGAAGTATTCACCTTAGCCGAGCTACAACATGTTCATGAGGTTTTAATCGGCAAAGCCATACAGAATAAATCTTTCCGCCGCCGTTTAGACCAAGCTGATTTACTGATTGATACAGGGGAAAAACGCCAAGAACGCGGGCGCCCAGCCAATCTTTATCGCTTAAAATCACAATCGGCTGACTATCGGTTTATTCGTAATCTCGAATTTTGATGAGAGAGTTTAAGATTAGAGTTTGATAAGAAAAATACCCTTGATGCTGATACCAAGGGCATTTAATTAAAACGAAGCGAGCCATAAACGGCTTTTCAGCCCCAGATAACTCGTCCAGCCAGAAGTAAAACTCACCATTTCACCTTTATTGATAATCATAAAGGTCGGTGTTGCTGCCACGCCAACCTGTGCAGCCAACTGACCGTTGGTATCATTCACGACAGGAAAATCTAATTCCTTTTTTTCCATTCCGGCTAACAATCGAGAAGATTCCCCAGAACGCAGTGCTACTGCCACCACCGGAACCCCTGATTTAGCTAAATCAGAAACGGTTGGCGATGTGAAGCGGCAAACACCGCACCATGTTGCCCAGAAATAGACTAATACTGGCTGTTTTTGGCTGAGTTCAGCAATAGAAACCACCTCACCCGTTGCAAGGGTGAGAGGTTCTAATAACACGGGGGCAAGGCTTTGCGGTTTACGCCAAAAGTCCATCACCGTAAAAGCGATTACCAAAATCACCGCTAATACGAGAAGCTCTTTCGACCACTTTTTGAGTCTCCCCATCACGCCATTATTTCGCTTTGCTGAGCTGTTCTTTCACGATGCGTTCAAATTCTTGTGCATCTACAGCGCCTGGGATCATTTCATCACCCACTAACGTTGCCGGTGTGCCGTTCACACCCAGCATATTAGCTAGCTCAAGGTTTTTACGGATAGCCGCACGGCTCTTATCACTCGCTTTTAACTTACCATTGCCGGTTGCTTGCAGCGCTTCTTTGATATTTGAATCAGATAACATACCCTGTTTCGCCATCAGTTTTTGGTGCAATGCTAAGAACGCTTTTGGATTTTCTTGCCATAAAGTCATCGCTAGTTGCGAAGATTCCAGCGAGGTTTCCCCTTTAAATGGCAGGTACTTGATGACAACTGCAACATCCGGGTTTTTCTTCACAATATCTTCTAACAGTGGGTCAAAACGTTTGCAGTATGGGCAGTTAAAGTCAGTAAAGTTTACCAAGACTAATTTTGCGTCTTTCGAGCCAATGCGTGGGCTAGTCGGGTCATTAAACAGGGCATCATGCTGATCTTTTAGTACCTGTTTCATTTGCGCTTGCTGTTTTTCGCCTTGTTTCGCTTGTAAAGCTACAATCGCTTCTTCAAGGATCTCTGGATTCTCAACTAATGTATCGCGTACCAGCTTACGAACTTGTGCTTCTTGGTCGGCAGTCAGTGGCGCTGCATGTGCTGTGGCCCCTAATACTAGTGAGGAAAATAAAACAGCTAATATCGTCTTTTTCATTTTTCGGCTCCTTTGGCCTCAGTCATAATTGATAATAAAGTTTCACGATCAAGTATTGTTGACAGTATTTTCCCCTCTGTCAGATTAGGGCCATAAATCTGATTAAATGGCACTGCTACTTGTCCTCGACGTTGCAAAAATGCCGAGATTTCCGGTGAAGGTTTTGTCCAATCACCCCGTAGCGCGACGACATCCGGTTCACTCAGTAAGTGCTGAATTTCGTCATTAAGTAGGACGTTATATTTATTCGCCTTACACGTCACACACCAGTCTGCGGTCACATCAATAAACACACGTTTATTATCTGCCAGCGCTTGTGTGATTGCGTCTTCAGACAGTGTTTGCCATTGAACCTTATCGGAAGCTAGCGTTTGGTGACCTTGCTGTTGGTCTATCGCCATCCAAGCAAACCCAGCACCCAGTGCCGAGAATAATAGGAATGGGAAAATTGCCGCGCGTATTCCTCGATTCTTAAGAATAAATAACACTAAGATTAATAAAAACAGTACGGCGATAACGGTCGCGGTCATTGCACCAAAATGGGGAATTAATAAGCTGATTAGCCATAAACAAGAAACCAACATCATTAAGCCCAGTACAGCGCGCAATTTCAGCATCCATGTTCCCGGCTTTGGTAACGCTTTCGCAATCACGGGGAACGCTGCAATCAATAGCCACGGAAGGCTCATTCCGATACCTAATGCCGTGAAAATCAGCCACAACTCTGACATTGGTGCCGCCAGTGCGAAGGCCACCGCCGTGCCCAAAAAGGGTGCAGAACAAGGTGTTGCTAAGAGTGTCGCGAAGACCCCTTGCCAGAAATGCCCACTATTACCCTGTCCACCAGCAGTGGCTAAGCGCGTATTCGCTTTGCTGCCTAGGTTAATTTCAAACACCCCAAATAAATTCGCGGTAAACAGCGCCGTAATCAGCACCATAAAGCCGATAAACCACGGGCTTTGGAACTGAATTCCCCAACCAACAACCTGCTGTCCCCATCGCAAGAATGTCATCAATAAGGCTAATAGCCAGAATGAGACCAAGATCCCCGATGACGAGAGCAAGAATTGCCGACGAATGGTATTTTGTTCACCTTGAGGAACCAATAAGACAGAGCCGAGTTTCATTGCCAGTACAGGCAAAACACACGGCATTAAGTTCAGGATCAGACCGCCAAGTAGCGCAAATAGAACTATCTGCCATAAGCCCAACGCGTGCCCACTGTCATCCCCAGATGCAGAACCTGTATAAGGCACGACATTGCCATGAATTTGTTGAGATAATTCACCATCCGCCACGACAAATGAAACCGTTTTACCAACAAGATTAGGCGCTTCGCCGCCCCAGTCATCGCTAACATCAATGGTGGCGGTTAATTTGTTGCCAGAATATTTTAGGGATGGAACCCCAAGGCTCGCGCCATCCACAACATCGGTAAACAGATGTGGGTCAATCCACGTATTATCGGCGGCTTTTTGTAACTCTACCGTCAATTTATTGCCAGCAAAGCCAAATTGCGCCTGTTCAACAAGCCCACTAGCTGCAGGCACGCTGCCTTTTGCTTGATTAAATGCCCAGCTAAAATCCGCAGGAGCCGGTTCAGTGAGATCTAATTCAAAAGGATAGTCAGTTAAAATACAAACATTGCTGCACGTAGATAATGTCAGTGTGCCTGATAATTTATCAAGATGCTCACTGCTGGTGACTGTAATAGGGAAAACCACGTCTCCCATATAACCTTGTGTAGACACGCCAGCGACATCAAAGCGCCCTGGCGTTGGCCATAGCCACTCCACGGTTTTGACGGGTGAAGACCAGCTTATTTCCGGTGCAACGCCCCCTTCTCCCGGTGAGCGCCAATAGGTCTTCCAGCCATCATCGAGTTTTACATCCAGTAAAATATCGACCTTGCCCTCTTTTTGTGCAGAGCTCAGCAAGCGAACCTGTACATGGCTCGGTGTGTTTGCGGTCATAAAACCTGTGTTTGCAGGTTGCAACCAGCCTGTATCCGCAGCCTGTAAGCTGCTAGAAAATACAGTGAATAAAACAATTAACGCATTAATAAAAAAACGCATGATCCCTCCAGAATAAATAACAGCGACGAACAATAAGCCGCGGCTTTCTAATCCCGAAGATTACAGAATTGTAGATGACGCCGAACGCCAGGTGGGGAATGGCTCTCTTCACGGTTTGCTCTATATATAAATAGCCTAGTGCAAAAGATAGCGAATGCCGCTAAAGAAAGAAATATAAAAAAGAGAGGCTCTATCACAGCAGGAACAAGAGTAAGGAGTGATTTGGAACTTAATTCACACGTTGAAAGTTTAACGGGCTTGCTATTTTGTTCATTTATATCAGAAAGATAATGCTCTGAGGAAAGCTGGATTTGATTCGCTACCGCAGAAGTTTGTGTCGAAGTAGATGTCAACATTGAGGCGAATAGACGCTCCCCGACGGCTCTTTGATTCATACAAATCAACACCATCAGACAGGCAAACAGCACTAATCCTTTACCTAGCTTCATCGACCTCGTCATGTCTGTCTCAGATTATCTTCCTGAATTCACAATAATTAGCTAATTAAGTTAATAACAGGTTACATCTTACACAGGCAAATAAGCAACACAAGCACCATCATCTAACTTTACAAACAGTTCTCATCTATAAAATTCACTATTTTTTGCATTTTATCCGAAAAGCGGCACAGAACTTGCTACTTACTTAATAAATAGCAAAACGAAACTATTTTGCACACTTTCGGTGCACGATAGTCGAGTTTCGGCAGTTTGTCTCTTTATTGGTGTCGCAGTTCACAGCTGCCTAAATAATATGCGAGACAGCTCCCGAATTTAAAACAATTTGTTTTCAAAACTCATATTTTTTAATTACTTTTTAACAATAATAAAACATACAGCCGATGATCGTGTCATGATGAAAACCTCACGAAACATCTGCAAACACAACACCACAAAACCAAAATAAATCGAGCAATGTATCGTTAAAACACACACCTCGAAATATGGCGGATTGACACCGATGTTCTAAAGGAGCTGTAATTATGCGTATTAGCAAGCTTGTTTTAACAATGATGCTTTTGGGTGCAACCTGCGCAGTTCAAGCAGAAGAATTAAACGGTACTCTGAAGAAAATCAAAGATAACGGTGTGATTGTCGTGGGTCACCGCGAATCATCAGTGCCATTCTCTTACTATGATAATAATCAGAAAGTTGTTGGCTACTCACAAGACTATTCCAATCTCATTGTTGATGCAGTGAAAAAGAAACTCAATATGCCTGATTTACAGGTGAAATTGATCCCTATCACCTCGCAGAACCGTATTCCATTACTGCAAAACGGCACATTTGATTTCGAATGTGGCTCCACAACAAATAACCTAGAGAGACAAAAACAAGCAGCCTTCTCTAATACTATTTTCGTGGTCGGAACTCGCCTGCTGTCGAAAAAAGACTCCGGTATCAAAGACTTTGCTGATTTAGCTGGCAAAAATGTGGTTGTAACTTCAGGAACCACATCAGAAGTGATCCTAAATAAGTTAAATGATGAGAAAAACATGAAGATGCGCATTATCAGTGCTAAAGACCACGGTGACTCATTCCGTACTTTAGAATCTGGTCGTGCGGTTGCCTTTATGATGGATGATGCCCTATTAGCTGGTGAGCGCGCAAAAGCGAAACAACCGGATATCTGGGAAATCGTAGCAAAACCGCAAACTGAAGAAGCTTACGGCTGTATGCTGCGTAAAGATGACCCACAATTCAAAACATTAGTTGATGAAACTATCTCAACTGCACAAAAATCTGGCGCAGCGGAAAAATCATTCGACCGCTGGTTTAATCAACCAATCCCACCGAAGAACCTGAATCTGAAGTTTACGTTATCTGATGAAATGAAAGCGCTGTTCAAATCACCAAACGATAAAGCATTAAACTAATAAAAAAGACAAACAGGGTGTTACTGAAGTAGGAGTCGCAAGGCGGTCGTTCCCGCCTTGCTTTCTCTTATTGCGGTATTCGGGACAACCAAATTGCCCACAGGAAGTCATATTATGTCAATTAATTGGAACTGGGGGATATTCCTTGAGAATGCCCCATTTGGGAATACCACCTATTTAGGGTGGCTAATATCTGGCCTAGAAGTCACTGTCACGCTATCCATCTGCGCTTGGATCATCGCCTTTCTAGTTGGCTCATTTTTCGGTATTTTACGCACAGTACCTAATCGCTTTTTAGCCTTTTTAGGGACTGCTTACGTTGAATTATTCCGTAACGTTCCGCTGATTGTTCAGTTCTTCACTTGGTATTTAGTGATCCCTGAACTGCTACCACAATCCATCGGAGATTGGTTTAAAATGGAGTTAGATCCTAACTACCAGTTTTTCCTCTCTTCCATGCTATGCCTTGGCTTGTTTACGGCTGCGCGAATGACTGAGCAAGTTCGTGCTGCCATTCAATCTCTACCAAGAGGGCAGCGTAATGCCGCGCTTGCGATGGGGCTAACTCTGCCACAAACTTATCGCTATGTACTGCTACCGAATGCTTATCGCGTCATTTTACCGCCGATGACTTCGGAAATGCTGAACTTGGTAAAAAACTCCGCTATCGCATCCACTATCGGGTTAGTGGATATGGCGGCACAAGCAGGAAAATTACTCGATTACTCCGCCCATGCTTGGGAATCGTTCACCGCAATCACGCTCGCATATGTCGGTATCAACTTGATTATTATGCTGCTAATGAGCTTGCTTGAGCGCAAAGTGCGCTTACCCGGCACACTAGGAGGACGCTAAGATGGCTTATCAATTTGATTGGAGTTCCATTGAGCCAAGCATCCCATTCTTAGTGGATGGCTTTATTATCACAGCCAAAATTACGGCAGCTGCCATTGTGGTTGGGATTTTATGGGGAACCGTACTCGCCGTTATGCGTTTATCCAGCATTAAGCCACTGCGTTGGCTGGCGGCCTTTTACGTCAACACCTTCCGGTCAGTTCCATTAGTTATGGTACTGTTTTGGTTTTATTTAGTTGTGCCTAACATATTACAAAATGTTCTAGGCTTATCACCAAAAAATGATATTCGTTTAATATCCGCAGTGGTAGCCTTCTGTCTTTTTGAAGCGGCTTACTACTCTGAAATTATCCGTGCAGGTATTCAAAGTATCTCGAAAGGTCAGGCAAGCGCCTCCCTCGCTTTAGGTATGACCCAAATGCAAACCATGCGTTTAGTCGTATTACCGCAAGCATTCAGAGCGATGGTCCCATTATTGCTGACCCAAGGTATTGTATTATTCCAAGATACCTCTTTAGTGTATGTTCTTGGGCTAACCGACTTCTTCAGAACCGCTACCAATATTGGTGAGCGTGACGGTACGCAAGTCGAAATGATACTCTTTGCGGGACTCATCTACTTTATTTTCAGTTTCGGCGCTTCAATGCTGGTGAATTATCTTAAGAAAAGGACTGTTTCATGATTACCCTGAAAAATGTATCGAAATGGTATGGCCAATTTCAGGTGCTCACAGATTGCACAACTGAAGTCAAAAAAGGCGAAGTTGTGGTTGTATGCGGGCCGTCTGGTTCTGGTAAATCCACATTAATAAAAACAGTAAATGGGTTGGAGCCAATTCAACAGGGTGAAATTTTCGTTAACGATATCCAAGTTAATAGCAAAAAAACTGACCTTGCGAAGCTGCGCTCAAAAGTCGGCATGGTGTTCCAACACTTTGAACTGTTCCCTCACCTTTCCATTATTGAGAACCTAACATTAGCGCAAGTTAAAGTGTTAAATCGCGACAAAAAAGCCGCTGAAGCTAAAGGCTTAAAATTACTGGAGCGTGTGGGATTGGCGAGCCATGCCAATAAATTCCCTGCGCAGCTCTCTGGTGGTCAACAGCAACGTGTCGCCATCGCTCGCGCGCTGTGTATGGATCCGATTGCCATGCTGTTTGATGAACCAACTTCTGCCCTCGATCCAGAAATGATCAACGAAGTGCTGGATGTTATGGTGGAGTTAGCGAATGAAGGCATGACCATGATGGTGGTAACACACGAAATGGGCTTTGCGAAAAAAGTGGCTAACCGTGTGATTTTTATGGATGAAGGGAAAATCATCGAAGATAGTAAAAAAGAGGATTTCTTCGCTAATCCGAAATCAGACCGCGCGAAAGATTTTCTGGCAAAAATCTTACATTAATCTCGCTTTAGGTTGCAGAAAGTCCGGCAGGGCTTTTTGCAACTTTTCTCTCAGCTTTTCTTACCCACACAAAATTCACCTCGTTTTCTTAATTGGCACTTTTCTGCGCTTGAAATCTCTTAAAAAATTATCTAACGTGTTCTAAGTTCAAATAAAATTGCGAACAAAGCAAATTCCCCCTGAAATAGTTCAAGTTTTAGATAGTAAATTGAATTATGATAGGCGATACGCTTATTATTTTGTGCGCGCTCTTAGTTTCATCAACGTATGGCAATATCAACGTATCGCCAACCACTATGTAGCACAAAATATAACAAACAGCTGAAACAGCAAGACCAAGTCCCTGTAAATTCATCTAATCGACGATTCATCGTTTTTTACAGACACAATGGCTTTCGGCATTGTTGTTTTCATGTGTGATCCGCTATGCTATGCGGATCCATTTTATAGAAAAGACATTCACCTGCTACAGACTAAACTGTAGCGATTATTCACCATAGGATTATCGGTGCCATGCAAGAACAATATCGTCCAGAAGATATAGAGCCTAAAGTACAGCGTCACTGGGATGAACACCAAACGTTCAAAGTGACAGAAGACAACAGCAAAGAAAAATACTACTGCCTGTCCATGCTACCTTACCCTTCTGGTCGACTACACATGGGCCACGTTCGTAACTACACCATTGGTGACGTGATCTCCCGCTACCAGCGTATGCTGGGTAAAAACGTTCTGCAACCAATTGGTTGGGATGCGTTTGGTCTGCCAGCTGAAGGTGCTGCTGTTAAAAATAACACCGCGCCTGCACCATGGACTTACGCCAATATCGATTACATGAAAGGTCAGCTGAAAATGCTGGGCTTCGGTTACGATTGGAACCGCGAAGTGACCACCTGTACGCCAGAATATTACCGTTGGGAACAGTGGTTCTTCACTAAGCTGTATGAAAAAGGCTTGGTCTACAAAAAAACCTCCGCAGTAAACTGGTGTCCACATGACTTAACCGTTCTCGCAAACGAACAAGTTATCGACGGCTGCTGCTGGCGCTGCGATAGCCAAGTTGAGCGTAAAGAGATCCCTCAGTGGTTTATCAAAATCACCGACTACGCTGAAGAGCTGCTCAATGACTTGGACAAACTGGAAGATTGGCCAGAACAAGTTAAAACCATGCAGCGCAACTGGATTGGTCGCTCAGAAGGTGTGGAAATCACTTTTGATGTTGCCGACCGTGCAGACAAATTAACAGTCTACACCACCCGCCCAGATACCTTTATGGGCGCGACTTATGTGGCGGTTGCTGCAGGTCACCCATTAGCGCAAGAAGCTGCCAAAGCGAATAGCGAATTAGCCGACTTTATCGATGAGTGCCGTAATACCAAAACCGCAGAAGCGGATATGGCAACCATGGAGAAAAAAGGTCTGGCAACAGGTCTGTATGTCGTTCATCCATTAACCCAAGAAAAATTACCAATTTGGGTCGCGAACTTTGTTCTGATGGAATACGGTACAGGCGCAGTGATGGCCGTTCCAGCTCACGACCAACGTGACTGGGAATTTGCCCATAAATACAACCTGCCAATCAAAGCAGTGATTGCAGATGCTGAAGGCAACACACCTGACTTATCTCAAGAAGCGATGACTGAGAAAAATGCCCTGATCAACTCAGGTGAGTTTACTGGTTTAAGCAACGAAGCTGGCTTCAACGCGATCGCAGATAAACTGGTTTCGCTTGGTGCGGGTCAACGCAAAGTCAATTATCGCTTACGTGACTGGGGTGTTTCCCGTCAACGTTACTGGGGCGCGCCAATTCCAATGGCAACCTTAGAAGATGGTACCGTAGTTCCAGTTCCTGAAGACCAATTACCGGTTATTTTACCGGAAGATGTCACCATGAACGGTATCACTAGCCCGATTAAAGCGGATCCGGAGTGGGCAAAAACCACCATTAATGGTCAACCAGCGCTGCGCGAAACCGATACGTTCGATACCTTTATGGAATCATCTTGGTACTACGCACGTTACACTTGCCCACAATACGATGATGGCATGTTGAACCCAGAAGCAGCAAACTACTGGCTGCCAGTGGATCAATATATCGGCGGTATTGAACACGCCATCATGCACTTAATGTATTTCCGCTTCTTCCACAAATTAATGCGTGATGCAGGTCTGGTGAACTCTGATGAGCCAGCAAAACGTTTACTGTGCCAAGGTATGGTTCTGGCTGATGCCTTCTACTACACCGGTAGCGATGGTCATCGTGTATGGGTTTCTCCTGCGGATGCAATTGTTGAACGTGATGACAAAAACCGTATTACTAAAGCGGTAGACAGCGAAGGCCATGAACTGGTTTATACTGGTATGAGCAAGATGTCTAAATCTAAGAACAACGGTATCGACCCGCAATTAATGGTCGAAAAATACGGTGCTGATACCGTCCGTCTGTTCATGATGTTCGCTGCGCCACCAGAATTAACGCTGGAGTGGCAAGAGTCTAGCGTTGAAGGGGCTAACCGTTTCGTTCGTCGTGTATGGCGTTTAGTTCATGAACACGCACAAAAAGGTGCAACTCAGCCATTAGACATCAGCGCATTAACTGCAGAACAAAAAGATTTACGTCGCGACTTACATAAAACCATCGCGAAAGTGACTGACGATGTGGGTCGTCGTTACGCATTCAACACCGCTATTGCAGCGGTCATGGAATTTATGAACAAGTTAGTTCGCGCTCCGCAAGAAACTGAGCAAGACCGCGCTTTAGTTCAAGAATCCTTGGATGCTATCACGCTGATGTTATCGCCAATCATTCCACACGCTTGTTTCGAAATGTGGAAAGCATTAGGTCACAATGACGATATCGATTTTGCAAGCTGGCCTGTGGCTGACGAACAAGCCATGATCGACGATACTAAACTGGTTGTTGTTCAAGTTAACGGTAAAGTACGCGGTCGTATTACGGTACCTGCTGATGCTAACCAAGAATTCGTTCTGGAAATGGCATCACAAGAAGGCAGCGTCGCGAAATACCTCGAAGGCGTTAGCATCCGTAAAGTCATTTACGTACCTGGTAAATTACTGAACTTAGTTGTTGGCTGATAAGGAGCCCAAGTGCGCTATCTGATAACTCTATTTCTCAGCCTGTCGGTGCTCGTCACCGCAGGTTGCGGTTTTCGTCTTCAAGGAACCACGCAACTTCCCGAAGAACTGAAAACGTTACAGTTAAGTTCTGGCGACCCATACAGTTACCAAACTCGTGCGGTCAGGGAACAGCTGCGACTCAATAACGTGACTCTGCTCGATTCTGGTCGTGCTGATGTGCCTATTTTGAAAATCGTAGGTTCAACAGAAAGCACCGATACCGTCTCGATTTATCAAGATGGTAAAGCGGCGGAGAAACAACTGACATTGGTCATGAAGGCGCAAGTGTTAATGCCGGATGGCGCTATTTATCCGCTGGAAACAAAAGTTGTGCGGACTTTCTTTGATAACCCGTTAGAAGCGCTCGCAAAAGATGCTGAGAACGAGATTGTGAAGCAAGAGATGCAACAACAAGCAGCACGTAACATCGTGCGCAAACTGCTTCTGGTTCACAGTGCTGAGTTAGAAAAAGCGAAAGCGCAAGCGGCTGAGAAACCTGTTGCCGAATAATGATACGCATTTATCCTGAACAGCTGGCCTCTTCGTTACAAGAGTCTCTAAGAGGCCGCTATCTCATTTGGGGCTCCGAGCCCCTTCTTATTCAAGAAAGCCAAGATGCTATCCGCCAAGTTGCACGCCAGCAAGGTTTTGAAGAGCATTTTACTTTCGCTTTAGAGCAAAATACGGATTGGGATGAAATTTTTAGTCTCTGCCAAGCGCTGAGTCTATTTGCCAGTCGCCAAATGCTCACCCTGTTCTTGCCTGAAAATGGCCCGAATGCAGCGATGGCAGACAAGCTAACGCAGCTTGCAGGTTTACTTCATTCCGATCTGCTATTAGTTCTACGCGGACATAAACTCACCAAAGCGCAAGAAAATAGTGCTTGGTTCAAAGCCATCAGCCAAGATGGTATCTATGTCAGTTGCCTAACGCCTGAATACCAGCGTTTGCCGCAGTGGGTCTCTAAACGTGCTAGCCAAATGCGGCTCTCATTAGAAACTGAAGCAAACCAATTACTTTGCTATTGCTATGAAGGTAATTTATTGGGATTAGCGCAAGCGCTGGAGAGACTTTCCCTGCTCTATCCGGATGGAAAGCTCACTTACCCTCGTGTCGAGAGTGCGGTGAATGATTCCGCCCACTTTACGCCCTACCATTGGGTTGATGCGATCCTAGCCGGTAAACCGCGCCGTTCATGGCATATCCTTGAACAGCTCAAGCAAGAAGATGTTGAACCTGTCATTTTACTGCGAGCTATCCAACGGGAATTAATGTTGCTGATCACGTTAAAACGTCAATCCGCTACCACCTCATTAAAAACACTATTTGACCAACATAAAGTTTGGCAAAACCGTCGTGGTCTATTAGGGGATGCAATACAGCGTTTAAGTCTACATGAATTACAATCAGCATTGATGTTACTAACTCAAGCCGAGATTCATACCAAACAAGATTTTGCTAACTCCTCTTGGTCAGATCTACAATCTTTATCCATGCTATTGTGCGGTAAAAAAGACGCAGAACATTTTATTCAACATAGGTAAGAGTATGACCTGTAAACCTCAAGGCCTTCAGGCATTATTTGGCGGTACTTTCGACCCGATTCATTATGGGCACTTGCGCCCAGTCGAAGCCCTTGCCAAACAAGTTGGCTTACAAAGAGTCATTCTATTACCTAATCATGTTCCCCCCCATCGCCCACAACCTCAAGCCTCACCAATGCAACGTTTGGAGATGGTACAACTCGCAGTTCAAAATAATCCTTTATTTACTGTTGATACTCGAGAGCTGCAAAAGAGCACGCCCTCATATACCCTTGAAACTTTAAGTGAACTACGTGAAGAGTTGGGAAGCACTCAACCACTGGCCTTTATTATTGGGCAGGATTCACTGCTATCCATCAATACTTGGTATGGGTGGGAGCAACTTTTAGAAAAGTGTCATTTATTAGTTTGTGCTAGACCAGGATATTCTACTCACTTTTCTAACCCGCAAATGCAACTGTGGCTCAGTCAACATCAAACGGATAATCCTCGTCAATTAAGCCTGCAAGCAAAGGGGCTTATCTTTATTGCTGACACTCCTCTAGTGAATATTTCCGCCACTGAAATTCGCCAAAAATTAAGCTCAGGGGATTCATGTAATGATTTAATTCCTCATGCCGTTTTAGAATATATTCAGGCTCATCACCTTTATCAAGAATAAGGTAATCCCCTAATCTGCTCACAATGAGGATATGGTTCAAAATAATATTGTGCACTTAAATAGCTATCAGGATATTGAATAAGTAACTGCCGCATCATCAATAATGGCTGGTTTATCGGTATTCTCCCGTCACGGTAATCATTAATTAACGCCAATAAATGTTTTTTCTCATCTCTCGTCGCCCTACGTTTAAAATATCCTTGCATGTGACTAAGCGCATTAACTTGAATATTTTTGGGTGGGATTAATGCAAAGATCTCCATTAAGCTCGCCTTATATTGTGCAAAAAACAATTTCAAGTCATCGCCTTTCTTAATCCCTGCAACTAGCTTACCGGTCAATTGATAGCCAGTCGGTGAATGCGCCATGATGAGATACTTATGCTGACTATGAAATAGAATAATCCCATGATGCGTTAACTGCTGGGCCAATATTTCAATCCGTTGTAAGAGATACAATTGCGTAAAAAAATGGTCAAGTTGCTGCACATTTTGCCATTCAATGTCAGTAATAACCGGTAAACTTGCAGGAAAAAATGCCAGTAATCTTTGTGCATGGTGTTTTGGAAAAATAATTCCTACACTTTCATTATCCGTCTGATTAAATTCTTCTGGCGAAAAACACGTCACAATGGAATCGGTTAATGGCTGTATTTCGCTAGATGGATAAGCGATTCCATCTAGCATTAAAACTTTTGGCTTAATTAATTGCACATTATCTCTCTTATCCTAAAATACTTCTGGAGTAGTGAAGATGACTAACTTTGTAAAGTTACTACAAATTTGTTGCTCAATGGACGATATATCCCTATAAATTGCCCTCTTACACCAATAAAAAATAATTTAGCCGATTTTTGTGAAAATCTGGGGTAAAATGGCGGCACTTTGCTAGGGGGATCCCCCTAGAAAGCACAATGATGAATAGTCTTTAACAAGAATAGTGTTTAACAAGAATAGTGTTTAACAAGAGATTCTCTCAATTTGAATGAAAGGTGAACCTTTTGCAAGGAACTGAACTCCAACAATTTATTATCGATCAACTTGAAGATGCGAAAGCTGAAGATATCATTTCGATCGATGTCCATGGGAAATCAAGTGTTACTGACCAAATGATCATCTGCACAGGGACCTCAACTCGTCACCTGATGTCTGTGGCTGATCGTTTAATTGATGCGTGCCGTAAAAATGGCTTAATGCCTCTCGGTGTTGAAGGTCAAGGCATTTCAGACTGGATTGTTGTCGACCTTGGTGATGCCATCGTCCATATCATGCAAGATGAAAGCCGCCGCATGTACGAACTTGAAAAGCTCTGGAGCTGAGTTTGAAATTACAACTCATCGCTGTCGGAACTAAAATGCCGGACTGGGTACAGACCGGCTTTATGGATTACCTTCACCGTTTTCCCAAAGATATGCCTTTCGAATTAACCGAAATCCCCGCAGGAAAACGTGGAAAAAATGCAGACATCAAACGCATTCTCGAAAAAGAAGGTGAATTGATGCTTGCCGCTGTCGGCAAAGGCAATCGTATCGTCACACTGGATATTCCAGGGGATCGTTGGGATACACCCAAATTAGCCGTACAGTTAGACAAGTGGAAACAAGATGGTCGTAATGTCAGTCTGTTAATTGGTGGGCCTGAAGGACTTGCTCCGGCATGTAAAGATGCCGCAGAACAAAGTTGGTCGCTATCACCACTAACACTACCCCATCCGCTAGTTCGCGTCCTTGTTGCCGAAAGTCTTTATCGGGCATGGAGTATTACGACTAATCACCCATATCATCGGGAATAGTTAGGAATTAATTTGTACACAATGGCAATGGGATGAAACAACAACGCACCCCTTTTCGCGACCATACCGCAGAATCAGTTTTGTTTATTCGCCGAGCATTAATTGCTTTCGGCGTCATTGTCATACTTACTTCAATCCTCGTGACCAATTTGTATCATCTACAAGTCGTCCGTCATGACGATTACCAAACACGCTCAAATGATAACCGCATTAAATTGGTGCCGATAGCGCCTAGCCGCGGCATTATTTATGATCGAAAAGGCACTCAGTTAGCCCTCAATAGCACCTTTTATCAGCTAGAAATTGTTCCTGAAAAAGTCGATGACTTACAGGAAACACTCGACAAGCTACGGGATGTTGTTGACCTTACAGACGAAGATATCACCAACTTTGAAAAAGAGCGTAAACGCTCTCGTCGCTTTACCTCTATTGCGCTGAAAACGCAGCTAAATGAAGTTCAAGTTGCCCGCTTTGCCGTTAATCAGTATCGCTTTCCCGGCTTAGAAGTGAAAAGTTACCAGCGTCGCTCATACCCGTATGGTTCCGCATTAACCCACGTTATCGGCTACGTCGCAAAAATTAACGATAAAGACGTCGAACGCCTTGATAAAGAAGGGTTATTACCAAACTACGCTGCCAGCCATGATATCGGTAAATTAGGTATTGAGCGTTACTATGAAGATGTTTTACATGGTAAAACGGGCTACGAAGAAGTTGAAGTCAATAGCCGTGGCCGAGTGATCCGCCAATTACACGAACAGCCACCGCAAGCAGGTCGTGATGTCTATTTAACTATCGATCTCGAATTACAGACTTATATTGAGAAAATCCTCACCACCAGCCGTGCCGCAGTCATCGTCACGGACCCGCGTAATGGTGAGATCCTCGCGTTGGTTTCCACACCAAGTTACGATTCAAACTTGTTTGTGAATGGAATTTCCAACAAAGATTACCAAGACCTGTTAAATAACCCTAACAGGCCGTTGATCAACCGCGCGACTCAGGGCTTATATCCACCCGCATCGACGGTGAAACCCTTTATCTCTGTCGCGGCATTAAGCGAAAAAGTGATTACGCCAAACACCACAATCTACGATCCAGGCTGGTGGCAACTCCCTGGCTCAGAAAAACGCTATCGTGACTGGAAACGCTGGGGACACGGTAAGCTAAATGTGGTCAAATCGATCATTGAATCCGCGGATACCTTCTTCTACCAAGTCGCTTATGACATGGGGATCGATCGTCTATCCGAATGGATGACCCGATTTGGTTACGGTGAATATACAGGCATTGACCTTTCCGAAGAGCGTCAAGGGATCATGCCAACCCGTGAATGGAAACAAAAACGTTATAAAAAGCCATGGTACCAAGGGGACACCATCCCAGTCGGGATTGGTCAAGGTTATTGGACATCAACACCAATCCAAATGTCTAAAGCACTGATGACGTTGATTAATGACGGAAAAGTTAAAACACCTCATTTGCTGTATGGAACCAAACTTGGTGATGCCATGGTGCCTTATGAAGACAAAGAAACTCGACAAATTGGCGATATCCATTCTGGATATTGGGAACTGGCCAAAACGGGTATGTACGGCGTAGCCAATGCACCAAATGGTACCGGTAAGCGTAGTTTCGTCGGGACGCCTTATAAAGTGGCTGCAAAATCAGGAACGGCGCAGGTATTTAGTTATGAAACCTATAATGCCAGCAAATTAGCCGAGCATTTGCGTGACCATAAACTAATGATTGCTTATGCACCTTATGATAAACCCACTATTTCCGTTGCCATTATTTTAGAAAACGGGGGAGCAGGCCCTGCAGTTGGTGATATTGTTCGCCAAATCTTTGACCATGTCCTGTTAGGTGATAACAAAACCCAAGTCGAAAGTACGGGTGCCAGTGCAGAGGAAGATCGTTAATTATGACTGACGATAAGAGAAAATTATCACTATCAACACGTCTGCACATTGATGTGCCTATGTTATTAATCATCATCGCCTTACTCGCTTATAGCGCCTTCATCATGTGGAGTGCTAGCGGGTTAGATCCTGATATGATGGAGCGAAAACTAGGGCAAATTTTTTCCGGTTTTGTAGTGATGATCGTAATGGCGCAAATTCCACCTCGCATGTATGAAAGCCTCGCGCCACACCTGTTTATTTTCTGCGTGATTCTATTAGTCTTCGTTGATGTGTTTGGGCAAATCAGTAAAGGGGCTCAGCGCTGGCTAGATTTGGGCTTTGTTCGATTCCAACCGTCAGAGATTGCGAAAATCGCAGTGCCGCTCATGGTGGCTCGCTTTATGAACCGCGACTCATGCCCGCCGACCTTTAAAAATACCTGTATTGCCCTCGTGTTTATTTTTGTCCCAACATTACTGGTAGCGGCTCAACCAGATTTGGGTACCTCGATCCTTGTTGCTGCATCAGGGCTATTTGTCCTATTTTTAGCGGGAATGAGCTGGCGTTTAATTGCCGTTGCTGCCGTCGCCGTTGCCGCCTTTATTCCGATGCTCTGGTTCTTCTTAATGCATGACTATCAGAGAGCGCGAGTCATGATGCTACTTGACCCAGAAAGTGACCCGTTAGGTAAAGGCTATCACATCATCCAATCTAAAATTGCGATTGGTTCTGGCGGTTTACTGGGTAAAGGCTGGTTGGAAGGTACTCAGTCTCAACTAGAATTTTTACCTGAACGTCACACCGACTTTATTTTCGCTGTATTAGCTGAAGAGCTTGGATTGATTGGTGTCTTGATCTTATTGGGTCTTTATATCCTATTGATTATTCGTGGGCTATACATTGCAGCAAATGCGCAAAACACCTTCGGGCGAGTCATGATCGGCGGATTAATCCTAATCCTATTTGTGTATGTGTTTGTTAATATTGGTATGGTGAGTGGTATTCTACCTGTCGTGGGAGTTCCCCTCCCCTTAGTGAGTTATGGGGGCTCAGCCTTAATTGTTTTAATGGCTGGATTCGGTATTATCATGTCTATCCATACCCACAGAAAATTTTTATCTAAGAGTTTATAAAATGAGGCTTAGTATGCGTTTACAATGGATTATGCTCGCCATGGCAACCACATTACTCAGTGGGTGTATTAACGAAGACGTTAAGCAGCAGCCAACAGTACCCACCAATGTCCCTACACAAGATGTGTTGGGTGCTGAGCCACATTATGAGCCTTATCACCCAACGGCAAATAATGATTACCAGCGTAATGGCAAGCAATACCAAATTGTCCGTGAACCCGCGCAATTTTCCCAAGTGGGCTATGCGTCAATTTATGGTCAAGAAGCTTCCGGTCAATTGACTGCCATTGGTGAACGCGCTAACCCAGTAGAGTTAACTGCCGCTCACCCTACACTACCAATCCCAAGTTATGCTCGTATTACCAACATGATGAACGGACGTATGATGGTAGTTCGCATTAATGATCGTGGTCCTTATACTCCCGGTAAAAGTATTGCCGTATCCCGTGCAGTCGCCGATCGTTTAAATCTGATGACGACCACAAAAATTAAGATTGATGCCATCCAAGTTGCTCCAGATGGAAGCTTATCTGGGCCTGGAACTGTAGGTTCAAACTTTGTTAAACAAAGTTATGCCCTGCCTGATCGCCCTCAATTAGGTTCAGGCCCATTAGGCACGCCGGTGATGCAAGAATCCCCAGCGCCAAGCAACGCATTACCTGTAAAACAGCCTGCGGAACCTATGCAACCAACGATGCCGGATATGAACATCAAGCAACCAGAACCTCAAGTTGCACCGAAAGCCACTGAGACAGAATCCGTGCCTGAACGTGGTTTCTTAGTTCAAGCTGGTGCTATCAGTAGCAAAGCCAATGCACAAAGTATGTTGGATAACTTAAAAAATCAGTTTAACGTACCGGGTCGTCTACAGCCTTACAATGGCATCTACCGTGTTCAATTAGGGCCTTTTGCAACGAGACAACAAGCCGTAGAGATACAATCTCGTTTGCAGTCTGAGCGCAATCAACAATCCATGGTTGTTGCCCCTTAATCACTCAATGACCGAATAATTTACGTTGCTGGGGGAAATTATTGATAGCTCCCCCTGCAACTTAAAGTACAACGGGTATAAACTAACGTAAATTTATCTGCACAGCGCAAGAGCTTCTTTTATCTGCCTTCGAACTTTTGCTAAACTGCGCTTTCTTGTGTTAACCGAATGTTGGATGTAATGATACAACCATGAAAAATGTCTCCTCATCACGCAATGTCTTTCTGCCACAAATCGTGCGTCAGACTGCGCTGGCTTCTGCACTGATCGTTTCTACTGTCACTTTTGCAAATGCGAATGAAGCGTTTCCAAATACTTCAGTTCCTGCGGCTCCAGCTATCGATGCTGAAGCGTATATCTTGATTGATTACAATTCAGGTAAAGTGCTTGCCGAAAGTAATGCAGATCAGCGCCGCGACCCTGCTAGCTTGACCAAAATGATGACGAGCTATGTCATCGGCCAAGCCATTAAATCAGGTAAAATTGGCGCGAATGACATGGTCACCGTGGGTGATGATGCATGGGCGACAGGCAACCCAATTTTCAAAGGCTCTTCATTAATGTTCTTAAAGCCTGGGGATCGCGTGAGTGTCTCTCAGCTAACCCGTGGTATTAACTTACAATCCGGTAATGATGCCTGTGTTGCTATGGCTGACTATGTCGCGGGGGACCAAGCTAACTTTGTTAACTTGATGAACACCTACGTGAATAAACTGGGCCTGCAAAATACGCACTTCCAAACCGTTCATGGCCTCGATGCAGCGGGTCAATACAGCTCTGCTCGTGATATGGCGTTGATTGGCCAAGCGCTGATCCGTGATGTGCCGGAAGAGTACGAAATTTATAAAGAAAAAGAATTCACGTTTAACAATATCCGTCAAACTAACCGTAATGGTCTGTTATGGGATAAGAGCCTTGCGGTTGATGGGATCAAAACAGGTCACACTGATGCAGCAGGTTATAACTTAGTTGCCTCCGCAAAAGATGGCGATATGCGTCTGATTTCAGTCGTTATGGGTGGAAAGAGCAGCAAAGGTCGTGATGCAGAAAGCAAAAAATTACTGACTTACGGCTTCCGCTTCTATGAAACAGTGAAACCACTGCAAGCTGGCGTCGAATTTGCCACTGCCCCAGTTTGGTTTGGCGATGACAGCGAAATTAAACTAGGTGTGGTTGAAGACCTGTACCTCACGATCCCTCGCGGTCGTTTAAAAGACTTAAAAGCAAGCTACGAATTAACCACCACTGAAATCGAAGCGCCACTGAAAAAAGGCCAGCAAGTGGGAACGATTAGCTTCCAATTAGACGGTAAAACCATCGAACAGCGTCCTTTAGCGGTATTAAAAGATGTTGAAGAAGGCGGTTTCTTCAGCCGTTTAATCGACTACATCAAACTATTATTCCATCGTTGGTTTGGTTAATACTTGAAATTGAAATCAGTTAACCCCATATAGTTTGTATCTGAAAGCCTGTAGTGAAATACAAACCCTGATGGGGAATGAGTTGGCTGGCGAAATCTATTTTCTTCCAGCCAATTTTTATGCAGGCGCTAATCAATATTTTTAGGAGTGCCCATGAAAACGAAATTAGGTGAACTGCTTGAGTTCCCATGTCCATTGACCTACAAAGTGATGGGCCTAGCGCAGCCAGAATTAGTTGACCAAGTCATTGAAGTGGTTCAACGCCATGCTCCAGGTGATTATGCACCAGACGTTAAACCGAGCAGCAAAGGCAACTACCATTCTGTCTCTATTACGATTAACGCGACTCATATTGAGCAAGTTGAAACGCTCTACACTGAGTTAGGCGCATTAGAGTTAGTGAAAGTTGTGCTGTAATTAGCAACAAGAAAACCGAGCCACCGGCTCGGTTTTTTATTATCCGTAATATCAGCTAAAAAATAACAAGTTAATAACAAGACAAACTGGTGGTAACGCGTTCACAGCGTTATACTGCCATTCATCTTTACAGCCTGTGGACACCGAATTTTGTCGAAGAATAGCATCATCATCCGCGACTTAGGTCTGGCTCCCTACGAGAGCACATCTGAGGCAATGCACCAATTTACTGAATCCCGCACCCCTGATACCTGCGACGAAATTTGGCTGGTTCAGCACCCTTCTGTATTTACCCAAGGGCAAGCTGGCAAAGCCGAACACCTTCTCGCGCCAGGCAATATCCCCGTGATCCAAAGTGATCGCGGTGGACAAGTGACTTACCATGGTCCCGGTCAGCAAGTCATGTATGTGATGATAGATCTAAAACGTAGCCACATTGGTGTCCGTGAGCTTGTTAGCGCCCTAGAAAATTGCGTGGTCAATACCCTCGCCCATTTTAATATTAGTGCGTATCCGCGCCCTGATGCACCCGGCGTTTATGTCAACGGAGACAAAATTTGCTCCCTTGGCTTACGTATTCGAAAAGGTTGTTCATTCCATGGATTGGCGCTGAATGTGGATATGGATCTCGAGCCTTTTAATCGCATTAACCCTTGTGGTTATAGTGAATTGAAAATGACACAAGTGAGAGCACTGTCGCCAAACATTACATTAAACGATGTTCAGCCAGTGCTTATTAGTCAGTTCTGTGACACACTTGGATTTCATATTGTTCAATAATAATGCTATAATTTTTTAACATTTTTCAAAAAAATTTTAATGGCAAACAGATAACTGGAACCGGCACATTATGAGTAAACCAATTCAGATCGAGCGTGGAATTAAATACCGTGACGCCGATAAAATGGCACTGATCCCTGTTAAAAACGTGGTGACGGAACGTGAAGAAATTCTACGTAAACCTGACTGGATGAAAATCAGATTGCCAGCTGATTCTACGCGAATTCAAGGCATTAAAGCCGCAATGCGTAAAAATGGCCTGCACTCAGTCTGCGAAGAAGCTTCCTGCCCTAACCTCTCTGAATGTTTTAACCACGGAACCGCCACCTTTATGATCTTAGGTGCGATCTGTACTCGCCGTTGCCCATTCTGTGACGTTGCCCATGGTCGACCAAATGCCCCTGATGCGAATGAACCAGTAAAATTAGCGCAAACCATCAAAGATATGGCACTGCGATATGTGGTTATTACCTCCGTTGACCGTGATGATTTACGTGATGGCGGTGCTCAGCACTTCGCTGACTGTATCAGTGCCATTCGAGAAAAAAGCCCGACCATTAAAATTGAAACTCTCGTCCCTGACTTCCGAGGACGTATGGATCGCGCATTAGAAATTCTCACCGCGACACCACCGGATGTGTTTAACCACAACCTTGAAAACGTACCGCGTATTTACCGCCAAGTTCGCCCTGGAGCTAACTACGAATGGTCTCTGAAATTATTGGAAAAATTCAAAGAAGCGCACCCTGAAATCCCAACAAAATCCGGCCTAATGGTGGGCTTAGGGGAAACCAATGAAGAGATCATTGAAGTGATGCGTGATCTGCGTCGTCATGGCGTAACTATGTTAACGTTGGGGCAATACTTGCAGCCAAGCCGTCACCATTTACCCGTTAAACGCTATGTAAGCCCTGCTGAGTTCGATGAAATGAAAGAGGCAGCGATGGATATGGGCTTCACTCACGCAGCCTGTGGCCCGTTTGTGCGCTCTTCCTATCATGCCGATCTACAAGCAAAAGGCGAAGAAGTTAAATAATATTAATCTTTTCGTCAAAATAGTGATTAAAAGAAACCCCAATTGTGAATTACTACACATTGGGGTTTTTTATTAGTTACCTAATTTATCACCAATAAAAAATATCATTAGGTCAATTTTAACCATAAAAAAACTCGCGCTAGCAAAGCTAGTGCGAGTTCAGTGCTGTTCGTTTCTAAGTATTTAATTACAAAGAGACAACGTTAGCAGCTGATGGACCTTTCGCGCCTTCAGTGATTTCAAATTCAACTTTTTGGCCTTCTGCTAAGGTTTTGAAACCGTCGCCAGAAATCGCAGAGAAGTGAACAAAAACATCTTTGCTACCATCTTCTGGAGTGATAAAACCAAAACCTTTGGACTCATTGAACCACTTAACGTTACCTTTAACTTTAGACATCAAATATTACCTTTAAAATAAAATAGACACACCATCTGTATCAAGCTCAGTACATCAAATATATAACTGGCTTGTCTACAACCTAGATCACGAAAATTGATTTAAATGATAAAAAAATATTATTTATCCACCTCTTTCGCCCAGAAAACGGGGATAATTCTTAATAATAGTAATTAATGCAAAGGTAAGTATTACTCATGGTTAATTTTTTAGCGTTTACTTCTCATGAATAAGTAACCAATCTTTAATATCCAATCCTCCCGTATACCCCACCAGCTTTCCGTCATGTCCTAAAACACGATGGCAAGGCACAATCAAAGATATAGGATTACGAGAATTGGCCATACCGACTGCTCGACAATAGTTAACCGAGCCCAGTTTTAAGGCGAGATCTTTATAACTCCAGCGCTCACCATAAGGAATTTCGCACAAATGCTTCCAGACTTTTTTCTGAAATTCAGTACCTTGTGGATTCAATTTAACCGAAAATACTTTCCGCTTATGATTAAAATATTCTTTTAGTTCTTTCGCACACTGCTTTGAGAATTCGTTTTTCAACTCCTTCTCCGTTTTTTCATCAACAAAATAGATACTCGTCACACCTTCATCATCAGCCGTAATATGGATCCACGGTTTCGGAAAGTTTTCTGGGGCTACTAAATATTGATGGTACATAACATCTCCTCAAAAGGATTCATTTACCTGATTGTATATACAGTTATAAGGTAAATTATTTCTACTTTGCAATGATATTTTTTCTCAGTGTAGCTAACTGAATCATCTCCCCCTGAATTTTTTTATTTCCAATGTTAATAACAGCATAGACAATAATTCGAATGATTATCATTCAAACAAAGAAATCACTATATATTGTATGGTTGAAATATTTTTTATCTATATATAGGATCCAGTCATCTTCGACACACCACCATTACGTAACTACCACGTTCTGAAAATGTTAAGGTGAAAAAAATGACTGAGATTACCATTTATAGTAAACCCAACTGCGTCCAGTGTAATGCCACCTACCAAGCGTTTGAGCGCAAGCAATTACCGTACACCATTATCGACCTTTCTGAAGATAACCAAGCCATTGAGTTCATAAGAAAACTAGGTTATCAGCAGCTTCCCGTCGTCATTGTTGGGGAGCAGCATTGGTCAGGCTTCCGCCCCGATAAAATCAATGCACTGATTGAGTAAGAGAGTTTGAAATGACCACTCAGCCGCTAATTTATTTCTCGAGTCGCTCGGGTAATTGCCATCGATTCGTCGAAAAATTGCAATTGCCTGCCACTCGCATTCCCATAGGTCATCTACCTGATAATGCGCTTCTCGCCTCACAGCCCTATGTGCTGTTGCTGCCGACTTATGGTGGTGGAACTGCTCATGGAGCTGTACCTAAAGAAGTGGTGCACTTTCTTAATATCGCAGCAAACCGTGCGTTAATTCGCGGCGTCATCGCCGCGGGTAATACTAACTTTGGAGAGGCTTATGCTATTGCCGGCAACATTGTCGCTCAAAAATGCGCAATCCCCTTCCTCTACCGATTTGAATTATTAGGCACGGATCGCGATGTGCAATCTGTAAAACAAGGATTAAAAACATTCTGGGCTCACACAAAGGAGCAGATCAATGGATAACCCACAGCACAATAATAATCATAATAACAATGCGGACTACCACGCGCTCAATGCGATGCTAAACCTTTATGATAGTGAAGGCCGATTACAGCTGGATAAAGACAAACAAGCCGCGCATCTCTATTTCCGCCAGCATGTAAATCAAAACACGGTCTTTTTTCATGATCTAAAAGAAAAACTCGATTTCTTAGTCAACGAAAATTACTACGAAGAAGAGGTGCTCGCACAATACGATTTCCCATTTATTAAACAGCTTTTCAAACAAGCCTACGCCCACAAATTTCGCTTCCAAACCTTTTTGGGTGCCTTTAAGTATTACACCAGCTACACCCTAAAAACCTTCGATGGCGAGCGCTATCTTGAACGTTATGAAGACCGCGTTTGTATGGTTGCCCTAGCTTTAGCGCAAGGCTCAAAATCCCTCGCGACTCTCTTAGTGGATGAAATCATTAGCGGACGTTTTCAGCCAGCCACTCCTACATTCCTTAATGGTGGCAAAAAGCAACGAGGTGAGCTTATTTCCTGCTTTTTACTGCGTATAGAAGACAATATGGAATCTATCGGGCGCTCAGTGAATTCAGCGTTACAGCTCTCTAAGCGTGGCGGTGGAGTCGCTTTCTTGATGAGTAATTTGCGCGAACAAGGCGCACCCATTAAACAGATAGAAAACCAATCGTCTGGCGTGGTTCCGGTGATGAAAATGCTGGAAGATGCTTTTTCCTATGCCAATCAGCTAGGAGCAAGACAAGGCGCTGGTGCAGTATATCTTCATGCTCACCACCCCGATATCCTGCGATTTTTAGATACCAAACGGGAAAATGCGGATGAAAAAATTCGTATTAAAACGCTTTCGCTTGGAGTCGTGATCCCCGATATCACCTTCCAACTCGCTAAAAATAATGAAGATATGTACCTGTTTTCCCCCTATGACATCCAAAAAGTCTATGGGGTACCGATGTCTGAAATCAGCGTGACAGAAAAATATCATGAAATGGTGAATAACAAAGCCATCAAGAAATTCAAAATTAATGCACGAGAGTTTTTCCAGACTATCGCTGAAATTCAATTTGAATCTGGCTATCCCTACATTTTGTTTGAGGATACCGCTAACCGCGCCAATCCCATTGCAGGTCGAATCAATATGAGTAACTTGTGCTCTGAGATTTTACAGGTAAACCAGCCTAGCCTTTATGAAGAGGATTTAAGTTACCAACATATCGGCAAAGACATTAGCTGTAACTTAGGCTCCATGAACATCGCCAAAACCATGGATTCTCCTGATTTTTCACGCTCGATTGATACTGCTGTTCGCGCCCTAACTGCCGTCTCTGACATGAGCAATATTCGCTCCGTTCCATCCATAGCCAAAGGCAACCAACAATCTCACGCTATTGGTTTAGGGCAAATGAATTTACATGGTTTCTTAGCCCGTGAACATATTCATTATGGTTCTGAAGAAGGGTTAGATTTTACCAATATCTACTTTTACACCGTGGCATACCATGCCTTAAAAACCTCGAACCAATTAGCTATTGAACGCCAACAAACCTTTGATGGTTTTGAAATGTCCACCTACGCCAGTGGCGAGTATTTTGATAAATATATCAACAAAACCTGGTCACCAAAGACCCAAACCGTGCAGGAATTATTCCGACGTTCGGGCATCGAAATACCAACACAGGCGGACTGGCAGACATTAAAACAGTCCGTGATGACCCATGGAATTTACAATCAAAACTTGCAGGCCATTCCGCCAACAGGATCTATCTCTTATATCAATAATGCTACCTCCAGCATTCATCCTGTGGTAGCGCCTATCGAAATTCGTAAAGAAGGTAAAATTGGGCGTGTTTACTACCCAGCCCCTTTTATGACCAATGAGAATCTCAAATACTACCAAGATGCTTATCAGATTGGTCCTGAGAAAATTATTGATACCTATGCCGAAGCCACCCAACACGTCGACCAAGGTTTATCACTAACCCTATTTTTTGATGGCAATGCCACCACCCGCGATATCAATAAAGCCCAAATATACGCATGGCGAAAAGGGATCAAAACCTTGTATTACATTCGATTACGTCAGACTGCACTTGAAGGCACCGAAGTCGAAGGCTGCGTCTCCTGCTCACTGTAAAAGGAAAAAGATAATGACCACCAGCACGCTCAATCGCCCTGTTCAAGCGATCAACTGGAACCGAATCCAAGATGATAAAGATCTCGAAGTATGGAACCGATTGACCAGTAATTTTTGGCTACCGGAAAAAATCCCACTGTCTAATGACACAGTTTCTTGGAACACTCTGACACCTACCGAGCAAAAGCTCACCATACGCGTTTTTACCGGGCTAACCTTGTTGGATACCATCCAAAATACCGTTGGGGCACCGTGTTTAATGGGAGATGCTCAAACGCCTCACGAAGAAGCGGTTCTCTCCAATATCAGCTTTATGGAAGCTGTCCATGCACGCTCCTACAGCTCTATCTTTTCAACGCTGTGCTCCACAGCCGATGTTGATGAAGCTTACCGTTGGAGTGAAGAAAACAGTGCGCTGCAAAATAAAGCCAAAATTATTTTGTCTTACTACTGCGATGAACATCCACTGAAGAAAAAAGTCGCCAGCGTCTTTTTAGAATCTTTTTTGTTTTACTCGGGCTTTTATTTACCCATGCACTGGTCAAGCCGTGGAAAACTCACCAATACCGCTGATTTAATCCGCCTAATCATCCGCGATGAAGCTATTCATGGTTACTATATTGGTTATAAATTTCAAAAAGCCCTTGTCCATTATTCTGAACAAGAACGCAATGAAATTAAGGATTTCACTTTTTCACTATTGTTTGATTTATATGAAAATGAAATCAAATACACCCAAGAGCTGTATGATGGCGTTGGCTGGAGTGAAGATGTAAAAAGCTTCCTTCACTATAATGCGAATAAAGCCTTGATGAATTTGGGCTATGAGGCACTGTTCCCTGATTCAATAACCCAAGTTAGCCCAGAGATTTTGTCTGCACTTTCGCCTGATGCCAACGAAAACCATGACTTTTTCTCAGGTTCAGGTTCATCCTATGTGATTGGTAAAGCAGTCAGTACTGAAGATGATGATTGGCTTTTTTGAATAACATCAACAAAAATATCTCGCATCAATCTTTTGAAAAAAATAATAAAATCACTTAAATCATTAATACTATAAACGGTCATAGTGGGATAGGCTTAATGCCTACCCACAAGATCATAAAATAACATTCATATCCGAAGCATAATGAGCATGAAAACACCAAAAGCGGAACTGACTGCGGGCTTAACGCTCTTAATGGCCATCGCCACTGGGCTGGTCGTTGCCAGTAACTATTACGCACAACCCCTGTTAGACACCATCGCACTCCAATTCAACCTAACAACCAACATGGCCGGCTTTATTGTGACCGCCGCCCAATTAGGTTATGCCGTTGGGTTACTCTTCCTTGTTCCTCTTGGTGATCTTTTTGAACGCAAAAAATTGATCATCGTGATGACAACATTGTCAGCCAGTGGTTTATTGATCACCGCACTTTCTGACAATATCTGGCAAATTCTTCTCGGTACCGCCCTCACAGGGTTATTCTCCGTTGTCGCCCAAGTTCTTGTTCCTATGGCTGCTTCTATTGCAAAACCTCACCAGCGAGGTAAAGCGGTAGGCACCATTATGAGTGGATTACTTCTTGGTATCTTACTTGCCCGAACTATCTCTGGTGGCGTGGCAATGATAGGCGGTTGGCGAGCAATTTACTGGGTTGCCTTTGGATTAATGATGCTTCTGATCCTAATTTTGGCACTTAAATTACCGCGCTATCACCAAAAAACGGAGCTTAACTATTTTCAACTTATTGGCTCTATCGGACGCCTGTTTTTTACTACACCAGTCTTAGCGACTCGAGCACTACTAGGTGCCCTCACTTTCGCTAACTTTGCACTATTATGGACGGCGATGGCATTCTTATTAGCTAGTCCACCTTTTAATTATTCGGAGGGCACTATCGGGTTATTTGGTCTGGTTGGCGCAGCAGGCGCATTAATGGCAACCCAAGCCGGACGCTTAGTGGATAAAGGTAAAGGCAAATTAGTCACTACCCTTGGGCTAATTCTCTTGTTGCTCTCGTGGATCCCAATCGGTCTGGCAAAATATTCACTCATCGCTTTTATTATCGGTATCTTAGTGCTTGATTTGGCCATTCAAGGCGTTCATGTGACTAACCAAAGCACGCTTTACCGTATTATGCCTGAAGCACGAAATCGCTTAACTGCCGGCTATATGACCAGTTATTTTATTGGTGGAGCACTTGGCTCATTACTTTCAGGTTATGCCTATGAACATGCAGGCTGGATGGGCGTCGCTATTTCAGGTGTTATTATCACTGGCATCAGTTTAATCATTTGGGCAATCGGCTCTCGATTCGATCCAACAATTACCTCTGAACAGTAATACTTCATTCATTTATATCTATAGCAGACATCTATTTGGCTGCTATAGAACTCTATACTCATTTAATATTTCATTTATTCTTCATGTGCACATTATTTAGCCTATTATTATGGCACTGTGATAATAATCATCATATTGAATAGCTAACAATGATAAATAATTGGTTCAAGGTATAATTTACCTAGAAAAAGTTAATAAGTGACACAGTTAAGCAAAAAGTATATCTTTATCAAATGGTATACTTCTTACCCATAAAATATTAATTCGGTATTACTCAATACCCTAGATGTCTTTCTAGGGTATTTACCCCAAAAAACAGAAAGATCCTTCTATCTTGTAATTATTGAGTAATAAAAAAAATGGTATTGAGTTAATGCGATGTGATTATATATTGTTTTATATGATTTTATTTGTCGTATAAAACGCAATTATATTTTCATCTATTTACCTACATGATAGTAGGAAAGCAGTGATTGTTAATTGAACTATACTAAATGCGTTAAAACACATTCATAAAATTTATGAATGATGTATCATTGTCAAAATAAAATGGATGAAATTAATTAAGTATAATTGCTAATTCTATCTTTTAATATACCATTCACATGGTTGATTACAGTTGAAATCTTACCAACTGAAACTAATAAGGTATCCAAATAATGGAAAGTTCATTTACACCGACAGAAGAATTACTTAACGCTCGCGTCGCGCAACAAACTTCACTGGAAAATACTATCCCTTACCAAGAAATTTTATTGACGCGCTTATGCATGCACGTTCATGGAAAATTGTTGGAATCACGTAACAATATGCTAAGAGCTCAGGGCGTCAATGAAACGCTATTTATGGCGCTCATGATCCTTGATACCAAAGATTCTCATAGCATTCAGCCATCTGAACTCAGTGCAGCATTAGGTTCTTCACGGACTAACGCGACACGTATTGCCGATGAATTAGAAAAAAATGGTTGGATTGAGCGTAAAGAAAGCCATAACGACCGTCGTTGCTTACATTTGCACTTAACTGAAAAAGGCTCTGAGTTTCTCAGTGGATTATTACCACCACAACATAAAGCATTGATCGATATCTGGTCTTCATTGGATATTGATGAAAAACAGCTGCTCGACAAGCTGATGCGCAAATTATTAGCAAAACTCGATAGCATAAAAGACTGATAATATTGACCACATATAGTGCATGTTTAATGTTTTTGAGGCATTCTGTGGCTTAAACTGAAAAAAAACTTTTCACTCACATATATTTCATTATCCTTTCAGTTATATATTGCGATATCCCATCGAGCAACGAAGTCATTTGTCGTCTTAGTTTCCAGTAGTTAACACTAACTGCTGGAAACAGCCGTTATTTTTATCCATTGAATATGGGGAACCACCAGTATGAGCGCACGCGAGGATCTGCCTGAAACGCAAACGCCACCGTTAAACAAAAAAAGACAGCGCAGAAATGCCCTAATGTTCCTAACCGTTATTTTTATCGCGATTGGCATCGGTTGGACTGCATACTGGTATCTCGTCTTACGCCATTACGAATCGACAGACAACGCTTACGTTGCTGGAAATCAAGTTCAAATCCAAGCGCAAATATCCGGTAGCGTCATGACAGTCAATGTCGATAATACCGATTTTGTGAAAAGTGGAACGGTACTGGTGGAGTTAGATCCCAGAGATGCCGAACTCGCCCTAGAAAAAGCCAAAACTGAACTTGCTAACAGTGTTCGACAATCCCAACAGCACATTATCAATAGCCGCCAATTTCAAGCAAATATTGATGTTAAACGTTCTGAACTATCCCGCTTACAAAATGATTTAAAACGCCGCGAAGTCTTAGGTAGCAGCAATTTAATCGGTAAAGAAGAGCTCCAACACGCGAGAGAAGCGGTCGTTAGTGCGAAAGGTGCACTTGATGTGGCGATTGAACAGTACAATGCCAATCAAGCTATCGTGCTCAATACGGCTTTAGAAAAACAACCACTTGTCGAACAAGCTGCAACGCAAGTTAGAAATGCGTGGCTTGCCCTGCAACGTACTAAAATTGTTAGTCCAGTAGATGGTTATGTTTCTCGCCGCAGTGTGCAAGTCGGTTCACAAATCACGCCAAATACCCCATTAATGGCAATTGTGCCATCCAGCGGAATGTGGATTGATGCCAACTTTAAAGAGACGCAATTAGCCAGTATGCGTATTGGTCAACCCGCCAAAGTAACTACCGATTTTTACGGCAAGAATGTGGTATTCAACGGCACAGTGATTGGTCTTGATATGGGAACGGGAAGCGCATTCTCGTTATTGCCTGCTCAAAATGCGAGCGGTAACTGGATCAAAGTAGTGCAACGCCTTCCGGTACGAATCGCCCTCGATGAAACCCAACTTGATGAATATCCTCTACGTATTGGGCTCTCAACCGAAGTCGAAGTGGATACAGCCAATAAAGATGGCAAAGTGTTATCCAAAGGCCTGCGAGATACGCCGGCTTATCACACAACCGCTTTAGCGGTTGATATGTCTCCTGCTGACAAAATTGTTGCTGAGATTATTCAAAATAACTCTGGCAAATAAGTAAACGGAGACATTAACGTGACAAGTGCACCGTTAACAGGTTCAAAACTGGCTTGGATGACCATTGCGTTATCTTTGGCGACCTTTATGCAAGTTTTGGATTCGACCATTGCTAACGTCGCTATCCCCACTATTGCGGGTAACTTGGGTGCATCTAACTCACAAGGCACATGGGTGATCACATCGTTTGGGGTAGCGAATGCTATCTCCATTCCGGTCACTGGCTGGTTAGCTCGTCGTATTGGAGAAGTTCGCCTCTTTTTATGGTCTACCGGGCTTTTCGCCCTTACCTCATGGTTGTGTGGGATCTCCAACAGCTTAGAAATGCTGATTTTATTCCGCGTTCTGCAAGGCTTGGTTGCTGGCCCACTCATTCCGTTGTCTCAGAGTCTATTACTCAATAACTATCCACCAGCCAAACGTAGTATGGCACTTGCACTGTGGTCGATGACTATTGTGGTCGCGCCGATTTGTGGGCCTATTCTTGGTGGCTATATTAGTGACAACTACCACTGGGGCTGGATTTTCTTTATCAACGTTCCATTTAGTATCGCGATTATTTTTGCCATTATGCGAACGCTTAAAGGACGTGAAACTCAAATTGCTATCAAGCCGATTGATACCGTGGGGCTCGTCTTACTGGTTGTCGGGATTGGTGCATTGCAGATTATGCTCGACCAAGGGAAAGAGCTCGATTGGTTTAACTCTACGGAGATCATCGTTCTAACCGTTGTCGCCGTTGTCGCGATAGCTTTCTTAATTGTTTGGGAACTGACTGATGATCATCCCGTCATCGACCTTTCCCTCTTTAAAGAGCGTAATTTTACCATCGGTTGTTTGGCGCTTAGTCTGGCATATATGCTCTATTTCGGTACTATCGTTCTGTTGCCTCAGTTACTGCAAGAAGTGTACGGTTATACGGCAACGTGGGCGGGTTTGGCCTCGGCGCCAGTGGGCCTATTGCCGCTGCTGATCACGCCGATTATTGGTCGCTTTGGTAACCGCATCGATATGCGTTATTTAGTCACCTTCAGCTTTATTATGTATGCCGTGTGCTATTACTGGAGAGCTTACACCTTCGAACCAGGTATGGGATTTGCCGCGGCAGCATGGCCTCAGTTCGTTCAAGGTTTAGCGATAGCCTGCTTCTTTATGCCACTAACAACCATTACATTATCGGGTTTACCTCCGGAAAGAATGGCATCAGCATCTAGCTTATCTAACTTTACGCGAACCTTAGCGGGTGCAATTGGTACTTCCATCACCACCACGTTGTGGACACAACGTGAAGCAATGCACCATGAAAATCTGACAGAGTTTGTTAACCCATACAATCCCAATGCCCAACATATGTACAGTGAGTTGGCGCAAATAGGCATGAATGAGCAGCAAAGTGCCGCGTATATTGCGCGCTCAATTACTGAGCAAGGGTTAATTATTTCTGCTAATGAAATTTTCTGGATGTCCGCAGGCGTGTTTATTCTGTTGATGGTGATTGTCTGGTTTGCCAAACCCCCATTCGGAGCCGGTTCAAAAGATGGTGGTGGAGCTCACTAACCGACATATACTTCAGACGAAAAAAAACCATACACAATTTTGCGTATGGTTTTTTAGGCTAGCTCAAGTCAGTAAATCATTACTTAACTTTATTTTGTGACCACCACTGAGAAAGCATAATCCCTGTTGCGACAGAGACGTTCAGGCTTTCAACTTTACCTGTTCCGCCAATGTACAGGCTCATATCACCCTGATCCCATGTGCTGTCACTTAAACCATCACTCTCTTGACCTAACACCAACACCATTTTCTTCGGTAATTGAACCTTAGCAATGTCCTGACTACCTTTATGGCTTGATGTCGTGACGATGGTATAGCCTGCTTCACGGAATTTATTCAGTGTTGGCGTGAAACCATCTGCATCAATGGCTTTAATATGCTCAGCGCCACCTTCTGCGGTACGAATTGCCGCACCGGATTCCAGCATTCCTGCATCTTGTAAAATCACACCTTTCACACCAAAGTGAGCGCAGCTACGCATGATCCCACCAAGGTTATGCGGATTACCAACATCTTCTAACGCTAAAACACAATCGGTATCGACCGCATTTTCTAAATAGGTTTCTGCTGCCATACCACCGCGTTTTTTGATGATAAAGCACACGCCGCCGTGGTGCTCAGTACCAGACGCTTTTGTTAACTCTTCTTCATCAACAACATGGTACGCCTTACGGTTTGCTGCCATCCATTTTAATGCATCACGAAAACGTGGAGTGACTGACTGCAAGAACCACGCACGGACAATACCATCTGGACGGTTTTTAAACATCGCTTGGCAGGCATTTTCGCCGTAAATACGGGTTTCTTCTTGGCGTTGTTTACGCAGTTGCTCAGGATCAATTTGGCTTTTTCCTGAAATACCACCATGATCGTTTTCTAATTCATCACTGCCCGGTTTTGAAACGGTGCGCCACGGAGATTGCTCGCCACGTGGTGCGCTATCGCGACTACTTGAGCGTCTATCGTTGTCAGAACGGCGTTCTGAACGACCACCCTCTGGACGACCAGAGCGGCCTGAACGTTCGTTACGATCATTACGGTCGTTGCGATCATTACGTCCACCTGAACGTTTATCACCGCGTCTATCGTCGCGCTTATCATCACGACCGCCACGGCGTTTATCATTACCTTTATTGTTGTCCTGCTCTTCGCTACGGACATACATCACTTTTACTTTGCCGTTTTTACCACTAAAATCATTCGTGTCGTTCATCGCTATCCCCTACTAAGCTATGGCGCGAAGATTACATGAAGTTGCAAAGCTACGCTACCGATCCGCGCTATTATCTCACCGAAAAGTTATTGAATATACTTCTATCGTAGACAAATCGTTTTGCGTACAATATGCCCCTTATTTTTGTCGCAACGAAAAGTGCCCTATCAACCATGAGTCAGAACGCTGTCTATCATCTGCGTCAGCAACGCTTAGCCCTTTCTACAAAACCTTTTAAAGCAAGAGGTTGTCGGGTAAAACGCTGCCAATATTGTCTGCTTCCCGTTCCTCAATGTCTCTGTGAAGAAACGGTTTCAGCGCAAGCAAAAAGCCAATTTTGCTTGATTATGTTTGATGGTGAAGTTTTTAAGCCCAGCAATACCGGAAAGCTGATTGCTGATGTGCTTCCTGATACTCAGGCATATCAGTGGTCAAGAACAGATCCTGACAACCAGCTATTAGCTGCACTGCAAGATAAAACTAGACAACCTTATCTAATTTTCCCAGAAAGCTATGCGCAAACGGATCGCGTTGTCGTCAATGCTCCAACGCTTTCTGACAAACCTGCATTATTTATTTTGTTAGATGGCACTTGGCCAGAAGCGCGTAAAATGTTCCGCAAGAGCCCTTATTTGGATCAAATTCCAATGTTGTCTATCAATACGAAAGCGAGAACAGATTACTTACTGCGTATCCCATCGCGTGAAGAGCAGCATTGTACCGCTGAAGTGGCAGCTACTGTGCTAGAGCAAGCTGGCGATACTGATGCATCCCAAGCGTTATTTACGCATTTCAATCTGTTTCGCCGTAAATACTTAGAGGGAAAACCACATCATCCTACCGCTCAAATGCTCTTGTCTCAGCCCCAAGAATAACTCTTTATAGGCATTTTTTTACGTTATTTATATGCCTCGCTTTCCAGCAATTTCTATTTTGAAAATCACCTTCACAGCAAAACGTGAGGGTGCTTGTAATATTCAATAAAATACCCCCGATAAACTGGCGCTTCCCCCAATATACGGCACAATATACGACATAGTATTCCAGCATCGTATAGTATTACGGCAACATATAGTATTACGGCAACGTATAGCGTTGCTTACGAACTCAAAATCAGTTGAGCGGGTTTTCGCTCACCACAAAAAGGTTTACCGCCATGGGGTTAGTGAGTCAGCTAGAGTCATTGTTTAGACCAAAATCTATCGTTGTCGTGGGCGCTTCAGAAGATCCTAGCCGAGCAGGCTCAGTGATGATGAAAAATTTACTCAGCAGTGGTTTCAAAGGCCCTATTCTGCCCGTTAACCCGAACAGGAGCTCCATTCTTGGCGTCCTTGCTTATCCCTCAATTGACAAACTCCCACTCAAGCCTGATCTTGCAGTGATCTGCACTCACTACTCTCGTAATGTTGAATGTCTCCGGCAACTTGGGGAAGCAGGCTGTAATGTCGTCATTATCTTATCGTCCCCTTCTATTCAATTTAATGAACTGAAAAAGGTGGCTCAGCAATATCAAATTCGTTTATTGGGTCCGAACAGTTTAGGATTCTTTGCTCCGTGGCAAGGGCTAAATGCTAGCTTTTCCCCAATCCCCATTTTGAAAGGCAAACTGGCATTTATTTCACAATCTGCCGCAGTTTCAAATACAGTCTTAGATTGGGCGCGCCATCGTGATATCGGTTTTTCCTATTTTATTGCCCTTGGCGATAGCATTGATATCGATATTGATGACCTACTGGACTATCTTGCTCGAGACAGTAAAACCAGTGCCATCTTGCTTTATTTAGAAAATATTAGTGATGCAAGACGCTTCTTATCATCTTCCCGTAGTGCATCGCGTAACAAACCGATCCTCGTTATCAAGAGCGGACGAACACGCAAAGCTCAAGAGCTTCTTGGTGAAAAACCGAGTTTAGATGCCGCTTATGATGCAGCGATTCAACGGGCAGGTTTACTGCGAGTCCAGGATACTCACGAAATGTTCTCTGCGGTAGAAACACTAAGTTATATGACTCCGCTACGAGGAGAACGTTTATCGATTATGAGCAATGGCTCTGCACCTGCCGCAATGGCGCTCGATGAGTTACTGCTACGTAATGGCAAGCTAGCAAAACTCAGTGTAGAAACTGAAAACGAACTGAGCTCCCTATTGCCATTAGATTTATCTACCCAAAACCCGATTGACCTCGGCGACGATGCTACCGTGGATAGATATCTCAACGTATTAAACAAAATGCTCGATAGCCACGATCATGATGCGTTACTTTTGATCCACACACCAAGCGCCATTACACAGAGTAAGTCCATGGCAGAAAAAGTGATCAAAACCATTAAGCAGCATCCTCGAGGTAAATGGTTAACCATCCTCACAAACTGGTGCGGGGAATATTCATCTCAAGAAGCGAGAAGGCTCTTCAGCGAAGCTGGGATCCCAACTTACCGAACACCTGAAGGTGCCATCACCGCCTATATGCATATGGTGGAATATCGCCGTAACCAAAAACAATTAAAAGAAACCCCGGCGCTTCCTGTCGGAATAACTGCAAATACTCAACAAGCGCATACCTGTATCATGCAAGCCATTGAAAATAACAAGCTGCATCTAGATACCCATGAAGTTCAACCAATCTTAAAAGCTTATGGCTTAAGCAGCTTACCAACATGGATTGCTCATTCCAGCGAACAGGCCGTTGAAATTGCAGAAAAAATTGGCTATCCCGTTGCACTAAAATTACGTTCTCCTGATATTGTTCATAAATCAGAAGTTCAGGGCGTTATGCTCTATTTAAGAAATGCCAAAGAAGTTGCAGAAGCCGCCAATGCCATCATTGAGCGGGTCTCGACCAACTACCCACAAGCACGGATTGAAGGCTTATTAGTACAAAGCATGGCGAATCGCGCAGGCGCTCAGGAGCTACGAATTGCTGTTGAGCTTGATCCTGTTTTTGGTTTATTGATCATGCTTGGCGAAGGTGGCGTAGAGTGGCAGCAAGAGAGCCAGGCAGCTGTAGCCCTTCCCCCACTTAACTTAGCGCTAGCACGTTACTTGGTCATTAATGCAATCAAAGGACATAAAATTAAAGCCCGTAGTGCTCTAGAACCATTAGATATTCCGGGGCTAGCCAGCTTATTAGTTCGTGTCTCTAACTTAATCATTGATTGTCCTAACATCAATCGATTAGATATACATCCACTACTTGCCGCTGGTGATGAATTTACATTACTTGATGTTTCAATGACATTGAACCCAGCGAATGACAATTCAAATACTCGGCTTGCCATTCGTCCTTACCCTAATGAACTCGAAGAGACCATTAACCTAAAAGATGACCTAACTTGCTTGTTAAGGCCCATTCTTCCTGAAGATGAACCACTTTTAAAATCCTTTATTGAACAAGTCACTAAAGAAGATCTTTATTACCGTTATTTCAGTGAAATCAGTGAATTCACTCATGATGATCTCGCGAATATGACGCAAATCGATTACGACCGAGAAATGGCGTTTGTCGCTATTAAAAATAGTGATACACAACCTGAAATTATTGGTGTAACTCGTGCAATGGCGGATCCTGATAACCAGGAAGCTGAGTTTGCCGTTCTAGTTCGCTCAGATATGAAAGGACAGACTCTCGGCTATCAATTAATGCAAAAGCTGCTCAACTACACACGTGGGCATGGCATTAAAAAACTGACAGCGATCACCATGCCGGAAAACCGTAATATGATCAGCTTGGCAAAAAAATTAGGGTTCCAAATTGATGTTCAATTCGAGGATGGTGTCGTAAATCTCACCCTGCATCTATAATTAGCGTTAGGAATAAACCGTAATCTGTATAGTAAATAAACCAATGGTCAATTTATTCCTAATGAATGGTGTAAATATGATATCATCGACAGATCATTCGCTTAAATATTTGTATAAAGCGATTTGCTATTAGACTAACAAGAGAAAATTCACACTGTGATGTTGTCAAAATTAAAACAAGCAAAACATCAACAACACTTGGCAAACATGCCTAAATTGTCTCAGTCGGTTGATGATGTTAAAACGCTCTATAAGACGGAAAATTTTCGTGGTGCTCTGCTTGAACAGATCTCGCAAGCTAAAAATACAGTCTACATTACGGCTCTGTATTTAGAAAAAGATGATGCGGGTAAAGACATCCTTCATGCTCTGTATGCCGCTAAACAAGCAAATCCTAATCTAGATATTAAAATTCTAGTTGATTGGCACCGAGCTCAGCGCGGCCGAATTGGCGCAGCTGCTAATCTGACGAATGCTGATTGGTATTATGAAGTTTCTCAGCAATACCCTGATGTTGAGATCCCTGTTTTCGGGATCCCCGTAAACACGCGTGAAGCATTAGGGGTACTGCATTTAAAAGGTTTCTTATTTGATGATACGCTCCTATATAGCGGGGCTAGCATCAATGATGTCTATCTGCATCGTCATGAAAAATACCGCTACGATAGATATCATCTCATCAAAAATAGCCAGCTCACGACGACGATGAAAAAATTCATTGATGATTCTCTTTTATCATCGGATGCTATTCATCTACTCAATACGCCTGATAGGCCAAAAACAGCGGAATTTAAAGGGTTAATTAAGCAATTTCGTTTGTCATTAAGAGGCGTTAATTACCAATTTGCGGGTAATGCTTCTAATGATGAACTCGCCGTTACTCCATTTGTTGGCCTAGGTAAAAAAAACGAGTTAAATCGTACTATCACCCATTTGATGAGTTCAACAACTGAAAAGCTCACTATCTGTACGCCATATTTTAATTTACCTGCTGTTTTGGTTAGAATTATCAGTAAGTTACTGCGTGATGGAAAAAAAGTTGAAATCATTATTGGCGATAAAACCGCTAACGACTTCTATATTCCACCTGAAGAACCTTTTAAAATTATTGGCGCTTTACCCTATCTCTATGAAATAAACTTACGTAAGTTTGTTAGCCGTTTGCAGCGCTTTATTGATAGTGAACAGCTGACAGTTCGTTTATGGAAAGATGGTGACAACACTTATCACCTGAAAGGAATGTGGGTTGATAATCAATGGCAGCTGATTACAGGTAATAACCTGAATCCACGAGCTTGGGGATTAGACTTGGAAAATGCGGTATTGATCCACGATCCAAAACAGCAACTCCAAGAACAACGCCAACACGAACTCGATTGTATTCGAGTCCATACCAAAGTTGTTCATCACTATCGCGAGCTGGATAGCATTCAAACCTACCCTGTTAAAGTAAAAAAACTGATCCGTCGATTGCGACGTATCCGAGTTGATCGTCTCATTAGTCGAATACTTTAATCATTGACTCTCTAAAGCGCCGCTCATGTGGCGCTTTTTATTATCTAACGAACTCTAACTTATCAGTTGCTGTAGAGGCTCAAGATACATGCCAAATTTCTCTTATACAACATTAGCTTTAAGTTGCTCGTTAATAGTCATGACAGGCTGTTCAGGCTTCCATTGGTCAAATGATAATTGGCAGGGAAAAGATAAGGCTCAGCACTTTGCTTTTTCTGCTGCAATGGCTGCCGCTGGTAATGCGTATGCGGATAAACAGAACATGCAACATCGGCAAGCAGCACAATTCGGTATGTTGTTTTCTATTTCGCTAGGTGCTGCGAAAGAACTTTATGATAGCCGACCTGCAGGTACTGGCTGGAGTTGGCATGATTTTGCTTATGATGTAGCGGGTGCAGTGGCAGGTTATACTCTATATCAAAACTTTAAATAGAACTTGCTAGCTCATAATAAACAAAAAAAATCTTGAAGGATCGCTATAGCAGAGTGAACTTTGTAACGATAGGGAGAAAATATAGTTCGAAATTACTTTGTCGCAAAAAACAAAAACCCCATGATTTTCATCACGGGGCTTGCTATAAGTGGCGGAACGGACGGGACTCGAACCCGCGACCCCCTGCGTGACAGGCAGGTATTCTAACCAACTGAACTACCGCTCCACTTATTCTTTTTTGCCTTTCGGCAACTTATCGCTTCGCAATAAGTTTTAAATTAATGTCTGGCAGTTCCCTACTCTCACATGGGGAGACCCCACACTACCATCGGCGCTACGGCGTTTCACTTCTGAGTTCGGCATGGGGTCAGGTGGGACCACCGCGCTATTGCCGCCAGACAAATTCTGTTTATTCCCGTTTAGTCTCTAATCCACTAAACCAGAATATCAATCCTGAACAAGCTGTCGTGTCCACCTCTCGGCGTCCCACTTCATTGAATCAACTTTAATCTCTCATCTCGAAAACACCTTCGGTGTTGTCAGGTTAAGCCTCACGGTTCATTAGTATTGGTTAGCTCAACGTATCGCTACGCTTACACACCCAACCTATCAACGTCTTAGTCTTAAACGTTCCTTTAGGACCCTTAAAGAGTCAGGGAAGACTCATCTCAAGGCAAGTTTCCCGCTTAGATGCTTTCAGCGGTTATCTCTTCCGCACTTAGCTACCGGGCAATGCCATTGGCATGACAACCCGAACACCAGTGGTGCGTCCACTCCGGTCCTCTCGTACTAGGAGCAGCCCCTTTCAATCTTCCAACGCCCACGGCAGATAGGGACCGAACTGTCTCACGACGTTCTAAACCCAGCTCGCGTACCACTTTAAACGGCGAACAGCCGTACCCTTGGGACCTACTTCAGCCCCAGGATGTGATGAGCCGACATCGAGGTGCCAAACACCGCCGTCGATATGAACTCTTGGGCGGTATCAGCCTGTTATCCCCGGAGTACCTTTTATCCGTTGAGCGATGGCCCTTCCATACAGAACCACCGGATCACTAAGACCTACTTTCGTACCTGCTCGAGCCGTCACTCTCGCAGTCAAGCTGGCTTATGCCTTTGCACTAACCGCATGATGTCCGACCATGCTTAGCCAACCTTCGTGCTCCTCCGTTACTCTTTGGGAGGAGACCGCCCCAGTCAAACTACCCACCAGACACTGTCCGCACCCCAGATAATGGGGCTACGTTAGAACATCAAACATTAAAGGGTGGTATTTCAAGGTTGGCTCCACGCAGACTGGCGTCCACGCTTCAAAGCCTCCCACCTATCCTACACATCAAGGCTCAATGTTCAGTGTCAAGCTATAGTAAAGGTTCACGGGGTCTTTCCGTCTTGCCGCGGGTACACTGCATCTTCACAGCGAGTTCAATTTCACTGAGTCTCGGGTGGAGACAGCCTGGCCATCATTACGCCATTCGTGCAGGTCGGAACTTACCCGACAAGGAATTTCGCTACCTTAGGACCGTTATAGTTACGGCCGCCGTTTACTGGGGCTTCGATCAAGAGCTTCTCCTTACGGATAACCCCATCAATTAACCTTCCAGCACCGGGCAGGCGTCACACCGTATACGTCCACTTTCGTGTTTGCACAGTGCTGTGTTTTTAATAAACAGTTGCAGCCAGCTGGTATCTGCGACTGGCTTCAGCTCCATGAGTAAATCACTTCACCTAATGCCAGCGTGCCTTCTCCCGAAGTTACGGCACCATTTTGCCTAGTTCCTTCACCCGAGTTCTCTCAAGCGCCTGAGTATTCTCTACCTGACCACCTGTGTCGGTTTGGGGTACGATTAATGATAATCTAGAGCTTAGAGGCTTTTCCTGGAAGCGGGGTATGAGCTACTTCGCCACCGTAGTGACTCGTCATCAGACCTCAGCATATAGTGAACCGGATTTGCCTAATTCACCTGCCTACATCCTTAAACCGGGACAACCGTCGCCCGGCCAGCCTAACCTTCTCCGTCCCCCCATCGCAATTATCACCAGTACGGGAATATTAACCCGTTTCCCATCGACTACGCATTTCTGCCTCGCCTTAGGGGTCGACTCACCCTGCCCCGATTAACGTTGGACAGGAACCCTTGGTCTTCCGGCGTGCGGGTTTTTCACCCGCATTATCGTTACTTATGTCAGCATTCGCACTTCTGATACCTCCAGCATGCCTCACAGCACACCTTCACAGGCTTACAGAACGCTCCCCTACCCAACAATATTTACATATCGCTGCCGCAGCTTCGGTGCATAGTTTAGCCCCGTTACATCTTCCGCGCAGGCCGACTCGACCAGTGAGCTATTACGCTTTCTTTAAATGATGGCTGCTTCTAAGCCAACATCCTGGCTGTCTGAGCCTTCCCACTTCGTTTCCCACTTAACTATGACTTTGGGACCTTAGCTGGCGGTCTGGGTTGTTTCCCTCTTCACGACGAACGTTAGCACCCGCCGTGTGTCTCCCGTGATAACATTCTTCGGTATTCGTAGTTTGCATCGAGTTGGTAAGTCGGGATGACCCCCTAGTCGAAACAGTGCTCTACCCCCGAAGATGAGTTCACGAGGCGCTACCTAAATAGCTTTCGGGGAGAACCAGCTATCTCCCGGTTTGATTGGCCTTTCACCCCCAGCCACAAGTCATCCGCTAATTTTTCAACATTAGTCGGTTCGGTCCTCCAGTTAGTGTTACCCAACCTTCAACCTGCCCATGGCTAGATCACCGGGTTTCGGGTCTATACCCTGCAACTCATTCGCCCAGTTAAGACTCGGTTTCCCTACGGCTCCCCTATACGGTTAACCTTGCTACAGAATATAAGTCGCTGACCCATTATACAAAAGGTACGCAGTCACACCACAAGGGTGCTCCCACTGCTTGTACGTACACGGTTTCAGGTTCTATTTCACTCCCCTCGCCGGGGTTCTTTTCGCCTTTCCCTCACGGTACTGGTTCACTATCGGTCAATCAGGAGTATTTAGCCTTGGAGGATGGTCCCCCCATATTCAGACAGGATAACACGTGTCCCGCCCTACTCGTCGAGTTCACAACACTAACACCTTCGGATACGGGGCTATCACCCTTTACTGCCGGCCTTTCCAGACCGTTCTCCTGATGCTAATGCTGATTAAGACTCTGGGCTGCTCCCCGTTCGCTCGCCGCTACTAGGGGAATCTCGGTTGATTTCTTTTCCTCGAGGTACTGAGATGTTTCAGTTCCCTCGGTTCGCCTCGTTTGACTATGTATTCATCAAACGATAGTGCAACGAATTGCACTGGGTTTCCCCATTCGGAAATCGTCGGTTATAACGGTTCATATCACCTTACCGACGCTTATCGCAGATTAGCACGTCCTTCATCGCCTCTGATTGCCTAGGCATCCACCGTGTACGCTTAGTCGCTTAACCTCACAACCCGAAGGTGTCTTTTCATCAGACGACACGAAACGTCATGGCTGTGCGTGGTGAAGTTCTTCGTTGGGCAGGGTTCGCAATGCTCACGTACTCATGTACGCTGCGCTTGCTGCACGCTGTCCGCCTTGAATTTCACACTGCTCGCTCATGCCACTTGCTTGTGTGTTTGAAAAACACGTTCAAGTTGAGATTTTTGAGAGACTCTCACATTGTTTAAGCGATAAACAATGTGCGTTGTTTTCAATTTTCAGCTTGTTCCAGATTGTTAAAGAGCATAATTATTCGCAATAGACTATTTCTAATCTATTCTGAATAATCAGAAAGTTTATGGTGGAGCTAAGCGGGATCGAACCGCTGACCTCCTGCGTGCAAGGCAGGCGCTCTCCCAGCTGAGCTATAGCCCCATAAAGGTAATTCCAGTATCGATTCTCTCACTAAGAAAGAATTTTGAGTTAAATCGAATTTAGGCAAGGCATAACTTGGCGACGTTTACGTCAGGTAAACGAGCTGAGTTATAACGAAGCATCAATTCGATTTTGGTAGGCCTGAGTGGACTTGAACCACCGACCTCACCCTTATCAGGGGTGCGCTCTAACCACCTGAGCTACAAGCCTATCGATACCGTTACTCTATTTCATCAGACAATCTGTGTGAGCACTTCACAAGTACACTTCAATGGTAAGGAGGTGATCCAACCGCAGGTTCCCCTACGGTTACCTTGTTACGACTTCACCCCAGTCATGAATCACAAAGTGGTAAGCGCCCTCCCGAAGGTTAAGCTACCTACTTCTTTTGCAACCCACTCCCATGGTGTGACGGGCGGTGTGTACAAGGCCCGGGAACGTATTCACCGTAGCATTCTGATCTACGATTACTAGCGATTCCGACTTCATGGAGTCGAGTTGCAGACTCCAATCCGGACTACGACGTACTTTATGAGTTCCGCTTGCTCTCGCGAGGTCGCTTCTCTTTGTATACGCCATTGTAGCACGTGTGTAGCCCTACTCGTAAGGGCCATGATGACTTGACGTCATCCCCACCTTCCTCCGGTTTATCACCGGCAGTCTCCTTTGAGTTCCCACCATCACGTGCTGGCAACAAAGGATAAGGGTTGCGCTCGTTGCGGGACTTAACCCAACATTTCACAACACGAGCTGACGACAGCCATGCAGCACCTGTCTCAGAGTTCCCGAAGGCACTAAAGCATCTCTGCTAAATTCTCTGGATGTCAAGAGTAGGTAAGGTTCTTCGCGTTGCATCGAATTAAACCACATGCTCCACCGCTTGTGCGGGCCCCCGTCAATTCATTTGAGTTTTAACCTTGCGGCCGTACTCCCCAGGCGGTCGATTTAACGCGTTAGCTCCGGAAGCCACTCCTCAAGGGAACAACCTCCAAATCGACATCGTTTACAGCGTGGACTACCAGGGTATCTAATCCTGTTTGCTCCCCACGCTTTCGCACCTGAGCGTCAGTCTTTGTCCAGGGGGCCGCCTTCGCCACCGGTATTCCTCCACATCTCTACGCATTTCACCGCTACACATGGAATTCTACCCCCCTCTACAAGACTCTAGCTGACCAGTCTTAGATGCCATTCCCAGGTTAAGCCCGGGGATTTCACATCTAACTTAATCAACCGCCTGCGTGCGCTTTACGCCCAGTAATTCCGATTAACGCTTGCACCCTCCGTATTACCGCGGCTGCTGGCACGGAGTTAGCCGGTGCTTCTTCTGTTGGTAACGTCAATCGTTGATGATATTAGCATCAACGCCTTCCTCCCAACTGAAAGTACTTTACAACCCTAAGGCCTTCTTCATACACGCGGCATGGCTGCATCAGGCTTGCGCCCATTGTGCAATATTCCCCACTGCTGCCTCCCGTAGGAGTCTGGGCCGTGTCTCAGTCCCAGTGTGGCTGATCATCCTCTCAGACCAGCTAGGGATCGTCGCCTTGGTGAGCCATTACCTCACCAACTAGCTAATCCCATATGGGTTCATCCGATAGCGCAAGGACCGAAGTTCCCCTGCTTTGCTCCTAAGAGATTATGCGGTATTAGCTACCGTTTCCAGTAGTTATCCCCCTCTATCGGGCAGATCCCCATACATTACTCACCCGTCCGCCGCTCGTCAGCGAGAAGCAAGCTTCCCCTGTTACCGCTCGACTTGCATGTGTTAGGCCTGCCGCCAGCGTTCAATCTGAGCCATGATCAAACTCTTCAATTAAAAAGCTTGATGCTCAAAGAATGTTACTGTCGTTTGATTTCCGAAGAAACCAAATTACCTATTAGTTCATATATATGAATTAACGTGTTAGTCACTCTTCAAGACTTAAAATCAAATATTTTTTTGATAGTGTCCTGTGAGTGCCCACACAGATTGTCTGATAAATTGTTAAAGAGCGGTGCGACATTTCTTAAGAAATTCGACTCAGTTTTTATCAACTTAGGTCGTTGTCGCGAGGTGGCGTATATTACGCTTTCCTCAGTGAGAGTCAAGCATTTTTTTGCTTAATCTTTTCAGATTCTCTCGCTGCCGGTTCAGTGTCCATCGCGCTTTGCGTTGGCTTGTTCCCGGTCAGTGGATGCGCATTATAGGGAGTCGCAGAAATCCTGCAAGTGTTTTTTGAAAAATAATTTCCAACTGATTACCCTTTATACTTCACGTGTATTTTTTCAACAAAAAACGCCATTTTTGTATTCATTTTGCCATTATAGTCATGAAAAAGGCGACCTTAGGGTCGCCTTTTAACTTACTTTTCGATAATAACCGAGCGCTTACTTACTGCTTCGCTACGATTTCATCGTTTTCAACATCCAGAGTAATTGGTTTACCTGGGATTAATCTGCCTGACAGAATCTCTTGTGCCAGAGGGTTTTCAATCTCTTGCTGAATCGCACGTTTCAACGGACGAGCACCAAAGATTGGGTCGAAACCAGCTTCACCAATTTTCTCTAATGCAGCCGCTGTTGCAATGACTTCATAACCATGTTCTTCCAAACGTTTATATAAACGAGCTAATTGAATATTCGCAATATTCGTAATTTGCTCTTTACCTAATGGATGGAATACCACGACTTCATCAATACGGTTAATAAATTCAGGTCTGAAGTTATGAGCGACAACTTCCATCACCATATCTTTCATTTCTGAATAACCGATCATGCCAAAACGTTCTTGGATAAGATCGGAACCTAAGTTTGACGTCATGATAATTACAGTATTACGGAAATCTACCGTTCTACCTTGTCCATCAGTTAAACGACCGTCATCTAATACTTGCAACAAGATGTTAAATACATCTGGGTGCGCTTTTTCAACTTCGTCCAGCAAAATAACTGAATATGGACGGCGTCTTACCGCTTCAGTTAAATAACCGCCTTCTTCATAGCCCACATATCCTGGAGGTGCACCGACTAAACGAGATACAGAGTGTTTCTCCATAAACTCGGACATATCGATACGAACCATGGCGTCGTCACTATCAAACATAAAGTTTGCCAGTGCCTTACATAATTCAGTTTTACCTACCCCAGTAGGGCCTAAGAACATAAACGAACCAATTGGGCGGTTTGGATCTGACAACCCTGCGCGACTACGACGGATAGCATTCGACACAGCCACAACCGCTTCATCTTGACCAATCACACGTTGGTGCAGTTGTTGTTCCATTCGTAACAGTTTTTCTCTTTCGCTTTCAAGCATTCTTGATACTGGAATACCTGTCCAACGAGCCAGAATTTCTGCGATTTCGACATCAGTGACTTTATTACGTAAAAGCTTCATGCTTTTACCTTCTGCTTTCGTCGCTGCTTCTAACTGTTTTTCTAATTCAGGAATACGTCCATACTGCAACTCAGACATTTTTGCTAAATCGCCATTACGACGCGCTTTCTCCATCTCAATACGCGTATTTTCTAATTCAGCTTTAATGTGTTGAGTGCCAGTTAATGATGCTTTCTCTGCTTTCCACTCTTCTTCTAATGCAGAATATTCACGCTCTTTTTCCGCCAGCTCTTCTTCTAACATTTCCAGACGTTTTTTACTGGCATCATCAGACTCTTTTTTCAGTGCCTGTTGTTCCAGTTTTAATTGGATAATACGTCTTTCCAGCCTATCTAAAGATTCTGGTTTTGAATCCATCTGCATACGTAAGCTAGCGCCCGCTTCATCGATTAAGTCGATAGCTTTGTCTGGCAGCATACGGTCAGTAATGTAACGGTGCGATAATGTAGCAGCCGCAACAATTGCAGGGTCAGTAATTTGCACATGATGGTGCAACTCATAACGCTCTTTCAAACCACGCAAGATAGCGATGGTGTCTTCAACTGATGGTTCTGCAACATATACTTTTTGGAAACGACGCTCTAACGCAGGGTCTTTCTCTATATATTGACGATATTCATCAAGAGTTGTTGCCCCCACACAGTGCAGTTCACCACGAGCCAGTGCAGGTTTTAACATGTTACCGGCATCCATCGCACCGTCGGCTTTACCCGCACCTACCATAGTATGCAATTCATCGATAAACAGAATGACGTTACCTTCTTGTTTAGCAAGGTCATTCAGAACACCTTTCAAGCGCTCTTCAAATTCACCACGATATTTCGCCCCTGCAATCAGTGCGCCCATATCCAGTGATAATACACGTTTGTTTTTCAATCCTTCAGGGACTTCACCATTGACAATACGCTGTGCAAGTCCTTCAACAATCGCCGTTTTACCTACACCAGGTTCACCAATTAATACTGGGTTATTTTTAGTACGACGTTGTAATACTTGGATGGTACGACGAATTTCTTCATCACGACCAATCACAGGGTCTAATTTCCCTTGTTCTGCACGTTCGGTTAAATCAACAGTAAATTTTTTCAAAGCTTGGCGCTGGTCTTCAGCGCTTTGGTCATTCACTTTTTCGCCACCACGCATCTGTTCTATTGCCTTTTTCAAATTGTCTTTATTAACACCTGCTGCTTTTAACATATCAGCGAGGGTTGTATTGGCTTCTAAAGCAGCGAGCAGAAATAGTTCTGAGGAGATAAAGTCATCCCCATTTTTCTGAGCAAGCTGGTCACATAAGTTCAAATGACGCATTAAGTCACTTGATGGTTGTACATCCCCAGCAACACCTTGTACTTGAGGGAGCCGAGCCAATGCATCTTCAATTTTGTTTTCGAACGCAACTGCGTTCACGCCGAGCGTCGTCAATAATGGACGCACGGTGCCACTTTCTTGATTAAACAAAGCACTGAGTAAATGAATTGGTTCAATAAACTGATTTTCGCGCCCAAGGGCTAATGACTGGGCGTCAGCGAGAGCTTGCTGGAATTTATTAGTTAAACGATCCAGACGCATAACACCTCCAATAGAATATGATTAAATTTGCTACTGGAGATAAGATGCGGTCTGTTTTTAAATATTCAAGTTTTAGGTGGGATTATTTTTTCAATATTTGTTAATTTGGAATATTATTCCATGAACTAGTTATTTATCCATATAAGGGATGCCATTCTTCCTGTTCGTCCCTCGCGTCGGTAGGAAAAAAATCTGTTTTCATCACTTACTGTACAAAATTCACCGCCATAAATGGCGGAAACGCCCGCTGCTTGTAGCTTTTTACGTGCAAGTAAATAGATGTTTGCCAGAAATTTGTCATTGTGAGGTGTAAACGCATCCGCAAGATCGGCTGATTGATGAGTAAATGCTTGTTTAACTTCTACACCAACTTCAAATCTCTCAGGACCAATAGCGGGTCCCATCCACGCCATAATGTCACTTGGTTGTGCATTAAATGCCGCTAGCGTATTTTCCAATACGCCATTGCAGAGACCTCGCCACCCAGCATGAGCGGCTGCTACTTCTTTACCATCGCGGCTGCAAAACAATACTGGCAAGCAATCCGCCGTCATGATGGTACATACTTGACCGACTTGATTGGTATACACCGCATCCGCTTGGCGATTTTTAATCTCGCTTCCCGTTAAATGCAGAACATGAGTACCATGTACTTGCTCAAGCCACACAGGTTGCTGTGGCAATTGAGCAAGCTTTTCAAGACGATGACGATTTTCACTGACTGCCTCAGGCAAATCCTCAACATGGTCACCTAAATTTAGGCTATCAAAAGGTGGAAGGCTCACTCCACCAGCACGAGTTGTACTGCATGTTGAAATATTTTTAGGCTGCGGCCAATCAGGGAAAATCAACGTATTCATTACCAGTCCATATCGTCTTTATGAAGTTCAGTGTCAGCTTTCAGTGCTTCAATCAATTTCACCATATCATCAGGTAATGGCGCATGCCATTCCATTTGAATGCCGGTAATTGGGTGATAAAGACGCAGCATTGTTGCGTGCAGCGCTTGTCTATCAAAACTACGCATCACTTCGAGGAACTCTTCTGTTGCTCCTTTCAGTGGACGTGGTCGACCACCGTATAATGGGTCGCCAATTAATGGATGGTTGATATGCGCCATATGAACACGGATTTGGTGCGTTCTGCCAGTTTCTAAGCGTAAACGTAAGCGCGTATGTGCACGGAAATGTTCCATTACACGATAGTGAGTCACCGCAGGTTTGCCCATTGGATGCACTGCCATGTGCGTTCTTTTGGTTGGATGGCGAGAAATTGGCTCTTCCACCATACCACCCGCAGTCATACGACCAACGGCGACCGCTTCATATTCACGCGTAATTTCACGACGTTGCAACGCTTCCACTAAGTGAGTTTGTGCTGGAACCGTTTTAGCGACAACCATCAGCCCAGTTGTGTCTTTGTCTAAACGGTGAACAATACCCGCTCTTGGTACATCCGCGATTTCAGGATAGCGATATAATAATGCGTTTAAAATGGTTCCGTCCGGGTTGCCAGCCCCTGGATGAACAACTAAATCACGCGGTTTATTAATAATTAGGATATCTTCATCTTCATAAACAACGTCAAGTGGAATATCTTGAGGTTCCCAACGGGAATCTTCTTCAATTAAGGCATCGATGGAAATTTGTTCACCACCTAAAACTTTTTCTTTTGCCTTATTGATAACTTTGCCGTTAACCTGCACTCTATCGTCTAAAATCCATTCTTTTATTCGAGAACGTGAATAATCGGGGAACAATTCAGCCAAAGCTTGATCTAAACGTTGACCAAGCTGTGATTCAGCGATAGTTGCACTTAATTGTACTTGTTGAGCCATAAATTAATCTACTTTTTGGTGTTTGTGTTTTGACGGCGCTGCCGTTTCATTTAAAATGTATGCTATTGTAACTCGAATTTTGCCGGGAGCCTTACGGATAGACTCCCTCGATACAGTCAGAGGATAACCAACACGTGATGATACGTATGAAATATCTGGTGGCAGCTGCCACGTTGAGCCTGGCTCTCGCCGGATGCTCCAGCAATAACGAAGTCAGCCCCGATAGTTCCCCAGCTGAGATTTATAGTACAGGTCAGCAAAAATTACAGGACGGTAACTATAGCGCGGCAATTAAACAGTTTGAAGCGTTGGATAACCGCTACCCGTTTGGTCCGTATGCTCAGCAAGTACAGTTAGACCTGATTTACGCCTATTATAAATCAGCTGAGCTACCAATGGCGATAGCTTCGATTGACCGTTTCATGCGTTTAAACCCAACTCATCCAAATATTGACTACGTACTTTACATGCGTGGCTTAACGGCAATGGCGTTAGATGACAGCATGTTACAAGGTTTCTTTGGTATCGATCGCTCTGACAGAGACCCACAACACGCATTGGTTGCGTTCAAAGACTTGAGCCAGCTAGTTCGTTACTATCCGAACAGCCCATATTCCAACGATGCAAGTAAGCGTTTAGTTTACTTAAAAGATCGTTTGGCAAAATTTGATCTCTCTGTCGTTGAATATTACAACAAACGTGGGGCCTATGTCGCGGTTGTTAATCGTGTCCAACAAATGTTACGTGACTATCCAGATACAGAAGCAACGCGTCAAGCGCTTGGATATATGGAAATTGCGTATAAAGAGATGGGCTTAGACAAAGAAGCAAATAAAGTCGGCAGCATTATTGCAGCAAACCAATAAATTGCTTTTTAACACTATCGAATGAAATTAAGAACGGCAGCTTCGGCTGCTGTTTTTTTTGGTAGTTTTAATCGTGATTTGAAATACTGCGGGTTTAAAGATAAATACGAGTGAGAGATAGTTTTGAACTTTTTCTTTTAAAATTCATAGCCTAAAATTTTACCCAAAAAAAGTACCGGCTATTTACCGGGTCGATAGCCAACTTTCCCAGTCTCCCTCAATATAGTTATTTTGGCAATCCTTTTACCTGCCTTTTTTAGCCAAAATCACACTTCAAGTGGGTACCCTCTCCCCCATAATTTAAGTGTGATCTAGATCATTTTTTTATTCTTGGATATCGGTATTCTGAATTCATCAAAGACGGAAACAATGAGAGGTAACTATATGATAGTTAACATTACTAGCAAACAAATGGACATCACACCCGCAATTCGTGAACACATTGAAAGCCGTCTAGCAAAACTCGATAAATGGCAAGTTTCCCTGATTAGCCCCCATGTGGTGCTATCAAAAGAGCCTCAAGGTTTTATGGTTGATGCCAACATAAAAACCGCTACCGGACAGTTGGTAGCAAGTGCTAAGCATGAAGATATGTACGTTGCAATAAATGACCTTATCAACAAACTCGAAAGACAGTTAAACAAAGTGCAACATAAAGGAGAATCAAGAAGGGCAACTAGTAGTGTAAAAGAAGCGAATCTAGAAACGTTGTAATCAGTTACGTTTAAGTAGTTACGTTATATTTTTATATTATCAATCCACTTATCTTGAAACCTTCCAAACGCGCTCATCATGGGCGCGTTTTTACGTTGTGCGCTGTTTTTTTGTTGACTTCTCGTTCACTATCATGTCTATTTGAATAACTTCACTCGAAAGGATTTCCCATGAAACTAAATACTGTTTTCTTTTTCTTCTTTAGCCACTCACATTAAGGGGCTTTTGTCGTTCGAGAAAAAAAAGAAGACAATATTTTAAAGCCCCCTACCTAGGGGGCTTTTTTATTCACTGATGTTTGATAGGGTCGCAGAATGGAAAATAGCACTAATTTACTGAAAGTACGTGAGAAAATTAGCCAGTTAGACAGTGAACTCCTTGGGCTTCTTGCAAAACGTCGAGGCTATGCAATTGAAGTTGCGGAAACCAAAATCGATGATAACCGCCCAATCCGTGATAAAGAGCGTGAACGCCAATTACTCGATGTATTAATTAATAAAGGCACGCCTCTGGGTCTTGATGGTTTTTATATTACACGCTTGTTTCAGATGATCATTGAGGATTCTGTTCTGACTCAACAAGCTATCCTGCAAAAACATTTAAACCTGACACCAAGCGATACCGCAAGATTTGCATTTTTAGGGCCGAAAGGTTCTTATTCCCATGTTGCCGCACGTCAATATTCAGCTCGTCATTTTGATCAACTGGTTGAATGCAGCTGCCATAAATTCCAAGATATCTTTTCACTCGTTGAAAGTGGTCAAGCAGATTACGGTATTTTACCTATTGAGAATACCAGCTCAGGGGCAATTAATGATGTTTACGATTTACTGCAAAATACATCATTATCCATTGTCGGTGAAATTCGTTTACCGATTAACCATTGCTTGTTGACCACGCCAGGCAGTGAATTAAGCAAGATTGATACGGTTTATAGCCACCCTCAGCCATTCCAACAATGTAGCCAATATTTATCTCAATTCCCTCATTGGAAAATTGAATATTGCGACAGCACATCTACAGCAATGCAAAAAGTGGCAGAACATAATTCCCCTAATGTAGCTGCATTAGGCAGTGAGGCTGGCGGTGCATTGTATGGCTTAACTGTTTTGGAGCATAACTTAGCGAATCAGCAAATTAATATGACTCGCTTTATTGTTGTGGCTCCACGTGCAATTGAAGTAACTGAACAAGTTCCAGCAAAAACCACATTACTAATTACAACCGGTCAACAAGCTGGTGCATTAGTAGATGCTTTAATTATCTTAAAAAATAATAAGATAGTGATGAGTAAATTAGAATCTCGCCCAATTAATGGTAAGCCGTGGGAAGAGATGTTTTATGTGGATGTTCACGCTAACTTGCGTTCAGATAATATGCAACAAGCACTGAGAGAATTAGCGGAGATCACCCGCTCAATTAAAATTCTTGGCTGCTACCCGTCTGAAAATATCGTTCCCGTAGAACCAGAAAAAATGGCGCCTTAGTTTTAATTTTGGCTCAAAAAAATAACACAGGTTATTAGCCTGTGTTATTTTTCTTAATTATGATTTCTGTCAATCACGATTTTTGTATTGTCGCACTGAGTTTAAAGTAATTAACTAAGTTTTGAAGATGGTAAGCTTGGTCGTTTAATGAATCCGCCGCCACGACCGACTCTTCTACCAGCCCCGCATTTTGTTGTGTTGTTAAATCCAATTGCCCCACGGCGCTGTTAATTTGTGAAATACCATCACTCTGCTCCCTGCTAGCTTGACCAATTTCACGCAATAACGCATTCATCTCTTCAACACTGGTGACCATACCGTGGATCTGCTGGCTAGCTTGTTCAACCAACTCCATCCCTTCTTGGGTTTGTGAAGAGGAGTTTTCGATTAACGAACGAATATCACTGGCCGATGCAGCGCTTTTTTGTGCTAGTAATCTCACTTCACCCGCCACTACCGCAAACCCACGGCCATGTTCTCCCGCCCTTGCCGCTTCAACGGACGCGTTCAAGGCTAAGATATTCGTTTGGAAGGCAATAGAGTCGATTAGGTTAATGATATCCGTCATTTTTTGAGACGAACCATTAATTGCGCGCATTTTATCGGTTAGCTGAACCATCATCTGACCATTGTTTTTGACCGTTACAGCGGTATTGTCAGCCAACATTGTCGCTTCATGGGTATGTTCAGTGGTGTTCTGTACCGTGGACGTAATTTGCTCCATCGAACTTGCCGTTTGCTCAACAGAAGCCGCTTGCTCTTCCGTTCTAGCCGCTAAGTTCTGATTACCCGCGACAATTTGTCCTGCTGCCGCAGAAATACTCTCAGACCCATTTTGAACCTCTTGGACAATCTCAAGTAGATGCCCTTTCATTTCACTGAGTGATTCAAGTAAGATCCCAGTTTCATCTTTAGATTGTACTTGAATATTTTGGGTCAAATCACCACTGGCAATCGATTTAGCAAAATCAACCGCTTGATCTAAAGGTTTAGTGATAATACGCGTGATGTACCACCCCATAACGCAGCCCACTACAATGCTAATGATTGATAAAAATGCTAATAAAACACGATTTGCTTTATAGTCATCTTCCACCTGATAACCCGTTTCTTGCATCAACATGTTTTGAATAGCAATCAAGTTTTGGACTTGCTCACGATATTCCCGCTGAATGGCTGATGTTTTTGTCATCATCATTTCAATCGCAGCTTGGCGATTTCCCTGATTCATAAACTCCGTCATCTGTTGCTGAGCACTAATAAATTTAGCTCTCACCTCTTGGATATTATCAAGCACTTCACGAGAACGGCTATCGGTTATGCTTCGGTCTAACTCATCCAGCAGATCAGAAATGTTTTGGCTAATTTTAACCAGCTCTTCCTTGCGTTTTTCACTCCCTCGGTCATCCAATAAAATCAATTCTTGGATACCAATATAAGAATAAAAGTTATCCATCACCGAGTTTGCATTAGCGGTTATTGGATAACTTTTAAAAATGACGTTCTGAATGCTTTCATTTGCACGATTCATATTCACTAATGAAAACAGGGAACTTAAAACAATTAGCGTGATGAAAACGCCAAACGCGATAGTTAATTTCAAACTAATTTTGAGGTGCTTAAAAGACATAGGTTTACCACACTTATCATCATTTAATGATTAGTGTTATCGGTCAAAGATAAGGGATCTTTATTAGATAAATCGTTTAATTTATAAATATCGATATTATAAATTGATTAATTTCTAATTAATTAGTGGATAAGCCCACCCAAGGAAGAAGCTCAATTGTAAATTTAGGATAAACCACGGAAATAAGTACAATTACTTATTTATTATTAATATTTATAATAAATAAGTACAATTACTTATTTATTATAAATATTAATAATAGAAATGCGTTTAGCACTTTTAGCATAAAGATAGCCATTACCCTTTTTCATCGATTTATCGAGTAATGGCTAAAGAAACTATTTACGGTTATCGTTCGCCCGTTGTAATAGAGACTGGCTTTCTTTCATGAAATGATGTGCATCTTCACCAAACCACTGACTGACTTGCTCAAAGTGTCGAATAAATTCGGCTTTATCTTTGCGCTCCAGCATTTCAATGGATTGCCCCAAAAGCTGGTAATAACGGCGGATCAATTCAACATTTTCGTCCGAAGACATGATGATATCTGCATACAATTGTGGATCTTGTGCAAACAAACGCCCTACCATTGCCAATTCAAGACGATAAATTGGGGAAGAGAGATCCAACAGCTGCTGTAGATCAACCTGCTCTTTTGCTAAATTTTGCCCATAAGTAAACGTCGTAAAGTGGCGTAACGCCTGAATAAAACTCATATTACGATCGTGTTCTTCAGGCTTAATCGCTTTCAAGCGCGCGCCCCAAACCTGTAACTGCTCCAGCAACCACTGGTAAGATTCCGCTTTTCGCCCATCACAGAATGCAAAAACTTGCTTGGCAACACTGCCAATATCAGGACCAAACATCGGATGTAATCCTAATACAGGGCCTTGATGCACTGACAGCATAGCCTCAAGTGGCTTTTGCTTCACAGAAGCAATATCCACTAAAATTGTTTCTGGATCTAAAGTAGGCAAACGTTTAATGACATCAACAGTAAGGTGGATAGGTACACTAACCATCACCACGCTTGCACCAGAGACTATCGAAGCCGCATTATCCCAATCCTGCTCACCCAGCAATTTAACCTGATAACCAGACAGGGAAAGTAGACGGTGAAATAACCGCCCCATTTTTCCATTCCCACCGACGATCACAATTGGGCCAGCGGTAGGGTTCAGTGTTTTAAATCCTTTGTCATTTTCGCGCGCATAAGACTCACGCATGATCCGTCGAAGAATATCTTCAATCAGATCAGGCGGGATCCCCATTCGCTCCGCTTCTGCTCGGCGAGCTGCCAACATGCTGGATTCACGCTCAGGCACGTAAATAGGTAATCCATGTTGGCTTTTGACTTCGCCGACTTCAGCCACTAGCTGCAGCCGTTTGGCTAACAAATCTAATAATGACTTATCAACTTCATCAATCTGTTCCCGTAAATGGGATAATTCAGCAGACATACCAATCCCTTGCTCAGCTCACTTTACTTAATTTCTGCCCACGCTGCTCAAGCACTGGTGATAATGCTTGGTGTAATTTACGCAACACAGACTCAGTTTCTTCCCAGTTAATGCATGCATCTGTCACCGAAACCCCGTATTTCATATTTTCACGTGGCTGTTCTGATGACTGGTTGCCTTCATTAATATGGCTTTCAAGCATAATACCTGTAATTGATTCATTACCATTAACAATTTGCTCGATAATTGAATCAACCACCAGAGGCTGACGACGAAAATCTTTATTTGAGTTACCGTGACTGCAATCCACCATTAATGATGGTTCTAGCCCCGCTTTTTTCATTTCGGCTTCACAAGCCGCAATGCTTTGCTCATCATAGTTTGGTGTTTTGCCACCACGTAAGATCACATGACCATTTTTATTGCCGCTGGTGTGCAGCAAGCAAACCTGACCGGATTGGTTGATTCCCATAAAGCGATGTGGCATTGCAGCAGCTTTTAACGCATTGATGGCTGTAGATAAACTGCCATCTGTGCCGTTTTTAAAACCGACTGGCATTGATAAGCCGGATGCCATTTCACGGTGAGTTTGGGATTCCGTGGTTCTCGCTCCGATGGCTGACCAACTGAATAAGTCACCTAAGTATTGTGGGTTATTAGGATCTAACGCTTCTGTCGCCAGTGGTAATCCCATATTCACTAAGTTGGTCAATAAATCGCGGGCAATGTGTAGCCCTTTTTCCATTTCAAAGCTGCCATCCATAAATGGATCGCTAATTAAGCCTTTCCAACCCACGGTTGTACGTGGTTTTTCAAAGTACACACGCATCACAATATATAAGCTATCACTTAACTCAGCGGCAAGTTTCTGTAAACGCTCACCGTATTCGATGGCAGCATCTACATCATGGATTGAACAAGGACCACATACCACGAGTAAGCGCGGATCACGCTGATGAATAATATCAGCAATCACTTTACGCGATGTCGCAATGGCATGCAGGTTGCTGTGACTCAATGGGTATTTTTGTTTCAGACTTTCAGGGGTGATAAGAACCTGCTCGTCTTGAATATTTACGTTATTGAGTACATCTTTTTGCATGATCATTTGATTACCTATTTAGCTTATTATTTATTAGTGATGTTATTTATCGATCTTGTGTTTGGTGCGTGAGAGATAACATATCATGCATCGTAAAGATTTCAATCCAAAACCGTAAAATAATTCAATTAAGTGTATATGAAAAATTACACAAATTTATAATATTGAATTTAAATGATATTTAAGAATAAAAAGAGAATAAGTTCATATTAAAAAGCAAAGCAAAAACAAAAATAGTAAAGATAAGTTTACGAAATGGGGTTTGTTGAGCGGTATATTCTAAATAGTTCGAGTTGTGGCTAGGCGGCAAAATGAAGACAGCGCGGGGAGCATACATAAGTATGTGACCTGTGTGGCTGAATGAAGCCAACACCGCCACAGCGCGAAATATGACGAATATAAAAAAGGCCCGCAAATGCGGGCCCTTTAACTTTCGGATGTAGCGAAAGCGTATTACTTGGCGTTCAGACGCTCTTTGATACGAGCTGCCTTACCAGAACGCTCACGCAGGTAGTACAGTTTAGCTCTGCGAACAGCACCACGGCGTTTAACAGCAATGCTATCTACGACTGGAGAGTGAGTTTGGAATACACGCTCAACACCTTCGCCGTTAGAAATTTTACGAACAGTGAATGCAGAATGCAGACCGCGGCTACGGATAGCGATAACCACGCCCTCAAATGCCTGCAGACGTTTTTTAGAGCCTTCTACGACCCATACCTTAACTTCCACGGTGTCACCCGGACGGAATGAAGGTACGTCCTGCTTCATCTGCTCTTGTTCAAGTTGTTTAATAATGTTGCTCATAATAACTCTCTTACCCTAGGTAAACTGATATGTTTAGACAATTAATTGTCTGGATTCACTGGTTGCTCAGCCTGATATTCCCGTTGGAATTCAGCTAGCAACATCCTCTGCTCGTCAGTCAGAGCTAGGCTTTCTAGAAGCTCAGGTCTTCTAAGCCAGGTACGACCGAGTGACTGCTTCATGCGCCAGCTATCGATCTTGGCATGGTTTCCTGAAAGTAGTATGTCAGGAACTTGCATGCCGTCTAACACCTCTGGTCGAGTATAGTGAGGACAATCTAACAAGCCATCCGCAAAAGAATCTTCTTGAGCTGAAGCTTGATGACCTAGTACTCCAGGAATAAACCGAGAGACTGAGTCTATCAACACCATAGCAGGGAGCTCCCCACCACTGAGAACGTAATCACCGATTGACCATTCTTCATCAATTTCGGTTTGAATGATCCGCTCATCAATACCTTCATAACGACCACAAACAAGAATTATCTTCTCGTTTGTTGCCAGTTCACAAACTCCGTCTTGACCGAGTTTGCGACCTTGAGGTGAAAGATAAATCACTTTTGCACCATCACCGGCCTCAGCTTTTGCTGCGTGGATTGCATCTTTTAACGGTTGCACCATCATCAGCATGCCTGGACCACCACCATAGGGGCGATCATCAACGGTTTTGTGTCTATCGTGAGTAAAATCTCTCGGATTCCAACACTCAACCGTTAGCAGGCTATTTTTCACTGCCCGACCAGTTACCCCGTACTCGGTTATTGCGCGGAACATTTCGGGAAACAGGCTAATTACCCCAATCCACATGATTTATCCCACTCATAAAAACCGGTAAACCGGAGATTTAAAAACCAGGATCCCACTCCACTTCAATAATTTTGGTGGAGAGATCGACTTTCTTGATAACCTGCCCATCAAGAAACGGAACCAACCGCTCCTTGATGCCAAATGCATCTTTTAAATTTGCCTTGATCACGAGAACGTCATTCGATCCCGTTTCCATCATATCAATCACAGTACCAAGGTCGTAACCCTCAGACGTCACTACATGGCAGCCCATAAGGTCTTTCCAGTAGTATTCATCGTTGTCCAAATCAGGAAGTTGGGTTGAATCAACCGCAATTTCAAAATTGGTCAATAGAGCAGCTGCATCGCGGTCTTCGACCCCTTTGAGCTTGACGATGATATCTTTGTTATGATGTTTCCAATCTTCTATTTCAATATGTTGCCATTGACCAGAGCGTTGGATAAACCAAGGTTGATAATCAAAAATACTTTCAGCATGTTCGGTGGAGGAAAAAACTTTGAGCCAACCACGAATACCGTATGCCGCGCCTAATTTGCCCAATACAATTGGGTTTGCAGGAGGCAGTAGTTTAGTTTGCTTGCTCATTGTTACCACCGTGACAGATTAAGCTACTTTTTTAGCTTGTTTGACCAGTTGTGCAACACGGTCAGAAACAGTTGCGCCTAAGCCAACCCAATGCTCAATACGGTCCAGGTCTAAACGCAGTTCTTCTGCTTGACCTGCAGCGATCGGGTTGAAGAAACCGATACGCTCAATGAAACGACCGTCACGCGCATTGCGGCTATCGGTTACAACGATTTGGTAGAACGGACGTTTTTTAGCGCCGCCACGAGATAAACGAATTGTTACCATAACATCCTCATTAGTTAACAAAACAACCAGACTCCATCGAGGGATAGAGTCCGGCTGTTATATAAAAAGCCCGAAAAGTTTACTCACTTTGACGAAAAAATCAATCAAAAGTACACTTTTGTTTCAGGCTTTATTGCTTAACGCCCCGGGAAACCCGGAGGCATCATACCCTTCATACCGCGCATCATCTTGGCGAGGCCGCCTTTCTTCATCTTTTTCATCATGCGCTGCATATCATCAAACTGTTTTAAGAGTTTATTAACCTCTTGTACTGTGGTTCCAGAACCCGCAGCAATACGGCGTTTGCGAGATCCTTTAATAATCTCTGGTTTTTCGCGTTCTTTACGCGTCATGGATTGGATCATCGCTTCCATACGGATGGTAATTTTGTCATCCATTTGGGATTTAACCGCGTCTGGTAACTGGGACATGCCCGGCATCTTACTCAGCATGCTGGTCATTCCGCCCATATTACGCATCTGTTTTAGCTGGTTTAAGAAGTCATTAAAATCAAAGGTATCCCCAGTTTTCAACTTCTTCGCTAATTTTTCAGCTTCATCACGGTCAACTTTGTGTTCAATCTCTTCAATCAGAGATAACACATCCCCCATGCCTAAAATACGTGAAGCCACGCGTTCAGGGTGGAAAGGCTCAAGGGCATCAGTTTTTTCACCAACCCCTAAGAATTTAATTGGCTTACCAGTAATGGAGCGGATAGATAATGCAGCACCGCCACGCGCGTCACCGTCAACTTTGGTTAAAACAACCCCGGTTAATGGCAATGCTTCGTTAAAAGCTTTCGCTGTGTTAGCTGCATCTTGCCCTGTCATGGCATCAACCACAAACAAGGTTTCAACTGGATTGATTATACGATGGACTTCTTGGATCTCTTCCATCATCGCTTCATCAACGTGTAAGCGACCGGCGGTATCCACTAACAGCACATCGTAGAATTGTAATTGTGCGTGTTTTAAGGCTTTTTGAACAATTACCGCTGGCTTTTCTTGGACTTCAGATGGGAAGAAATCAACGCCAACCGCTTGTGCTAAAGTTTCTAACTGTTTGATCGCAGCAGGGCGATAAACGTCGGCAGAAACTACTAAAACTTTTTTCTTTTGCTTTTCTTTTAACAGTTTACCCAGTTTTGCAACGCTGGTTGTTTTACCCGCACCTTGCAAACCTGCCATCAACACAACAGCCGGAGGCTGAGCAGATAAATTCAGTTGGTGATTTTCTTCACCCATTGCGCGGGTCAGTTCATTTTGAACAATTTTAATGAACTCTTGACCCGGTGTTAGGCTTTTATTAACGTCTTGACCAACAGCACTTTCTTTGACTTTTTGAATAAATTCACGGACGACTGGCAAAGCAACGTCGGCTTCCAGTAACGCCATGCGAACTTCGCGTAATGTATCTTTAATATTGTCATCAGTCAGACGTCCACGCCCACTGATATTGCGCAAAGTGCGCGATAGTCTGTCAGTTAAATTATCAAACATGTGTCTTAGCTCAATTCTGTTATGGGCCTATATGTAGCCTTATTTGGTTACTCGCGCGCTGTATTTCAAGGGCAAACTCAAGATAGCCACGGCACAATTCAACGCTGTGTTGGTCGCCGATTGTATCATACTTGATGGGGTTTCGCTGTTTCGTTTCATTAAGCTAAGTGAGCAGCCTAAATGAGCGATTAGTAAAGAATATACAGCGATACGTCATACCAATAGTTGGAGCCTACACTTGCACGGGTTATACTAGTTAATTACTATCCACTTAAAATGAATAACGACACTATACTATGCCCGTATTTGCAGTCATAGCAGTTTGTACATACATGGTCAGTCTGCTGCTGATCGTTCCCGGACAAGTGCGCAAGCAAGCTCTTTATCGTCGATTGGCTATTTTATTAGCTATCGTGGCGATGGTTACTCACGCAATCACGTTGAAATTACAAATTTTTAGTGAAGCCAGCGGGCAAAATCTCACCCTCTTAAATTTAGGTTCCTCTGTCAGTCTCTTAATGTGTTTGATTATGACGGTGGTTTCCTATTTAGGGCGTGCGTGGTACTTAACCCCTATTGTGTATAGTTTCGCGATTATTAACCTGATTTTATCTACGATTATGCCTGGTGAGTTTATTACTCATTTAGAGGCAAGCACCCCATTATTTGTCCATATTGGCTTAGCTTTATTAAGCTATGCTACGTTGCTTATCGCGGCGTTATATGCGTTTCAAGTTGCCATTATTGACTACCAGCTTAAAAACAAAATTCTGAAATTTAGCCCTGATATGCCGCCAATGATGGTCATTGAACGCAAAATGTTTCACGTCACTCAGGTGGGCGTCATTCTCTTAACCTTAACGCTATGCACGGGCTTTATTTATATGGATAACATCTTTGATAAAGAGAATATCCACAAATCCGTACTCTCTGTTATTGCTTGGTTTGTTTACGTTATTTTGCTGTGGGGGCATTTTCATGGTGGATGGCGAGGCAAACGCGTCCTCTTTTTCCATGTGGGCGGTTCACTTATCCTTACCTTAGCGTTTTTTGGTAATCGATTAATTCAGCAATTAACCATGGTGTAGAGCCATTTTAGTCTTAAACGACCGTTATAAATAAGGAACCTTGTTTTGGATGAAGTATCTACTGGTACTCTAATCATCATACTGATTGTTTTAATTTTTTTATCCGCTTATTTTTCAGCGTCAGAAACCAGTATGATGACGTTGAACCGTTATCGGTTAAAACATTTAGCGAAACAAGGTAATCGCTCCGCTATCCGCGTTGAAAAACTACTACGCCACCCCGACCGCTTACTGGGCTTAGTATTGATTGGTAACAATCTAATCAACATTGTTGCTTCTGCTCTCGCGACCATTATCGGGATCCGCTTATATGGCAATATGGGTGTCGCCATTGCAACTGGTGTGCTCACATTTGTTATTTTGTTATTTGCAGAAGTGATGCCAAAAACCATCGCGGCACTGTATCCAGAGCGTATTGCCTTCCCTAGTAGCTTTATTCTTACGCCACTGCAAAAAATCATGTTACCTGTCGTGTGGGCGTTTAATACTATTTCCGCCCTTTTTATGCGCTGCTGTGGAATAAAAGTCTCAAACACTCGTAATGATGCGGTCAACAAAGAAGAGTTACGCACTATTGTTCATGAGTCCAAAAACAAGCTCAGCCGCCGCAATCAAGACATGCTGATTTCAATTCTTGATTTAGACAAAGTGACCGTTGGCGATATTATGCTGCCACGTAATGAAATTGTCGGTATCGATATTAATGATGATTGGAAATCGATTGTTAGGCAGCTCACGCACTCCCCTCATGGGCGCATTGTTCTGTATCGTGACTCTCTTGATGATTTGATTGGTATTTTGCGAGTGCGAGAAGCTTATCGATTGATGGTAGAAAAGCGCGAATTCAACAAGCAGAATTTGATCAAAGCCGCCGATAGTATCTATTTCATTCCCAATAGCACACCTCTCAACGTTCAGTTGGTTAATTTCCAGCATAAAAAAGAGAAGTTTGGCATTATCGTTGATGAATATGGCGAGATCCAAGGTTTGATCACCGTAGAAGATATTTTGGAAGAAATTGTCGGTGATTTCACAACATCAATGTCGCCTTCTCTAGCTGAAGAAGTCATGCCTCAGAGCGACGGCAGCGTCCTTGTGGATGGAACAGCAAACATTCGTGACCTAAATAAAGCATTTGATTGGAACCTCCCTATTGATGGCCCTAGAACCGTTAATGGGATGGTTTTAGAGGTATTAGGTGATATTCCACAGCCTGAAGAACAAATTGTTATTGGCCACTATGTTATCGAAGTTTTAGTAATCAACGATAATATTATCAAGCAGGTAAAAATCACCCCACTCGGTTTTGACTCACAAGTCCCTGAATTTTAATTATTCATTTCAAAGAAAAAAGCCTTAAAAACCTGATCAATTGGTCGGTGATTTTAAGGCTTTTTAGTCTGTTTTTTTTTCAACAACTAAACATGAAGCTGGGCAAGCTTTTCTTCTGGCAATGCAAGTTCATCGTTTTTATTAACGAGAATATCCTTCGCAAGCACACTTCGAGCAATTTGTTGAGCTTCTTCAAGCGAGTGCATCATGTAAGTACCACATTGGTACACATTAAGCTCTGGGATCTTATTTTGGTCTTGCACATGCAGCACATCCTGCATAGCGGCCTTCCAGGCTTTTGCAACACGTTGCTCATCCGGTTGACCAATCAAGCTCATATAGAAGCCTGTACGGCATCCCATTGGCGAAATATCGATGATTTCAACACCGTTACCATTAAGGTGATCTCGCATGAAGCCAGCAAAAAGGTGCTCTAGGGTATGCGTTCCTTTTTCTGTCATTGCTTCTTTATTTGGAACTGTAAAGCGTAAATCGAATACTGTGATAGTGTCTCCATGAGGCGTTGTCATCGTTTTCGCTACACGAACAGCAGGAGCAGCCATACGCGTATGATCCACAGTAAAACTGTCTAATAACGGCATTTCATGACCTCCAAAAAAATAATTTTAAAAAAATGAAACTAATCCAAAAATGCAGAGTCTTAATATGTGAAAGACGCGCAAATTGTTATCATCCCTAATTCTTTAAAAGATTTTTTATTTGGCCACCTCGTTGTGGCCATTTTCTTTTAGCGTCCTGCGTGGATTTTAAGATACTCTTCAAAGCTTTCGCTCTGATCTTGCTCCATTCGCTTCTGCTTCTCAATTGAAGCCAAACGTGCTTGTTCAAACTGTTCTTCAGTGATCACTTCATAAGGTTCATTAATTAACTGCTGATAGTATTTTTCAGCTAATTCTAATCCATAGCCACCGATACCTTTTTCCAGCATTTCGTCCATCACCAGCGCTGAATAGGTCAAGTTTGGATCTTCAAACATGGCGACAAACTGATGACACACATCTTTGTATTTTGCATCACAGCAGGTATCCAAAACTTCAGCCACACGGATCAGATCTTTAAACAGCGTTTGTCCCACTTCAACCAATGGTTTGAGCTCGCTACCACAGCCAAAGCCGATCACCTGCTCCGGTTTACGACCTTCAAGGATCACGCGGTTCCAGTTTTTTCGGCAGCAATCCAGCTCTTGAACATTCATTTCCGGGGCATCTGCAAGCACACACCAAATAAGGAATAAATCCACAAAGCGGGCTTGAGTTTCGTTAACCCCAATAGGGCTAAATGGATTGATGTCGAGGGAGCGAACTTCAATATATTCGATACCACCACGTAATAATGCATCAGAAGGCGATTCGTTACCTTGAGGTACACGCTTCGGACGAATTGGTGCATACAGCTCGTTCTCGATCTGTAGCACATTAGTGTTCAACTGAACGTACTTGCCATCTTTTTTCACGCCCAGCTTTTCAAATTCAGCGGAAGACTTGTGAATGGCTTTTTTCAGATTTTCCACATATTCATCAAGGTGGTTAAACGTAATATTTAAATCACTCTGAGATTTATTGGTGTAACCTAAATCGCTCATTCTCAATGAAGTTGCGTAAGGCAGATAATAAGTACCGCACTCGGTCTTGCTAAAGTTCAGTGAGGTTTCTCTGTTCTTTAAGAAAGAACCGCAAATAGCGGGAGATGCGCCAAATAAGTATGGGATCACCCAACCAAAGCGATAGTAGTTTCTGATTAGACGTAAATAGCCTTCAGAAATTTTTTCCTTTCCGCTTTCTGCGTCTTCAACACCCGCCCACGCTTTCCAAAACTCAATTGGAAATGAGAAATTATAGTGAACGCCCGCGATGGTTTGCATTAATGCCCCATAGCGGTTTTTTAACCCTTCACGATACAGAGTTTTAAACTGCCCCACATTGGAGCTACCGTATTGCGCTAGTGTGATCTTATCTTCACTTGCAATAAAGCAAGGCATACTTAACGGCCACATTCTTTCATCGTGTAAATGACGTGCCGTATAGCGATGCAGATCCCGCAAAAAAGCCAAGTTGTGGCTAATGCTTTTATCTACAGGAGTAATAAATTCGAGTAAGGATTCCGCAAAATCCGTGGTGATCCATTTATGGGTAAGGGCTTTCCCCAGCTCATCTGGATGTAATGTCTCGGCTAACGCACCTTGAGGTGTCACGCGTAGTGTTTCACGCTCAATACCGCGTTGAATGCCATTGAGAATTTCCGGGTGCGCTTCTAACCATGAGAGCGCTTTTGATACGTCCGGGATCAAATCGACCTCCCGCCTGTGATTTAGTTTTATTTTAATAAGGTGATTACTTTAGCTTAAATCACATAAATTGTCGCTGTCTAGATGTGTGGTTTACCCGATGAGAAAACAGAAAGAAAAGGAAGGAAGATAGCAAATTAGGATTTTAGGCAAAAAAAAACTCCTCAAATTGAGGAGTTTCTTAATGATGGTGCATCCGGGAGGATTCGAACCTCCGACCGCTCGGTTCGTAGCCGAGTACTCTATCCAGCTGAGCTACGGATGCAGAATTTGTCGATTATCAATCGATGCTGTATAACTACAGCAGTAATTTGGATTTATGAAATTGATGACAGAATTATTGATGCTGACAGAAATGTTTAAGAGATGGTGCATCCGGGAGGATTCGAACCTCCGACCGCTCGGTTCGTAGCCGAGTACTCTATCCAGCTGAGCTACGGATGCATTTTAGTGCAATACGTACTTCTCTCTCAATACTGCTTAATCAAAATCTACTTCAATATTTATGGCTATAAATCTTGTTAGCTTTAAGACCATATTAAATCTAAACTACTTTTGCTTTAGTTTGCTAAAAACTAAAACATTACCCTATCAGTTTTACTCATAAGGTAGAAAATGGTGCATCCGGGAGGATTCGAACCTCCGACCGCTCGGTTCGTAGCCGAGTACTCTATCCAGCTGAGCTACGGATGCAGAGCCTAAAATGGCGGTGAGGGAGGGATTCGAACCCTCGATGCAGCTTTTGACCGCATACTCCCTTAGCAGGGGAGCGCCTTCAGCCTCTCGGCCACCTCACCATATTTTAGTCACATGCGATTTGTTTTTGTTTAAACATCTCGTCTCTGTGTGGCGCACATATTACTTTCCTAGACTTAGAAGTCAAACAATTTTTCCAAACTTTTTGCATTCCAATGATCGTTTGCACATTTCACAAGCAAGATGATTAGTTTAACACCGAAAAAGCAATGTTTCCGTGCTTTTTTGCCCTTTTATTATCTTCAATCTTATTATAAAAAATTCAGGAAAAAATGGAGAAAGTTGATAGCGTGTAGCTTAGCAGTATGAAAATAGTACAGGAAGAAAGGTGGATTCATTCAAAGAGATAGCGCTCAACACCAACATAATGTGTTAAGCCAATTAAAGAATAGAAAAATTAGGGGATCACTAAAGATAAAAAAGAGAAAGACAAGCGCCCATTATTGCTGTGTGATAACTCACTGGACGCTTATTCATTATTATTGATTGTCTGGTTGAGTCTTTTCGGCCTGGATCCGTTGATAAATTTCTTCACGGTGAACAGAAACTTCTTTTGGGGCATTAACACCAATACGTACTTGGTTGCCTTTTACGCCCAATACGGTCACTGTTACCTCATCGCCTATCATGAGTGTTTCACCAACTCGACGAGTCAGAATAAGCATTCTTTGCTCCTTGAAATATTAAAAGAGTCGGGTCTCTAGGTATTCCCCGCTATTGTCCATCACACACCGTGAAAACGTAAAGCAATGACATTCACCTAAAGCATTGATGCCGTCAAGGCAATAATTCTAATTATTTACAAGCAAAATATAACACTACCGGCAACATATTAACAATGCTGCAACAGATTAAAGTTACCCCACTAAAATGGGGTAACTTCGCAGCAATTACAGTTTAGAATCAACCCATTGTTCGACACTTTCCATCGCTGTTGGTAATGCGCTTACGTCAGTACCTCCAGCCATCGCCATGTCTGGTCGACCGCCACCTTTACCACCTACTTGTTGAGCAACGTAGGATACCAAATCACCTGCTTTAATTTTAGCAGTCAAATCATTAGTCACACCAACAATTATACTGACTTTATCACCACTTGTGGTTGAAAGCACGATAATCGCCGATTTCAGCTGATTTTTTAGATCATCGACCATTGTTCTCAATAGTTTAGGATCAGTATCGCTTAATTGACTAACTAATAGTTTGATACCTTTAACATCTTTCGCTTTACTACCTAGTGAAGCACTTTCTTGAGAGGCTTGCTGATCTTTTAATTGCAAAATCTCTTTTTCAAGATTTCGTGATTTATCCAATGCAGCTTTAACTTTCTCAACTAAGCTATTTACGTCACCTTTTAACAGGTGAGCAATCGCAGAAAGTTGTTCTGACTGAGCATGTAAGTGCTCCATCGCAGCTGCACCAGTTGTCGCTTCGATACGACGAACCCCTGCAGCGGTACCAGACTCACTTAAGATACTGAATAGGCCAATATCACCTGTGCGGCTAGCATGTGTACCACCACATAATTCGATGGAGAAATCACCCATACTCAGAACACGTACGCGCTCTTCATATTTTTCACCGAATAATGCCATAGCCCCTTTTGCTTTCGCCCCCTCTAAATCCATCAACTCAGTTTCAATTTCTGAGTTTTGACGGATCTGAGCGTTCACAATATCTTCCACTTGACGCAGTTGCTGTTGTGTCATCGCTTCAAAATGAGAGAAGTCAAAACGGAGATACTTGTCATTCACCAACGAGCCTTTTTGAGAAACGTGCTCGCCTAAGACTTGGCGTAATGCTGCATGTAATAAGTGAGTCGCCGAGTGGTTTAGACGAATCGCATTACGTCTTTCACTATTGACTATAGCCGCAATTCGATGGTTAACAACTAATGAACCTGATTCAACCTTACCCACATGACCAATTGCTTGACCATATTTTTGGGTATCAGTCACAGTAAAGCTAGCGCTGTCATTTTTGAGAACACCAGTATCACCAACTTGACCACCAGATTCTGCGTAGAATGCCGTTTTATCAAGGATCACTAACCCTTCATCACCCGCCTGCAGGGAATCAACCGGCTGGCCATCTTTATATAATGCTGTGATAGTCGCTTGCTGTTCATCATGCTGATAGCCAGAGAATTCACTGTGTTTATCAACTTTGATCAGAGCGTTATAGTCTGCACCGAAGCCGCTTGATTCTCTCGCACGACGACGCTGGTCTTCCATTGCACGCTCAAAGCCTTCTTCATCTACTTTGAGGTTGCGTTCGCGACATACGTCCGCCGTTAAATCTAACGGGAATCCATAAGTATCATAGAGACGGAATGCGGTTTCACCATCTAGCGTATCGCCTTTCAGTGATGCCAGCTCTTCATCTAATAATTGCAGACCGCGCTCTAAAGTACGCGCAAACTGTTCTTCTTCAGTTTTTAATACTTTCTCAACTAAAGCTTGTTGACGCTGTAGCTCTTCCGCTGCAGGTCCCATTACTTTAATTAGGGTAGAAACTAATTTATAGAAGAACGTTTCTTTCGCACCCAGCATATAACCATGACGTACCGCACGGCGAATAATACGACGTAAAACGTAACCACGACCTTCGTTGGATGGAATTACGCCATCGCTCACCAAGAACGCACATGAACGAATATGATCAGCAATGACACGCAGAGATTTGTTAGACAGGTCAGTTGCACCTGTCGCTTCTGCTGCTGCTGCAATCAGCTCGCGGAAAATATCAATTTCATAGTTAGAATTCACGTGTTGCAGAACCGCAGAAATACGCTCCAGCCCCATGCCTGTATCTACAGACGGTTTTGGTAGCGGCTCCATGGTACCGTCAGATTGACGGTTGAACTGCATAAAGACGAGGTTCCAGATTTCAATATAGCGGTCGCCATCTTCTTCAGGGCTTCCTGGAGGACCACCCCAAATATGATCACCATGGTCAAAGAAAATTTCGGTACAAGGCCCGCAAGGCCCTGTGTCACCCATCTGCCAGAAGTTGTCAGATGCGTAAGGAGCGCCTTTGTTATCGCCAATGCGAATAATACGCTCGACAGGAACACCAATTTCTTTGTTCCAAATATCGTAAGCTTCATCGTCAGTCGCGTATACAGTAACCCACAGTCTTTCTTTTGGTAGGTTAAACCACTGTTCGCTGGTTAAAAGTTCCCATGCAAAGCGAATAGCATCGTGTTTAAAGTAATCACCGAAGCTAAAATTACCTAACATTTCAAAGAATGTGTGGTGGCGAGCGGTATAGCCCACGTTTTCTAAGTCGTTATGTTTACCACCTGCACGTACACAACGTTGTGCGGTTGTCGCTCGGGAATATGCTCGTTTATCCAGACCAAGAAATACATCTTTGAACTGGTTCATCCCTGCGTTAGTGAACAATAGTGTTGGGTCATTATTTGGCACTAGCGAACTGCTGGCTACCACCTGATGACCTTTCGTATGGAAAAAGTCGAGAAACGCTTGACGGATCTCAGCGGTGCTTTTACTCATATTTATCCCGATATCAAGCTGGAAACAGAATTACGAATTGTTGAGATGGAATGTAACATCACCTCTAATCAACTCTCCGATTAAAAAGTGACTGATAAGATAAAGTCTCTTTGTATAGAAGTAAAATATAGATACATCCATTCGCGGCTTTCATTGTAAAGCGTCTGAATATTTTCTGAAAGTATGTTTATACCTCTGGCTAGGGTATTTTTCCACAGAAAAACTGTGCAATAAACTATTATTGTGATAGGCAGAAACAAAAAAGCGCCAGTCAATTATGAATGGCGCTTTTGATATCAATTTATTTCAACAGGTTAGCGTTGAATTAAAATTCTTCTGGAACTTCCTCTTCATCAGAATCACTGATGAAATCAGTCGCTGCACTGTTAAATTCACCTGTGTGGTTTAATAATAAATCACGCAGCTTTTTATCAATTTCTTGTGCAACTTCAGGATGTTCTTTCAGGTAAGTTGTCGAGTTCGCTTTACCTTGACCAATTTTGTCGCCGTTATAGCTGTACCAAGCACCCGCTTTTTCAATCAGCTTATGTTTAACACCTAAGTCAATCAGCTCACCGAAGGTATTGATACCTTCACCATAAAGGATTTGGAATTCAGCTTGTTTAAATGGCGCCGCAACTTTGTTTTTCACCACTTTAACGCGCGTTTCGCTACCAACAATTTCTTCACCGTTTTTCACTGCACCAATACGGCGGATATCTAAACGAACAGAAGCGTAGAATTTCAGTGCGTTACCACCAGTCGTGGTTTCTGGGTTACCAAACATCACACCAATCTTCATACGGATCTGGTTGATGAAAATCAACAAAGTATTTGAATTTTTCAGGTTACCCGCTAATTTGCGCATTGCTTGGCTCATCATACGCGCCGCAAGGCCCATATGAGAATCACCGATTTCGCCTTCAATTTCCGCTTTTGGTGTTAATGCTGCAACGGAGTCAACGATGATCACGTCTACTGCACCAGAGCGAGTTAATGCATCACAAATCTCTAACGCTTGCTCACCCGTATCTGGTTGGGAACACAGAAGGTTATCAATATCAACGCCTAATTTTTTCGCGTAGATAGGGTCAAGCGCATGCTCAGCATCAATAAACGCACAAGTTTTACCACTACGTTGAGCTGCAGCAATAACTTGCAGAGTTAATGTCGTTTTACCTGAAGATTCAGGACCGTAGATTTCAACAATACGCCCTAATGGCAAACCACCCGCACCTAAAGCAACGTCAAGAGATAAAGAGCCTGTTGAAATGGTTTCAACATCCATTGTGCGGTCTTCACCAAGACGCATAATGGAGCCTTTACCGAATTGCTTTTCGATTTGACCTAATGCCGCAGCAAGTGCTTTTTGTTTGTTTTCATCAATAGCCATGTTCACTCCCTAAGGCAATGGTGGTAACCATTGCGAATAAAACGATTGAATTCGATTTGTTGGAACTAAGTATACTGTATAATCATACAGTATCAAGAAAATTTTTCAGATATTAACTGTAAAAGCGTTTCCAGCGAATAACCTGTTGATTGCAAACGAACTTGATACCTATCACCTTCGAATATCTGATGACGAGTCACAACATCCACAGTACCATTGGCCTGCTTTAATGCAAAACCAAACCAAACTGTCCCGACAGGTTTATCTTCGCTGCCACCACCCGGCCCGGCAATTCCGCTGACTGACATCGCAAAGTCTGCCTGAGCTTCATTTAATGCACCAAGCGCCATTTCCTGAACAACTTGCTGACTCACTGCGCCAAAACGCGTTAATGAGTCATTCGTTACCCCAATCATTTGATGCTTGGCTTTATTACTGTAAGTTACAAACCCATGGTTAAAATAAGCTGAGCTGCCTGCGATATCCGTCAACACTTTGGCAATCCATCCACCAGTACAAGATTCCGCCGCCGTCACTGTTTTATCAAGTTGCAGTAAACGCTGTCCTAACTGAATACTTAATATTTCGAGTTGCTTCTCATCTATCATTTGGTTATTCACCATTATGCTGTTTTCTTACGAGCGCGATCCCAAATCCATAGCCCTGCAATCGCAATTGCGAATACCACGCCAAAACCGACACCTACGCTCACGACCGAGAATCCGACCTTTATCGCCAGAGAATATAACCCTAGCATTAATAGCATGGCACTGTTTTCGCCGAGATTTTGTACTGCAATGGCATTACCTGCTCCGACTGTTTCTTTACCTTTCTCTTGAAGTAAAGCATTCAGTGGAACCACAAATAGCCCACCAAAAATCCCTAATACCATCAAAATAAAATAGGAAGGAATAATATTGGTTTGTAGTGAAAGGAAAACCACCATAACCCCAATCACAATCCCTGCAGGAATACAGCGATAGACCGTTTTTAAGGTGATAAATTTCGCCGCTAACCCTGCCCCCACAACAATACCTACTGCAACCATCGCATTCAAAATGGTCGGGGTCGTATTATCTTGCAAGCCGAGAGCCACTGGCACCCATGCCACCAACAAGAAACGCAATGTTACCCCTGCGCCCCAAAACATGCTGGTGCCCACAAGGGAAAAACGACTTTCTTGATTTGCCCATAAAATACGACAGGCGGAGAAGAAGTCCCCCAGCAACTGTTTGAAATTCCATCCCGTTCCTGGTCTTGCAGCCGCTAAGTGGGGAATAAAAAAGTTAACAATGACCGCGAGCGCATACAGTAAAGAACAAGTTCCCAATGCCAATAGTAGGTTAATGTCAGAGAGCATACCGCCAACCACAGAACCCACTAAAATCGCTGCGATCGTAGAGGCTTCCATTAGTCCGTTAGCTTTGACTAAATTATCGCCACCTGTAAGTTCACCCAAAATACCATATTTTGCCGGAGAATATGCAGCGGCACCGACACCGACTAACCCGTAACAGAGGAATGGATTAACCCCTAAGCAGATCCCCAATGCCCCAATAAATTTAAATATGTTGGAAAACAACATCACGCGGCCTTTAGAAAATCTATCCGCAATTTGCCCCACAAATGGTGCCAGCACAATATAGGTGAAGACAAACACCATTTGTAGAATTGGATGGCTCCATTCTGGGTAAAATTCCGCTTTTAACTGCGCTAATATCGCGAATAATAACGCATTATCTGCAAATGCAGAAAGAAACTGAGACGCCAGAACGGCTTTCATTCCGGTGCTCATCAGTGGCGTATTTGGTGTGCTTTCCTGCATATTATTCCCCTGTTAACGCCATCTGTTTTAATGTCACAAAGTCCGTTTTTCCGCTACCTAATACTGGTAAGGCTTTAACCCAACGAATATCCCGAGGAACCGCTAATTCGGTTAAACCTTTACCTTTCGCTGCGGCAGATAATGCACCTCGGTCAAGATCCTTATCCGTGGTAAATAACACCAACGCTTCCCCTTTGCTACTGTCGGGTTTGGTCACAACACCGTGGTCGCAGCTTGGAGAGATCTCAGCCACCATTTGTTCAATACTTTCAAGAGAAACCATTTCGCCAGCGAGTTTAGCAAAGCGCTTCACTCGTCCTTTAATGGTGCAGAAGTTTTTATTGTCTAACTCAACAATATCCCCAGTGTCATACCAGCCTGGTTCTATCTCGCCCTGAGCATTTTCCGCTTTTGGCTCCTCTAACACGCCCGGAGCTTCTACACGTAAATAACCCTTCATTATATTTGGGCCTTTCAGTTGAAGTTTTCCACCGTGTTCAATACCTGGTAATGGAATAATACGGGCTTCCATACTGGGTAAAATCTGCCCTACAGAGCCTTCTTTCGCCGCCATAGGGACATTAATAGAGACTATCGGCGCACACTCCGTCACGCCATAACCTTCAAGAATACGGATACCAAATTTTTCGTACCAAATTTTCTTGGTTTTATCTGACAGTTTTTCTGCGCCAGCCACAACATAACGAACTCTTGCAAAATCATACGGATGGGCAAAACGTGCATAATTGCCTAAGAATGTTGAGGTTCCAAACAGAACGGTACAATTTCGGTCATATACCAATTCAGGAATAATTCGGTAATGTAACGGACTTGGATATAGGAAGACGCGGCTCCCAGAAAACAGCGGGATAAATAACCCAACGGTTAATCCAAATGCGTGGAATAACGGCAGTGATGACATAAAACGGTCACGCGGCGTAAAATCGGCAATGGTTTTGATCTGTTCAACGTTAGCCATTAAGCTACGATGACTATGCACTACGCCTTTTGGCGTCCCTTCAGAACCAGAGGTAAATAATACAATGGCTTCGTCATCCACGTTACGGGGAACAATAGCGTTACGTGGTGAGAATAAATGCTTAACAATCCACCACTTATCTTGGAAAGTGACAGTATCTTTTAAATCTTCGAGGTAAATCCACGTGGCTTCAGGCACTTGCTCTGGAATATGGGTCAGTTTCCCTTTTTCCAAAAATTGTCTTGAAGTAAAGACCACCTTCGCCGTTGACGCTTTCAAAGCATTACTGATCCCGTGGCTTCCCGCCGTGTAGTTCAGCATTGCAGGCACACGACCACGCATTAAGCAGCCAAAAATCGCCGCGGCAGTCACTGTCGCATTGGGCAGTAATAGCCCGACGCGTTCATTTTCATGAGTATAGCGTTCGATAATTCGCCCAACACCAAGAGATTTTTTCAGTAATCCTTGATAGTTATCTTCTTTAAAAGCGATATCTTCAATGCAGCGAGAACGACGCCCGTAACGCTCAATACTATCAATAAAGGCTTCGACTAGCGTCATTTGCGGGCGGCTTGCCATACGTGCCGCTTTCATGATTTGGTAAAGGTGTTCACCCGCTAATGCTCGGCGCTCAACTGCACGAGGTGCATCCGGCATAGGAATGGCTTCAGCAGGTAAAATGTGTAACTTGATTTTCGGGAACCACTTTAACGGGATAACCCCTTTTAAGCGCCCAAAGTAACTTCGCTCCGCACCATCAATACGAATAGGGACAATTTTTGCCCCTGATTTGGCAGCGACAAAAGCCGCACCTTCATAGATCTTCATTAAAGAACCATGAACAGAAATGCGGCCTTCTGGGAAAATAACGATTGGGCGACCTTTGTCCACTTCACGAACTAAGTGTCTGAGGCCCAACGGGTTCTTTGGATCTAATGCAACAACATCGGCATAAGGCTTAAGACGCTTGATCATCTTAGGCGTTGCCACTGTGCTGTACATAGCAAATACAGGTTTTACTGGTAAGAATAGCGCAATCAACACACCATCAAGAAAAGAGACATGGTTTGGCGTAATGATACATTTGTCTTGATTGAACTCATTTGGATTGCCAATGACTTCGACACGAAACAAAAACTTCAGTACTTTTTTTATTATCTTTGCCAACATAATGATTCCCTTTCTTATGGTGATAATTTTATCTATTGATTAACAATTAGATACTACAATAATTATCTCGTGGCCAATGCGCCTCATTAAGGGGTTTATTCCTAAAGGCATTGGTATACCAAATATTTATCTCAAATTTGCGATCTGCTTAATGATAGCATCAATGGATTGATTGGCATCAATAACGTGGTGCGCAGTCGATAAATAGATAGGATCACGCTGCTCCATCACCTCTTCAATTTCTTCAAGCAGTGATTTTCCCGTTAAGCTCGGTCGCTGTTCTGCTTGAGGCTCTGCCGCAAGCCGCTGTGCGAGGGTTTCAGGAGTGGAACGTAAATAAATGACCGTTCCATTATCCCGCATAACCTGCTGATTTTCAGAGGCTAAAATAATACCGCCCCCTGTTGAAACAATGGCTTTTTGTGGTTCGATTGAAGCAAGAATTTGGCTTTCTAGCTGACGAAAATAGTCCCAACCTTGTTGCTGGACAATGTCAGCAATGCTCATTCCCGCGTGTTCTAAAATAAGTTTGTCGGTGTCAATAAACTGGTAACCCGTTTTTTCTGCGAGCTTCTTACCAATCGTTGTTTTTCCTGAGCCTCTAGGCCCAATAATGTAGAACATCGATATTCATCCCATCATCATGATTACTATGATAAATTTGCCATACACATGCTTCTAGCAGGTTAGCCAAAATGGCGAATAGTCTCAAAAAATAAAGCCACACGCAGTGTGGCTCGAACCATTTCAAAACCTATCTGGTTTGGAAATGGTACTTTAGGGTTGTAAAAATAAATCAGGAAAATCAATTTATTGATTTTCGCCTGATAACACAAAGAGGGAAAAACCACGCTTTTATCCCTCTTTGTCTGCAACTTAAGCCACACGCAGTGTGGCTCAATATTATTATGGTTAAATTATGGGCGACTTAAAAAGTCACCGTAACCAATCCATTTATAGGTCGTCAGAGCATCTAACCCCATCGGCCCACGGGAATGGAGTTTTTGGGTGCTCACTGCCACTTCAGCACCGAGTCCAAACTGCCCACCATCGGTAAAACGGGTGCTGGCATTAACGTATACCGCAGCCGAGTCCACACGCTGCACAAAGTAATCCGCTTGGCGAATAGACTCCGTTAAGATGGCGTCAGAGTGTGCGGTACCATAATGACGAATATGTTCGATAGCGGCATCAATCCCTGAAACAATCTCAACGTTCAAGTCCAAAGATAGCCATTCATCAACTAAGTTTTCCGCTTGAACAGGAACCACTTTAGCAGCGCCATCTTTCAAGAATGCCATTGCTTTCTCGCTGGCGTGTAATATCACTTGCTGCTGAGCCATTTTTTCACTTAAATGCGGTAAGAAACTCGCCGCAATGTCTTCATGAACCAACAGTGTTTCCAATGAATTACATGCACTTGGACGCTGAACTTTAGCATTAGTAATGACACTCAGTGCCTTATCAAAATCCACAGAGTCATCTACAAAAGTATGGCAAACACCAATTCCGCCAGTGATCACCGGGATTGTAGATTGCTCACGACATAATTTATGTAAACCCGCACCGCCGCGAGGGATCAGCATATCCACATAGCGATCCAATTTTAATAATTGAGCCACTAATTCACGATCCGGATTATTGATTGCCTGTACCGCATTGGCTGGCAGCCCGCTATTTTTCAGCGCTTGCTGAATAACCTCTACCACAGCAAGATTGGTATTATGCGTCTCTTTTCCACCGCGCAGAATGACCGCATTTCCCGTTTTTAAACATAAAGAAGCGACATCCACAGTAACATTAGGGCGGGCTTCATAGATCACTCCAATAACCCCTAACGGAACACGACGACGTTGTAAATTTAACCCGCTATCTAACTCGCTACCATCAAGGACTTGCCCTACCGGATCAGCCAACTGGCACACTTTTCTGACGTCATCCGCGATGCTTTTTAAGCGCGCTTGGGTCAGTAATAAACGATCTTGTAATGCTTCGCTCATACCACTTTGCTGAGCTTGAGCCATATCCAGCTGGTTAGCCGCTAAAATACTGGCACTCTTTTGCTCTAAGAGGTCAGCAATTTGCTCAAGCGCACTATTTTTTTGTTTGGTATTGAATTGAGCCAACTGCCATGACGCTTCGCGCGCCGCTTTACCCATTTGTTCTAACATAATTAACTCACTATCATATCGTCGCGATGAACGGCAACTGAGCCATGTTCATAGCCAAGGATTTTACCAATATCTTGGGAATGATGACCGGCAATCATTCTGAGCGCATCACTATTATAGTGGCTTACGCCATGTGCCAAATCTTTGCCTGCCATATTGCGAATACGGATCACTGCGCCACGGGAGAAATCGCCTTCTATTTTCTTAATACCCTTTGGCAATAATGAGCTGCCTTTTTCGGTGATCGCCAACTGCGCGCCATCATCAATATAAACATCCCCCGCCGCTGGAGCGCCAAAAATCCAGCGCTTACGGTTTTCCATTGGGTTTTTCTGCCCATAAAAACGGGTTCCCACAGGGATATTTTCAATCACTGAATTGATGACATCCGGTTTATTGCCCGCTGCAATAAACACGTCAATCCCAGCACGGCCAGCAACATCAGCCGCCTGTAATTTTGTTGCCATTCCACCGGTACCTAAGCCCGTTACGCTATCCCCTGCCATACGGCGTAAATCATCATTAATGCCATGAACTTCAGGGATTAGTTTTGCGTTCGGATTACTGCGTGGATCCGCGTCGTAAAGGCCTTCAATATCGGTTAATAACAGTAATTTATCTGCATCACCAAGAATGGCAGCAAGTGCGGATAAGTTATCATTATCCCCCACTTTAATTTCGGCTGTCGCCACTGCATCGTTTTCGTTGATCACCGGAATAATACCGTTATCTAACAGCGCTTGCAGTGTGTCTCGCGCATTTAAAAAACGTTCGCGATCTTCAAGATCTGCACGCGTTAACAGCATTTGGCCAATGTGAATGCCGTAGATGGAAAAAAGCCTTTCCCATAATTGGATCAAACGACTTTGACCGACCGCCGCCAGCAACTGTTTAGATGCAATGGTGGCCGGCAGTTCGGGGTAATTGAGATGTTCACGTCCTGCAGCAATTGCGCCAGACGTGACAATAATAATTCGGTGACCTTTTTCATATTGCTGCGCACACTGTCGAACCAACTCAACGATATGAGCTTGATTTAAACGACGTGAGCCCCCTGTTAAGACACTTGTGCCAAGTTTGACCACGAGTGTTTGGCTATTTTTCATCTTTTTTCTGCCATTAGGATTAATAAATACAAAGTGGGTATCAGTTTTATCAGGAGATGCGCGTTATGCCAACAGGCATAACGCAAAATTAAACAAAAGTTGGTTTAAAACAATTTTATGCGCTTAATTCCAGCTTTAATTCTGTCATTAAGGGGGATGGGAACAAGCTTAATTCTAGAGCGGATAATTGCTGGGAAAGGCGTTGATGGAAGGCATGCAGGTTCTTTTCGACGGCATCCGTCGTTGCGGCATCTTTCAAGGTTTTTGCTTGCCAATTTCCCTGATTATTGTAGATCCCTAATTTATAAGCAAATTCGAACCCTTCATCCGTGGAAGCTAATTCTAACCACCATCCCCAAAACTCTCGTTTTTCAGGCGCAATATTCGCATTAACACAGACAACTAAGCTATCAAAAAAGTAGCAGTTTTTGATAGATTGTTGCTCACGTAAATAAGGCCCTATCGCAGCAAATTTCTTTAAAAACTTTCCATTTGTGTAATCAGTCGGTAACGCCATATTAAGGATCTCCTTCTTGGGAAGATCCCTTTTTAACAAATGTTAAAAAATAAGCAAGCTATTCAATACAATTATAATATTTTACTTTCTAACCATTTGGTTGTATCTGACATGGATCGTTCGAAAGCCTCTAAAATAGGGCTACTTGGTAACGTCAATAAATGACTATCCATAGATGAACGCGCTATTAAATCTGAATCAGCTTTCGGACTGTAGGGATCATTTTTAAAACATACTGACATCATCGGTACTTGGTTACGGCGTCCCAACAGGCCTTGATTACGCAGTGAATAACAGCTGAGCTCATGGCGTAATGATTGACCATCAACTTGATAAATTCCTAAGCGGCTAGCAAAAACATCCAGCACCATACGGGGAATATCTTTCTGATATTTTTCTTCATGTAATAGGCTATGGACGATAGGGCCAATCACCGCAACGGCTTTGATTTTATCTGGGCACATATACGCTAAGCGAACAGCAATATTCGCGCCAAAACGGATCCCTGTGATTGCAAATCGCGTGTGGTCAATCCATGGGATGGTGTCGAGCTGGCGAACAATCTGTTCATGCAATGTACTGGTTTCTTGCGAAAGGCAGTACTTGCCAGAATAACCGATGGATGGCATATCCAGCGTTAGCATCGCAATACCACGAGGCTCTAAATATTCTCGAAAGTAGCGGCTGTAATCTGTTTGTAAACTATCCAGCATGCCACAAACCATCACTGTTGGATAAGGACCTTGAACATTCGATGGTATGTGCAAAAAGCCACAGACTTCTTTACCACCATCAACTTTGAATGGGATTTTTTTCAATTGGTACTGTGAGAATTTTGCCGCACTATCATAAGCTTTACAGGCTAACACAATCGCTTGATCCGCCAGCTCATCCCCTTTAATAAACGGGTATGCCGCAATACTGTATAAGTTAGCGGCACGCAACCACGCATCGCACGCTTCCTGGCCTTTTTCAAATTCTAAGGCTTTTTGTTGCCAGTGCATGGCTTGATGGGACCATTCAAAGCACCAATTACCGCGACGATTACCAATAACGGTATCCAACCATTCTTCACGGCTGCGTTTAGCATCCGAAATGGCAATACGGCTTAAAACTTCTTCAATTTCAATCGCATCAATACCACGCCAAATCCACATTAACCGGTTGAGAGTACGATACCAATGATTATGCGAAGAACCACTTAATACACTGTGGTTCTCTAGTTGGGACAGAGTATGGGAGGAATAAGAAACCAACGTTGATGTTTCAACTTGTCTAACACGAGGTTTAAAAAGTTTTTCGGATAAATTTTGCTGAGTCATGTGGGTTCCCTACTTTTACCTATTAAATCTGTCACATAAACAAAAAGGGAGTGCATTTCGCACTCCCCTCTATCATATCGTGTTTAGCTCAAATCACTTAGGTAATAATGTGTTGTTTTTATCAAACAAACGCGACCTATCACGGCTAAACAGATTTAAATTGTTTCGTTCGGACTACTTATCTTGTTCGCACAGAGGATCGATAAATACAACGCCCATATCCCAAGGCTGTTCAATCCAAGTGTTTTGTGGGATATCAACCACATAATCATCCACTAATGGGCGACCTGCTGGTTTTGCAAAGATAGTCACGAAGTGTGCTTTTGGATACATGTCGCGGATAGCTTTCGCTGTGCCACCAGTATCCACTAAATCGTCAATCACGATAAAGCCTTCACCATCGCCTTCAGCGCGTTTGATGACATTCAATTCGCGTTGGTTGTCATGGTCATAGCTAGAGATACAAACGGTGTCAACATGACGAATACCCAGCTCACGCGCTAACAGTGCGCCAGGGACTAAACCACCACGGCTAACTGCGATGATACCAGTCCATTGTTTTGCTGGTAATAAACGTTGTGCGAGTTTACGGGCATGTATTTGCAACATATCCCACGTTACGACATATTTTTCGCTCATAAAATTCGGGTCCCGAAGGTGAGTAAAACAGAAATGTGTCTTGCGGAAAAAAGGTTGCGCGAGATTATAGTGATTTGGCGCAGGAAAAACCAGTGAAACCATCCCACTAAATGAATTATTCTTATTAGCGCTCTCCATTATTCGATAGAAAGTGTTATGCTGAACCAATACATAAAACCGCTTAAAACCTGAGTTATTACACTTAAGTGCAATCTTAAATTAAGCGACCAACGCCGTCAGTTAATTGTTTTGGATGTAAGCCAATCCCCAGCTTGAAATATGACGGAAAGATTACGATCAAAGTGCCAAGGAGAAGAACGTGTCACAATTATCAACGCTAAAACCACAACCATTGTGGGATATTTTCGCTAAAATCTGCTCCATCCCTCACCCATCAAAACACGAAGAAGCTTTAGCCGCCCACATCATGGAATGGTCTAAAGGGAAAGGTTTTCACGTTGAGCGCGACCAAGTTGGTAATATCTTAATCCGTAAACCAGCGACTACAGGCTACGAAAACCGCAAGCCTGTTGTACTGCAAGCTCACTTAGACATGGTGCCGCAAAAAAATAACGACACAGAGCACGATTTCACTAAAGATCCTATCCGCCCTTATATTAATGGTGAGTGGGTTACTGCCGAAGGCACAACATTAGGTGCAGATAACGGCATCGGTATGGCTTCTGCATTAGCGGTATTAGCGGATGACAGCGTTGAGCACGGCCCACTGGAAGTATTACTGACCATGACCGAAGAAACCGGTATGGACGGCGCTTTCGGTCTACAACCAAACTGGTTACAAGCGGATATTCTGATCAACACTGACTCAGAAGAAGAAGGCGAAATTTACATGGGTTGCGCAGGTGGCGTTGATTTCACTGCGACATTTGATTTAACCCGTGAAGCATTACCACAAGGTTATAAAACCTTCCGTATGACCTTAAAAGGCCTTAAAGGCGGCCACTCTGGTGGCGACATTCACTTAGGTTTAGGTAACGCAAACAAACTGTTAGCGCGTTTCTTAGCGGGTCACGCTGAAGATTTAAGCTTAAAACTGCTGGAGTTCACTGGTGGTACTCTACGCAACGCGATTCCACGCGAAGGCCAAGTAACCATCGCAGTGCCAGCTGATAAAGTCGCTGAATTAACCGCATTAAGAACTCGCTACGAAGGCATTCTGAAAAATGAATTAGCCGCTGTAGAACCTAACTTAGTTTTACTGCTAGATGAAGCAACGAGTGACTTAAAAGCACTGACTGATGATTGCCAACAACGTTTAGTTTTCTTCCTGAACTCTGCACCAAGCGGTGTTATCCGTATGAGTGATGTGGTGAAAGGGGTTGTTGAAACTTCGCTGAACGAAGGCGTTGTGAAAATGACTGAAGACAAAGCCGAAGTGATCTTCTTAATCCGTTCGTTAATCGACTCTGGTAAAAACTACGTCGTTAATATGCTGACGTCTCTGACAAAACTGGCGAAAGCTCAGTACCAAGCTGAAGGTGGATACCCAGGTTGGCAGCCAGATGCAGACTCACCAGTCATGCATATTGTTAGCGACACTTACCAAAAACTGTTTGGTAAAATCCCAAATATCATGGTTATCCATGCGGGTCTTGAGTGTGGTCTGTTCAAAAAACCTTATCCATTAATGGATATGGTCTCCATTGGACCAACCATCCGTGGTGCACACTCACCAGATGAGCGCGTTCACATTGAGAGCGTGGGTCAATACTGGACACTGTTAACTGCTATCTTAAAAGCGATCCCAGTGAAAAACTAAGTAAGCTTTAATCTATCAATACAGGGTCATAAGCTACGGTTTATGACCCTATTTTTTTCATTCTTTAAACATAATAAAAGCTATAAAAGTAATGAAAGCTGCCTTTCGATTTGTGGATTTTGCAATGTCACATGCAAGCCCACTAACCTGACACCTCGCCCTGCCCGCCGATTTTCCCAAGCCTGCTGTGCCAACCGAATAAGATCCTGCTTATCTATAATGGGATAAACATGCTCTTGCGTCGTTTGCTGAAAATCCTCAAATTTTAATTTCACACCTTGGCGAGCAATACGCAGATCTGGCTTCACTTTCTCTAAGCGAAAATGTAGCTCATCGTATAAAGTATCGAGTAAAGGCAAACACTCCTCCCACTGATGAATATCTTTGGCGAGAGTGCGTTCTACCCCAACGGATTTACGTAAGCGTTCAGTATTTACTGCTCGTTCATCAATGCCATGACAGCGCTCCCACAGAGCCTGTCCAAATTTACCCATGCTTTTTACCAACGCCAGCATGTCATAGCGCTGAACATCCGCGCAGGTCAATAACCCCATGTCCGCCAGTTTTTGCGCTGTCACTTTTCCAACGCCGGGGATCTTTTTTAATGGTAGCGTGGCAATAAACGCCGGTAATTCCTGTGGCGTGATCACAAATTGCCCATTGGGTTTATTCATATCAGAGGCGATTTTGGCGAGGAATTTAATCGGGGCAATTCCCGCAGAAGCAGTGAGCTGAAGCTCATCAAAAATTTGTTGGCGGATAGCCTCGGCGATGAGCGTGGCAGAGCCGTGAAGCTGCTGGCAATCAGTCACATCCAAATAGGCCTCATCTAAAGATAATGGCTCAATAAGATCGGTATAACGGGCAAATATTTGCCGAATATGATGGGAAACTTCTTTATAGACCGCCATACGACCAGGGACGACTTTCAGGTGAGGACATAGTTTCAATGCCAACGCCGTCGACATTGCGCTATGAACGCCATAGCGTCTCGCTTCATAATTTGCGGTACTCAATACGCCACGTCGGTCTGCACTTCCCCCGACAGCCAGTGGAACATTGCGTAATTTTGGGTCATCGCGCATCTCTATCGCAGCAAAAAAGCAATCCATATCAATATGAATAATTTTACGCATGATAGCTGCCCCCAACCAATGATTACTGAATAAATATACAGTGGTTTTATTAGCCATGCAACTTATTCATCTGATTGAAATGTATTCCTGAAATACTGTAAATGACCGAAAAAGTAAAAAGTTACTCCTAATTTATAGGCTTATTGCTTACAAAGTTGATGGAACATATTACAACAACCACTCGGTCAATCTCATGTTAGTTCATTGAATTTTCTATTATTATGGATTATACAAATGCAAATTATATCAACGTCAGTGTTCAAAAAATCCACCGCGATAGGTTTACTATTTTTGGTTAGCCAATCCGCTTCCGCATTAATGCCGCAAATTGTGGCACACCGCGCAGGTACCGCAGATGCCCCTGAAAATACTCTTTATGCGATCGAACAAGCCAAAAGCAATAAAGCTGATGCAATTTGGTTAACTGTTCAGCTCAGTAAAGATAATCAATTAGTCCTTTACCGCCCGAGTGACTTAGACGCTTTAACAGATAAAAGCGGTGTTGTTTCTGATTATTCCGCCAAGCAATTAAGCCAAATAAATGCGGCGTATAAATTTAATCAGAAAAATAACCAACAACTCCCCGCTGCAAAAACCACCATCGTGACATTAGAAGAAGTATTAAAAAAATACCCCGATACGATTTTTTATATCGACTTAAAATCCCCAGATGCAGATCCTAATACGCAAGCTCAAGCTATTTTGGCATTGTTGAATAAAACTAACACATTTAACCAAGTCCGTTTTTATTCCACTAACGATGCATTTTTAAAAGCTCTGAAGCCTCTTTCTACTCAGTTACAATTATTTGAAAGCCGTGATGAGACTCGCACCATGCTTGCCAACAGTGTGATGAGCCATCAATGTACGCTTGAGAATGATAAATCTGCAACTCGTTGGTATGGTTTTGAGCTGCATCGTAAAGTTGAAGTCGTTGAGAAATATACCCTTGGTGAAGCGCGTTCCCCAGCAACCCTCTCATGGGATAAAGAAGCTATCGACTGCTTTAGAAAAAATGGCAACGCTTACATTATTGTTTTTGGTGTAAATAGCGACAGTGATTATCAACTGGCTAAAGAAATTGGCGCTGATGCCGTGATGGTCGATTCACCAAAAGCTTTCAAAAAATAAATTCTAACTATTAAGCTACTTTATTTTGATAATAATTTATTCAATTTAAGTAGCTTATTTTTATTACTCCTTTTTCTATCTATACATTTTTCTATCTATACATTTCTCTATCTTATATTCCCTTCCTTTTTTAATAATAAATAACATTCAATATTAATTACTTAATAAATCATCGATGCCAAGATAAGTAAATATATTTAAACTCTCATTTTTAAGGAATTTAACATGGCGATATCAAAAGGTTTGCTTTCTATCGAGAACCTATGGAATGAAGACTTAAAAAAGGTGGAAATTTCTTTCAAAAATAATGCGAATGAGTATGGAAATGTTTTTATCTTTTATAATCTTATAAATGGAAAAAAGTTAAGCGATATCACTGAGTTCACTTTTTCTTCAACCGAACAAAGTTATTGGATGGGAATAATCACGACAAAGTCAGGAGAAAAATGGAGCAGCATCGATTACTTAGCATGCAAACTCAACGAGAAAGATAATGGCAAAGTCACTCTCAGTTTCAAAGGAAATATGCGGAACATGTTTGTTCACTACCCTGTTTCCACATCATGCTCGGCTTCATTACATAAAATTTAGTTCGTAATGAAATACATCACTATTTTTATCAAGATAATCTTAAAATAAAAAACCCTAACCGCTCATTAAAGCAACTAGGGTTGATATTCATAACAGTGTAAAAATTACAAAATGCGGTTTTTCTCTAGCATTTTTTGGCGTGCTTCTTCGCGTGCCATACGTTTTTTACGCGCATCGCAAGGCTCGGGGCAGTCACACACTTTCTCTACCCCAATGCTACTTAAACCGCCGCAACTACCTTGGATACTTTTACGTTTAATAATATACCCAAGGGACATACCTAAAAATGCCAACAAAAATAAGGCAAAGGCTGCAAGAAAAACATTCAACATTCTGCTTTCCTCCTAGTTACTGTTTTTTCTGTAAAAATGGCTCGAATGCTTTAGTGTAACGCTCTTCGAAACCTTTATCTGTCTTAACAATCATAAAAACAGGAATATTCATTTTTTCAGCAAGAGCGAGACCCGCTTCTGGCCCCATCACATTGAAACCTGTAGATAATCCATCCGCACTCATGCAATCGTCGGCTAATACCGTAATTGAGACTAAATTGTGGGAAATTGGCTTACCTGTTTTTGGGTCAATTGTGTGTGAGAAATGCACACCATTTTGTTCAAAATAGTTACGATAATCACCTGATGTCGCAATAGATAAGTCGCCCGGCTCGATGATTTCCTGTGCCGTTTGACTCACACCATCCGTTGCAGGTTTTTCAATCGCAATACGCCATGGTGTATCTTTGCCATTTTTACCTTTTGTACGGACTTCACCACCAATATCAACCATATAATCATTGATACCGATGGACTCTAAATATTCCGCCACCACATCAACACCATAACCTTTAGCGATTGAAGATAAATCAACATAGAGCTCAGGAATGGTTTTGATTAAGTTGTTGTCTTGTACAGATAGCTTATCAATACCCACCCATGCGCGACGTTTTTCAAGCTCCTCATCTGTAGGTGCTTTTGTAACTCGACCCTCTGGACCAAACCCCCACAGATTAACCAGTGGACCAACAGTGACATCCAGGCCGCCATCCGTTAATTTATTAATCTCAATGGCTTTACTGACCACTTTTGCCGTCGCAGCAGAAACAGGGAATGGCACATTAACTTCATTGGATTGATTGAAACGACTTAATTCAGAACCAGGGCGATAGGTAGACATCTGGTCGTTCACTTCTTCCAAACGCTTGTCGATTTCGGCTTGGATAGCTTCCGATGAAGGCTCTGAAGAGTCTGTCACGAACTTAACAGAATAATAGGTTCCCATGGTTTGTCCCTGAAGATTCTTTTGTTCAGGTCCACCACATGCGGCAAGAAGGAGAGTGGCTGCGAATAGCAGCACAGGAGCAAATACTTTTCTGTTTAGCATAAATTTTCTCAGCGTTAATTGTAAGCGCCCACTAGAGAAAGAGTAGGTGCTGAGACGTCTAACAAACTCAACATTCACAAATCTAGAGAATACTCACGTTTAAAAATTAAATTGCCTATTTGGCGATTTACAGTTTACAACCAAAAAGAGGAAAAAAACCCATTTTTTCCTCTTTTTAATCAACAAGCGCCCAGTTTCCTGAGCGCTTAATAGATAATTTACAGCAATTAATCAACCACCAAAATCATCCAGTAAGATGTTTTCGTCCTCAACACCGAGGTCTTTTAACATCTTAATGACCGCGGCGTTCATGACAGGAGGTCCACACATGTAGAACTCACAATCTTCTGGCGCAGGGTGATTTTTGAGGTAGTTTTCATACAGGACATTATGAATAAATCCTGTGTAACCGTCCCAATTATCTTCTGGCAAAGCGTCAGAAAGTGCAACATTCCATGTAAAGTTGTCATGCTCTGCAGCTAACTGATCAAAATCTTCAGTATAGAACATTTCACGTTTCGAACGTGCACCATACCAGAAGCTGATCTTACGCTTAGAATCTAAACGACGTAATTGGTCGAAAATGTGGGAACGCATTGGCGCCATACCCGCACCACCACCGATAAAGATCATTTCCGCATCAGTTTCTTTCGCGAAGAACTCACCAAATGGTCCAGAAATAGTGACTTTATCACCTGGTTTCAGTGACCAAATATACGATGACATAATTCCCGGCGGTACATCTGGATTACGTGGAGGTGGCGTTGCAATACGCACGTTCAACATAATAATACCGCGCTCTTCAGGATAGTTTGCCATTGAATAAGCGCGTACAGTTTCTTCTTTAACATCAGAAACATAGCGGAACAGGTTGAATTTATCCCAATCTTCACGGTATTCCTCAGGTACATCAAAGTCTGAGTACTTCACCACATGAGGCGGGCATTCAATTTGAATAAAACCACCCGCACGGAATGGAACCACTTCTCCCTCAGGAATTTTTAACTTCAGCTCTTTAATGAACGTCGCTTTGTTATCATTGGAGATAACTTCGCATTCCCATTTTTTCACGCCGAAAATTTCTTCAGGTAATTCAATCTTAAGATCTTGTTTTACGTTAACCTGACACGCCAGACGGCAACCTTCTTTCGCTTCACGTTTATTGATGTGAGAAAGCTCAGTTGGCAGGATGTCACCACCGCCCTCTTTGATTTTCACACGGCATTGACCACATGAACCACCGCCACCACAGGCAGAAGAAACAAAGATTCCTTGGTTTGCTAACATACCTAACAGCTTATCGCCTGCTGGAGCATCAAAGCTCTTATCAGGATCGCCGTTGACTTCAACTTTAATGTTCCCTGTATTGACCAACTTGGACTTTGCAAACAGGATCAGGCCTGTCAGCGCCAAGACAATCAGGGTAAACATAACTACGCCTAGAATAATAATATCCATGAATTCTTCTCGCCTTTATAGCTGCACACCGGAGAAGGACATAAAGCCCAATGCCATCAAACCGGTCGTAACAAAGGTGATGCCTAACCCTTTTAGACCCGCTGGAATGTCTGAATACTTCATCTTTTCACGGATCGCGGCCATTAAGACAATCGCTAACATCCAACCAATACCTGAACCAAAGCCATAAACAATAGATTCAGTGAAGTTGTAGTCACGCTGAGCCATGAAAGATACACCACCAAAGATTGCGCAGTTTACAGTGATCAACGGTAAGAAGATCCCCAGTGCGTTATACAGTGATGGGAAGTAACGATCTAAAATCATTTCCAGTATTTGAACCAGTGCCGCGATGACACCGATAAAGGTAATGAAGTTCAGGAACGAAAGATCCACGCCTTCAACCAGCGCGCCGTCACGTAACACTAAGTTGTACACTAAGTTGTTCGCAGGGACGGAGATCCCAAGCACCACGGTTACCGCAATACCCAGTCCAAAAGCAGTTTTTACGTTCTTCGATACCGCAAGGAATGTACACATCCCTAAGAAGAAAGCTAACGCCATGTTTTCGATGAAAATGGCTTTTACAAACAAGCTAATATAATGTTCCATTCTCTTAATCCTTCTCTATCTGAGCTGGTTTCAGAGTACGTAGACCCCAAATCAGCATACCGATGATAAAGAATGCACTTGGCGCTAACAGGAATAAGCCGTTTGGCATGTACCAACCACCATTTTGCAGTGATTCAAATACCGTAATACCAAACAGTTTACCGGAACCAAATAGCTCACGTAGGAAGCCAACCAGTACCAGAATCACACCGTAACCAAGACCGTTACCGATACCATCCATAAAACTTTCGATTGGTGGTGCTTTCATCGCGTACGCTTCAGCACGTCCCATCACGATACAGTTGGTGATAATCAAACCAACGAATACGGAAAGTTGTTTCGAAATTTCATAGGCATAGGCGCGTAAGATTTGGTCAACCACAATTACCAATGATGCAATAATTGCCATTTGAACAATAATACGAACACTGCTTGGAATGTAATTTCTAATTAATGAGATAAAAAAGTTAGAGAACGCGGTAACTAGCGTTACGGCGATGGTCATAACCAATGCAGTTTCAAGTTTAGTAGTAACCGCTAAAGCGGAGCACACTCCCAAAACCTGCAATGCAATCGGGTTATTATCTAACAGAGGTCCAAGTAGGACGCGTTTTACTTCTTTAGAATCAGCCATTATTCAGCGCTCCTTCACGAACTTTTTTCAGGAACGGACCAAAACCGTTATCGCCTAACCAGAAATCAAACATATGTTGAATACCGTTTGAAGTCAGGGTTGCACCTGAAAGACCATCGATCCCAAATGGGTTATCGGTGGCACCACCACGCACGATTTTGATTGCAGGGACACCCTGCTCATTGAACAGTTTTTTACCCGGCCACTGCGCTTTCCATTGTGGGTTGTCAACTTCACCACCCAGACCCGGCGTTTCACCATGCGCATAGTAGGTAATACCGCGAGAGGTTACACCATCAATATCCACTGCGATAAAGGCATACATCACTGACCATAAGCCTGAACCATAAACTGGCAGAATCACTTGGGTCACTTTCCCTTGCTCATCTTTAACCAGATAAATTTCAGCGCTATTGGCACGACGGCGAATTTTCGCAATGTCTTCTTCTGGAGATAACGCGATGCTGGTCTCTTCGCTACGCAGTTCGCTGTTTAAGTCAAAACGACTTACGCTGTTAGATAGTTCATTCGTTTTGAAATTCAGCAATTTAGGCTCGATACGCTCACCATAGACTTTTTGAATTTCTTCGGCGCTCATTTTAGGCTGCAGCAAACCAGCAACACTTAAAATATTACGCTGAGTATCTAACATCATTTGTTCTTGTTGCTGAGGTTTCAGACCAACCGCAGCACCGGCAACGACGACGGAACAGACTAAGCAGAGAATGAAAACAACGATAAACGTTCTGCCGACGCCATCTTTATTTACTGGTTTATCATTAGCCACGGGCTTTTCTCCGTTTAATATTTGCTTGAACGACCATATAGTCAAACAGAGGAGCAAACAGGTTGGCGAACAGGATTGCGAGCATCATCCCTTCTGGATATGCAGGGTTCACAACCCGAACAAGTACGCACATTACGCCGATCAAAATCCCGTAAGCCCATTTACCTTTATCAGTAAAAGAAGCAGAAACAGGGTCTGTCGCCATAAAGATCATACCGAAGGCAAAGCCGCCTAAAACCATGTGCCACCACCATGGCATAGCAAACAGTGGGTTGGTGTCTGAACCGATAAAGTTGAACAGGTAAGACATAGCAATCATACCCAGCATCACACCTGCCACGATGCGCCAAGAGGCGATACGGAAGAAGATAATAAATGCACCGCCGATGAAGATCATCAGGGTAGAAACTTCACCAATTGAACCTGGCATATTCCCTAAGAAGGCTTGCATCCAAGTGATTGGCTCGCCAGTTACTGTGTTTACCAGTGAACTCACACCACCCGTCGCCCATTGGGACAGAGGCGTTGCACCCGAGAATCCATCAGCAGCAGTCCAAACTAAGTCACCCGAGATTTGCGCTGGATAAGCAAAGAAAAGGAAAGCACGACCCGCTAGTGCAGGGTTAAGGAAGTTACGACCTGTACCACCGAAAATCTCTTTTGCGACAACCACACCGAAAGTGATACCGAGCGCCGCTTGCCATAATGGAATGGTCGGCGGAACAATCAGCGCAAATAAGATGGAGGAGATAAAGAAGCCTTCGTTGATTTCATGACCACGGATCATGGCAAACAACACTTCCCAGAAACCGCCGACCAAAAATACCACTAAGTAAATTGGCAGGAAGTAAATCGCACCTAGCAGCATTTTGCTGCCCCAGCCAGCATCAGGTGCTAAAGAAGCGCCTAATAACTGAGCCAGAGAATAGTGCCAGTCACTCGCTAAAACTTGTTGCAGCTCAGCGCCACTGTATAAGTGATGCAACGCGGGAATAGCTTGGTTACCAACGTTATACATACCCCAGAACATCGCTGGGAAAACCGCAAGCCAGACTAAAATCATCATACGCTTGAGGTCGATTGTATCGCGGACGTGTGAGCGACCTTTTGTTACAGTGCCCGGTGTATAGAAGACTGTCGCAACAGCTTCATACAATGGATAGAATTTTGCTAATTTTCCACCGGGTTCAAATTGGTGCTCATATTTTTCAAATAAATTTTTCAGACCCATGGAATTACCCTTCTAGCTCAATCTTGGTCAGGACATCACGCAGTACTGGACCATATTCATACTTAGCTGGACACACATAGGTGCACAGTCCCAAGTCTTCTTCATCGAGTTCCAGACAACCCAGTTCCTGAGAAGTATCGGTGTCCCCTGCGAGCAGATCACGCAGTAAGTGGGTGATCATAATATCGAGAGGCATGACACGCTCATAGTTACCAATTGGTACCATTGAACGCTCACCGCCATTCATCGTCGTGGTAAAATCGAAGCGTTTATTCTTCAAGAAATGCCCAATGGTGGTACGCGTGATGGTGAATTTATTCACGCCTGGCATAATCCATCCAAACAGCTCTTTTTCACGACCTTCCGCTAATACAGAAACTTGGTTATGGAAACGACCAAGATAATGATGAGCATCATCACAAGTCACGCCCCACAGCACAGAACCAGAAATAATGCGGTTCTCACCTGCCTTGAGCTGACCTTTGGTTAATTCATAGATATCCGCGCCAAGGCGAGTGCGCAGCAAGCGAGGTTTCTCAACTTGCGGGCCTGCGACAGAAACAACACGATCAGTATAAAGATGACCAGTGGTAAATAATTTACCGATGGCAATCACATCCTGGTAATTGAGGCTCCACACCTTTTTGCGAATGCTAACAGGTTCAAGGAAATGAATATGAGTCCCTGCTAAGCCCGCTGGATGTGGTCCTGCAAATTGTGTGTATGTGATTTGTGCATTAACAGCTTGTTTTGGAAGCTCGCTTGCACCATGACAAACATGCACCTTGCCTTCAGTTAGTCGGCTCAGAACGATGAGACCGTCAGTAAAGGCTTGCGTATTTTCGCCAATAATAATCGAAGGATCAGCAGCAAGAGGATTGGTGTCAATTGCAGTCACAAAAATCGCTGCGGGGAATGAACCTGGCTCTGGAGAACGACTAAATGGGCGCGTTCTTAAAGCAGTCCATAAACCGGATCTTAAAAGATTTTGTTCAACCTGCTCTTTCGTCAGTGATGGGAGTTGGTCGGTAGAATAAGACTCGAAAGTCTCTTGTTCGTCACCATCGATTTCGATAACAACGGACTGAAGTACACGACGCTCACCGCGATGAATAGCAATAATTTTACCGCAGGCTGGGCTAGTAAATACCACGCCAGGATTCTTTTTATCTTCAAAAAGAACCTGCCCTTTTTTTACACGCTCACCTTCTTTAACCAGCATCGAAGGACGCATTCCGACATATTCTTCACCTAGCACCGCTACGTGTTGAATTTTCGGGCCGTCTTCTATCACTTGGGCTGGCTCACCTGCTATTGGAAGGTTAAGGCCTTTTTTAATTTTAATCATAAGATCTGCACAAGTTTATCAGTTAAACCCTAAGCTAACGATTCAGCAATGAATGATAGCGACTCAATAATAAAAATAACTCAAGTTGCTTTCGCCACTCGAGTAAGTAAATCTAACAATATTGCTACACTTTCTCTTCTTCTGCCGGGGTCAATTTTATCAGTTCCCTCGACCTCTGTCCGGTTATAGAAGTGACCTAGTTCAAGCAAATTGCAATAAAATTTAAAATTTTGTTGCAACAATTCGTAAATACCTACATGTTGGCTCACATTTATCGAGCATCGATTAATTTGTAGTCAATAATGATTCATTAGAAAATTATTAACTTGATATATTAAATTTTGTTCCATTCGTCTAAAATATGTTGAATTTGGTCCATTTTTAATCAGCTTATTTTTCAACATTTGGCTTAATTATGCATATAAGTAAAACCGTCGGTGTTTATTTACTCTTCACATTTGCAACGTCTGCATTTGCTCAACAAGAAGAAAACACATTATTTCACCTTAATAGTAAGCCAACTACTCAGCCTGATTCATCGATATTTATTCAAATATTTAAGCAAGAGGGTGTGCTTGAGCTCTACCAAAAAACAGCCGTAGGAAAGTATAAATTAGTCAAAACCTACCCTATCTGTAAGTTTTCTGGTGGACTAGGCCCTAAAAAGATAGAAGGTGACTTAAAAAGCCCTGAGGGGTTTTATCAGATCACGCGCTCGCAACTCAATCCAAATAGTCGATATTATCGATCTATCAATCTTGGATTTCCTAATGAATTTGATAAGACGCAGGGGTATTCGGGTAACTATCTGATGATTCACGGTAGCTGTGTGTCTGTCGGGTGTTATGCAATGACAGATAAATCCATGGGGGAAATTTATCAAACCGTGGAACAAGCACTTCAAAATGGTCAACCTGCCGTTGATGTAAGTATTTATCCATTTCGCATGACTAAAATGAATATGCTGCGTTATCGCAATTCAACGCATTATGCTTTTTGGAAACAGCTTCAACCTGCTTATGATTATTTTGAGCGAACCGGCAAACCTGCTGAAATATCAGTAACATTAGGTAAATATCATGTTAACAGCATGCCAGAAACGCCCACTAAGTTATTGGGATCTAAATCACAGTATGCGTTGGCCACGGTGGAATAGCACAAATTCACCGGGTTCGATTTTTTGCCACGTCTCGTTACCTGTTAAGGGCGCCGTGGCAATAACTGAAACAATATCACTTGGCGTTGTGCACTGTTGAAAGTCAATCTCGATGTCCTGATCCAGCAGTTTCGCTTTACCAAACGGTGCTCTACGCGTGATCCAATGCAGCTTTGTTGAGCTAAATGCCATCAAATATTGCCCATCAGATAACAACATATTAAACACCCCTTTCTCACGCAGTTGCTGTGCAAGAGTGCCAATAAAACGGAAAACAGCTTTCCAGTTTGTTGGTTTTCTTGGGTATTTTTGATTCAATTGATGCAAAATCCAGCAAAATGCCCATTCGCTATCAGTTTCACCGATTGGTCTATAGTGCCCCGTCTTTAATGAACGAAACCCTTTCAATTGCCCATTATGCGCATAAGTCCAGTTTCGTCCCCATAATTCCCGCGTAAACGGATGGGTATTCACCAGTGAAACATCTCCTCTGTTCGCCTGACGAATGTGCGCCACAATACTTTCCGATTTAATAGGATATTCCTGCACAAAACGCGCCACAGGGGAGACAAAACTCGGTTGAGGATCTTTAAATGTGCGGCAGCCTAGACCTTCGTAGAACGTGATACCCCATCCATCTTTATGTGGACCAGTCTGCCCACCACGGGAAATCAGCCCACTTAGGCTAAACGTAATATCGGTTGGTACATTGGCACTCATGCCAAGCAACTCACACATTTAAAGTCTCCTGCTACTAAAAATGGTTACTTAACCATCTCTTTTTCAATTAATTGGATCAAAATATGGATCACTTTGATGTGGATCTCTTGGATACGATCTGCGTATCCAAAATGCGGAACGCGAATTTCAATATCAGCGCTTCCCACCATTTTTCCGCCATCTTTCCCTGTCAGGGTGATGACTTTCATGCCTTTCGCACGTGCCGCTTCGATCGCTTTAATAATATTGCCTGAATTACCTGAGGTCGAAATGCCAAGCAGCACATCGCCTTTTTGCCCTACCGCTTCCACAAAGCGAGAGAAAACAAATTCATAACCAAAGTCATTACTCACGCAAGAAATGTGACTAACATCGGAGATAGCAATCGCTGGGTAACCAGGACGGTTTTCACGATAGCGTCCAGTTAACTCTTCCGCAAAGTGCATTGCATCACAGTGAGAGCCGCCATTACCGCAAGAGAGCACTTTACCACCTGCTTTGAAAGAGTCCGCCAGCAATACTGCAGCTTTCTCAATTGCTTGCAGATTTGCATCATCACTTAAAAATTTTGATAGCGTATCTGCCGCTTCAGTCAGCTCACCACGGATCAAGTCTTGGTACATGAGTTTCCCCTTAATTTTCACGAATGCTTGATGGAGATAATTACGTCTTTATAGGTAATTTATCTTTGATTTCTCGATTGTTGCACAGGGTACATTTTGTTTCTACTTTTGATTGTACCGTATGGGGTATGGTTGGCGAAATCTCCAACAGTGCGCTTCTGCTATGCGGCTAGCTAAAGACGGGTTATTTTTCATTCACCGTCCCTTTACAAAAGGAACTGATGATTTTGTGAGCCAAGTTGTAATTAAGATGTAAATACCTTGCTAATTGTTTATTACCAGATATAGATTAATAAAACAAACAGGTCAGACCTCTTACAAGTAGACAGGAGCTTCAACTATGATCCTTCTCAGTATTGTTTTATTTATTGCGTTAATCGGCGTGCTGAGCTACCACAAAAGCTCACTCATTCTGAGCACCGTTATATTACTGGCTTATACCGCAGCCATGGGTGCTGCTAGTGTCTGGAGCTACTGGATGCTGTTACCCGTCGCTCTGGTTTTATTACCATTTGTCATCACACCAATTCGCCAATCTCTGTTTTCATCAAAAGCGATGACCATGTTCCAGAAAGTGATGCCACCGATGTCTAGCACAGAAAAAGAAGCGATTGATGCTGGAACCACTTGGTGGGAAGGTGACCTGTTCCGTGGGGCGCCAAATTGGAACAAACTTCATAATTACCCAAAACCACAACTCACCGCTGAAGAACAAGCTTTTATTGATGGCCCAGTGGAAACTGTTTGTGGCATGGTGAACGACTTTGAAGTCAGTCATGAACTCGCAGATTTACCGCCAGAAGTCTGGCAATACCTACGCGATCACCGCTTCTTCGCGATGATCATCAAAAAAGAGTATGGCGGATTAGAATTTTCTGCGTACGCGCAATCTCAAGTCCTACAAAAATTAGCGGGAGTTTCCGGTATCCTTGCTATCACGGTGGGTGTTCCAAACTCATTAGGCCCAGGTGAATTACTGCAACATTACGGTACGGATGAGCAAAAAAATCGTTATTTACCGGGCTTAGCTACTGGTGAAGAGATCCCTTGTTTTGCATTAACCAGTCCAGAAGCAGGCTCTGATGCTGGAGCGATTCCTGATGCCGGCGTTGTTTGCATGGGCGAGTGGCAAGGTGAACAAGTCTTAGGTATGCGCCTGACTTGGAACAAACGCTACATTACCCTTGCGCCAATCGCGACGGTATTAGGCTTAGCCTTTAAATTAACTGACCCAGAGAAACTACTGGGCGGCGAGAAAAACCTCGGTATTACTTGTGCATTAATCCCAACAAACACCCCTGGTGTTGAGATTGGTCACCGCCACTTTCCGCTGAACATTCCATTTATGAATGGCCCAACCCGCGGAAAAGATATTTTCGTGCCTATCGATTACATCATCGGTGGCCCACAAATGGCAGGTCAAGGTTGGAGAATGCTGGTGGAATGCCTGTCTGTTGGACGCGGGATCACCTTACCATCCAACTCAACAGGTAGCTTGAAGAGTGTAGCAATGGCAACAGGGGCTTATGCTTATATTCGTCGTCAGTTCAAACTTCCTATAGGAAAAATGGAAGGTATTGAAGAGCCTTTAGCCCGTATTGCTGGTAACGCCTATTTAATGGATGCCGCAGCCACCTTAATTACATCTGGCATTATGCTGGGCGAAAAGCCAGCGGTGCTCTCCGCCATTGTGAAATATCACTGTACTCACCGTGGTCAACGCTCAATTATCGATGCGATGGATATCACGGGTGGTAAAGGCATCTGCTTAGGAAGTTCCAACTTCGTTGCCAGATCCTACCAAGGTGCACCTATCGCCATTACCGTTGAAGGTGCCAATATTCTGACTCGTAGCATGATTATCTTTGGACAAGGCGCCATCCGTTGCCATCCTTATGTGCTTGATGAAATGGCAGCAGCCCAAGACAATAACCTGAACAAATTTGATAAAGCAGTATTCGGTCATATTGGTCATGTGATCAGCAACAAATGTCGTAGTTTCTGGTTAGGTTTAACCAATGGACGCGGTAGCAGCGCACCAACTAAAGACGAAACTCGCCGTTATTACCAAATGCTTAACCGCCAAAGTGCTAACTTAGCCCTGCTCTCTGATGTGTCGATGGGCGTTCTAGGTGGTAGCTTAAAACGTCGTGAACGAATCTCCGCTCGTCTTGGGGATATTCTGAGCCATCTGTATCTTGCTTCTGCAACCTTGAAACGTTATGAAGATGAAGGTCGCCAAAAAGCGGATTTACCACTGGTGAAATGGGCCGTTGAAGATTGTCTGTATCAATCAGAAAAAGCGATGGATGATTTACTGAAAAACTTCCCAAATCGCTTTATTGCTGGCGCATTACGCATTGTCCTGTTCCCGACAGGTCGTGCAATGTCAATGCCATCTGACCGACTGGATCACAAGCTAGCACAGCTGATGATGGAGCCATCAGAAACACGCGACAGAATTGGACGTGGTCAATTCCTAACCCCTATGGAGAACAACCCGCACGGTTTAGTGAACCAAGCACTGTATGACATCATTGCTGCAGAGCCAATTTTCGAACGTATTTGCCGCTTAAAAGAGCGTAAATTCAGCTTCACGCGTTTGGATAAGTTAGCTGACCAAATGTTGCCAGAAAACATTATCACCCAAGAAGAAGCCGATATTTTACGTAAAGCCGAAGCCAGCCGCTTACGTACGATTAATGTCGACGAGTTTGATTTCGCTGATTTAGGTGTGATCCCATCAAAAAAGCCACACACTGAGTCAGAGGATGAATCTCAGTCGAAAAAGAAAAAAGCGGCATAATTAATCTAACACGCTAAAAATTGTCACCGTACTAAAAGCTATCACTGTACTAAAACAACAAGGGAGCCATTGGCTCCCTTGTTGTTTTATGTTCATCTATTAGTATGAATTAATTTACAGTTCCAAGGCTAATAGCTCTTGAATAGTTTGACGGCGACGAATAAGTGTCGGAATACCTGCAATAAACAACACTTCAGGCAGCAATGGGCGGCTATTATAATTCGACGACATCGACGCGCCGTAAGCCCCTGTATCATGAAAAACCAAATAATCCCCCACATTCACAGCAGGCAGTAATCGAGTTTCCACCATCCCGCCTTCTAGCTGGGTAAATACATCTCCAGATTCACACAATGGCCCCGCCACAATGGTCTCTTTTAATGGCTGATGCTCAACGCTGCTGCCGTCTGCAGGCAATACCGAAATATGGTGATAACTGCCATACATCGCAGGACGCATTAAATCGTTAAAACCGCTATCCACCAGCACATAATGGCGGCTGCCCATATCTTTAACTGCACGCACTTGTGCCAATAAAACACCCGACTCCGCCACTAAATAGCGCCCCGGCTCAATTTCTAATTCAATAGAGTGACCTAAGTGCTGCGCGATACGCTGACGCGCGTTATCCCACAGGCTGTAATAGTGCTGAACATCAATGATTTCATCGTGCTCACGATAAGGCGTTGATAAACCACCACCCGCCGAAATAGCCTCAATATTCACGCCCGCAGACATCACCAGTTCCACCATGGAATCACACACATTGGCAAGATGCTGATAGTCAACACCGGAGCCAATGTGCATGTGAATACCCACTAACTTCAGGTTGTACTGCTGGATTTTCGCTAATGCTTCCGGTAAATCTTGGTGCCAAATTCCGTGCTTGCTGTTCTCTCCACCCGTATTGGTTTTTTGGCTATGACCATGCCCAAAACCCGGATTAATACGTAGCCAAACGGGGTGGCCAGCTTTATGCTCACCAATCTGTTGCAGCATATCGATAGAGCCCGCATTCACCGGAATATCTAACTCTGTCACTTTCAGCAACGTGGCTGGATCTAACACATCCGCCGTAAATACGATTTCCGACTTTTCACGACCTGGCTGAAAACCCGCCACTAACGCACGCTCAATTTCACCCAATGACACCGAATCCACTTTCACGCCCTGCTCACGCATCAAACGTAAAATATGAATGTTGGAACAAGCTTTTTGAGCAAAACGAACGGTATCGAACACTTTCAATTGTTCAATACGGTCAATAATCACTTCACTATCATAAACCCAGACTGGCGTACCAAACTGCGCAGGCAGCGCACGCAAATGCTCAGGAGTTAGATACTGGCTGGTGGTGTTGGTGAATGTGGTCATCAGAACCTCGTTGGCAAGTTTTATTATAGTGAGCTCGATTATTAGACGAATAAGATGGGAAAAAAAATATCCTTTTTGCTAAAGTCTATTCATATCTGATATAGAAATGCGAAAGGAGCAATCATGCAGGCAATTTCTTGGCGACATATTGAAATTTTTCGTGCGGTAATGACCACCCCCAATCTCACGGAGGCGGCTGCATTACTAAATACCTCTCAGCCAACCATCAGCCGAGAACTGGCGCGACTCGAGCATTTATTACAGTTTAAATTATTCGATAGGGTCAAAGGTCGCTTACACCCCACGGCGCAAGGCTTGCGTTTTCATGAAGAAGTCGAACACTCCTATTATGGCTTGGAGCGTATTCGCAACTCTGCAGAAACTATTCGCCGCTTTGAACACGCTCAAATTTCCATTGCCTGCTTACCGGCTTTCGCACAATCTTTGCTACCACAAGTTTGCCAAGCCTTTATGGAAAATTACCCAGATGTGAATTTAACAGTGATCCCTCAAGAATCCCCCGTACTAGAAGAGTGGCTATCCGCCCAGCGTTATGATGTGGGGTTAACTGAGCACTTACAAACCCCTCCGGGCACGGAACAACTGACATTGGGTTCATTAAATGAAGTTTGCGTGCTGCCCATTGGGCACCCTTTCGAACAGAAAAAAGTCCTCACTCCACAAGATTTTCATCAACAGCGTTTTATTAGCCTGTCTCTCACAGATAGCTATCGGCAAATCATTGATACCATCTTTGCCGAGCATCAAGTGGAGCGCAAAATGGTAATGGAAACCCACTCCGCTTCCTCTATTTGCGCCATGACCTTGAAAGGAATTGGAGTTTCTATCGTCAACCCACTGACTGCATTGGATTTTTATCAACAATCAGCAGGCAAGCTGGTGATCCGTCCACTTAGTTTTTCTATTCCATTTACCGTTAGCTTAATTACGCCGAATCACCGCCCATCTTCGCAGGTCACCCATATTTTTACTGAACATTTGCAACGAACCTTTACGCAAATAGAGCATGATCTCGCCTTAGCGCTGCGACATCAATGAGAGCCAGTGAGAGGATGTTTTAAACCAGTTGGCAAGGAAATCGATCACCGCACGTAATGGCGTTGGCATATGCTGCCGGCTGGTATAGACCCCATAAATACCAAGGGGCATCGGCGTGTAATCCGGTAACAACTGAACCAACTCCCCCGATTGCAAATAGCTCGCAACAGAATAGTAAGGCTGCATCGCGATACCCGCGCCATTTAATGTTGCTTCCATTAAAAATACGGATTCATTGGCGCTGAGTCGACCATCCACCAGCACCGTCGAAGTTTCTCCCTCTTTTTCAAAGTTCCACATGCTACGCCCAAAAAAACTGTAAGTTAGGCACTCCATCAGAGCCAAATCTTCGGGTTTGGTGGGTAAATTTTTACCTTGTAGAAACTTCGGCGAAGCACAAATCACGGAATGGCAGGTCGATAGCGGCTTGGCAATTAAATTCGGCTCTAACTGATTGGTGATACGGATAGCCAGATCGATACGTTCCTCGATTAAATTCACCGATTTATTCGAGATCTGCATATCAATCATCATATTGGGATACATCTGCAAAAACTCAGAAATGGCAAGAGACAATGCACTTTGAGCGATAGATTGGGAGCAGCTAATGCGCACCAACCCCGCTAACTCTTTCGTATCGTGCTTTTGCTCAACCGGAACGCTTAAAGAAATAGCATTTAGCTGCAATGATTGCTGATAAACCCCTTCCCCCGCTGACGTTAAACTTAAGCGCCGCGTGGTACGGTTAAGCAAGCGTACCCCTGCCCACTGTTCCATTTCAGCCAAATAGCGCGTCACCATTGCACGGGACATATCCAATTTATCTGCCGCACCGCTGAGGCTACCTTGTTCTACAATAGTAATAAACACCTGCACCGCTTTGAGTCTATCCATATTATTTGACCGATTTATGCAACAAAGATGACCTGATTATGGCGTTTTTCTTACCTTAATTGCAATTTAATATACACACCAAGCCAAATCAGGCACACAACATGACTGAACATTAGATGACTTAACATTAGGATAAGAAAATGAAATTATCGACTGTATTAACTGCAACCGCCTTTGCTACTGCCACGCATTTTGCTCAAGCTGCTAACTTAACTTTAGATGTTTATAACCCGGGTAATAACAGTGTGTTCCCTGTCTCTTCTGAAATTATCAGTGGCGATAAAGAAGTGGTTTTAATTGATGCACAATTCCAAAACAATGATGCCCAGCAGCTGGTCGATAAAATCAAAAAGCTGGATAAAAAGCTGACTACTATTTATATCAGCCACTCTGACCCAGACTACTATTTTGGTTTAGAAACGCTAACTAAAGCCTTCCCTGATGCCAAAGTGGTTGCGACTCAACAAACCGTTGATGCGATTAACGCCACTAAAGATGGCAAACTGGCTTACTGGGGCGGCGTCTTAAAAAATGAAGCACCAAGCAAAGTTGTGGTGCCTGAAGTTATCAAAACCAACCGCTTTACCGTGGATGGTGAAACGTTAGAAATTAAAGGGTTAGATGGTGCATCACCAGACAGAAGCTACGTTTGGGTGCCTTCACTCAAAGCTGTTGTCGGGGGTGTCGTTGTTTCTGACAATATCCACGTTTGGGTTGCCGACACACAAACCAAGCAATCACGTCAAGATTGGCAACAAACGCTAGAAAGCATCAAAGCGCTGAAACCAAGTGTAGTTGTTCCGGGGCACTTTACGGGCAAATCCAAAATGGATCTGGCAAGCGTGACCTTTACCCAAAAATATTTAACGGACTTTGAAAAAGCTAACAGCCAAAGTAAAAATTCCGCAGAACTTATCAAGAAAATGGAAACTCGCTACCCAAGCTTGGATGATAAATCCAGCTTAGAATTAGGCGCTAAAGTGGTAAAAGGCGAAATGCAGTGGCCGCAGTAAGTCACTAATAAGCTAAGATTAATTGTAACGGAGATAGCGACTATTAACCCGCTATTTTCCGTTAGCTTATTTTTTTAACAACTGGCTTTTCAGCGATTCGAATAGAATGATAAAACAAAGAATTAGAGAGAATAAAAACCATGAACACAATTACCCTACATTATATTTATGACCCTTACTGTGGCTGGTGTTATGCCGCTGCACCGTTAATCGCCATCGCTGCTAATCACCCAAACATTCACTTAGAATTACACGGTGGCGGGATGTTAGCGGGCAATGCACGACTGCATCTTGACGACCAATTCCGTCAATATATTTTGCAATCAGATAAACGCATTGCGGCAATGACGGGGCAAGTTTTTGGTGATGACTACATCGCAATGCTGCACCAACCCAATGTGGTGATGGACTCTGCGCCACCACAAACCGCCATTTTGGCCGCAACAAAACAGGGCAAAGGCGTTGAAATGCTCAAAGCGTTGCAAAAAGCCCATTACGTTTCGGGGCGCCAGATTAAACAGCCCGAAGTCTTAGTGGAAGTGGCGCAAGAAATTGGTTTGAATGTTGAGCAGTTCCAAAAAGATTATGCCCAATGCGCGCAAACTGAAACAGACGCTCATATTGCTCAAAGTAAGCAATTACTCGGCCAATCCGGTGCATCTGGCTTTCCAACGCTGTTAATCGAACAGCAAGGCAAATGGCTGCGCGTACCTCTGCAAAACTATCTTGGCGAACCAGCAAAATGGCAACAATTTTTAGACTCACTGGTGAAAGCCGCTAATTAGGATGCCAGCTAAGCAACAGCCAAAAACTGGCACTGCAAATAATGGCGGGACCAAACGGAATGCTCTGCACGAATTTCTGTTTGCCTCGCCGTTCCTTTTTTTCTCGCCATGCGCGCCAAAGAAAATGCAGTAAACCTAAGCTCGCGGCAAGCCCTAGAAAATAGGGAAGATTGAATACACCGAGCCACGTCGCGCACGCAGCAATTAATTTAAAATCCCCTCTCCCCATTTGCGGTCGCCGACGAATTTTTTCCACCAACGTCGTGATAGCCACTAACCCAATGTAACTGAACAGCAGCGCATAAATAGCGGATAACAAATTTCCCGCTGGCATTCCCCATTGAAATAACAGGCCAAAAACCAATAACGGATAATTGAGGACATCCGGTAAATAGCCCGTTTTTAGGTCGATTAAACCTAATGGGATAACCAAGTTGAAAAACAGAAATAATAAAGCGAGAACCGAAGGTGGGTAACCAAGGAGCACGATCCCCGCACCCAATATCCAATAATCTATCCATACCCGATTCACGTTAATGGTAATACTCGGTAAATCAAAATAGCGGGCAGGAATTTCCCTCAGTAACAGAGTTGTCAGCCACGATGACAAGAGGGACAATAGTGTGATTAACGATATAGGTATTAAAAATCCATTTACGGCATCAATCATGGTGTTCTCCTTTTCCATGAGCGCTAAAGATGGGTTTACTAGACAAAGACAGGGCTTACTATACGGTGCTGGACGCAGAAACCAACACTATAATTTCGTGGTTTTGAGTCGGTTTTATCGACAAATTTAGCGTCGATATGAGAGTGTGAAATGCAAGGCACAGACGAGCTAAAAAATCCCTCTTTTTAGTTATAAACTCAGTCCGTCCTCTTGTTTTTCGAGATTCTGCCCCCATATCCTGCATCAGTTATCTTAATTATTGGACTAAGGAAAAATCATGCGCGTTCCACGCATTTATCACCCAGAGCCACTTCAAATTAATACCACCATTTCGCTTTGTGATGATGCAGCCAACCATGTGGGTCGAGTTCTTCGCATGACAGCCGGACAACAACTAGAATTGTTTGATGGAAGCAATCACACATTCCGCGCTGAAATTACAGAAGCAACGAAAAAAAATGTGTTTGTGACTATCCAAGACTGCACATTGGATGACCGTGAATCCCCCTTAGATATCCACCTTGGGCAAGTGATGTCCCGCGGTGAAAAAATGGAATTCACCATTCAAAAATCCGTTGAACTTGGTGTTAACACAATCACGCCACTACTTTCAGAACGTTGTGGCGTACGCCTTGATGGCGAGCGTTTAGAGAAAAAATTACAACAGTGGCAAAAAATTGCCATTGCCGCCTGTGAACAAAGTGGTCGCAACCGCATCCCTGAAATCCGCCCCGTTCAATCCCTTGAAGCGTGGTGTGCAGAAAATGACGGCGCGTTTAAAATTAATTTACACCCTCGGGCAAGTGAGAGCATCAACACGCTCCCCGCTGATTTAAAGCACGTAAGATTGCTGATAGGCCCAGAAGGCGGCTTATCCGCTGATGAAATTGCCATGACAGCCAATTATCAATTTACTGATATCCTGTTAGGGCCACGAGTATTACGAACAGAAACGACCGCGCTAACCGCTATAACGGCATTACAAGTGCGTTTAGGTGACTTGGGTTAAGGAGATAAAATGATCAAGCTCGGCATAGTAATGGATCCTATTTCATCCATTAAAATCAAGAAAGACACCAGTTTTGCAATGATGCTGGAAGCTGCACGCCGCGGTTATGAAATCCATTATATGGAGATGAACGACCTGTACCTGCACCAAGGCGAAGCCCGTGCGACCACAAAGATTGTGACGGTCGAAGAGAACCCAACCAAATGGTATGAGTTCCACTCAGAACAAGACATCGCCCTGAGCGACCTTGACGCCATTTTAATGCGTAAAGATCCGCCATTTGATACTGAATATATCTACGCGACTTACATTCTTGAGCGCGCAGAACAAGCGGGCTGCTTGATTGTCAACAAGCCACAAAGCCTACGTGACTGTAACGAAAAGCTGTTTACGGCATGGTTCCCTGAGTTAACACCAGATACCTTAGTCACTCGTAGCTCTGAAAAACTGCGTGAATTCCATAAAAAACACGGTGACGTGATTTTTAAACCGTTGGACGGTATGGGCGGCGCCTCTATTTTCCGTTTGAAAAAAGAAGACCCGAACGTTGGCGTTATCATCGAAACGTTAACCGAGCACAATTCCCGTTATTGCATGGCGCAAAACTTTTTGCCTGCTATCAAAGACGGTGACAAACGTGTGCTGGTGGTGGACGGCGAACCTGTGCCATATTGCCTTGCGCGTATTCCTGCACAAGGGGAAACCCGAGGAAACCTCGCAGCCGGTGGCCGTGGTGAAGCCCGTCCATTAACAGAAAGTGACTGGGCGATTGCTCGCGCTGTCGCACCGACCTTAAAAGAAAAAGGGCTGATTTTTGTGGGTCTGGATATTATCGGTGATCGCTTGACTGAAATTAACGTCACAAGCCCAACCTGCGCCCGTGAAATTGAAGCTGCATTTGATATCTCCATCACTGGTATGTTGATGGATGCGATCGAGCGCCGCCTGAAAAAATAGTCTTTATGAAAAATAGTATCTGTTAACAGATACGTCTCAAAAAGGCAGCCTTTCGAGGTTGCCTTTGGCGTTATTTTTTTAGCTCATAGTTTTTGTTTTAAGCCATAGTTTTTGTTTTAAGCCATAGTTTTTGTTTTAAGCCATAGTTTTTGTTTTAAACCATAGTTTTTTTTAATCCATAATGTTATCTCAACAAATAGGAACATAACCCCTGAGCTTGCCATTTATGAACTTACAGAATCATTTTTTAATTGCCATGCCTTCACTGACGGATCCCTATTTCGACCATTCCGTGGTGTATATCTGCGAACATAATGAAAATGGTGCGATGGGCCTCGTGATCAACAAGCCTATTGAAGATTTTTCTGTCGCGACCATGCTGAAAAAGCTCGAAATTGACGTGTCTGACAATACCAACACGCGAAATCTTGAAAAAATGGTGATTGCGGGTGGCCCTGTTTCTGAAGAGCACGGGTTTATTATCCATACCCCTGTGGCGGGTTATGCGGCAAGTTTGCGCCTCAATGACCATGTCATGGTAACAACCTCTAAAGATATTTTAGAGACGTTAGGCAGTGAACAGCATCCCATGAATTCTTTAGTCACTCTCGGTTATTCAAGCTGGGAACCTGGGCAGTTAGAAAGTGAAATCATGGAAAATAGCTGGTTGACCGTTAAAGCCGATCCTAAACTGATTTTTGATACGCCGATAAATGAACGCTGGAAAGCCGCAGGCAAACTTTTAGGCATCGACATCCATAATATCTCCATGCAAGCGGGGCACGCTTAATGTCAGCAAGAACTCTATTAGCGTTTGATTTTGGGACGAAAAGTATTGGCGTCGCTGTCGGTCAAGAGATCACCGGTACCGCGCGCGCGTTAGCCTCATTAAAAGCCAGCGATGGCAGACCCGACTGGTCACAAATTGAAAAATTGCTCAAAGAGTGGCAACCGCAGCTCGTGATTGTCGGGCTTCCTTTAAATATGGATGGCACTGAGCAGCTCGTCACTAGCCAAGCACGTAATTTTGCCAATCGCATTCACGGACGCTTTGGTGTGCAGGTTCAACTGCATGATGAAAGGCTGTCTACCGTAGAGGCGAAATCGGGGCTGTTTGAGCAAGGTGGCTATCGCGCACTGAGCAAAGGCAAAGTGGATTCTGCCTCTGCGGTGGTGATTTTAGAAAGTTGGTTTGAACAAAATTACTAAAAGGCACATCTTTACGTTTATTTTCCCCATTCAGTTGCTGCAAAGGTGCCGTTCGCCCTTAATATGTTTTACACTAGGGCTAATTCTCACTATTCACCGAAAGCAACTGAAAAACGGTATTGAATAACATGACCATTCAAAAAAACCTATCTGATGTCACTGAGCGTATTCATCTTGCTGCAACCGAGTGTCACCGCTCCCCTCAAGATATTACCCTGTTAGCTGTGAGTAAAACCAAACCTTGTGAAGCCATTATGGAAGCTATCGAGGCAGGTCAACGCCAATTTGGTGAAAACTATGTGCAAGAAGGCGTGGAGAAAATCCAGCACTTTGCGGAAAGAACCGACCTAGTTTGGCACTTTATTGGTCCACTACAGTCCAATAAAAGCCGCTTAGTGGCAGAACATTTTGATTGGTTCCATACTTTAGATCGCGCCAAAATCGCCCAACGTTTAAATGAGCAGCGCCCTCAAAATAAAGCGCCGCTGAATGTGCTGATCCAAATTAATATTAGTGATGAAAACAGCAAATCGGGGATAACCCTCGAGGAAGTAAATGAACTTGCTACTCAAGTCGCCCAATTACCCAATTTAGTGTTGCGTGGGTTAATGACCATTCCAGCCCCAGAAACCGATTATGAGCGCCAATGTGCAGCGTTTCGCCAAATGGAACAGGCATTCGAACAATTGAAAGCTAACTACCCGACTGTGGACACTTTATCCATGGGGATGACCGACGATATGCGCGCTGCTATCCACTGCGGATCAACACTTGTTCGCATTGGTACCGCCATTTTTGGTGCCCGTCAGTACCATAATTAATCTTTAGGAGAACAACATGCAACATCGCAAAATTGCCTTTATTGGCGCGGGAAATATGGCGAATGCCATTATTGCGGGTCTTGTGGCTCATGGCTATCCTGCATCGATGATCACCGTCTGTTCACCAACCCCTGTACGCCGTGACAAAATGGCGCAAGACTATGGCATCATTAGCACCAATGATAATCTCACCGCCGCCCAACTAGCGGACGTGATTGTGCTTGCCGTCAAACCGCAAATGATGAAAGACGTTTGTGAGCCTCTTCGACAACTCACAAACTTAGAAAATAAGCTGATATTAACCATCGCTGCCGGTATTCCTGCGGCTCGTTATAATGACTATTTTGCCCATTCACTGCGTTTAGTACGCATTATGCCAAACACGCCGTCACTGGTGGGTAAAGGTGTTAGTGGCTTGTTTGCACAGTCCAATGTCTCTGAAGATGATAAACAATTTACTCAGCAATTGATGGAAAGCGTCGGTTCAACAACTTGGTGTACCAAAGAGAGCGAAATCAATAATATCATTGCGTTAACCGGTAGCTCCCCCGCTTACTTTTTCCTGTTTATGGAATCCATGCAGCAAAAAGCCGAGCAGCTTGGCTATGATGAAAAACAAGCCCGCGAATTGGTTCTTAATGCTATTGAAGGCTCCGTAGCATTAGCGAAATCACAGGGAGATACCCCATTTTCAACCTTGCGTGAGCAAGTCACCTCTAAAGGCGGTACCACCGCAATGGCTTTAGAGCAATTTTACCAAGGTCATCTACCGCAAACTGTCGCCAATGCTATGCAAAGCGCGATTGACCGTGCGGAAGAAATGGAAAAACTTTTTTAATTTATTTTTTGGGATAAACCATGCAGACTATCGTTTTTGTTGTTACCACCCTGATCCAACTGTACATCTTTGTGCTTCTGCTCAGAGTATGGATGCAGTGCGTTCGTGCCGATTTCTATAACCCATTCTCGCAGTTTGTGGTTAAAGCCACTCAACCTATCGTGGGACCTTTACGCCGCTTAATTCCATCCGTTGGCTCCATTGATACTGCAACCCTGCTGGTGGCGTTTGTACTGGCAATTGCTGACATTATCTTTGTTATGTGGGCCGACAATAAGCTGCCTGACATTAGTTTCACCTTACTACCTATGGGATTAATTCTCTTACTGACTTATATCGGTAAATTGATTTTCTGGATGATCTTAATTCGTGCGATTTTAAGCTGGGTGAGCCAAGGTCGTAACCCTGTCGATTATTTACTGTTCCAATTAACTGAACCGTTAATGGCACCGATTCGTCGTATTATCCCAGCCATGGGCGGGTTAGATTTTTCTGCCATGATTGTGATGTTTATTTTGATCGCCCTGAACTACTTACGTATCGATATTTCCAATATGATCGATCCTGCTTTAACTGAGATATTGTTCCTCGTCGGCGTTATGTAAGGGAAGAGAGAAACAATGCAAAAAGTTGTATTAGCCACAGGTAACCCGGGCAAAGTTAATGAATTAGCGGATTTACTTCGCGAGTTCGGCATGGATATCGTCGCTCAAACCAGCCTTGGGGTTGAATCCGCAGAAGAGACCGGATTAACCTTTATCGAGAACGCAATATTAAAAGCTCGCCATGCTGCGGCACAAACAGGCTTACCCGCCATCGCCGATGATTCCGGTATTTCTGTGGATGCATTAGGTGGAGCACCGGGAATTTACTCTGCACGCTATGCGGGTGAAGATGCGACCGACCAGCAAAACCTCGATAAGCTTCTCGATGCCATGAAAGATGTGCCGGATGACCAGCGCCAAGCGCAATTTAACTGCGTGTTAGTGTATCTGCGCCATGCTGAAGACCCGACGCCATTAGTATTTCATGGTCGCTGGCACGGAGTTTTAACCCGTGAAGCAAAAGGGCAAGGTGGCTTTGGTTACGACCCAATTTTCTACGTACCAGAATTAGGCTGTACCTCAGCAGAACTGACTAAAGCCGAAAAACAAGCGGTATCACACCGTGGTAAAGCACTTGCGATGATGTTGGATGCCCTAAAAAATGCTTAAGCTTCCCCCATTAAGCTTGTATATCCACATTCCTTGGTGTGTACAAAAGTGCCCGTATTGTGATTTCAACTCACATACCCTTAAGGGGGAAATTCCCCAAACTGAGTATGTTGAGCATTTGCTTAGCGATCTGGATAAAGATGCCGAACTGATTGGCGACCGCCCCGTTAAAACTATCTTTATTGGTGGCGGTACACCGAGCTTATTAACCGCTGAATCCATGCAGATGTTAATGGATGGCGTTCGTGAGCGCGTGAATTTAAACCCCGATGCGGAAGTGACTATGGAAGCCAACCCCGGCACAGTGGAAGCTGACCGTTTTGCAGGCTACCAAGCCGCGGGGATCAACCGTATCTCCATCGGAGTACAAAGCTTCGGAGACGACAAACTGATCATGTTGGGGCGTATTCATGGCCCTAGTGAAGCTAAACGTGCCGCTCTGCTCGCCACCAACTTAAATCTACGCAGTTTTAATTTGGATTTAATGCACGGCTTACCGTCACAAACTCGCGACGAAGGGCTATCGGATTTACGCCAAGCGATTGAACTCGCTCCGCCGCATCTTTCTTGGTACCAGCTAACCATTGAGCCGAACACTCAGTTTGGTTCTCGCCCGCCGCGTTTACCGGATGACGATACCCTATGGGATATCTACACCGAAGGGCATAAATTACTGACAGCGGCAGGTTATCAGCAATATGAAACTTCCGCCTATGCCAAAGCGGGCTATCAGTGCGAACATAACCTTAACTATTGGCGTTTTGGGGATTATCTAGGTATCGGTTGTGGCGCACATGGCAAAATCACCTCAACCGATGGGCAAATTTTACGCACCGTCAAAACCAAACATCCGCGGGGTTATATGGAAGGTCGTTATCTTGATAATCAATATAATGTCGAGAACGAAGACCGCCCATTCGAGTATTTTATGAACCGTTTCCGGTTACTTGAAGCGATGCCTCGCCGTGAATTTACTGATTATACCGGTCTGGCAGAGTCTGTGGTTCGCCCAGCTATCGATGAAGCCTTAGCCAAAGGTTATATCTCAGAAACCGCTGATGAATGGCAAATTACTGAACATGGAAAATTATTCTTAAACTCCCTACTGGAGCTTTTTTTAGGGGAAGAATAATTTCTATTGCTCCATAAAAAAGCCAGCTTAATGCTGGCTTTTGCTTTTACTAAAGGTAATAAACAAGGGTAATAAACAAAAATAACAATCTACCAATTACAGTGCTTTGGTGACTGCATCGATTTGTTCGGTGAGGCTGACTAAACCGCCACCAGAGAGATACCACAAGTCAGATTGCAAATAGGTGATTTTGCCATCTTTATAGGCTTTGGTTTCTTGAATGTTTTGGTCTTCAAATACCGTTTTTTCCAATTTACCTGCGCCAATCGCTTCACTGCGATCTACAATCAAAATCACATCAGGGTTCGCTTGTGCGATAGTTTTTGTGTCTACCACACGGCGTTTGGATTTATCAGCATCCGCTTGAACAGGTAATTCAGCACGTTGTGCTTTTACCACATCATAAACAACCGCTTGGTTATTTGGGATTAATTTGCCGTCATTGTGCAATAAAACCAGCACTTTTTTATTGGATGCAGCCGCTTTTTTCTGGGCTTCAGCAATGGTTTTGTCCAACTGAGCAAGTTGCTCATCCACCGCTTTTTGGTCACCGTATAAATCGCCAATTAAACGAATGTTGGCTTTCACTGACTCAACATAATTTTTGCTGTCAGAGCCTAGATTCAGCGTCGGAGCAATTTTTGATAATGCGTCGTAAGATTTACCTTGGCGACCCGTGATCACGATTAAGTCGGGTTTCAATGCAGCGATCTCAGCTAAGTTTGGTTCTTTCATGCCGCCTGCATTTTTGACTGTCGCAGGGATACCCGCTTTTACATAAGCAGGTGCATTACCCATCGGCAGAGCGACAACCTTGTCCCCTAACCCCAGTTTTTGCATTGAGTCATAAATACCGAAATCAAACAGAACTACTTTTTGTGGTTTTTTCACCACTTCCGTTTCGCCGGAAAGGTGTTTAACCGTAACTTTTTCAGCACCTTGTGCAGTGATTGCGTTTGGCGTAAATGAAGCTGATTCAGCACTCAGTGCGTAAGGCGCGGAGAATGACAGGATAGAAACCAGTACCGCTGGAATAAACTTTTTCATATGAATAACACCCATTTAGTCGTTAAGCCAAACCAGCATTCTAAGGAGAGTTACTCATAAGTCAATTAAATGATAATGATTCTTAGTATTGTTTTTATTTATGTTAATGCCGTCATGGTTTAATGAGACTTTTAATGCAAAAGGCAGTAATCAGTTTCCCTATTACTGCCTTTCATTACCAATGATAGCGTTGAAAACTCACCAAACTACCTGAATTATTTACCGTTAATTGAATTCAGTAAGCTAATGCGTTGTTGCTCTAATGAAGTGACTTTAGAACAGACTTGCTGACCAAACTGCTGGAAGCTGTTTTCTTGGTTTTTCCATTCACTATCAATTTCTTGCTGTAACCCACCGAGGCTACCTAGCATACCTTGCAGCATTTTGTTGGTATCACCGCCAGCAAGTAACTGTTTGCGTCCCATTTCATTGATACTGTCTTGTAAAATGCCACCTAAGCTTTCATTGACTAATTCACGCCCTGAAGTTTCTACTTTCTTGATACCTTCATGGTGGAAAGCGTAGCCATTTGAACGAGTTTCAATAATTTGGTTAATTTGACCGTTTAAATCTTTTTCAAGCTTAGTCAAGCGGTTGCGAATATTGCTATCGCTGCCAATTACCTTAACCACTACTTTATCGAGGGATTTACGCGATGCCGCTAATTTCTCTTCGGATTCTTTTTTGATCCACGGTAAATCCTGACGGATAGCCGATTGATAACGTAGTGCTTGCTGCTGTTGCTCAGAGGTCAGTGCAACTTTTTGACCATTCAGCGTGACATCACCATTTGGGGTGATTTTTAAATCACCACTGCGACCGACGACTTGGACATTATCAGGCGTCATAAAAATGTCGTCTTTCGGGGTTACCGAGCAGTTGTAATCCGCCGCTTGGCTAGTGGCGCAGGCCAGTAATGAAAACGCAATTAAAGTACGGCGTAACATAAAATCTCCTCGTCGATTACCTCTATATTTGTTGAGAGGTAATTAGAAAACAGAACGTCCAATTCGTTTCGATAAAAGCTCTAAGGCAGCGCAGCCGACCAAAGAGTTTCCTGCTGAATCTAATTCCGGTGACCACACGGCTACCGTAAATTGGTTAGGAACCACACACACAATACCGCCACCGACACCTGATTTACCGGGCATTCCAATACGAAATGCAAATTCACCAGAACCATCGTACATACCACAAGTCATCATCAACGCATTGATTTGTCGAGATTGTAGCGGCGTGATAATTGGGTCTATCGAACAAGGCGACTCACCTTGATTCATTAAATAGGTAAAACACCTAGCCAGTTCGACACAATTCATACTTAGAGAACAATAATGAAAATAAGTTTCTAAAACCGTTAAAACATCATTATCAAAATTGCCAAAAGATTTCATTAAATACGCGATAGCTGCATTGCGGCTCGCATGCTCCATTTCTGAACGAGCGACATTAATGTCATAGCTAATGTCAGGTTCGCAAGCGAGTTTTCGGACAAACTCCAGCATCCGCTGTTTTGGTGCGCTTAAACGAGATTGCAGCATGTCGGCAATCACAATCGCGCCGGCATTGATAAAAGGGTTACGGGGAATGCCCTTTTCCATCTCTATCTGAATCAATGAGTTGAACGGCAGCCCTGAAGGCTCTTTACCAACACGGCTCCAAATTTCTTGCTCTTCGTAGCGCGTCATTGCCAAGGTTAAGCTGAGAACCTTAGAAATGGATTGAACTGAGAAACGTTTTCTCGCATCTCCAGCAGTGAAAATATCGCCCTCTGCAGTATGAACCGCTATCCCCAAATGATGTGAAGGAATACCGCCAAGCGCCGGTATGTAGTCAGCCACCTTCCCTTGACCTATCAGGGGGCGGACTTGCTCCAAAATATCATGCAGTAATTGGTCAGAAAACTGGGTGCTCAAGTGTTTTGCTCCAGAATGGATTACTCTAGAAAATAAAGGCATCCAATTGGATGCCTTTATTAATAATCAAACTAGTTATTATTCCCACCAAACATCAAACAGTTCAGAAACAACAACGTCGTTCATCCCTTTTGATTTTAGCCAGTTTTCAACGATTTGACGGTGTTCTTCGGTACATTTACCAATTTTCTGCAGGCAAACAATCCCTTCCCAGTTCATGTAGCCGCTAGCTTCAAATGCCAGACCGTTTGGTTCGATAGCTTCAGCAATCAGTTGGTCAACGACGCTGTCCACTTCTTCGATTGGCGTGCCTTCTTTAAAGTTCCACTTAACAATGAAACCTAATTCTTGGAACTCGTCCAAACGCATTTTTTTACGTAAACGGCGACTACGCTGTTGTTTAGCCATGATTAAACCCTCTTAAACATTAAATCCCATACACCGTGCCCTAACCGCTGGCCGCGCTTTTCAAATTTTGTTTCTGGTCTTGATTCTGGACGAGGAACGTAGTCCCCTGACGTGGATACGTTTTCATACCCAGCCACGCTGGTCATTACCTCAAGCATATGTTCTGCATAAGGTTCCCAGTCTGTCGCCATGTGGAAAACACCACCATCAATTAATTTACTGCGAATTTTTTCAGCAAAAGGCACCTGCACAATACGACGTTTATTGTGTTTCGCTTTATGCCAAGGATCAGGGAAGAATAACTGAACCATTGCTAAGCTGCCGTTCGGGATCATGAAGTCTAAAACTTCAATGGCATCGTGGCACATCACGCGTAGGTTGGTGATGTTCTCTTCTTTTGCTGATGCCAAACAAGCCCCAACGCCCGGTGCATGCACTTCAATACCCAGAAAGTTTTGATCTGGGTTTTGTGCTGCCATCGTCACTAATGAGGTGCCCATTCCAAATCCAATTTCCAGAGTCACTGGATTTGAATTATTAAATAGTTTTGCGAAATCAAAGGGTTCGTTAACAAAATCGATCCCCATTTCTGCCCATTCGCTTTCTAATGCCTCTTCCTGACGTTTTGTCAGACGCCCTTGACGGCGGACAAAACTACGGACACGGCGCATAACCCGCCCTTCTTCATTATATTCGGGGGAGATAACGTTATTGATCATAATAAAGTTCTAAAAAATTCGTTGTCCAGTTAGATAATGTGCCAACAAGAGTATAAAAAAACCCAAACATACCTAATTAATTAATATCTAAGTATGGTGGGAAAAGGAGTTTAGCAAAACTTCAAGGATCTTGCAGTTGATAATTGGATAACTTTACACAAGAAGCGGTTTACAGCTATCACCGTCTATGTTGCAATCCTCTCCATGACTGAAATCGCGATAAAAATATTATAAATAATGGAAGCTCAACAATTCTCAAGTGCAGTGCTCAAGTGGTATCACAAATACGGTCGTAAAACCTTGCCATGGCAGCAGGAAAAATCCTCCTACCATGTTTGGCTCTCTGAAGTCATGTTGCAGCAGACCCAAGTCAGCACAGTCATTCCCTATTTTGAAAAATTCACCCAACGCTTTGCGGATGTGACCGCACTGGCGAATGCGCCCCTTGATGAAGTTCTGCATTTATGGACAGGACTCGGTTATTACGCACGAGCGCGCAATCTGCATAAAGCCGCGCAGGTGATTGCTACCCAATATAATGGTCAATTTCCTACCACATTTGAGGAAGTGAATGCGCTTCCGGGGGTGGGACGTTCAACGGCAGGCGCTATTCTCTCCCTTTCTCAAAAGCAACATTACCCAATTTTGGACGGCAACGTAAAACGCGTGCTTGCTCGCTGCTATGCAGTCGCGGGTTGGCCGGGTAAGAAAGAGGTAGAAAATCGCCTGTGGGAAATCAGCACCAACGTCACCCCCAAAGTAGAAGTCGAATATTTTAACCAAGCCATGATGGATCTTGGTGCAATGGTGTGTACTCGCAGTAAACCAAAATGCGAACTATGCCCACTCAATGCCGGCTGTATTGCTTACGCTAATCACTCTTGGCAGGAATATCCTGGGAAAAAACCTAAGCAGAAAATTCCGGAAAAAAGTGCATGGTTTTTGATCCTTCAGCACCAAGATAATGTCTGGTTAGAACAGCGCCCTCCTTCCGGCATTTGGGGCGGTTTATTCGCCTTCCCACAGTTTGAAAGCCATGAGCAACTGGCTCAGTGGCTAGCTGATTCTGGCCTGCAATATGACACGCCAGAACAATTAATTGCTTTTCGCCACACATTTAGCCATTTCCATTTAGATATTATCCCTGTAAAAGTTAATATTCAGGCATTTAACTCTGCCATGGATGAAGGCAACGGACTCTGGTATAACTTACACCTAGGCGCAACCGTTGGGCTTGCAGCTCCGGTTGAAAGTTTACTAAAACAACTTGCCTTACTACCTGATATTCGAGGAAAAAATAAATGAGTAGAACCATTTTTTGCACTTTCTTACAACGTGACGCTGATGGGCAAGATTTCCAGCTTTACCCAGGTGAATTAGGAAAGCGTATTTTTAATGAGATTTCGAAAGAAGCATGGAGTCAATGGATGACAAAACAGACTATGCTGATCAATGAAAAGAAATTAAACACCATGAACCCAGACGATCGCAAAATGCTGGAACAAGAAATGGTGAAATTCTTATTTGAAGGTCACGATATTCAAATTGATGGCTATACCCCAGAAAAATAGTTTTTAGGTCTATACCTATCGAACCTCAAGTTGCATGGCTCGGTTTGCTAACCTCCTGCAACTTGAATGTTTTAGGGAAAATGACCGAAATAGCAGCTAGCTTGCATTATTATTGTGGATCGTATGAAAAAATTATTTGCTCTCACATTGTTGATTCCCCTGATTGTTTCTTGCTCCAGTAATCAGAAATCCGACTTTAATCCCGACTACGTCAAAGATACCAATGGCTTTGATATTTTGATGGGGCAATTTGCTCATAACATCGAAAATATTTGGGGGATCAAAGAAGTCCTAATTGCAGGGCCTAAAGACTATGTGAAATATACCGATGAGTATCGTACTCGTAGCCACATTAACTTTGATGCAGGGACAATCACGGTTGAGACCATCTCCGCTGTTGAACCGTCAGAACATCTGAAAAAAGCCATTGTCACCACTTTATTGATGGGCGATGACCCGAATTCCATCGACCTCTATTCTGATATTAACGACATTCCCTACAGTAAAGAGCCATTCCTGTTTGGTCAGGTGATGGATAATACGGGCGAACCGATTCGCTGGGAGTGGCGAGCCACTAAATTTGCAGATTATCTGATCAGCAATAAAATGCAGCGCAGACAGTCCGGTATGAATATTGTTTGGTCGGTGACCATGCAATTGGTACCAAACCACTTAGATAAACGCGCCCATAAATATATGCCATTTATTAAGAAATCATCCGCGAAATACGGCGTAGATGAATCACTGATACTGGCAATTATGCAGATTGAATCGAGCTTCAACCCATACGCAGTTAGCCGTTCTGATGCGCTAGGTTTGATGCAAATTATGCCAAACACAGCCGGTAAAGATGTGTTCCGCTCCCAAGGTAAATCAGGAGTACCAAGCCGCAGTTACCTGTTTGACCCAGAGCAAAACATTGATACAGGTACGGCATACTTAGCTATCTTACAAAATAGTTATTTGGGGGATATCAGTAATCCAACTTCACGTCGCTATGCGGTTATTACAGCTTATAACGGCGGTGCTGGCAGCGTGCTACGCGTCTTCCACAATGATAAAAAACAAGCGGCTCAGCGTATTAATAACCTAGAGCCGGGAGAAGTTTACGAAACGCTTTCCACCAAACACCCTGCGGCGGAATCTCGTAATTATCTTATTAAAGTGAATAAGGCGCAGAAAAAATATCTACGCTAATAAATCCTTAAAATAGCGATAAAAATGCCAGTAAACCATCACAGTTACTGGCATTTTTTTTCACTTTTTGTGAGTTTTTGCATTGATTTGCTTAAAAATTAATTGAAACGCTGAAAAAAAACGCATTCAATCAAAAGTTTTTAGAAACCGCCTTGACTCACCCTCTTAAATCAGGTTTAATACGCTCCGTTGCCCGGATAGCTCAGTCGGTAGAGCAGGGGATTGAAAATCCCCGTGTCCTTGGTTCGATTCCGAGTCCGGGCACCACTATTTAAAGAACCCGCCCTAGTGGCGGGTTTTTGCTTTCTAGCCTTTCCAAACTTATTCAACCAGAATCTACTCAGCAACCACCTTAACTTAATCTAAATTTCATAAATTCAGATCTTATTTGATTTAGCTCCACATTTGCGTTGATTTTATAGCGTATAAATAACTATATGATAAAAGTTGTTTTGTAACCCATTGGTAAACAACAAAAAAACAACCTAGAGTTAATCTTCTCTCAACGTTTTTAACCAACTTTTAATCATTAATCATGGCTATTTATAGTCTAATAAATATACAAGACATCATAACAACAAGATTGGCGTATAGTTTCTTATTGCCTTAATCACTTTTAAGCAATGAGCTGAAGGAGCGCTTATGTGTAAAGAATCAGTGAAAAGCCCGATGTATTTATCCATTGCAAACTGGGTAATGAAACAGGGTCGCTGGATCACCGCCAGAGAAATCTCGAATAATTTTGAAATTCCGCATACTAATGCGGTGAATATTGTCTCTTATATTCTTTCGGATGTGGCAGAAATACAGTGTGAAGTCAAAATGATCCCCAATAAGTTATCGGGACGAGGCTGCCAATGCCAACGATTGATTAAAGTGACTAAAATTGACAGTCAACTTTACTCTCGCCTAAAAAATTATACTTCCGAGAAGATGACGATTGAGTCGCCGGTGAAAACGAATCTCGTCCCACCAACAGAACTTAATCGTGAGCAAAAATGGCAATGGATGCTATCTAAAGCCCAGCGTCGTTAATATTATTTTCATCGACGCCATAACAAAAAAACGCAGGCTTTAAGCCTGCGTTGAGGTTACTGAAAAAATATTATTGACGATTCTACACATCCGCATCATTGACCTTTCGGTTTGACATCCGTGGTTCCTTGCAACCGAGGGCGATTAGGCTCTATCTCAGTTAACGGTATAGCTTCCTCTAAACTTTGAAGATAACGTCCCGCTAAATCTTGATACTCTTTGGTATTTAGCTGTTTCCAATGAAGTTCTTCATCACTCACATGGCGAAGAAAACGTGCAGGTGCGCCGATCAACATCTGTCTTGGCTCACCTTGGAAACCCGCTTTAACAAAACTCATCGCACCAATAATGCTTTCGTCACCGATGACGGCACCATCCATCACTACACTATTCATGCCGACCAGAGCGTCACGCCCAATAATGCAGCCATGTAAAATTGAGCCATGACCAATATGCCCAGATTCACGCACAATAGTCTCAACATCGCTGTAACCATGCATGATGCAACCGTCTTGAATATTCGCCCCTTTTTCGATGATTAGGCGCCCGTAATCCCCCCGTAATGAAGCATTTGGCCCCACAAACACATCGGCACCAATAATGACATCACCAATCACCACGGCGGAAGGATGAACGTAAGCCGTTGGATGCACCACGGGCGTCACGCCTTCAAAGCTGTAAAAACTCATAATCACCTCGCAGTCATCCAATCACTCGTAGGATTAGCGTCCTTTCCAGTTTGGCTTACGCTTCTCTGAGAATGCTAAAGGGCCTTCCGTTGCATCTTCAGAGTGCAATACAGCAGGGTAGTTTTCTAACACACCACTGCGCATCAATTTATAGCCCTCTTCCACCGTTAATTCTCCGGTTGCGCGGAAAATTTCTTTCAGTGCAGCAACGGCAAGCGGTGCGCTTTGTGTTATTTTTTCAGCCAGCTCTCGCGCTTTATCCATTAAATTCTCGATAGGCACCACTCCATTCGCAATACCCCAACGCAGCGCCTCTTGAGCATCCATTCGGCGCCCTGTCATCACCATTTCATTGACGATAGGCGCAGGAAGAATTTTTGGTAAGCGCAAAACACCGCCGCTATCGGGCACAATACCTAATTGCGCTTCAGGTAGCGCGAAACTGGCATTTTCAGAACAGATAATCATATCTGCCGCCAGCGCTAGCTCAAAACCACCGCCAAACGCATAACCGTTTACTGCCGCGATCACGGGTTTATTTAAGTTGAAAATCTCAGTTAATCCCGCAAAACCGCCCGGGCCAAAATCAGCATCAGGCGCTTCCCCTTCCGCCGCAGATTTTAAATCCCATCCCGCAGAGAAGAAACGTTCTCCAGCACCCGTAATAATGGCCACTCTCAGCGTTGGGTCATCACGGAAATTAAGGAAAACTTCCCCCATTTTAAAACTGGTTTTTGCATCAATGGCGTTGGCTTTAGGTCTATCGAGTACAATTTCTAGCACGGCACCATGACGGGTAATTTTTAATGATTCGCTCATAGTTTAAACCTTTAGGTTGTTATTCGATTATTTCAGATGTTTTTTCAGCACCTTACCAGAGCAATTACGCGGTAATCCCTGACGGACTTCCACCAATGAGGGCACTTTGAACTTCGCCATTTTTGTTTCGCAAAAAGCAAAAAACTCTTCTTGAGTTAGCGTAGCCCCCTCCTCCAGCACGATAAACGCTTTGATAGCTTCATCACGAATGGCATCCATCACACCGATAACCGCGACATCCGCAATAACAGGATGGGATGCAATGATGTTCTCAATTTCGCTGCAAGAGACGTTTTCACCGCCGCGTTTGACCATGTTGCTACTACGGTCAACAAAGTAGAAAAATCCATCGTCATCTTGATAAGCAAAATCGCCAGTGTGCATCCACCCTTCACTATCAAAGGTTTTTTCTGTAGCTTCAGGATTGTTGTAATAGGCTTTAAATAAGGTTTTACCCCGCTCGCCTTTTACACATAGCTCGCCAATGTCCCCTGTTTTTAATGGTTGATTATGTTTATCTCGAATTTGAGCTTGATAACCAAATCCAGGGCGTCCTATGGACGGCCAGCGTCGTTCATCCCCAGGTCTATCACCAATCAGCCCAACAATAGTTTCAGTCATGCCATACGAAGTGAGAAACTGCGTCACGGCAAAGCGTTCCATAAACTGCTGCTTTTCTTTATCGCTTAAATTGAGATAGAACATCACTTCCCGTAAACAGTGCGCTTGCTCATTGTCGGCAACCGGTTGACTCAGTAAGGTGCGGATCATCATTGGGATCAGCTCCGCCACTGTCGCGCGATGCTTCACAATCTGTTGCCAGAAACGCCGAGCACTGTATTTCTCAAGGAGAACAAAGGTTGCCCCAGCGGAGAATGCCGCCATAGCCGCTGTGCATTGGCAATCGATATGAAAAGCGGGCATCACCGTCAAATAGACATCATCAGAACGTAATGCACATTGCCAAGAGGAGTAATAACCTGCAAAGCGCAGATTATAGTGGGTGATAATGACCCCTTTTGGTTTAGAGGTCGTCCCAGAGGTGAACAGAATTTCGGCGGTATCATCCACGCTGAGTTCAACCTGCTCCGCCAGCACAATCGATTGTTGAGCTAGTTCAACGGTAAAGTCAGTCATACCTTGCTGCGTTGGTAATTGGGTGTCTGAAATTAAGAAGATATGTTCAAGCGCTGTTGCTTTGTCATCGACAAGGGTTTGGTAAATATCGGCAAAATGGGGACGAGTAACAACCAACCGAGGTTCGCAGTTTTGGATGATCCACGCGCTCTCTTCATACTTGAATCGCGCATTGACCGGCACCATGATCGCCCCAATTTTGGCAAGACCAAACCAGCAAAAGAAAAACTCTGGGCAATTATCTAAATGTAACGCAACTTTATCCCCTTTTTGAATGCCATAGCTTAAAAAGAGGTTGGCAGTTCGGTTAATCTGCTGATTCATTTCTAAATAGCTGAATTCACGCACATCGCCATCACAGGATTCAAAGATAAGCGCCTTTTTATTACCGTGAGTTTTTGCAAAATCATCCCACATTTGACGCAAATTTTGTTTACCGATTACATCCATTAATTGTTATCCCATCATTTCCCTAATGTCTATTCAGCCCAACAGGAATGATTGAACTGAATAGTCATTGAATTACTCAACAATTTTAGCCAGCCCTTTCTCGACCAGCCCCCTAATATCATTTTCGTTATAACCAATGTTTTGCAGAATATCCGACGTGTCCATGCCGTGAGATGGCATACCGCGCCAGATTTGCCCCGGATTGTTTTTAAATTTTGGCATCACGTTTGGACCACGACAGGTACGCCCGTCCATGGTTTGCCAACTGGTGATGGATTCACGGGCAATATATTGTGGATTGGTTTCTAATTCTGGAATGGTAAGTACCTTGGCGCTGGCAATATTCAGCTCCGCCAAGCGCGCTAGAACAACATCAATGTCACGCGCACCTAGCCACTCATCTAATTTTTCTTCAACAAGTGGGCCATACGGGCACTCAACACGGTGAATGAGCTGCGTGCCTTCAGGAATTTCTGGTGTACCCAATAAGTGAGCAAGACCAATATCTTTGAAGATTTCTTGGATCTGAGTAATACCCACAATCTCCATTACGATATAACCGTCTTTACAGCTATAAAGCCCACAACCGGCATAATACGGGTCTTTTCCTTTCGTCATGCGTGGGCAAATTTCGCCGCCGTTAAAGTAGTCCATCATGAAATACTGCCCCATACGCAACATCACTTCGTACATGGCAATATCAATACTTTCGCCTTTACCTGTTTTTTGAACTTTATACAGTGCCGCTAAAGCGGAGGTGGTGGCGGTCATGCCAGAAAAATAGTCTGCGGTATACGGGAATGCCGGCATTGGCTGGTCTTTATCACCGTTTTGAATTAAATAGCCGCTGAATGCTTGTGCAATGGTGTTATACGCCGCAAGGTTGGTGTATTGCGGGTCGCCGTATTGTCCGAAGCCTGATAAGTGGGCGATCACCAATTTCGGGTTATGCTCCCACAATAATTCATCGGTGATCCCTCTGCGCGCAAAGGCTGGGCCTTTACTGGCTTCGATAAAAATATCCGTCGTTTCCATCAGTTTAAGGAACGCTTCTCGACCTTCATCTTTAAAGATGTTCAGCGATAGCGCCCGTAGATTGCGGCGAGATAGTTGCGGGTAATTAGGTTGAACACGAATGGTATCAGCCCATGCGACGTTTTCGATCCAAATAACCTCCGCGCCCCATTCTGCGAACATTTGTCCGGCAAATGGGCCTGCAATTTCAATCCCTGAAAATACCACCCTAACCCCAGATAGCGGGCCAAACTCGGGCATTGGTAAATGCTCTGCCATTTTCTCATCTCCTGTGAAACTAAAGTGATCTCCCGAAAATCTCAGGAGATCAATCAACGACTAACCTCGATTAGCGATACTGTTTCAGTACGCTACGACCTAATGTCAGTATTTGCATTTCATCTGAACCGCCTGATACACGATCCACACGCAGGTCGCGCCAGAATCGTGCGATACGGTGTTCACCCGCAATACCCACACCACCGAGGACTTGCATTGCTGAATCCACAACTGCAAATGCTGCGTTTGCACAGAAGTATTTACACATTGCCGCATCACCAGAGGTGATTAAACCGTTGTCACTCTTCCATGCAGTTTCATATAACATGTTGCGCATCGAATTGAGCTTGATCGCCATATGTGCAAATTTTTCTTGAATTAATTGATAACGACCGATGGCTTCACCAAACTGAACACGTTGGTTGGCATAGCGTGCCGCATCTTCAAACGCACACATTGCTGTACCGTAGTTGGTCAATGCCACTAAGAAGCGCTCATGATCAAACTCTTCTTTCACACGGTTAAAGCCATTGCCTTCACGACCAAACATGTCTTTTTCATCAAGTTCCACGTTGTCGAACGTAATTTCGCAGCAGCTATCCATGCGCAGACCCAGTTTTTCAAGTTTGTTCACCTTGATACCCGGCTTGCTCATGTCTAAGAACCACTCAGTGAAAACAGGTTTATCCGGTGAATCTGCATCGCGGCTCATCACCACGATGTATGGGGTGTACGCACTACTGGTGATAAAGCATTTGCTACCGTTTAAGTACACTTTTCCATTACGGCGAGTGTATGTAGTTTGTAAGCTACCAACGTCAGAGCCTGCGCCCGGTTCAGTAATAGCGGAGTTCCACATCTGTTTACCCGTACCACGGAACGCCATGATTTTGTCGATTTGCTCTTGAGTTCCTTCACGCAGAACTGTATTAAAACCACCCGGTAATTGGTATAGAACATAAGTAGGAGCACCAAGGCGACCTAATTCCATCCATACCGCAGCAACCGTAATAAACCCCGCATTTAAGCCACCGTGCTCTTCGGGGATCAGCAGGTTATCGATTTCCATATCCGCTAAGGCTTTTACAAAACGCTCTGGGTATTTGCTTTCGCGGTCACACTCGGCGAAATAGCTTTCCCAGTTCTCACTTGCCATCAGTTCACGGATCCCTGCGACAAACAGTTCCTGCTCATCATTCAATCTAAAATCCATATCAATAACCTCTTCAATGTTGTTTCTGAAATATTGTTTCTAAGTAAAATTGTTTCTGAGTAAATTAATCGTTTTTCCAATGCACTCTTGCATCTTTAATAAAGGAGAGCGTTACCATGATGTTCACGAAAAAAAGTGGGCATCCTCCGGCAATAATCGCTGTTTGAATTGGTTTCAGTCCGCCTAATGCCAGTAAGACAATGCCAATCACGCCGACAAGAACAGACCAACCAATACGCACTAATAACGGTGGCTCCTCTCCATCTTTCACTGCGCGACAAGTCGACATCGCGAGAGTGTATGAACAGGCGTTAATCAGTGTGACAGTGGCGATAAAGCAGAGGATGAAGAAGCCCCAAATTGTTACAGTGCTCAAAGGTAAAGCGGCCCAAGTTTCAATGATGGCTCGTGCAACACCGAACTCTTCAATCAACTTAGGAATGTTAATAACGTTTTTATCAATCAGTTGGAGCGTGTTACTACCGAGAATGGTCCAAATTAAGGTGGTACCTGCGGTTAAGCCTGCAACCATACCTAAACATAATTCACGAACAGTACGTCCTTTGGAAATGCGTGCGAGGAAAATACACATTTGAATCGCGTAGATAACCCACCAAGCCCAATAGAACACAGTCCAACCTTGAGGGAATCCACCTTTGCCAACGGCATCGGTATAGAACAGCATGCGTGGCATATACATTAATAATACGCCGACGGAGTCTGTAAAATAGTTAGCGATAAAGCTCGCGCCACTGACGATAAGCACCCATCCAAGCATTAAGAAACTTAAATAGCTGCGTACATCACTGGCGGCTTTCACCCCCTTTTGCAGACCAAATGCTACACACACTGCATTGAGGATGATCCAGCAGAAGATAATGATCGCATCGAGCTGCAAGGTATGTGGAATACCAAACAGATATTGAATACATTCAGTCACCAGCGGTGTTGCCAGACCCAAGCTGGTTCCCATCGCTAAGATCAATGCAACCAAATAGAAGTTGTCGATAATGGTTCCAAACCAGCCATTGGCACGCTTCTCACCCACCAGCGGAGCCAGCGTACTACTTGGGCGGATCACATCCATTTTACGAACAAAGAAAAAGTAAGCGAAAGCAACAGAGAGGAAGCTGTAAGTTGCCCACGGCAGCGGGCCCCAATGGAACAAGCTGTAAGCTAACCCGATACTTTTGGCTTCATTAGAATAAGGTGCAAAATCAAACGGCGGCGATGAAATATAGTAATAAATTTCAATCGATCCCCAGAACAGCACCGCGGCTGAAGTACAAGATGCGAACATCATAAAAATCCAGCCAGCTCGGCTAAATTCTGGTTTTTCATCCCCTAAACGTTTCTTCGCATAAGGTCCGAAAATTAACCAAAACCAACCACCAAACATAATGACCATATACCATTCAAATGCCCATCCCCAGACATTGGTGACATAGCTAAAGACTTGGTTAATCACTTCGTTTGATGCATCAAGATCACGTACTGTTAGCCAGCACAGTAACCCGACAATAATTAATGGTGGGAAAAAAACTTTCGGTTCTATTCCGACCTTTTTATTTTCTTTGCTCATAGGTCTATTCCAATTTATTATTTAATACATAAGTTTTAAAACAATAAATATTTAACATTCATTTAATGACTTCTAAATAAATGTCTCTTAAATATGCCCAATTACTTATTATCAATAGCCAATTAAAGATTAATTAATTTATTTACTATTTGAATCATGTCGGCTCACCAATAACAATTCTGTTATTAAGGTCACAATATTATTCGTGATAAAGATTTGTTATTAACTTCCACGTTAAAAATAAAATAATAAATCAATAAAAACAAAGCAGTAAAATATAATGTTAGGTTAATGTTATTAAACTCATTCAGTATTGGTGATTAGGATAGCAATATTGAACATTAGCTTGCTAACTTGATGATTTTTACAGTATTGGTGAGTAATGTAACAGTATGAATATTTAAACTCGCTTTAATTTAAGGCGTTCAATATTGGTGATGTAGGTTTTATTTTTAAATATCCAGTTTGTGATACTCATATAAATATTAAACCACAACTGTTCCATTTATTTTATTCTAGGAGATGTAATGAATATTATTACATGCTACAAATCTGTTCCTGATGAACAAGATATTGTTGTTAATAGCTCAGATGGTTCTTTAGATTTTTCTCGCGCTGACACTAAAATTAGTCAATATGATTTAAATGCCATTGAAGCTGCTAATCAAATAAAAGCGCAGCAACCAGAAAGTAAAGTTATTGCGTTAAGTATTGGTGGCAAAGCACTGACCAACATGAAAGGTCGTAAAGACGTTTTATCCCGTGGTCCCGATGAATTAGTCGTGGTGGTTGAAGACCAATTCGAATATGCCCTGCCACATCAAAGCGCGATTGCCCTTAGTGCCGCAGCCAAAAAAGTGGGCTTTGATTTGATTCTGTGCGGTGATGGCTCCGCTGACCTCAACGCCCAGCAAGTCAGTATTTTAATGGGAGAAGAGCTGCAAGTTCCTGCTATTAATGGGGTCAAAAAAATCCTATCTATTGCACCAGATACCATTGTTGTTGAACGTGAGCTCGAAGACGAAATCGAAACGTTATCCATTCCACTACCTGCGGTTATTGCAGTGACTTCAGACATTAACGTCCCTGTTATTCCATCGATGAAAGCCATTTTAGGTGCTGCGAAAAAGCCTGTTCAAGCATGGACGGCTGCAGATATCGGTCTTGGTGATGTCGCGGCGTTATCGACTCAGTCGATTGCTGCACCAAAACAAAAAGTTCGTCAACGCATCATTATTGAAGGCGATGGCGATGACCAAGTTGCACAGTTCGCTGAACACTTAAGAAAAATCATTAAATAATAGGGGGAGTTATGAGCAAATTATCAACCGTTTGGGTACTGAGTGACATGACTTCTCGCTTACCTGAACTGATCGGCGGCGCACTGACTCTTGGTGAACATGTCAACGTTATCGCATTGGATGACGCGCAAACCACGCAAGCTTTTCAACTCGGCGCAAACCAAGTCATTCAATTATCCGGCAAACCTGATGACCGCATTATCGAAGATTATGCAGATACCGTCGTCAATGTGATTAAGCAATATGGTGATACTGGACTGCTGTTACTGCCAAACACACGCCGTGGAAAACTATTGGCGGCACGTTTAGGCGCAAGACTACAAGCCGCAGTCTCGAATGATGCTGCCACTGTCGTCATCGAAGATAACAAGCCCGTTATCAAGCACATGGTCTATGGCGGTTTGGCGTTCGGCAGTGAAACATTAAGCAGCTCATTTTCCATTGCCACAGTGGCGACTGGGACTTTTGATGCCGCGTCAAGTAATGCATCACTTAGCGGTACAGCCCAAGTTGCACAATGGGTCGAACCAAAACAGTCAATCGAATCAAAACAACCTGTTGTACGTACCTCGGTTCAGCAAAAAGCAGGTAACTCTGTTGAGTTAGACAAAGCGCGCCTTGTGGTCAGTGTGGGTCGAGGCATCGGTAGCCAAGAAAATATTGCCATTGCTAAAGCATTAGCGGATTCCATTGGTGCTGAAATTGCGTGTTCCCGCCCTGTGGCTGAAAACGAAAAATGGATGGAGCATGAACGCTATGTAGGTATTTCCAACCTGATGATCAAACCTGAACTGTATCTTGCAGTCGGTATTTCAGGGCAGATCCAACACATGGTTGGCGCTAATGGTGCTCAAACGATTGTTGCCATCAATAAAGACAAAAATGCCCCTATCTTCCAATTTGCAGACTACGGGATTGTTGGGGATCTCTTTAAAATTCTTCCAGCACTGACTCAGCAACTGGCCAAATAAACATCCTAAGTAGTGGGGGGAACTCCCTCACTACCGCATTAAGTTTGGAGACACTATGTCCGATGATATTTTTGATGCAATCATAGTAGGAGCTGGTCTGGCTGGCTCAGTTGCTGCACTGGTACTTGCCCGTGAAGGTGCTCAAGTTCTCCTAATTGAAAGAGGAAACTATGCGGGCGGCAAAAACGTAACAGGTGGGCGCATGTATGCTCACAGTTTAGAGCGGATCATTCCTGGGTTTACCAAAGAAGCGCCTATTGAGCGCATGATCACCCACGAAAAGCTCTCTTTTATGACCGAAACCGGTGCAATGACGGTGGATTACCAAAATGGTGACCCGCAAAAACCCGAAGAAACCTCATGGTCCATCCTGCGTGGAAAACTGGATCCATGGTTGGCTGAACAAGCTGAAAATGCAGGCGCACAGTGCATCACAGGGATCCGCGTTGATAAGCTGGTTGAACGTGATGGCAAAGTCGTTGGCGTCGAAGCTGACGGTGATGTACTCGAAGCCAAAGTGGTGATCCTTGCCGACGGCGTAAATTCCCTTCTAGCAGAACAATTGGGCATGACAAAACGCGTCAGTGCCGAGCATGTCGCTGTCGGCGTCAAAGAACTGATTGAGCTGCCAAAAGACGTTTTACAAAACCGCTTCAACCTCCAAGGTAACGAAGGTGTTGCGTGGCTATTTGCAGGCTCGCCAACCGATGGACTGATGGGCGGTGGTTTCCTTTACACCAATGAAGATACGATTTCGTTAGGGCTGGTGTGTGGTCTACACCACATTAAAGATGCCAAAAAATCCGTTCCACAAATGCTCGAAGATTTTAAACAGCACCCTGCTGTCGCACCATTAATTGAAGGCGGAAAAATGATTGAGTACGCCGCCCATGTGGTGCCTGAAGCGGGTTTAAAAATGCAATCTGAACTGGTTCGGGATGGTGTTCTTGTTGCTGGGGATGCCGCAGGTATGTGCATGAACTTAGGCTTTACCATCCGCGGTATGGATTTAGCCGTCGCCTCAGGTGAAGCCGCAGCTCAAGCCGTACTCAGCGCAATGAAAAAAGAGGACTTTAGCAAGCAAGGCCTAAGCGAATACCTCACTTTGCTGGAACAAGGCCCACTGCGCGATATGAAAGCCTACCAAAGAATGCCTGAATTCTTAGATAACCCGCGCATGTTTACCGCATACCCGGAGATGGCACTTGGTATTGCCAAAAAACTGTTCACCATCTCAGATGAAGCCCCAGTGCCTCTGCGCAAAACCATGCTGCAACATGCGAAAAAAGTCGGCTTTATGAACCTAATTAAAGACGGAATTAAAGGAGTGAGAGCGATATGAGTGCTCCCGTAAACGTTGATGTCAAACTCGGTATTAACAAATTTAATGTCGATGAAGAGATCCCCCATATCGTTATCAAAGAACAACCTGATATGGCGGTACTCGAAATATTAACCAAAGCCTGCCCAGCAGGTTTGTATAAAAAACAAGATGATGGCTCGGTACGTTTTGATTATGCCGGCTGTCTTGAATGTGGGACATGCCGCATTCTGGGTCTCGGTAGCGCACTGGAAAAATGGGAATATCCACGCGGTACTTTCGGTATTGAGTTTCGATACGGCTGATATAGCTAGCGCTTACTCTCGAAGCGAAGTTATCCCATAAAGTTATATTGCTTCGAGAGCTTTTTTTTATTTTATTGCGCTAATGCAGGTAACGACTATGCAACCTAAAAGCTTTGATGACATCCAGTTTTCCTCAGTCCACCGCCGCATTATGTTGTGGGGCAGCGGTGGGCCTTTTCTTGACGGTTACGTATTAGTCCTCATTGGCGTTGCCTTAGAGCAGCTCACTCCAGTACTTAATTTAAGTAATGAGTGGATTGGTTTACTCGGTGCGGCCACGTTAGCGGGGCTGTTTATCGGTACCTCTTTATTTGGCTATATCTGCGACCAAGTCGGTCGCCGTAAAATGTTCCTGATTGATATTGTGGCCATTGGTGCAATCTCCGTCGCCACGATGTTTGTTTCAACGCCTTTACAGCTTCTGCTAATGCGCTTTTTAATTGGCATTGTCATCGGGGCTGACTACCCGATAGCCACGTCGATGATCACCGAGTTCTCTAATACTAAACAGCGCGCTTTTGCTGTCGGGTTTATTGCGGCAATGTGGTACGTCGGCGCCACTTGCGCCAACCTTGTGGGTTATGCTTTATATGATATTGAAGGTGGCTGGCGCTGGATGCTCGGTAGTGCCGTAATCCCCTGCATCGTGATTTTAATCGGTCGCTTTGATTTACCTGAATCGCCACTTTGGCTGATCCGCAAAGGCCGACATCAAGAGTGCCAAAAGATGATGACCAAATTATTTGGCCAACCTGTGGTATTTGAAGCAGAAGAACAAAAGAAAACCCGCTTTATCGATATTTTTACCAAACGACACTTCTCCTTTGTCTTATTCACCGCGACGATTTGGACTTGCCAAGTGATCCCTATGTTTGCCATTTACACATTTGGCCCACAAATTGTCGGGGAACTTGGTTGGGATCAAGGGAAAAATGCCGCGCTCGGCAATGTCGTCATTAGCCTATTCTTTATGCTCGGCTGTTTACCTGCAATGTACTGGCTCAACCGAATGGGCAGAAGGCCATTACTGATAGGCAGCTTTGCAATTATGACCTGCGCACTGGCGATCCTCGGTTTATTCTCCAACCTAGGGATCTGCTTGGTGATCATTATGTTCGGTATCTACGCTTTCTTTTCTGGCGGGCCAGGAATATTACAATGGCTATATCCGAACGAACTTTTCCCGACCGATATTCGCGCTTCCGCTGTTGGCGTGATTATGTCCATAAGCCGCATCGGAACCATTTTTTCAACGTGGGCACTGCCTGTCTTTATTCACGAATATGGCATTAGCCATGTGGTACTCATGGGGGCAGGCGTTTCGTTAGTTGGCTTAGTCGTTTCTATCCTATTTGCGCCAGAAACCAAAGGGTTAACTTTAGCGCAAACCTCCAAGATGAGCATAATGAAAAGAAAATAGCCTTTTGTTAGTGATTACGATTAATCAAGCAGAAAAAGACATGCTATTTATTCTTGTTCACACGAACATGAATGTAAAAGAGTATTCTTTGTAGCAAACAGGTAAATAGACAACGCCTCCCTATTTTGAATAAAAATACCCAGCTGATTAATTAAAATCTACCATTAAAAACAAAATATAATACTATTTGATTTCTCTTGATTTACGTTTTATTTCCTCATAAAAAAAATAACCCGCCCGATAAATAGTTGATAAATGCGATGAAATTCACATTTCTAGGGTTATCCTTTAAAAAACGCTCAACAAAACAGCATCTTTTAGATTAATATATTTCAATATCGTTAGATTTTAATCATTCATGCAATTATTTACGCAATAACAAATTAATTTTAAACTTCAATTTCTGATAATCTATATAACTTATTAAAGTCGCAATTTTAACCAAAAAGATCTCATTAGGTAGATTTTCTCTATTTTGATTCTTGCAACTCTTCTATCTTTAGCTTTCATACGTTCTAAAACCAGATTATTTAAATATAACCTTTAGATTTAATTATTAATACTTTCACCTTTCTAATTAATAAAATATAAATCAAGGAGTAAAAATGCATAAAATAATAATAGATTGTGATCCTGGAGTTGATGATGCAGTGGCTATTTTTCTCGCTATGGCATCACCTGAAATAGAAATAATCGGGATAACGACAGTCGCTGGGAATGTAGAGTTAGAAAAGGTTCACTGTAATGCAAAAAAATTACTGACATTAGCGAATAGGTTAGATATTCCTCTCGCTAAAGGCTGTGATCGTCCATTAATGAGCAAAACCGGAAATAAAACTAATGTTCATGGTTCAGATGGGCTAGCTGGGATACTCCTACCTGAATCTGAGCACCACAATGATTCTGGTCACGCGGTAGATTTTATTATTGATTCTGTCATGTCAAATCCTGGTGAAATAACATTATGCACAATAGCCGCCCTCACCAATATTGCTTTAGCTATCATTAAAGAACCAAAATTAGTTGATAATATAAAAGATATTGTTGTCATGGGGGGCGCTGCATTTACACAAGGAAATATAACACCAGCCGCTGAGTTTAATTTTTATGTCGATCCTCATGCTGCTCATATTGTTTTTGATAGTGCGCGGCATATCACTATGCTTGGTTTGGATGTAACAAGCAAAGCTGATATAAGAGCGGGTTTGTGTACTGCTTTGGAAAAAGGTGGTGTTATTGCTCAGACCGTGGCAGAAATGTGCCGAAGATATGCCGAATTTGATCCTTTCCTTCATGACCCCTGCGTTATTGCCTACCTAATTCACCCTGAAATTTTTTCAGGTGTTGAAGGTTCTATCACTATTGAATATGAGTCCAAAAGATTATTTGGCCATAGTTTTGCTACCACACCTAATGTTACTCATCACGGTTTAGAAACGATGAATTGTAAAATTATTACTGATGTCGATGCATCGAAATTGATGTCTTTAATTGCAGAGCATATTTTAACTCTTTGAGATAAAGCTTACCTCAACAAGGTAAATACTCAGAATCTCTGATACGCATCTATTGAAATGATAATTTTTACATCACGATTGTATTTTGGCATAAAAAGCCCCCCAGCAATTGGTTATTCAACTATTGGGGGTCACTTCATCGAGTGACGCTTTTTTACTTTCCGTAAACTAAAAAATTCATCTAGCTAGATTTCAGCTTCTGTCGGTTATTTAGAGATTAATTCAACTTTATCGCTTATTAAAAATTGAATACCCGTAAGATCATTTCCATAAACATCTCTCAATTCCCATTCTTTTTTTAAAAAATGGCCGCTTAATAAGGAATCTATCCGAGCTAAATCAACTTTTATTTTTTCATTAGAATCAATATTGAGTTTTGTCTGTAATTTATAGCGAAGAAATTCCAGCATAATAATGCTTGCATTACATATCGCATATTGGTTTATTAACGCCAAATTCCCACCAATGACATAACATTCCCAGTTATGGTGAACATCAACAATCGCATCTAATTCACTATTTTCATATAATGGCATGACGCCATAAAACATCTGAAGAAGAAAAAGAATTTCACACTCAACTAGGCAATCATCCGAAGATGAAAAACTCGGGAGCTTATCTCTAATTAACTGAATATAAGCACAAGCTTGTTGAAATTGATCTAGGCTTAAATTTGTTTCAACACCATAAAACTGTGTTGAACGGCTATACGTATGGGTTAACTGATATTTCATAATATAATCATTTGGGATTGATGCTTTTCAATACTCTTGAAAAATAAATAACATGTTTTCCAAAATACAAATCGCAATTTTAAATTAATTAAAAACCGTATCTTTATAAGAGCATCTAATTCAATATCAATTGTTTAAAACAAAGAAACAACATCAATTATTACACATACAAAAAAGATAGCGCCATGAATTAAAATTCAATAATAAAAACCACTCCATGAAAATCAAAAATAGACTCATTATTAATAAATCAAAATTGATTATAGTCCAACATTTTATTAATGATAATATTTTTTCAATTAAACAAACAAAAAATCAATTATATTTATTTTTATATTAAAAATTGATTTTCTTTTTTAGATGGAGATCAAATGAAAAATAACATTGATAGTTTAAATATAACCATATTTAAACTATCAATTTCAGACTAATGAAAGAACGTTGGCGAGCAAGAAAAAGAATTATTTCATCTTTACGGCATAATTACTTTCCAAGTCATCATCACCGCACTGCATAAAATCAGCAGTAACGTAATATATTGGAAAGTCCGTTCAGACAATTTCACCAGTAAATATTTTGCCAGCGGCATCACTAACAGAGCCCCTGCACACAAAATTAATGCCAGTTTTAAATCCGTATGACCATCTTGCGCATAAGCTAGCGCCGAAGAGCCCGATAACACGGTCGTCACCACAATCGATGTACCAATGGCTTGCTTGATATTTAAATCCATATAACGCAATAACATTGGCAGAACCACGACTCCGCCGCCAACCCCTGTTGCACCTAATACTATTCCCGCCAATACCGCCGGGATCGCCATCGCTTTCAATTGATTTTCTTTCACGGCAACTTTTTTACGCGGATTAGCAAAAAACATCCGTTGAATAAATAAATACAACGAAAAAATAATAGCCGCGGAGACCAACACATTAATGCCCCACTCCACCTGTTTTTCATAAGCAGGGATACTGCCTAGCCACGTCACAAACAGGCTGGATAAAAACGTACTTGGCAACATAATCGCCAAAACTATCAATGCCCCTTTTAGTGGAATATTGCCTAAGCGAAAATGCATGTATGACGAAGAGACCTTCATCAGCATAGAGAGAAAGTTAGCAGTTGCCACTGCAGCTAAGGCATTAAGCCCAAAAAAGTAAGTCAGTATGGGTAAAACAATCACACCGCCGCCCACACCGGTTGTGCTTATAATCAAGCCAATCAGTGCGCCGATGGCTAACTCTGTGACAATCATGGTGGTTTATCCTGCCTGAGTAACGGCTTGTCGACCTTTTTGCAATGCGATGTCTGCATCTTCATTGGCAAGGGTTAAATATTTGAAAAATAGCGTATCGAATATCACCATCTGCAATACTTGAGGCGTGATCACTCCCAGCTGAGAGTGTTGTTCATCATAGTAATATGGCAGCGTTAAATCCGCGAGACGCGCCGCATCATCTTGCCCAAAGCGCGTTAAAGCAATCGTCGTACAGCCATTTTCATGTGCCGACTTCAGCATTCGGTTAATTTCTGGCGTATTGCCCCTTGCTGTCACGGCGATGGCGAGATCCCCTTCACCTAAATTTGCCGAATAGCTCAGTTGCACATGCAAGTCAGGGCTAAATAACGCCGATTTATTAACGCGAATAAGCTTATGGAAAATATCATTCGCTACAATCGCAGACGAGCCAATACCAAATAGCACAATGCGCTTGGCTTCAACCAATTTTTGCGCGATGGCATCAACCGCGGCGGGCTCTAGCAGTTCTAAGGATTTCTCAATCGCGCTAATAAATAACTGCCCAGATTTCGCGATAATCTGAGCTGTGTCATCGTTACGGCTCAGATTGCCATACAAACTTTCCGCTTTGTGTTGCTTCTCGTCAGATAGATAATCGACCTTAAATTCAGGATAGCCACGGTAGCCCATTTGCCTTGCAAAACGAATGACGGATGCACTGCTCACGCCAGCCTCACGAGCCAATTCAGCGGCATTCATTGCCACAAGGCTATCGCGATATTCCAGCAAAAACTTTGCAATACGCTGCTCTGTGCCTTTGCCTCTCGTCAATAAGCTTTCCAATTTTACTGTCAGTGCTGACATGGCTATACCTTCTTATTATTTTTCTGGATCGTTGAAGCCTATTATCATACTGGCAATGAAACCGACAATCCATGCGCCTGCTACCGCAATCAGAAAATCCAGAATTTGCCCATCACCCACCAGCGGAATTAAGGATAAACCCGCGGTACCAAATGGAATGATAATCCCCACATGGAAGAACGCCATCAGCGCACCGCCCGCGGCCCCACCGATACAGCCTGCAATAAACGGTTTACCCAGCGGTAAGGAAACCCCGAACAGTAATGGCTCACCCACACCGAAGATACCGACGGGTAATGCCCCCACTAAGGTTTTCTTTAAACGCTGATTCTTGGTTTTCAGGAACACCCAGAAACATGAACCGACTTGTCCCATTCCGCCCATAGCTAAGATCGGGAATAAATAGTTCAAACCAAAAGTTTGTAGGATTTCCGCGTGAATGGGGATCAAACCTTGGTGCAGACCAGTTAATAATAAGAACAGGAAGCTGCCACCTAAGATGCCGCCCGTTGCTACTGCCCCGCCGCCACTACTCAGCAACGCCACAGAAACCCCTTGCGCCAGCACTTGGTTCAGATAATGACCCGCAGGTTGGAAGACGACTAACGCCACCATTGCTGAGACTAAAATCGTCACAAATGGCGTCACAATCAGATCCAAACTCTCTTTGATGATACCTCTAAACCACACTTCAAATTTAGAGGAGAACACCACCACCATCAGCACCGCGAAAATTCCGCCGCTATTTGGTTGGAGTTTTTCACCAAATAAGGTGATATCGGCCAAGCCTGGCATCGCTAAAAGCCCTGCCATCACCGCACCTATTGATGTTGATGCGCCTAATTCTTTCGCAGTATTTACCCCAATCATAATGGATAAATAAGTAAACACGGCGCTACCGATCAGCTTTAATAACTTAAACAGCTCAGGGAACTGCTCAACTACTCCCGGCGCCACTAAACGCACAATATTAATCAACCCCATAATTAGACCGCAACCAATTAGCGCAGGAATGGTTGGGACAAAAATGGCGGCTAATGTATTCAGCATACGGCGGATAGAGAACGATTTTTTCTCTGGCGCTGATGGCGTACTTTCATCACTCGCCACGCCGCTGTTTTGCATTCTTTTATTCATCACAGAGAAGACTTTTGCCGCCGTCCCCATGCCCACAATCACTTGCTGTTGTTCACCGTTAAAGACAACGCCCTTCACGCCTTCCACTTGCTTGAGTGCATCTGCATCAAATTTACTATTATCTTTTAAAACCAGACGGATACGCGTCATACAGTGGGTTAAGGTACCCACGTTTTCAAACCCGCCCGCATATTTTTCTATTTCTCTGGCGAGCACTTCCAGATGTTCTATCTTATTAGCCATAGGATTTCCCCGGTGTCGACTGAGTTATGACTCTGTTTATGTTATGTTTTACGCTATTCACTGTGACTGTTTAGCATCGAATCCAAGCTGGTATTCGGGTTGCGCTGAACAATCTCTGTCGCTTGTTGTGCAGTAATATTCAATTCATTCATTAAAATGGCACGACGCGGGTGGTAATCCACTTGCTTCAATAATGCTGCTGCAGTGTCTACATCAATCCCGCACACTTCCCCTACAATACGTTCAGCACGACGCAGTAATTTAATATTACTCGCCATCACATCGACCATTAAATTGGTATGAATTCGCCCTAAGCGCCCCATGACACAGGTGCTTAGCATGCCTAAAATCATTTTCTGTGCAGTCCCGCTTTTCATGCGCGTGGAGCCAGAAAGTACTTCCGCCCCCACATCCGGCGCAATGGCATACTGCGCTAAATCACTGAGCAAACCGTGTCCACGGGTGGTTACCCCCACGGTTAATGCCCCGATTTGATTACCATATTCAATCGCAGCTAGGGTAAATGGCGTTCGTCCACTTGCCGCAATACCGATAATCACATCTTTTTCCGTTGCGCCGCGTTCCTGTAGCTCTTTCACCGACGCTTCCGTTGAGTCTTCAATATTTTCAACGGCTTTCAACATAGCCGAATGACCGCCCGCAATAATCGATTGCACCATTTCTGGCGATGTACCAAATGTTGGCGGACACTCTGCACTGTCTAATACCGCCAGTCGCCCACTGGTGCCAGCGCCTACATAAAAGATCCGCCCGCCTTGTTTTAAACGATCCGCAATCACATCCACCACATTGGCAAGCTCTGGCAATACCGACTGCAATGCCGTTGCGACCGTGCTATCAGCCTGATTGATCACCGTTAACATCGATAAGGTATCTAAGCGAGAAAACTGCAATGTGTCCTGGTTAAGTTCATTGTTCAAACAATCACTAAGCGTATTTTCGGTTACTGACATGGCACACCTCAACTGAAACTATATTTCATTAAAAAATACTATTTATGAATTTTAATTTCAATTCTAATCATAACAAGTTATTCACTTGTGATGATTTACGTGACTGGTCTCACAACAACAACATGAAAAAGTGTGAAAGAGCCGGTGGCAACGTTATAAACCGTTTAAGGCTACCACCGGATGAGGGTTATTTGACGAGCTTACAGCTTCCGAAAGCGGAAGGGATATGGAAGTCTGGCTTCACTGAATCTGGCTTGATCCAACTGATCCACTTACGCACTTGCTTAGGCTCACCGGCACTAAACTCGCCGCGCAGAATGGCGCACATCAAGGTTTTCTTGTCACTATCTTGCCAAAGATTCAGCTTAGTGAATTCATCCAGATCGATTTTCCCCGTTAACACATAACCTTCAGGGGTAATTTGCCCAACCGTTTTCAGTGTTTGCCAATTCCAGCTTGGATCTACTTCACGGTAAAAATTGGCTTTCGCATCAAATGTACGACCTGATGGATCCATTTCAGCCGTGTAATACGGTTTTAATTCAGGGCTGGTTGCAAAGAATAATTCCACGCGATCTGAGCCCAATACCGCCTGATCTTTATCAGCGTCTTTGCCTAGCTGAATGTCTTTATCATCCGCAATAAAGCGAAAATAGAGCGCATTATCGCTCCATAATGCACGGAAATCGGTTTTTGGTGGTGTCTCATTTTCCCACGGATAGATAAAGTCAGTGAGCACTTCAGCCTGCTCCCAAACTGCTGCTTTTTGAGCATCTTCAAGGGAATTAATCTGCACAGTATGATGAATGGGGTACTCTTTTGCCGCTACACTGGCGGTCACTAACAAGGTTGTTGCTGCAAATAGGGTAGTTAATTTCATGCCTTGCCTCACTTTATCGGTTTTATAATGTGCGAATAACATCATGGTGTTTTTTATAACGGAATCGTTATGACAGTATTCTTTACAACTGCAAAGAAATTAAATTTCATAACATATAACGAATATAGAATTAAAATTTCACCAAGAGCAAGGCATGTTCAATAAAAACCCTCACATTGTGAAGAGGCTCACTGTTTATAATTTCACTATTCTGACCTTAAATTTAAGGCTAACTTTTCACGAATCGCATCGATAACCACTCTTATTTTTAGCGGTAGAAAGGACGTTGCGACCCACACGACAGAAATTGGGTAACGAACACTTTGATAGTCAGATAAAACCTCAACAAGCTGCCCCGAGTCTATTTTTTCTTGCACCAACCACTGTGGTAAATACGCAATTCCCGCCCCTTGAATTGCCGCCAACATAATTGTTTGCATATCGTCCATAACCAATTTACTGGTGGGTAAATAGCGGTGCTCTTGCTGAGCTCGGTCATACACTTGCCAAGGCAAAATGTGTCCGCCTTGTGTGTAGGCTATAAGTTGATGCTTTTCTAATTCTGAAAGTGCTGTCGGCGTACCATTTGCCGTTAAATAATCGGGGGAGGCACAAAAAATCATTTTATGGTGGCCAATTTCATGTGCAATCAATTGGTTTGAATCAGCCAGTTGCCCCACTCGCACTGCAACATGAACCCCTTCTTGCTGTAAATCCACATTCCGGTCATTCAATAACGTCTCAATTTCCAATTTAGGGTAAAGGCTCATTAACTCAATCAGCAGCGGGACAACATATAAGTTTCCCAATAGCCGAGGAGCGGTAATACAGACTTTCCCTTCAACATTACGTTTGCCACTTTCCAAGAAATTTGACGCTTCTTGCAGAGAATTCAGCGCATGACTCGCATATTCATAAAGTACCATTCCATCATCTGTTAATGTTTGCTGACGGGTAGTCCGCTGAAACAATGAAACACCTAGGCTATTTTCTAAACGCGAAATACTTTTGCTCACAGCTGAACGTGTTACATGTAGCCGCTCAGATGCCGCGGTAAAATTTCCGCTCTCAACCACAGCAATAAAAATAGGTAAACAGTTCAAATCTAACTTGTTCATATTGGTGCCCAATTGGAAACAATATAAGGAAAGAATATCACTCATTGTCAACTTATCAAGCCAGATATACTGGCCACATCCTAAGTTGATAAGGAACAATTCGATGAAAATTTTAGTTATCAAATCCAGTATTAACGGTGCACAATCGCAAACCAATACCTTAATTCAGCAATATCTGGATGAACGTAAAGCCCAAGGCTATCAAGACTGTGTTATCGAGCGTGATGTGGCAGAAAACCCATTACCCGTTCTCAATCAAGCCCGTTTCGCAGCATTAAGAGGCGCGGAAATTAGCAATCCTGATTTAAAAAATACAGCAGAGCTTTCTGACCAACTGATTGCAGAGCTTAAAGAGAGTGACTTACTTCTCCTTGGTGCGCCAATGTACAATCTCAATGTACCAACTGAATTGAAAAATTGGTTTGATTTAGTAGTTCGTGCTAGAGAAACTTTTCGCTATACCGAAACCTACCCACTGGGGTTAGTAGAAAATGTCAAAGCGCTGGTGTTTAGTGCTCGAGGCGGCATTCATTATGGGCAAGAGACCGATGCAATTACCCCTTATTTAAACTCTGTATTAGGGTTAATGGGTATTAACGATGTTCAGTTTGTCTATGCAGAAGGTTTAGATATGAAACCCGAAGGTTATGAGGCAGGACTCGCCAAAGCTCAACAACAATTAATGCTTCTCATTCATCATTAAGTTTCATAATTAAATAAATCCCCACTCTACATTATTTAATCCGTGGGGATTTTGTTTTCATTTAATTAACGAAAAATACTTACTTACAACTGTTAATTTTCATCTAATGCATTGTATTAATTAAAATTTTAATAGTTTATTTCTTTATAAAAACAAACGACACCGCAATACTACACACCATAAAAACTCTCATATTGAGTAATCAAAAGAGCAAAATGAAAGCAAATATTATATATTGTATCATTTTGTTTCATTTCAGGATTAATAAATAGATTTTATTTATTGATCTGCGTCATTATCAAAAAATTATTTTATTTAACTTAAAATTTAACTCATAAAAAGAGTAATTTACTAGCCGATATTCTAGGTTTTTTATTTCATTTGAATGTAACATTATATTTCATCATATTTTGAGTATTTACATCATTATTTAACCTATCTACAATTCGCCTCGTTTTGAAATCATCCAATTATACAACTCATATTTAACCAACCTAGGTAATTAACTAATTATCAATATAATGAAACTAAATGAAAAAATAGGAAGATTTATTAGAAATGCACGGATAAGCAAAGGATTATCTGAAAAAGAATTAGCATCATTAATATCAATCAGTCAGCAACAAATATCAAGATATGAAAGAGGAATATCGACATTAAGTATTGAAAATATTTTAAGACTTTTAAATGTATTAAACATCCCCTTCGATGAATTCAGTAGCAAGGTAATAAAGCCAGAACAAAATAGACTTTTCAATTTGCTAATTGATGAGCTAGAAACAGACGGTGTAATTCATGTAGGCAATCTCAAAAATACATAAATGTATTTTTCGGAGTGCATGCTTTATTTTGAATGCAAGCACCAAACAAGAAATAAACCCTTTTAAAATTTTATCTAATGGAAAGTAATATAATGAAACTTAAGTTAATCGCTATCGCATTACCTATCTCTCTAGCTTTATCTGCAAATGTATTTGCAGCAGAAGAAGCTCCTAGTGCTCCAGAAGAATTAGCTCCTGTGACTGTTGGCGGTGGTATTGTTAATTTTACTGGTACAATTGTGAACACACCTTGTGTTATTGATAACGACGATGCTTCACAAACAGTTAATTTAGGTCAATACCGCCAAGATGGTTTTGATGGCAAAGATTCGGTGTCATCACCTGTTGGTTTTGATATTAAATTAACCGGATGTGCAACTGAAACATTTAAAAACGCCTCTCTGACTTTTGATGGTACTACCATTCTTAACGAAGAAAAAATCCTTGCTCCAGTAGCATCTCAAAGTGGGCAAACAACCGCAACTGGCGTGGGTATCCAAATTTTACAAAACAACAAGTTAGTAACTGTTAATGGCTCAAAAGCAACGGATGCTATTAAGCTGAATGAAGGTGACAGTACATTACGCTTCCAAGCACAGTACATCGCATTAGCAAATGAAGTGACTGCGGGTTCTGCTAACGCATCTGCCAAGTTCACGATTACTTATCAGTAATATTTCTGTCTTAGCACCCGTGTCATAGCGGGTGCGCATTATTTATATCCGGAGTTTTTATGTTTTCGTTACCTAAAGCAAGTCATTATTATCAATGGCTGGTTTCACTATTCTATTTTGGTTTTTCTTCACTTTGTTTAGCGGGTGGAATTACACTTGATAGCACCCGAATTATTTACCCACAAGAAAGTAAGCAAATTACTACTGGTATTCGAAATACCTCAGATAAATCAGCTTTTCTAGTTCAAACTTGGATTGAGGACTCCAAAGGAAATAAAATAAGCGATTTTATTTCCACGCCACCTTTATTTACTAGTGCACCAAAAAATGAAAATACCATTCGACTAGTTTATGCGGGTGAACAATTAGCGAAAGATAAAGAATCGCTATTTTATTTTAATGTAAAAGCCATTCCATCCATTGACCGAAATGAATTAGCTGATAAGAATGCATTAATCCTTGCCGCTGTAACTCGAGTTAAACTTTTTATTAGACCCAAAGGATTAAAAATCACACCAAAGGAAGCTGAAAACCTTATCCGATTTAGCAAGATTGATAACCAGAAAATTAAAATATCAAATCCATCGCCGTATTACATGACCTTAACTGACCTTCGTTCAGGAAATAATGAATTACCATCAACGATGATCGCGCCATTTAGTCATATCGAGGTTAATGCACCAGCAGGATTTGACACCAGTAAACTGATGTTTAGTTCAATTAATGACTTTGGTGGGATCACTTCGCCAAAACCAGCCATTTTCAATTAAGAATTAATCTATTTTATTTCAAATGGAAATAAGGTTTTCTATGTTCGTTTCACTAAAAAAATACAAAAAAATCATCAATAACCATTTGAGCACCTCATACTTATTTATCTGCCTTTTTGTAATACCAAGCACTCATGCCCAAGAGGGAGAAAATTACTATTTTCCACCTTCTTTGATCTCTATCGATTCAGATCATATTGCTGATTTAAGTACTTTCGAAAGCCAAGGTTCACAATTACCCGGAACCTATGACGTTGATGTTTCATTGAATGGCAATCTCAAGTACAGAAGAAATATTACCTTTGTCAAAGCACAAGATTGCCAAAAACATGATGACCAATTACCTAAATTCGTAGCAGACCAAACAGGGTTAATTCCACTGTTAACGCCACAGGAACTGGCTGAGCTGGGAGTCAATATTGATAGCCTTCCATTGCTGCAATCGGACAACCATCAATGTATTCCTCTGGCGCAATTGATCCCTAATGCGAGCACTGAATTTGATTTTCCAAAAATGAAATTAAATATCAGTATTCCACAGATAGCGTTAAACAATTTAGCCAAAGATGAAATTCCAACTAACCAATGGGATGAAGGAATTAATGCACTATTTACCAGCTATACATTAGGTGTCACAGATAACCAATATCAGCACGATTTTAGTAAAAACATCTACTTGAATCTAAGAAATGGCGTCAATTTAGGGAGCTGGAGATACCGTGATAACCGTACATGGACCAGCTATAAAAGCAAACATAATCAAGAAAATAATTGGCAACATCTCAACAGCTATGTCGAACGAGGGATCATCCCTTGGCGAAGCCGCTTAGTATTAGGGGACAGTTCAACCAATAACACAGTTTTCGATTCACTGACGTTTCGCGGCGCACAATTACGAACAGACGAAAGTATGTATCCGTCTAGTCAACAGGGGTTTTCGCCGATTATCCGCGGTGTGGCAAACAGCAATGCGACCATTGAAATTCGCCAGAATGATTATTTAATCTACCAAGCTAATGTGGCACCTGGTGAGTTTGCTATTACCGACTTAAACGCCATGAGCTCGAGTGGTGACTTGCAAGTCAGTATTCTTGAAGCTAACGGCGATATTCAATCATTTATCGTGCCCTATTCCTCTGTTCCCGTGTTATTACGAGAAGGTCGAATGAGTTATAGCCTAACTGCTGGTGAGTTTCGCTCAGATAACAGCCACTATGATACGACTCAATTTGGAGAAACGACGCTTATCTGGGGAGCATCTTCATTAACCACGCTGTATGGCGGCGTTCAATATGCCAAAAATTATCTGGCAGGAGCGGTCGGTACCGGCTTTAACTTAGGGACATGGGGGGCATTTTCAGCAGATATTACCCATGCTAATAGCCAATTAACCGATGGGAGCCGCTATCAAGGGCAGTCACTGCGTTTTCTATACGCACGAGCTTTCCCTGAAACCGGCACAAATCTCCAACTCACAGGGTATCGCTACTCAACCCGAGGCTACTATACCCTACAAGAAACCTCGCTAAATCGGATGTCTGGTTGGCTATCACAAAATGAAACCCTTGATACCAATGGCGAACTGAAAACCAACAATACCGACTATTTTAATCTTTACGATAATAAGCGTGAAAGAATACAGACCAATATCTCACAAAAGATAACGGGGGTTGGTTCCATTTATTTAACCGGTGTCCGCCAGAGTTTTTGGGAGCGAAATGGCAGTTCGGTTTCCATACAGTCGGGGCTAAGTAGCCAGATTGGCGATATTAATTACACGCTCTCGTATGGATTAAATAAAAATGTTGATCAATACGACGTAAAAACAACGGATAGGAATATTTTCTTAACGGTATCCATCCCGTTACAGAAGTGGTTACCTCAAGGAGCGCCGTCAATGTATGCCTCTTATAGTGTTAACCACGATAACCAAGGAGAGTTAGTCCAGCAGACCAGTTTAAGCGGAAGTTTACTGGCTCAGCAAAACCTGAATTGGAACGTTGCTCAAGGTTATTCTTCAAGTAATGGGAATGATGGGAATATCAACTTAGCCTACCAAGGCGGCTATGGAAATACTCAAATCGGTTATAGCTACGGTCAGGATTACCGTAAAGTTTCAACGGGTATTTCTGGTGCAGTGACTCTGCACTCTGACGGTATCATTTTTAGCCAACCCCTTGGTGAGACTAATATTTTAATTTCCGCACCGGGGGCGAGCGATATTCCTGTTGAACATACCAGTGGTGTGAAAACAGATTGGTTCGGTTACACCATCAAGCCTTACGCAACGCCATATCGTTTAAATCGCATTGCACTAGATAGCAGCGAATTAGATGAACAGACGGAAATTGAAAACAGCGTTCTTACGACTGTGCCTACTCGTGGCGCTATCGTCAAAGCAAACTTTGTGACTCGCCAAGGTGCTCGCGCATTAGTTCACATCGTAAAAAATGGCAAAAGCTTGCCTTTCGGCACCTTGGTTTCGATTAGGCACCAAACAGCAATTGTGAATGATGATGGACAGGTTTATTTATCTGGGCTCGAATCCTCTGGCGAATTAACCGCTAAATGGGGACATGACGATGAAAACCAGTGCCAAGCCACGTACTCGTTACCTGAAAATGCAGATCTGCAATCATTAATTCGATTCGATGTTAATTGCCAATAACCATTGGTCAATAACAAAACTATTTTAATCATTTATTTAAATAACAGGCTTAATATGAATTTAATTATCAATAAACTCGTAAAATTAATTTTGGTCGTCACCTGTGTTGGTGGCGCAAATATCAACTTAGCCAGCGCGGAAAGTGCAAGTGCGTTAGTTAAAATAAAAGCGACTGTTTTGGCAGGCTGCACACTTGATGCACCCGAGATAGTTTCTTTAGATAAAATTCCGAGTTCTGCATTTAATGGTAAATTAACCGGAAATGACTTAGACGCTTATTCTAAAAAATTCACGTTGACCGCTACTTGCTCAGGAACCGACAAATATAAATACACCTTCAAAGCAAATGAAGCGGATGGTTCCTGTATTAAAACGGACGCTGACTTTATGCGCTACTGCTTAAAATTCGATGAAAACTATCTTGATTTATCGTCGACAACAGCAACTTTGGAAAGAGACAGCACCAAAGATGGGGATAAGACAGACATCACTGTCGTTCCGCAGGTAGCCTCTACATCAAGTACCCCTGTTGGTGACGTTAATGGACAGATTACTGTCACTATCGAGCCGATGTAAATTGCAAATTAACCAGTAAGGTCAACAACATTGCGCCAGTTATTTATTTTTATTATTTCATTATTGCCGCTGTCTGTTTATGCAGAAACAACATTTATTCTAAAAGAAACTAAAAATGAATATATTGAAGATATTCAAGCTCAAGGGAGAAATAACTCCCTCTCATTTATGGTGGATTACAGTAATCCTAATGGAACATCAGGTCCATTACGAACAGCATGTTGGTCAAGCATTGAAGAAATGAAAAATGATTTCTATAGTGAAGGGTTGGGAATCTATGCAGAAACTTTTAATGATGGAAAAATTAAACTTAATGGAAGTGGTAGCGTAAAAAATTTCTTTGGTGGTGATAATTCGATTAGTGGAGTTGCATATATAAACAGCCTCTCGGGATTTGACAATGATACATGGCTTTTTTATTGTTCTATAGTTACAAACTCCGCTAGCCAAGTACTATTTAGACCAACAAGTGTCACCTATACCATTATTAAATTACATGCGTCGAGTATGGCGTATCCTCATATCAGGGCACCTGCTGTCATTGATTTAAAAACCTGTTCACCCAATGACAATCTAGAAGCGGTTATTCCATTAACGGTAAGCTTTGTGGGATATATAGGACAAAGTAAAAAAATGGAGTTAACCGTAAAATCTCATGATTTGCCTGATGATTTTGATATTGTTCTTGATAACCAAAGTATTCTTAATACTCAGCCCCAAGTCATTCAAATGCCAGCAGGGCAAAAAGAGAAACAGATTGAAACTCACCTAAAAGGAACATGCCCAACTCAAGCAGGGGAATATATTTGGAATGCAGAATATATTACGACCATTCAGTAAGCTTGAACTCGTATTCTATTAGTCACTCATTAATATAAAAAATCCGCCTAATGGCGGATTTACAATCAAAAATAAATGTAGAAAAGAATAAATAAAGAAAAGATATTAATAATATCAAATTGATATCCTAACTTGTTTTATCAAAATAGCTTTCAATATCCTTGTGAGTATCACTTAGCTTCACATTTGGAATTTCACCATGATAATCATTATTCAGCTGGAATCTTAACTCACTGAAAAAGTCCCCAAAATCAAAATCTAAAATAAAGAGAACACTTAATAATGTATCAACAGAAATACGGCATTTTCCACACTCATATCGCGAATAATGCTGCTGTGAAATACCTAATTGGTTAGCTACCTTAGATCCTGAGAAACCTTTCTTTTTACGAATTCGTTTCAGTTCTCTACCGATTATTACGGAGTAAACATGATTTTCAGGTTTACTATCTTCATCTTCGCTCTTCATATTTTATATATCTCCCTGTACTGGAACGATTAAATTAAAAATTTAATTTTCGATCCTACTGATAGATAAAGTTATCCATTATGAGTGACTTTGATGGTGTCATTATTTTGATTTTTAAAACCGTAACGACTTAATGGGGAAATCACTAACTCCTGTACTGTGTTTTTCACATTAATAGTTTTGCTTTCATTCGGTCTTAAATAAAATTGATCAATTGTATAAGCGTCATTGCTCGGTAATGTCGTGACTGAAGGTGATAAGCGAATAACTTGATCCCCTGTATTCGTCAACGTCAGTTGATTATTTTTTTGATTAACGGTGATATTTTTCCAAGGCGTTTGGCTTAATACCCCATTTGCAGGCGTAATCAACATGGCCACATCTTGGCGAATAGGCATTTTTGCAGAGTTTTGCTTAACGGCACCGACACCTTGGAAAGAAACACGCAAAATCTGTTCTTGTTTTAAATCTAACCCTTTCTTTAAAACAAAATTAATTTGCTGGCTTTCATTTGGTTCAATTCTAACAATTGGCGGAGATACCATAATATCTTTAGCCATAGGCTGCGAACCCTCTAAATCAGAGACTTTTGTTGATAATAAGATAGGCTCTTTCGATGTATTTTTTACACTAAATACTTTGCGCTCTTCACCTGCATCTAAAATAACAGTCATCGTTTCTAATTGGAAACTCGCTTTTGCAGATACACTCATTAAGCCCATTAAACTTAAAAATGCGATATAAATTAACTTTTTCATTGAAACCTCAAACTTGTATTCAAATAATATTAAGATTATTGGCAGATAGCATCTGCCTCTTCATAAAGTGATTCAGCGGAAAAAAATTCCGGCACGTTATATTTAATAATGCAATCATCAGAGTTAGGTGAGCGTAAAATAATGTCATCACCAATTTGCTCATTACTGAGTAATAAATTACCTTCCCCCATGATGACGCCCATATAATCACCTTTTTTATTAAGTACACTGGCACCAAAAGGAACGTCATCACCATTGGCCATTTTGATGCTCAACAATAATTGGCGCATTGTGGTTGCCTGAATGCGCTTCGTCATGACAGTCCCTCTCGCCGCCGCAACGTCAAACGACGTCGTATCCAAACGCACATTCAGGGGCAGTTTCTCTGTATTTAAGTGCACCGTAGACTTTTGGTTCTTTGGTAACGATGAAATCACTGCCGTCCCAAAATGATTCGTTATCGTGGTGCCACTACCCATCGTGTTGACTCTAACCCCTGGTGCATCCGGTACGTACACGATGCCAAAGGTGTCTCCTAAAGGTACCGATGATGTTGCAAATAACCCATCGGAATACGCCATGCCGCCTGATGCAGAGACCGTGACTGAGTGCGTATTATTCTGGGACATCGAACCGCTCAGCGAAATATTGCTATACGCATTGGCATTATTAATACTGCCATTCACTACACTCGAGCCATCATTACGACCAGCGCCAACGGAATACCTTAAATTATCGCTGACTTGCTGATTGTAATTTGCCATTACCATGGTTTTATCTTGGTAATATTGACTCTGCATACTGACACTTTTTCTCTTACCTAACGGCATCGATGCATTAATAAAAATTCGGCTATCTCGGTCATCACCCGTTTGGTAACTCACATTCATCGAAATACCTGCAATTTTTCGGCTATAGCCTGCTGAATAAAAAACGGTATCAGATTTATCGCCATAAAAATGATTATGGTTTACGTTAGCGCTAAAGCGCCCCCATGTAACATCACCCCAACTTGCAAATAACGAAGAGGTAGTTTGTAATTCTCCACTAAACCATCTATTCGTATTTTCTTGCTCATCCTGAGCGGGTTGCTTTTTTAATAATGAACTATCCAAGGTTGGAAACTTATTCGTACGATATAAAACAGATGCCCCGAATGTCATTTTTTCAAATGCAATATTGCTATTGAAATCGATCTGCTCCCCACGCTTTTCATTATTTCTCGCACTTTGAACACCAATCCCCGTAGAAATCGGCGTTGAAAAATCAAAATAAGAGTTAAGTCGTCCACTCACCGCTTGAAATTGATTTGAATAAAGTAAGCCTGCGCCATAATTTGACATGCCATATTGCTGGCTTATTTCTGCACTGCCAATAATGGGTTTATCCGTTCGCAGATCACTTTGGCTACGATAACGCCCCACTGAAAATTGATAACTCATGGGCGAAACCGCAGTTTGCTGGTTGGCTGTCACCACCTGAAACTGCTGTTTTTCACCATTATCTTGGAAAACAGTGACGTCCAGAGGTGAGCCAATCACCACATTATTAATACGATTTAACTCAAAAGGCCCCGCTGGCACCATCGTTCGATATAGCAGCCGTCCATTTTGCTGAACTTCAACCGTTGACGGTGTACTTGCAAAGCCAGTCACCGGAACAACTAAAACATTCGAACCTTGCAAAGAGCTATCTGAGTAAATTTGCACACCATCCAGCGGTGTTCCCCCAAAAAATGCGCCTTGTGTATTAAGTTGCCCGATATCTAATAACGACTGCAAAGGTTCGATGCTTTTTGACAGTACAGTTTCATTAAATTGATATTGTGATTTTGAGTCTCCAGCAGAAAGGCTACTGTTATTTCGTAAAACCCAATTCTGCCAGTTAATGCCTGTTTCAAACTCTCCTTGGTAGAAACGCTGGCTGTAATTACCGTTAATATGCATACCATATAATTGATAGTTACTGACAACACCAAACCCACCGTACGTTAACTCATTACCTTGTAACTTTGGGTCTAAATTCTCTTCGGCAACCACCATATCTATTTGGTAGGAGCTAGGAGATAATGCAATTTTTGCTTCAGGGTAAATTTGTTCGAATGTATTACATCCATCCGTTAAGTTAACTTTTTTTAACCTCAACTTACTCATTAATCCGTCAGTCAGGCAAAGCTCACCGTTTTCATTGATTTCAATATTCGCAGTATATTCATTACTGCCATTTAATTTTATGGTGACATCATGATTTCCAGGTAAAAACTGATTACCCTTCATAAAGAATTCAGCGACTTCTGCCCCATACCCTAGTGATTTTAAAGAGTCGATATCAAAATTAATTGACGATCCTGCTCCACTCTTTACTGATTCAGATGCATCGGAATTATTTACATGCAGTACGACAAAAATTAAAAATAGCTGGCAATAAGAAAATTTATTTTTCTTATTCATTATTATTTTTATTTCCAATATAAATTACTAAGAATTAAAACTATATTCCAAATGAAAATATAATATCTGCGCTACCATCTAATTCCACAGCATCAATAATTGGACCATTGGTCTCTTTAAGGCTGTTTAATATAGGCTTAACGGCTATATTAACGGTGAAGTTTTTTCCACTGGATAATACGTTTTCATTTGTAAACCATGCGTATTTTTTCCCTTTTAATACCGCTCCTTGAGTGCGTTGAAATGGCCCTAAGCCTTCCACAGCACCGACTCCAACCGCTTGACCATCCACTTTAGGTTGGTTAAGTATCAGCTGATAATTCCCTAATCGCCCTTGGTTATTCACTTTCCCTAGTCCAAAGTAATCTTCGTTTCCCAACTGTGATGAATCACTTCGGTTATCCGAAAACTGAACAAGCAATTGAGTTGGCGTATTACACGATACTTGCCATGTTTTGGTAATCTCGGGTACTTCCGTTGCTTTAACTGCATTAAACTGGCGAGCATGCAATTGATTAAATTGATATTGCCCGCCATCAGGGATAACGATTTCACACGTAGGGGGTGACTCAACCTGTTCAATAATATTTCTATTTTGAAAAGTATGCGAATAAACTGCTTCACTAAAAAACAGACTACAATATATAAATAACAATATAGTTTTATTAGTTACTGGAGTGACAAATAAACGCATATATTCCCCAAGAAATAAATCTCATTAGAATTTAATTAAATACCAAAGTTAAACGCCAGCACAGCCTCTGCTTGATAATCAACGTTAGATGTTAAATCAATACCGGCTGCCGTTAATTGGTTGATTGAGCTAATATAAACGCTAGTTGTTACAAAATCCGCAGAGAATACTTTTCCTGCTGTTAATTTATTGGCGAATATTGTTGAGCTCTTTGTACCAAAACCATTAAGTATTTTCTTAGTCATGACAGAGTTATTTGCTGTAACACCATCACTTGCAATAAAAGCAGTTTTAGAATCAATGGTGACATCAGAAACAGCAAACATCACTGCGCCGACGGATTTATCTGGGCTATCCGAATGCACCATGAAAAAGTAACTATCACCAGATGCTGTAGGCCATGGTGTACTTTGATACGTATCCGTTGCACGATAGGTTAAATATGTCTCCGCATCACAAGTCACAGTGACATTCTTTTTAACCGGTGATTGTAATACCGTATAGGATGTTTGGCTTAAATATCTTGGTGATGTTTTTGCTAATTCAAAAATAACATCTGACTGTTCATTTCCATTAATTAAACAGGTTGGCATTGCAACTTTGCCGGATACTTTTATATTTGCAGTTGTATTGGCAAATACAGCTGGAGATATTAACACTGTCGAGAGTATTAATGGTGTTATTTTTTTAATCATAGTTCCGTTCCATAATGAATAGATATAAATTTATATCTATTCATTTCAATCAAAAAATTAGAGAGAGAAAGCAAAGGCTAATGTTGCATGACCATCTAATTCTGCATCACCCGAGCTAGTTTTCAATTCAGAACTCAGCGTTGGTTTTACATCAAAGTCTGCTGCAAAAATTTGCCCTGCTTTTAATGTGCTTGCAGCTGTTGCCCACGCCATTTTTTTCGTTTTATCAATAAACATTGTTGTGCCATATGTGGCTCCATTCGAAATACCGACGGTTTGAGCAGCACTTGAAGAATCCGCTTTGACTGTTGCATTCTTCATATTGATTGTATAGAAACCAACTTTTTTATCAGTATCAAACAGGCCTAAACCAAAGTTATATACACCCGCGGTTAATACAGAACTCGCACGGTTATCAGTAGAGGAGAAAGTTAAATAAGTCGCTGCATCACAAATCACTTCAATGCTATTTGTTTTTGCATCAAGTCCTAAATTACCAGAAACAGGAAACATTCCAGGTGACACATCAAATACATATTCTAGGTCAACTTCATTCTGCCCTTTAATAGTACAAGTTGGTGGTGTAATTGAACCTGACACTTTTAAATTTGCTACGGGTGCCGCTGCTAATGTCGCGCTTGAAACAGAAATTAAAGATAATGCAATTATGGTTTTCTTAAACATGAAATAAATCCTATAAAATAAGAATAATATTTAAACGAATAAAACCCCTCCTATTGGAATTTTAAAATTAAAATTCAAACAAGAATATTTTAGATATTTAGTTGGTTTTATTTATTTTCAATATCGGTTTAAAGCTAATAAACCTCATCAGCCTAATTAACTCGATGGAGCCATTATAAGCATATATTTTTAGAATTTGAATTAGCCTAAATAAAGCAAATTATTTAATTTTGCTTTATTACAAAGTATTTCAGCATGTTTCATCATAGAAAACAAACAAGTAAACTCAATTACTCGTTTTAAGATTATCTGTTGAATATATTTAAACCTAGAATCATCATAAAAAGAATACAAATACAGTGTTTTATATCAAATATACTTTTTATTTGTTCCGATTAGCGAATAATTACAATTTAACACATATACAGAGTAAAAATAAAAGGTCGATAATTGACAAAAAAAGACAGAATTGATTTTATTTGATTATAAATCAAAAGGATATAAACAAACAACCAAGTAAACCATTCACACTTATAAACAGTAAACTAACGAAACCATACAAAACTGTGAAGTTACACCAAAATCAAAACCAAGTTGTTACACTGACGAAGAGTAAAAATAGTGGCTTTATCTAGTCATCCTTTTTCAATGTCATATTTAGAGCATCTTTATATGATTACTTCTACTTACTTCTTGTGTTTTATACTAGTAGCTGATTTTTATTTGGTGGATTATAAAGCCATTATCTTACAGTTTGATAATTTATTTTTTGACTTACGCTATAAAACAGCCAGATATAATGTAAGCAATAGTAAAAAACGCCTTTTATTTTTTCCGTTTCTTTCTCGCCGTCACACTCTTTTTCTTTTTATCTTCTCTGCTTGATGACCAAATCTCAATGTAATCCATGTTCGTTAAGAAAAAGACAATACAGCTTCCTAAAACCACCATCCAAACTAACATCGCTTTTGGAATATTATCGAAGCGGAAAATTAATAACAGCGGAATAAGCACCATCATGCTGATAAACATCGAGCTCATCATGCCCAATACCACAGGAGCGATGAATTTCTTCATCCCAACCACTCTCATCACCAACGTGAAAACAATACAGGCGGGGATCATGCCAAACGTGGCAAACATCACGATCAACCCCGGCTCCCCTTTATTCACCAACCAATCGGTGAAACCAAACCATGAAAAAGGAATGGTGATCATGATGCAGACTCCTGTTGAACATACAGCAAGGGAATATCTTTAAAACGAAATAAGAGCGTAAAAATGAGATTCGGGAAAAGACGAATATTGGTGTTGTATAACGTGACCGTTTGATTAAAAAATTCTCGGCGATCCGCAATTTGGTCTTCAAGCCCTTTCGCTGATGTTTGTAATGCTAGTAACGCCTGCTGGCTAATCAGTTTAGGGTATTTTTCTGCCAGTAAAAAAATCGGCTTTAAATGTGAGCGAAATTGGTTTGCAGAATCCACTTTAACGTCGAGCTGTTCCGTGGATAAATAATGCTGACGGCTTTGCAGTAATTCGCTAATTAAACGCTTTTCATGGGTCATTGCCCCTTCCGCTATGACTGTTAATTGAGGCATTAAATCTGCCTGTTTTTTTAGGAGCACATCAATATTGGCAAACGCTTTTTCGCAGTTATTTTTCAAGAAAATAATATTGTTGTAGATCCCCACAATATAGCGAACCAAAATGGTGCCTATCACGGCGACAAAAATCCAAAAGATAATCTGATTCATATCATTCACTGTCAGATAACGAAATTTGGTTAAAATGAAGCGTTAAATATCCATCTTGATAACTCACTGGCGTCATTAATATTAACGCAATCAGAATAGCTGCAATCATTGCAGTTACCCCGATGTTCCGGCGCATTGGCGCGGATTTATTCCAGCTAGTCACATAGTCTGATGGTGAAACGCCTAATAACATGTGTGGCGCTTTACGGGTGATCACCACTTTACCATTCTCACTGTCCGCTGAACCAATCAATAAATAACTCTTCCCGCTTTCAAGCAAATACTCTTTATAGCGCCGGTTACCACTCTCAAAATCCTGATGGGGTATTAATCCGATATGGACAAAATAGTCAGGTTCACAAATAACTTTCACTGAGCCAGTATCATCCGTAATGGTGAAATCATGTAGCTGAACACTGCTGTCTCTGAGGGTATAACTTTTTTTACCTTCTTTATCGGTAGAAATAGAATATTCATAATAGAAAGCACCATAACAGCTGCGATTACCCAACTTACTTTTAACTTCCTTTCCTGATGTTATTTTCCCTTCTACTTCTACGAGCCCCATCGCAATTGAGCGAATTTTTGAAGTCGCGAGGTTTTTTTGAAACTTTAGAAAGCGTTTTTCGGGGGTATTTTGAATAAAACTGAAAACAAACAATAAGACGAAAGCCACAAAAAAGAGGCGAATATCGATAAAAAAGCCCATGGTTAAACACCCGGCTAATGCCGTGCCAACAAGGGTTTTTAATAATGCGGTAAACTTTGAGGAGCCTTCCTTTTGCAAGCGTTGATAGCGATCATACGCACTTTCCGTTATTCCAACGACAATACGACTAGCCGCAAAAGCCATCCCTACAGCCACGGCATAGAAAAAGTAGCGTTCATATTCGCCAGGTCTCGGCGAGATAGTTTCCCATGCCCCAAATAGCACCGCAGTAAAAGGAATGATGCCCCAGTTTAATCTACGCTTTTTGGAATATTTTCGGTCTAAATAAAAAAGAATGCCGCCTAATGCGGCACCTAGAAAATAGTAGATATTCACAGATGATACCTTTAACGGTGATTATGATTTGAATTGAACACCATCATATTTTTTCTCAGCCTCAGAGATTTCCAATAAAGGCAACGCAGTAAAACCAAAAATATTGGCAAAAATACTGTCTGGGAACATTTGGATCGCCGTATTGTATTCCGTTGTTGCGTCATTAAAGCCTTCGCGGCGCTGAGCGATTTTATCTTCCACTTCACTTAGTGCGATTTGTAATTGGGTAAACTGTTCACCCGATATTAGCGTTGGGTAGTTTTCAGCAACCGCCACGAGGCTTTTTAATGCCTTATCCATTTCATTCGATGCCGCAATTTTTTCATTCACATTTTTAGCGCTGAAATAATTTTGGCGAGCATCACTCAATGAGGTAAACAGCGCTTTTTCATGATCCATGGCTTTTTCAACTATGGTGACTAATTGGGGAATCTGATCCACGCGCTGTTTTAAAATCACATCAATATTGGCAAATTGATTGCTAACTTGATTCCGAGTACTCACCAAGCGGTTATAAATAGAAATTCCCCATCCCGCTAAAATAAGCAGTAAAACCAGAAGAACAATCATTGTCGTTGCCATTTTTATGCCTTTTAATTAAAAAAATCATTAATGCAGAGATATTTAATTTAAGTTATCGATATAACACTTTTTATTCAATCGGAAAAATAGCAAAGAAAAGGATTAATAGAGATTTATACGCCACACCAAATCGATCGCGATCACATTAATGACGCAAACTAATTCAAATTTCACCTTAAAATGTTAGCTGAAATGTTTTTTCAAAGATTCTTCACTTCTGAAAATAACGAAACTAATTATACTCTTTCGAAAATCATCGAATCCACTATAGTTTGCATTTTATCTGTCAAACAAACCTCATAAACAAAAGAGTTCTTAAATAAAAAATAGGATTTGAATCACAATTATCACTTTTTTATTTAGCTTCTCTCAAAAATGACGACGTCGTCATATTAAAAACTAAACAATTTATTTATAACAATAGAGCATCACTTTTCTCACATCATTATTATTTTTAGCCGTCAAGCGTTACAAAGAGAACGGTTTAGTTACAAAAGCGACGTTTAATGTTGACGTCAACATTATAGCCAACATCCAGAATGAGGTTATTAGAATATGAGTACCCTACCTGAAAAAATGAAAGCTGTTGTATGTCATGGTCCCCATGATTACCGCTTTGAAGCAATTAAAAGACCAACACCAGGGTTTCGTGAAGTGGTCATCAAAGTCGACGGATGCGGTATCTGCGCAGGTGACTGTAAAGCGAATGATGGCGCTCAAATGTTCTGGGGTGAAAACCCATGGATCAAAGCCCCTGTCGTACCGGGACACGAGTTTTACGGACGCGTTGCTGAGCTGGGTGAAGGTTCTGGTGAAAAATATGGTCTGAAAGTGGGCGACCGTATTTTAGCGGAACAAATCGTGCCTTGCTGGGAGTGCCGTTTCTGTAAGTCAGGCAAATATTGGATGTGCGAAACCCATGATATTTACGGCTTCCAAAAAGAAGTTGCCGATGGTGGGATGGCTGAATATATGCGTTTTTCTGAGCGTGCCATTATTCACAAAATTCCAGATGAGCTTTCAGAAAAAGATGCCGCACTGATCGAGCCAATGGCTTGCGCCATCCATACCGTTCGTCGCGGTGATATCGATTTAAATGACGTTGTCGTTATCGCCGGCGCGGGTCCACTGGGTCTGTGCATGATCCAAGTCGCAAAACTCAAAACCCCGAAAAAATTAGTCGTTATCGATGCTATCGATGAACGCCTTGAATTAGCGAAGAAATTTGGCGCTGACGTGGTGATCAATCCACTGAAAGAAGATGCCATCAAACTGGTTAAAGAGATGACTGAAGGTTACGGTTGCGACGTGTATATCGAAGCGACTGGCGCACCAATCGGCGTGACTCAAGGGTTAGAAATGATCCGTAAACTGGGTCGCTTCGTCGAGTTCAGCGTTTTCGGTAAAGAAACCACCGTAGACTGGTCAATTATAGGTGACCGTAAAGAGTTAGATATCCGAGGTGCTCACTTAGGCCCATACAGCTACGAGGTTGCCATTGACCTATTTAGCCGCGGGTTAGTATGTGCTGACGATATCGTTACCCACTTCTACTCAATCGATGATTGGGAAGAGGCATTTGTTATGGCGAAATCGGCAGACTCTATCAAAGTCGTTATCAAGCCATAATGCTGTTGTAGTGCAATATAGTGAAATGCAATATCAGCATAATTAAAGTAAGTCATTAATAATCATAAATATTAGCAGTACCCTATAACACTAAAGGCTCTTTAGGAGAACATCTTATGTTGAGTAAATTTAAAAAGTTAGCTGTTGCAGCAAGCGTTTTAACACTGGGCATGGCTTTTAACGCGACAGCAAAACCTGTTTCTGTCGGAATGTCTTTTCAAGAACTGAATAACGAATATTTCGTGACCATGAAAGAGGCTTTAGAAAGCGCAACAGGTGAAATGGGCGCTCAGCTTTACATCGCTGATGCGGCACACGATGTCTCAAAACAAACGAGCGACATCGAAGATATGCTGCAGAAGAAAATCGATATCCTGCTGATTAACCCAGCGGATAGCGTGGGTGCAGAAACGGCGGTATTAGCGGCGAAAAAAGCCGGTGTCGTGGTCATTGCTATCGATGCACAAGCTAATGGTCCAATCGATTCATTCGTTGGATCTAAAAACTACGAAGCGGGCCTAATGGCGGGTAAACGTTTAGGTGAATCATTAGGTGGTAAAGGTGAAGTTGCTATCCTTGATGGTATCCCTGTCGTGCCAATCCTTGAGCGTGTTCGTGGTTTTGAAGCAGCCATGAAAGAGTATCCAAATATCAAGATTGTGACCAAATTAAACGGTAAACAAGAGCGTGATACTGCGATGAACGTCACTGAAAACATGCTGCAAGCTAACCCTGGCTTGAATGGTATCTTCAGTGTGAACGATGTGGGTTCTTTAGGCGCATTAGCGGCCATCGAATCTGCGGGCCGTGATGTGAAACTGGTGAGTGTTGATGGTTCTCCTGAAGCCGTCGCTGAAATTGCCAAAGGTAATTCACCGTTTATCGCTACCTCTGCACAATTCCCACGTGACCAAGTGCGTATTGGTTTAGCCATGGGCTTAGCAAAACACTGGGGAGCTAACGTACCTAAAGAAGTTCCTCTGGATGTTAAGTTAATCGACAAAACCAATGCTAAAGATTTCCATTGGTAATCGGTAAATCAACAAGTAAATAAATAAGTCTAACTCGGTATTGCGTCTGTGGATTATTCACTGGCGCAATACCGTTAATAAAAATAAATGACACTCTGTTTATTGGCTTATTTTGACTATTTAATCGTTTTATCTTTCCAACTCGCTTTGTTACCCATTTTTAAGCGGTAAAGAAAACAAGGGAAGCAACATGATGCAATTGTTAGCATTAAAAGATGTCAGTAAAACTTTCCCTGGGGTTAAGGCGCTAGATAATATTAATCTCTCTTTAGAAAAAGGAGAGGTACACGCACTGCTGGGTGAAAATGGTGCGGGTAAATCAACGCTAATGAAAGTGCTGTGTGGAATTCATAAACCAGATAGCGGGAAAATACTTATCGAAGGCGAAGAGCACACCTTCCATAATTATCGTGATGCCATTAAAGCGGGCGTCGGCATTATTTTCCAAGAGTTTTCGTTAATCCCTTATTTGAATGCTTTTGAAAATATCTTTTTAAACCGAGAAATTAAAAATAAATTTGGCTTATTAGATAGAAAACTCATGCGTGAAAAAGCGCAGATAATTCTATCTGAGTTGGGCGTTAATATTGATATTGATGAACCCATTAGCCATTTAAGTATTGCTGAGCAACAATTTGTGGAAATTGCCAAAGCGCTTTCTCTTGATGCCAAAATATTGGTATTAGATGAGCCAACGGCAACATTAACCCCCAAAGAAGCCAATCACCTATTTGATGTGATGCGTGATCTGAAAGCAAAAGGCGTCGGCATGTTCTTTATCTCTCACCACTTGGAAGAGATTTATGAAATTTGCGACACCATTAGCGTATTGCGAGATGGTCAATATATTGGCTCCCGCAAGGTAGATGATACTGACCTTGATGTGATCATCGAAATGATGGTGGGTCGTGAAGTCGAAAATATCTACCCGCCAAAACGTCATTTTGATGGGCAAGAGGTCATTCTCGATGCTCAAATTCAACGATTTGCTTCTAGCCCAACCAATCGCATTCAATTGAAAAAAGGCGAGATACTCGGTCTTGCAGGATTAGTCGGCTCAGGCCGCACTGAAAATATTCTCGCCATGATAGGCGCAGATAAAGCCTACAAGAAAAAAGTGGTTCTCGAGGGGAAAGACGTCAAAGTGAAGTCTGCGGCGCAAGCGCTCCAGTTAGGCATTGGCCTTTTACCTGAAAGCCGTAAAACCCAAGGGTTAGTTTTGCCATTCTCAGTTAAAGAGAATATTTGGCTAAATAACCACGCCCAGAAGCTGTTCTTAATTCAAAACAAAAAAGAGCATTTGTTATCTCTTGATTTAATTTCGCAGGTCAAAGTTAAAACACCAGAAGCAGATACAGCGGTTTCAACGCTTAGCGGCGGAAACCAGCAAAAAGTGGTGATTGCACGTTGGCTGAATAAACAAGCCAAAATTCTTATTTTCGATGAGCCAACACGGGGTATCGACGTCGGAGCAAAATCAGAAATCTATCAATTAATGCGTTCACTCACCGAAAAAGGGATCTCAATTATTATGATCTCCTCCGAGCTGCCTGAAGTTATTGGCGTGAGCGATCGTGTTTTGGTGTTTCGAGATGGAGAAGTTGCTGCTGAATTAAGTGGGGACGAGATTAACTCAACCCAAATTATGTTACATGCGGCCGGCAATATTATATAGGATCATGACTATGTCTAACCAAAGTACAATTCCACTGGCGAAGAATAAATTTAATTTTGCCAAATTAACCAAGATACCGGCATTTTTACCTCTCGTTGGGTTAATTATTTTATTTGCTTGTATGTCCATTTTTAATGAACATTTTTTAACGGTAAATAACTTATCCACTATTGCCCGCCAAGTTTCTATTAACGCAATCATTGCTATCGGGATGACATTCGCCATCTTAACCGGAGGAATCGATCTTTCCGTTGGGGCGGTGATGGCGCTATCCGGTACATTGATGGCTGGATTAATGAAATATTATGGTATGGACCCTTCCATTGCCATTGCACTGGGTCTGCTATCTGGTATCGCATTTGGATTTATTAATGGGATTTTAACTGCTTACGGTAAAATGCCGCCGATTATCGTGACTTTAGGCGCCATGATCATCGCGAAAGGCTTAGCGCTAATTTACACCGGTGGTTACCCTATTTCTGGCTTACCTCAAGAGTTTGCTTTTTGGGGACGTGAAGAATTAATGGGAATTCAAGTACCTATCCTGTTAATGCTGGGTCTGTATCTGATTTTTTATGTAGTGCTTAATCATATTCCATTCGGTCGCTATATTTATGCGATTGGCGGTAACGAAGAGGCTGCGCGTTTAAGTGGTATCCGCGTTGAGCGCTACAAAATGTTGGTGTACGTCATCAGTGGTTTCACTGCCGCATTTGCCGGACTGATTTTTACCTCTCGTGTTATGAGTGGTCAGCCTAATGCCGGTGTAGGTTTTGAGCTTGATGCCATTGCAGCAGTAGTTTTGGGTGGAGCATCTATCGCAGGTGGTCGCGGGATGATCATCGGTACATTGATCGGTGCAATGATTTTAGGTGTGCTGAACAATGGCTTGAACCTATTGGGTATTTCGCCGTACGTTCAATATATTGTAAAAGGCTTAATTATCTGGGGCGCAACCTTAATTAGCTCAATGAAGCGTTAATTTTCACGCTGTTATGAGAAATAATAAATAAGGATTTCATGATGAAATCCTTATTTTTTAATCGTAAGTTACGAGTTTGCCATTGACGAAAATTTGCTTGGAACCCGTTTCTTTGGTGGAGCCACCTTCTATCTCTGCAAACAATAATTCCGCTGTTCGTTTACCTAAATAAACTGAGTCATGGTGAACGCCTGAAATCGATAAATGATAAGTATCAGCATAAGGTGGTAAGTCCACCGAGAAATAACGGCAAGATAATCCGAGTTCAGAAATAATTTTGTACATCCCCGCGGTAATAATTCCGTTTAACCCCACAATATACATATTGGGTGTATAGAGCTCTTTTATTTTTTCTCTTAAATACTCTTCATCTTTCTTACTAAAAATATAACTGCTGTACAGGACATGAATATTTTTACGGTTGGTAAATTGGTCATAAATACCCGCTAAGCGTGAAAGGCTAATTTCAGAATGCTCAGGCCCCGAGACAATTAAGGTATTTTCACTACGTTGCTGATTGAGATATTTACCGGTTAATGCCCCAATTTCAAAGTTCTTCAAAAACAGCCCAGGATAATCTTTACCGTAAATAGAACGGTCAACAAAAACCAATGGGACTTTATGCTGATCAATCAATGACAAATAACTCGGTTGATAGGCTTTATCGTCACGAACAGGTGAAAGTAAAATGCCGCTAGCCTTATAGCTAACTAAGGTTTCAATGGCGGTTTGTTCGGCTTTTTCATCGCTATCGGTATCAAAGATCATCACCTGATACCCTTTCTCTTTCGCTAAACGGGAAACCGTCTGGATTAATACCACATAGAATGGGTTAAAGGTACTGTCCGTGACAACCCCAATAATTCGGCTATTTTTATTTTTTAAATTCCGTGCAAATACATTGGGGACATAATTTAACTCTTGTGCGATAGCGAGTATTTTTTCTCGCGTCTCTTTTTTTACCAATTCTGGGTGATTAAAAGCTCGAGATACCGTAATATCGGTCACATTCGCGCGTTTGGCGATATCAATGATGGTTGTTGAACTATCTTGTTTAGTCATATTTATGCTAGTCAACCTGTAATGATTATTGTATTTGGTAGGGTATAGCGTGTTCTGTTGATGTCGCTGCTGAATAAGAATTGCGATTAATCCATTATACCTATTTATCATTGAAGATAAATCAGTTTTCTTTCTTATACATCAAACCAATAGCATCTTATGCCTAATATTCTCAATTTGAATCAAGCCAAATATAAAAAATTGTTTTAAAAGTAAAAAAACTGAAAAACCACTAATAAATGAGTAATGGGAATGAATTTATTATATTAACAAACTGGGGATCCCATTAGTATTTATAAAAACAAAAATTGAATATAATAAATATAATGAAACAAAAACAACCAATAATGAAAATATAGTTTGAACAATATTAACAGGGATGTAGCTAATCAAAAAACGCCCCACAACCAACCCAAAAACGCAGGCTAAAATAAAGGTTGCACTCACTTCTAATGGATATTCAAAACCATTCAAGATATTAATTGAAATACTAATACTGCCAATGAGGAATATCACCATTAGCGAGGTGGCAATAATACTTTTAAGGTTTAAGTTGGTGAACTTTTTCATCGCAGGCACAATAATAAACCCACCACCTACGCCTAATAGTCCCGTCAGTAATCCAGCAACTAATCCAATTCCTCCTAATATAGATGCCGTTTTGATATTCCAAATAAATTTTCCGGTTTGCTGATTTATTTTGCACGGGGCATCATCATCTTCAATTACTTTTTTAAAAACAATACGATATGCAACCAGCAGCATCACGAGGCTAAATGCTAAAGTCAACCATTGAGGTGAAACAATTTGTGCTAAATAAACGCCATATTTGGCGGTAGGAATGCTAATTAACGCAATCCAAATAGCCGCTTTATAACGAATATTCTGCTGAATGAGCCCCTGAATAACGCCAACCAATGCCGCCAATGTAATTGCCAATAATCCCACTGGTGCGGCAAGTGCGACGCCCCATCCTTGAGATGTCATCAATGCAGGAACCGCTAAAATACCGCCACCAGCGCCCGTTAATCCTAATAGGCAGCCAATCACCAAGCCTTCTAATATTAATGTGAACATAGCAGCCTATTTTCTATTTGAGTAATTAGCGGTGAAAGTTGAAATTCCCCTGCCATTAAATCCACAAGACGAGAATCCTGGAAAAGCGCAATGGAAGGTACGGATTTAATTCCATACTGAGGAGCTATCGTCGGGGATTGGGCAATATCTACTATTCCAAAATTTATACGACCACCAAAATTTATACGTCCACCAAAATGCGGGCCATTATCAGAAAAGTAATCCGTGAGTTGTAAATAGATAGGCTGCATGGTCTTACATGGCTGGCACCATGATGCACAAAAATAGATTAACGCCCATTGCCCGCTCGGCTGCATCGGGTCAGATAACAGCCGGCTAAAATTATCGCTACTAATAAGGGGAACGGCGGGCATGTTTTTTCCTTTTACGCTGAGCATCACATCACCGACTGTATCAGCTCAGTTGGAAAAAATCTCCCCTAGCTGTTACTTACGTTGATCTTCAATGCGGCAGCAATCGCCAACGGAGAAAAGGTTATACTTGCTGCAAATAGTGCGCCGAGGATCGCAAAATATCCGCCAAGAGGCATATTAAAACTGTACGCTTCCATCGTGCCCGTCGCATAAATTAACACCGGAATATATAGCGGTAACACCAGTAAACTGACCAGCACGCCCCCTTTTTTTAATGATACGGTGAGCGCCGCACCAATCGCACCAATAAAGCTCAATACTGGCGTTCCTAGCAGTAACGTGCCCGCTAGCACCAATAATGTGTCGCCATTAATGGATAACATGACCGCCGCTACAGGGGAAAGTAGTACCAGCGGCAGCCCCGTCACTAGCCAGTGGGAAATCACTTTGGCTAAAACTGTGATAAACAGAGGGTGTGGGGCCAGCAATAATTGCTCTAACGAGCCATCCAGATAGTCATCTTTAAATAAACGCTCTAATGATAGCAGCGACGATAAAATGGCTGCCACCCAGAATATCCCCACAGAGATCCGTGCCAATAATTGCGGTTCAGGGCCTATACTCAATGGAAAAAGCGTGATGACGATTAAGAAAAACCACAGTGGGTTAACCAATTCGGAGAAACTACGAAAGGCAATTTTGAGCTCTCTTTTTATTAATAGCCAAAACATCACTCGTACCCGCCTGTCAGTTTTAATGTCCCAAAGTGTCCTTTCATCGCTTGGTGCGACGTAAATAAAATCATGCCACCTTGTTCTGCATGTTGATGAAAACGCTCAGTTAACCTATTGACACCCGCCACATCAATGGCCGTGAATGGCTCATCCAAAATCCACAGTGGCGCCTCGCTTAACCATAAGCGAGCAAGGTTAACTCTGCGCTGCTGCCCTGCTGAAAGCTGCCCAACAGGAATATCTTCATACCCCATCAAGGAGACCTCTTCGAGCGCAGACCAGATTTTGTCACCTTCGGGTTCTTGGTGGTGCATTTGGTAATAAAACTTCAGATTTTCATAGGGGGTTAGCAACGACTTTACGGCCGGTTTATGCCCCAAATACAGCAAGTGGCGAGTAAACTCTTCTTTAAGTTTTTCAATAGATTGCTGCTGCCATAAAATCTCACCTTCATCTGGTTTTAATAACCCAGCCATCATGCGTAACAGTGTGGTTTTCCCTGCCCCGTTAGGTCCTTCGACCTGCAAAATTTGATTCGGCAAAACCGAAAAATCCAGCTGCCGGAATAGCGTTCTATTTTGTCGATGGCAGGTAATTTTATCCGCACTTAACATGGGGGTGAGTTCCTTTTAACATCCGTGAGGTCGCTAGCTTTTTGTGATTTTGTTCAGCAGCATATCACTAATGCTGTCATTAGAAATTGTTTCACCGCAAAGCACTTGCATCAAAACTTCCGAGCCAAGGGATGAGAGTGAAAACAGCATATCCGGGTTCAGCAAACGGATTTTATCCATGTTTGACTCTTGGTTAACCAATACCACGGTTTTTGCTTCGCTTTTACTGCCTGATTGCGCTTTTACACCGAGTAAAGCAAAGGTGCTTAACGAGTCGCTATCAGTCATGATCAGCACACATTTCGCCTGTTTTACATTGGCTTCCGCCAATAACGCGGAGTCCGTTGGGTCGCCTGTCACGATATTATCTTTTTCGGGATAGTGGCTGCGGTGGCTTTCTTGGCAAATCACCGCCACTGGCAGCTCCCGTTTTTTCAGTGCTTGATAGACATTGACTGCCATCGGGGTACTACCAATCACCACATAATGACTTTTCATATATGAAAACCTCTTGCGAACAATCTCTTTGGTGCCTTTGGCTAATACACCCACCACATACACCACGGAGGTAGTAAAAATGGTGATCCCTAAAATAATTACAGTCACCGTAAAGACTCTGGCATCCAAGGTGACAGGCACAATATCGCCAAATCCTACGGTCGTCATACACACCAGCGCAAAATAAAATGCCGTGGTGCCATCTTTCACAACGGGCATGAATTCATCGCCGATATACAGCGTACCGAAAATGGAATAGAGCAATAATGAAATAATACAAGTGAGCGCCACAAACCCTGCGCTACTGATACTGTGTCGAGGGTACAGTTTCCAAAAGAGTGTTAATGCGACAAACAAGCCAAAGGAGAAATAACCTTGTCGTACATGTTCCGTTGCCACTTTTAAGTCAACAAAGGCAATGATTGCCAATAATAAGAGCGCGAAAACCCATGCGATGCGCGCGCCATTGATCATAAATAGCGAAAGAAAGATCAGCGAGATACCCAGTAAGAAGCGGGGAATATCCAACAATTTCATAAACCCTAAGGATTTTAACCACTCGGTAAATCCACTTTGACGCCAATCGATATAGTCCGTGTAAGCACTTAAGATGGGCTTTAAGATGAGCCCGCCATCAACGATAATCAAAATGGAGAGCAGAATTCTCACGGCTAAAGCGGATTTCAAAAAAGCCACAAAGGCGTTATCTAGCATCGTTTATGCCTCGCATTAAGCATCCCCTATCAATTAAATGCCATCAGTATTTCTAGCTAATAGATTAACAAAGAATAATATCAATTCCATTGCTTATGCAATAAATGAAAAGCATGAAAGAAAGCCTCATTTCTGAATGAGTTAATCATTAAATGAGCCCCCAAAAGAAAAATTTATAAATGATTTAAAAATCATTGATAAACAATGTAATAAATTAGTGCTTATCTGCATCTACAATAAACAATAAAACAGTAAACACATTCTTAATATAATTTGAACTTACTCGATAACTATCTATCTAAAAAACGATTTTTCGACTATGTTTTGATTGTTACTTAACGAAACTAATAATTAAGAGCTAAAAATTTATGGTTAATTCGATAAAAGCAGGAAAGTTTAGCTGGATGTCCTTGTTCTGGCTGTTAATATTTTTCTGGTATTTCTCATCTTTACTGCAGCTGTATGTGGTTGTTACGGGACAAAGTAACACCATCGGGTTAAGAGACTCTTTACTCTATAGCTCACTTTGGCTAGTTCCCGCGCTATTTTTCCCTCGAAAAATCAAACTTGTGGCAGGCTTAATCGGGATTGTGTTATGGCTATCCTCGGTTGTCGCTCTCGCTTATTTCGTGGTGTATGGGCATCAATTATCCCAAAGCGTGATGTTTGTGATGTTCGAAACCAACACCAACGAAGCGGGTGAATTCTTACGCCAATATCTGAGCTTTAAAGTGATTGCGGTGATTTTGGCTTATACCCTTGGCGCTATTTTCCTATGGACACGTTTAAAACCTGTCACGTTGCCAGTACCTGGACGTGTGATTGTGTCCGCACTCGTTCTGATCGTGCTATTTGGTGTGCCTTACTACAATAAAGCCATCAAACAGCAGCGCCCTTTCGAAAACGTGGTTTCCTACGTTAACAGTAAATTAGCGTATGCCGCACCATGGCAGTTTGTAAGTGGTTACTTCCTGTATAAGAACCAACTGGCAAACATGGAAGAATTAATCCGCGACAACAGCAAAATTCCACCGTTAGAAAATTTTGTTGATGCCAATGGCAACACCCCAAGAACGTTTGTGTTGGTGATTGGTGAATCCACCAGCCGCGACAGAATGAGCTTGTATGGTTATTCTCGTCAAACAACGCCAGAGCTTGATCAACTGGAAAAACAGTATCCAAACAATTTGGCGGTCTTTAACGATGTGGTTACGCCACGCCCTTATACCATCGAAGCGTTACAACAAATTTTAACCTTTGCTTCAGAAACTGAGCCTGATCTGTTTAATTCCCGCCCATCTATCATGAATATGATGAAACAAGCTGGCTTTAAAACGTTCTGGATCACCAATCAGCAAACCATGACTGAGCGAAATACGCTGTTAACGGCGTTCTCTCGTCAAACTGATAAGCAATATTATTTGAACAACGATATGGCGCAAAGCTCCCGTATTTATGATGACGTGGTGCTCGACCCATTCAAAGAAGCCTTAGCCGATCCTGCTGAGAAGAAATTTATTGTGGTGCACCTACTTGGTACCCATATGCGCTATGAGTTCCGTTATCCTGAAGATAAAGCCATCTTCACCGATAGCAATAGCCCAGTGCCGACCAACTTAAAAGGCGACCAAATTAAAGATTACAATGCCTATGATAATGCTCAGCATTACAATGACTATGTGGTCTCGTCGCTGATCAAAGATTTCGACTCTTCAAAAGAAAATGGCTTCTTAGTCTTCTTCTCCGATCATGGTGAAGATGTTTACGACACGCCACCACATGAAATGTTAGGTCGTAGCGAAGGCAAGCCAAGCAAAGTGATGTACAACGTACCATTCTTAGTCTGGCAGTCGCCAGAATGGTTACAGACTCATCAATTTGACTTGAAAGATAAAACCGCTCGCCCATACAGCAATATGGATTTTATCTATACATGGTCTGATTTGGCGGGTCTCAAGTACACCGGATTTGAGCCACAAAAAAGTCTGATTAACAATGAGTACCAACCACAGCCTCGTTGGATTGGTGACCCAGAAAATAAAGCATCCATGATGCTGTATGATGACTTAAAGAAATAAACCTCAATCAGCGCAAGTGGGTGTTTACTCACTTGCGCTCTCTCCTTCCCACACAAGCTCCTTCCCACACATCTTTACAGACGCTACATAGATCTTTTTCCATTTCATGTGCTACATTTTGATTTGTCTATGTCGGTATTTTAGCCCCAAATGAGTTTACCGTTTAATTAGTATTTTTCTAACATGACCTGTTAAGGAATTAATAATGAAACATAAAATCATTTCTTCTCTTGTTGTTGCAGGCGTTTTAACTCTCGTCGCTGGCTGTGATGATTCATCAAAAAAAGACAGCGCGGTTCAACAAGTCGAAGAAAAAGCCACCCAGTTAAAAGACGCGACTGAGCAAAAAGCCACGGAGTTATCTGATAGCGCAAAAGCCACCGCGCAAGATGTGAAAAACGATGTTTCTGACAAAACATCTGAACTCTCAGACAAAGCCAAAGCGTTAGCGGACCAAGGTGAGAAAAAAGCGGATGAGCTGAAACAAGATGCATCTGACTCCGCCGATAAGCTCAAAGAACAGTATGACAAAGCGTCCAGTGAGTTTTCAGAAAAAGCACAAGACATGAAAACGGATGCCATTAACAAGGCTGACGAACTTGCCACTGATGCTAAAGACAAAACTGAGGCGTTAAAATCAGAGAATGATGCGAAGAAATAAATCATCGCATTTTCCCCTTTTTTCATTCTAAAGCAGACAGGTCTTGTCTGCTTTTTTTATGCGCACTGAAATTAATTCATTTTGCTATTTAGCCCGCTTTAAGGCTATTTTTAGCAACATAATTATCTCTTTTGCTCATTTGGTTACACTCCCCTAAATAACACCAAAATACAGTAAGATAAATAAACAATGAATTGATAAATAACATGAAATTTACACCCTTTATTTATTTTCATTTTCCCACTTAGGTTGATCATTGATGGCTACCATGGCAGTATACCCTTTCGTTTTTTGTTCATAACAGGGTTCAAAGGGGGTCACCACTTACCAATTTTTGTTGATAATTCAGCCGTAAATCACCGTTATCAACGCCCACAATTTAGCCATTTTATTGTTCTTTCTATTTCGTTTCCTACAGGGAAACCCTTTCGTAATAACCTATTGTTTCATTCAGAAGGACAGCTCGCCGCATGCCCCCTTAATATTGGTATGCAAAAAATAAAATAAAAATTAAAGAAGGTCGTTATGAGTCAAAACGTGACTGAAAACAAAAAAGTACGCACCAAAATCAGCCCTCCTGTGTTTTACAGTTCGGCTATCATTATTCTGCTTATCGTCGGTTTTGCCGCCTTAATGCCTGAAATGGCAGAATCTCATCTAAGTCATCTTCAAAAGAACCTATTTAACAACGCCAGTTGGTTCTACATTCTCGCTGTAGCCATCATTTTGTTGAGTGTGACTTATCTGGGACTCTCGCGTTATGGACAGATAAAATTAGGTCCTGATCACGCACAACCCAACTTCAGCTATGTCTCTTGGTTTGCTATGTTGTTCTCAGCGGGTATGGGTATCGGCTTGATGTTCTTCGGCGTTGCCGAGCCTGTCATGCACTATCTCAACCCACCAGTGGGGGATCCGCAAACCGTAGAAGCCGCCAAAGAAGCCATGCGCCTGACGTTCTTCCATTGGGGATTACACGCTTGGGCTATCTACGCCATTGTCGCTTTGATTCTGGCCTTTTTCAGCTATCGCCACGGTTTACCACTCACTCTGCGTTCCGCCCTATACCCCATTATTGGTGACCGAATTTATGGTCCTTTAGGTCATGCAGTGGATGTGTTTGCGGTGGTTGGTACCGTGTTTGGTGTCGCAACCTCTCTTGGCTTTGGGGTGCTGCAAGTTAATGCCGGAATGAACCATCTGTTCGGTTTACCGGTGAATGAGACCGTGCAAGTCGGTTTGATTATCACCTTCACGGCTCTTGCGACCTTATCCGTCGTCTCTGGGTTAGATAAAGGGATCCGCATTCTATCTGAGCTGAACCTTGGTCTCGCCTTCCTGCTCTTACTGTTGATAGTGATCTTAGGCCCGACGGTCTTACTGTTAAAATCCTTTGTGGAAAACACGGGGGGATATCTCTCTGAAATTGTCAGCAAAACGTTTAATTTGTATGCCTACGAACCGAAGTCCAGTGATTGGTTAGGGGGCTGGACGCTGCTGTATTGGGGTTGGTGGTTATCATGGTCGCCGTTTGTTGGAATGTTTATCGCCCGAATTTCTCGCGGCCGTACCATTCGTGAGTTTGTCACTGGCGTGCTGTTTGTTCCTGCGGGCTTTACCCTGATGTGGATGACGTTCTTTGGTAATACCGCCATTGATTTAATCAAAAACCAAGGAGCAACCCGACTGGCGGAAACCGTGCAGTCTGATGTCTCTCTCGCGCTATTCGAATTTTTGACCTACTTCCCGTTTTCTACGGTGTTATCGTTCTTCGCCATGCTGATGGTGGTAGTGTTCTTTGTCACCTCTGCGGACTCTGGTGCCATGGTGGTCGATACCCTCGCCTCTGGCGGTGATTCAAATACCCCAGTTTGGCAACGTATTTTCTGGGCAGGATTAATGGGCGTTGTCGCTATCACGATGTTACTTGCAGGTGGTCTACAAGCACTGCAAACCTTAACCATCGCTAGCGCGTTGCCATTTGCTATCGTTCTGCTTATCTCTATTTATGGGCTATTTAAAGCGTTGCGAGTGGATGCCTATAAACGAGATAGCCAGCAATTAGCCACCATTGCACCTACCGCTAGTCGTAATCCAATTCCATGGCAGCGCCGTTTACGTAATATTGTCTATTTCCCGAAACGTGCCCATGTAAAACGCTTTATGGAAGAGTCAGTGAAGCCATCCATGGAGATGGTTTCTGAGGAGCTCGCCAAGCAAGGGACGGTTTGCCATATCCATACCGATAAAGACGATAGGATCGGATTTGAGGTGGATTTAGGCGAAGATATGAACTTTTTATACGAAGTTCGCCTACGTTACTATATTCAGCCGGCCTTTGCCCTTGCTGGTATGGGAACAGAAAATGATGAAGAGCGCAGTGAAGAGCAAAAATACTATCGCGCGGAAATTCACTTAAAAGAAGGTGGGCAGGATTATGATGTGATGGGCTGGGCGAAAGAGCAGATCATTCATGACATCCTCGACCAGTATGAAAAGCATATTCACTTTTTACATTTACTGGGTAAGTAGCCCCAAATGGAGTTCATCGATGAACTGGTTTAGGATCCACTTTGATGGTTGGATCAATGACCACCTGTAAATAACACATCGTTGACCTGTACAAAATTATCTACAGGCACAACAGTTTTCAGCCGAGCCTAACAGACAGGCTCTCAATTTCATTTTGTGGGCAGTTCCGACGAGCTGCCCACAATTAGTTTTATGCTGAATTGCCATTACTCTATTAGTAATATTTTAATAATAACTATTTTTAATTAGTATTGATGGTTTTATTTGCGCATAAAATATTTTCTCATTGTGTCCCTCTACTGAAGTAATGATGATTTCATCACCAATAATTTCTATCTTATTGACATTAATAATATTTATTGTTGCAATCTTGATGTTTCTAACTTTTAATATAAGAGTTGCGCTGTTTTCTAATATAGTAAAATAAAAGAGGAGAGAGATATCGCCAGTACTATATTCATAGCCAAAAGTTAAACCATCATCTAAGTTCGTGTAAAAAGGCTCATTTTCAAAGAATTCAAGCAATTCAACACTATCTGGGTATTTATAAATGCTCATTATTCACCTTTAGGAATTGTTGTTACAAAAGTCATATTGCCATTGCTTTCTATTTTATATGTCGTATGGAAAACTGTAGCTTTACCTGATGGTCCAATAAGAAATGACTCGCGCTCTTCAAATTTTCCCCACTTATTTTCAAATGTATTAATTGTATTACCTTTCAGCTGAGGTGTTACTTTAAAATGTTCGATAAGGATATTTTTTCCGATAACGTCCTCAAATATCCCTAATTTTTTCATGGTATTAGCCATTTGATTTGTTCTACTACTGTTATGATCACCGCTCGTAACATGACCGAATAGATATTTAAACTTGTCCTCATGGAAAATAACTGGATTTTTTATTTTTATAGTGGGCTTTTGCTTAGTAATTCCCATTGCACCTATAGAAGCAGCAAAATACAAGTCTTCTAAATTTTTTTTACTCCACCCTGTATAGTTACTGGCATTTTCAATCCATTGATTAAAGACAAACGCTTCCATATCAGTTGAACTATCAATTTTAGAGTAAGTGAATAGCTGTATTGATTCCACTCCACCAAAAGCAGGATAGTTTCCAACTACTTTTCTTTCTTTTGTTATCCAATAGTCCGCTAATAAAGAGTCCTCAATATGTAGTGGTTTAATAAATTTGGCCACCTGAACAGAGGTGATATGCTCACCTCAGAACAACACAGGTGCCTTAATGAAAAAACGAAATTTCAGTGCAGAATTCAGACGTGAATCAGCCCAGCTGGTTGTGGATCAGAACTATACAGTTGCAGATGCCGCGAAAGCCATGAATGTCGGGCTTTCCACCTTGACGCGGTGGGTAAAGCAATTACGGGACGAACGGGCAGGCAAAACACCGAAAGCATCCCCTATCACGCCGGAACAAATTGAGATACGTGAGCTGAAGAAAAAAATTCAACGTATTGAAATGGAAAACGAAATATTAAAAAAGGCTACCGCGCTCTTGATGTCAGACTCCCTGAACAGGTCTCGGTGATCGGGAAACTCAGAGCGCATTATCCTGTGGCCACTCTTTGCTGCGTGTTCGGAGTTCACCGCAGCAGCTATAGATACCGGGAAAACCGGCCTGACAATCCGGACGGCAGGAGAGCCGTATTACGTAGTCAGGTTCAGGAGCTGCACGGCCTCAGTCATGGCTCAGCAGGTGCAAGAAGTATCGCTGTAATGGCAACACACAGGGGCTTCCGGATGGGACGATGGCTTGCCGGACGGCTAATGAAGGAGATGGGGCTGGTGAGCTGTCAGCAGCCTGTTCACCGGTATAAACGTGGCGGTCATGAACACATTGCTATCCCGAACCACCTTGAGCGACAGTTCGCAGTGACAGAGCCCAATCAGGTATGGTGCGGCGACGTAACGTATATCTGGACCGGTAAACGCTGGGCATACCTGGCCGTTGTACTCGACCTGTTCGCAAGGAAACCCGTGGGCTGGGCAATGTCATTTTCTCCGGACAGCAAACTGACAACCAAAGCGCTGAAAATGGCATGGGAAATACGAAATAAGCCATCCGGGCTCATGTTCCACAGTGATCAGGGTAGCCACTATACAAGCAGGCAGTTCCGACAGTTACTGTGGCGATACCGGATAAAACAAAGTATGAGTAGGCGTGGTAACTGCTGGGATAACAGCCCGATGGAGCGCTTCTTCAGAAGTCTGAAAAATGAGTGGGTGCCGGTGACCGGCTACATCAGCTTCAGTGAAGCAGCCCATGCAATAACGGATTATATCGTCGGGTATTACAGCGAAGTCAGGCCGCATGAATATAACGGTGGATTACCACCAAACGAATCAGAAAACCAATACCGGAAAAACTCTAAAACCGTGGCCAATTTTAGTTGACCACTACAAAATGAAGTTGGCGATTATAACGTTCTATAATTTCAGCTGAATTCGCAGCACTATTGATACCACTTGCTTCACCTGTTGCGATTAGACCTGCGAAAGCTCCTGCTATGCGGCTAATTTGTGCTTGCTGCTCTTGCCAATTATCGGTTTTATCAAGATTATCATTAATCGTAATACCTGCTATTTGGACAGCTAAAACACCAACTATTGCACCTCTAACATTACTATTACTGATTTCAGCACTAATTGCCGCTACAACTGCATGAGGAATAGTCTTTCCTACTTCAGTGAGTAACTCTCCCTTATCACCAATCAGTTTTGCACCTTCCGCATTAACTTGATTACCAATATTACTGAGTAAGGCACTCTTGAAGTTATCGGTAAAGCTGCCACCTTGTATCGAGGTATTCACCGTTGAACTAATCACAGATTGTGCCGCGACACGTTGAGCGACTTTATTCCAGTCTCCATTAGCCAGTAACGGCAATTTGGCATCTGCTGGATTACCTTTAGTCCACTCCATTTTGATATCAAGGCCATTGAGCGCTCCTGAAATCACCATTTGAGCAATAATGGATTTGACGGTATCGCTTTTTCCAAGCGAGTTAAGTGTCTTGGATAGATTTCCTTGGTTTTCAGCCAGTGCGACCGCAGCTTGCGTAGAGAGTGCTGTCATGCCGGAATAGGCTGCGCCTGAGATGACCGCTGCGGTGGTTCCACTAGTTCCAGATGCTGCCCAAGCGGCAAACTGTGATGCAGTACCTGATGTCATGGCTGCAACGGTTATCATAATTAAAGCTGACGCAACAGGATTTAAGCTTTGGCTTTTATAATCCCAACTGTCATATGCATCCTTAACTAACCCCCACTGTACATCCTTGCGATCTTTTAGACCTGCGAGCCATTTTGTACCTTCGGTTTGCCCAAGGGTATTTAGGGCATTCTGTAAGCTTTGGTTATTTTTAGCTTTAACATCTGCGGTGACGCCCTTTGCGGCATCAATGGTCAACTTGCCACCAATGTGCAGGGCTGGCAGTACCCATTTATCTTCGGTATACCCTTTATTGCGTTGGGTAATATAAAACCCTTTCGAATTAGAAATCACTTGCTCAAAAGTGGTGTTCTTCACCGCTTTAAAATTCACCTTACCGGTTTGGCTGGTGATTTTGGCATTCTTGCCCGCATTAATTTTGGTGGCTTCTAACGTGACATCATCCTTGGCATACAGGTTAATATCACCGCCAGCGGTAAATTCAGTCACTTTATTGGTTGTTTCACTACGCGTTTTTTTGACTTCTTTTTTGGTTATACAAAGTGTCCATTTATTGCATTTTTTCTTTTGTTATTCATAGTGGCTGGTTTCTTCCATCGCTTGTGCATAGAGATACCCGCCTTTTGCCGCAATATCCATCGCACCTTTGGCAACGAGACGAGACGCTTGAAAAAGAATGCTCCCCTCAGACAAAATGGTCAGGGTTTTACCGCTGTTAATTTCAGTGCCAATTTGGCGATATAGATCCTCTAATCGTTTACCCGATTGTTTGCGATAGTGGGTTTTAGCTGACTCTAAGCGAATATTTCCCCCACTGGAAATCGTAATGTCTCCCAGAGATTTGATTATGCTACCTTGTGCGGTGAGAGCGCCGTTTGAAGCCAGTGTAACGCCTTTATCTCCCGAAAGCGTCGAGGTCACATAGCGGATATTTTGGTTATCTTCATTTGGATTCGGAATAGCAGAATAAGCCGTAGCGGTTAATTTAATATCACGCCCCGAGAGCGCAGTGAGTTTGCCCTTGGATTGAAGGTTTGCGGATTGAAAATCAATATCACGAGCCGCATTTAACGTGATATTGCCATTCGCAATGAGTTGAGAACGTAGCTCTGGATACCGATTAGTTTTAAATACATTGTCGACATCTCTAATCGCTTTTGAGCCTAACAAAATATCTTGACCCGCATTGAGCGTCAGGGATTTTTCACTGTTAAAGGTTATACCCCGCGCTTCAATATTTTTACCTGCGGTGAGGTTGATGTCCTCCGAACTTGCCCAGTTTCCTGTTTTAGTGAGTAACGCATTGATATTTGCCACAGGCTCTGAAGCCGCGAGTTTCATTAAATTGGACTCATCACGACGAATAACAATATTGTCATTGGCACTGAGGGTGAGTTTATTCGTTTTAGCTAATTGCGCATTATCGAAAGTGATATTTTTACCCGCTTGAATATATAACGAATTCGCAGCGTTAATAATTGGGGGAGATAACACGTTATCTTTAAAGGCTGAGATGGGGTTTAAGCTGTACTGAAGATTGCCATTTTTCGCAATTAATGTGCTGTCTTTCGCGGTTAAATTGGCTTGATTAAGATTAAGGTCGTGATTCGCAATTAGGCTTTGTGATTGATTGGCAACTAATTGCGCATTATTAATATTGATATTTTGACCCGCGATGATAGACAGGTCATTTACAGACTGTAAGTTAGTGGAAATATTTATATTATTAGAATTTAAGATGATATTTTTTGCGGTAATAGCGAAAGAAGGATCACCTAATTGTACTATTTTCGCTATCGATTTTTCGGTGTTAGGAAGTTTGCCTTCAAGATTAATGGTGTTTTTAAAATCAAGAACAACATTATTTCCTGCAGATATAGACTTATAATTTAATGCGTTAGGAGCCCAAGAATAAAACTTATCAATTAATATAAAATCTAGTGGCTCATTAACATAGAAAATATCGTAAGTTCCTTCATCCTCACTTTCATCTGCAAATTTACCTAAATCATCATAAGAAGTATCGTACTTATACCAGAAATTTAACATCCCTGGATTAAAAGAATAAATAGACGCATTTTGCCCTGTTAATACCATATTGTTTTTGGAAGAAATCCCTCCAAAATCATTCACTAGTTCATTGGCATTTATATAAATATTTTTTCCTGACTCTATCTTTCCTGCTTCATTTTTCAATTTATATTCTTTTCGTTCTACATTGATGCTATCACTTTCAATAAGATTGATGGTGCCAAACCATTTTTTATATGGAAAGTTTTTTAAATTGGCATAAAGCGTTATTATCGATACAACACCCTCTCTGCGCCCAAAGAACGATGTAACATACTTTCTATGTACGGTAGAATCAGCTTCTATATTCTTAATAAGAATAGGTGAGCTGATAGCTGTATTGGTCAGTTTCTTTGTTCTAACAATCAAATCCCCTGCATTGGTCTTTATCGTTCCCGATTTATTTTCAATCAGGGTGCTCAAATCCCCTTTGGCATTTTTTTGCATCCACAAGTTGTCTTGTGCTTGAATGAGTGCGCTATTTCCTGTGTTACTGACGTTATCAGCGAAGACACGCATATCCTTACCAGCGATAACCTTTCCATTATTGGTGAGGGTGTTGGTGGCTAATGTGATGTCTTTGGCGACATTCACGTTGGCATTGGCATTAATTTGCAGATTTTTGGTGCTGATATTAATGTCTTTTTTCCCTTGAATATTGCCTGCAAGGGTAATTTTGCCATCAACGGTTAATGTCAGGTCATTTTGGTTGGTTTGCACATTGCTGAGGTTAATTCCCACCCCCGCCTCGGTACTGACCAATTTAACTTGGTTGGCATACATCCCCCCGAGTGCCTTAGTATCTACTGAAACACTCGGCTTTGCCCCTTCCCCGCAATGGGTGCCACAGTGCCTTTTTGAAAGTCAACGCGGTTGGTGCCTTGCATCAGAGTCAAGTTCTTAGCTTTGATTTGCCCATTCAATTCGGTGGCGCGGCTGATAATATCGGCATAGGTTTGTGCTTCAGCATTCATGCCATTAGCGCCGATAACCACACTGCCTTTTTTCACTTCAACTGCAGACAAGGCGCCCTTGTTATCCAAAATGGGTTTCCCTGTGGTCAAGGTAATCGCAGGGGTATTCACAAAGCTACAGCCATTGCAGGTAATCCCATTCGGGTTGGCAATTAAGACATTCGCCCCTTTACCTGCCACTTCCAGCTTGCCCTGTAATTCTGAGCGGCTACTGCCCGTCACTTCGTTAATAATCAGATTGGCAGCATTCCCTTTTAAATTGGCATTGGCTTTGAGTTGCCCGGCAATTTGGGAGTTCACATTGCTGGTGGCGTTATTGAGTACCGCACCTTGTTTATCCACATTAAATTGTTGGAATTTATTGTGTGATATCCCCGCCCCATTCGGCGTGGCAATATTAATAACTGGAATATTATTTTGTTGGCTGACTTGGGTGTTTTTATCTGCCGCCGTCATGACTGCCCCCCAAGCGGGATGTAAAGGGTAGACAGCCGTTAAGAAAATAATGGTGTAACTTAATAGCCGCTTAGGGCGCGAAGGCAACTGTTCATTTAGCATAAATAATCCTTTAAAAACGTAAAGCTACAGAGAGAATGAGACTGACCAGTAGGCCGACCAATTGTCTGGTTTAAGTTGTGAGGGATAATGCAAAGGCTTACTGAGGAAAAACTGAGAATAAAACAGGCTATCACCGGTAAAAGAGAGACCAACGGCTCCCCCCGCTAGGGTGTCATGTTCAACGTGGTATTTATCTGAGCTAATAAACCCGTAATCTAATGCACCGATAAAACGCAGTTGCCCAATTGCCGTATTGGCGATGTCTTTGTTAATTTCATTACGCCAATACCCGCCTCGATTACCACTTAAAGCCTGCTCATGGTAGCCACGAACAGAGTACTGCCCGCCAATGCTGATGCGTTCAATGCCGTATAAGTTATCGGGGGAATATTGACCGTAAAATGAGGTTAAATAGATCAAACCATTGGGGAAAAAATACTGATAACTGCTGCTTAAACTGAATTTGCGGTAATGGCTGCGTGGCGAGTCTTTCGCGAGGGTATCCGGTGATGTGCCAAAGGCAGATATTCCCCATTCAGCGGCAGGGTTAAACGTGGCATAGCCTTGCCCGAGTGTGGTGCTGTACTGCGGAGTAAATGAGAGGGAGGTTAGCGTTGGGCTACTGATACTCAACGTTTGGGAAGCCAACTGAGTATTGGCTTTTTTATGTTTTAAACTGCCTTGTAAGGTTAAACGCTGCTTACCATCACGATAAATTAAGCGGCTGACATCAAATTGTTGGTTGGTATTTTTGCCTTCATAACGGTATTGCTGACCTAACGTCTTAAACGGTTGTAGCGTGCTGTTACGGTAAAATTGATAGCGGTAAGACCAATAGCCATAAGGAACGTTGATTGCAGCAACCGTGTAGCGACTGTGATGAGAACAACTGAAATCTGTATCGGTACTGGCACTGAATGACCACTGTTCACCAAACCCTAAAGGGGAGTCCACCGTCAAGCTTCCAGTAAGCAGCTGTTTTCCTGTTGCTTTCATGCCTGAGTTATCAAGGTTCAGTTGGCTCGTAGTGGGCCATTTTTTTCCTTGCTTATGAATAATAATCCGAGAGTCGCCATTTTGGGTGCCTGGCTGAATATCGATAGTGTATTTGGCTGACGATAATCGATTGAGTTGCTCCAACCCTTGTTCAATATCCCGTAAATTTAATATTTTGCCTTGTTGATGAGGAAAGATCTGATGAGCTAAACGCTTAGGGGAATTTTCTATCTCGATAACTTCAATTTTCCCTTCAATCACTTGCAATATTAATTGATGTGAAGATAAGTCTTGTTCTGGGATGATTGCTTGGGAGGTAATAAACCCTTGCTCAATGTAATAGTTAGTGACCTGCTTGGTAAGCCCATATATTTCGCTAAGTGTAAGACAACGATTGAGATAAGTTGATGTTAATTGCGTCTGAGTTGTGGCACTAAGCTGTGTAGCGCCGACAAATTGGATCTCGTTGATAGAAAAACAGGTTTCATCTTGAGTCGGTTTTAAAAAAGCATTATCCACAATGATAGCGCTCTGTTTTTCCAATTGATTACGCTGGTTCAGCTCCAACTCTAACCGTTGCTTTTGTTCAAACTGAATGCTCTCCTGTGATGAGCTCAGAAATTGGTTTCCTGCATAACCATAAGGAGAGATGATGAATAACGATAAGTATATTAAACGCCAAAAAATTTGATGAATAGTCATGTTGTTTGAGTTTACGTATGAGTAGTTACTTTTACGTAATGTAACTCATTCTCATTCAATTTTTTCAGCTAAAAAACATACATCATGACTAAAATTTAATCTTTCTTGTATTAGATTTTATTTATCGCACTCTTTTTATTCAATTGCTTCAATAAATCTTCATTTAACAAAAAACGCTATTATAAATTAGCGATCAAGAGGCTGGAATTCCAAGCTTATTGAGTCGATGTGAATACAAATTCAACTACAATGGTTTCACAGGAAAATATAATACTTTAGATTGGAATAAATTTGATATGGTCAATGGGAAAGAAATGACTCCTCGATAAGCCCGAGATCATTATTTATAATCCCACGACCAAAACATCGACAAGTCATATTTATATCAAGGTATAGCCACCAACAGCATTATTATACGAAATTTGAAGAAGGCTATGCGCTCTTACTTCTATCCATAATATTGCTATAATCTGGGCTTTCCAGAGCAATCAACTCTTCCAGCAATGCCGTCAATTGCTGCATTTTCTCTTGGGAGAAAGCCTGTTCAATCTTTTGATAACCCTCTTCAACTTCCTGACGCGCTTTGTCATACAGGTCTTGTCCTGTTGGCGTCAGTGACACGTACAGTTTACGTTGGTCATTCAATGGCTTTAAACGGAAAATAAGCCCTTCACGCTCCATTCGAGTCAAAATCCCCGTCAAACTTGGGCGTAAAATACAGGTTTGCACTGATAATTCATGAAAATCAATCGAACGATTATCCGCTAATACACGAATGATACGCCATTGCTGTTCCGTCAAATTATAAGATTTCAATATTGGTCGAAAGAAGCCCATTGCAGTCTCTCGCGCCTGTAATAATGCAATTGTCAATGATTCATGCATAAGCTTAAAACTCACCACGCTATTTAAAGTTATGAAACACCCACGACAGGGGGGGTTAGTCAGCCTCCGTGCTGGTTACCATTTTTAACGCTGCCATTTTTAATGCGGCTGTTTTTTAACACTACAGTTTTTAACGCCGCTTTAGGGTTAGCAATAAATCATAGGGTAACTGCAACACACTCAATTATCTTAAATGCAAGAGTAGCATGCGGCACTAACAATCACAAAGAAAAACACCAAAATATTAATGAGTAAATAAATTTTATCAAAAATTCAAAGTTAATATATTGTAAAATTTTAAAAGTTAAAAAAATAATAAACTCATTATATACAGTAAGTTACACATTCACCCCTTTATTATGTTAATAAGATCACAATTAAAATTAACATTTCCATAAAGCTATTGCTTATTACAAAATAATACTTTATTAATATATTAATAATTACTCAGAATCGATCTCTTTAATAAGGAGTTGTCAATGAAAGGCACTGTTTTTGCCGTTGCCCTCAACCATCAAAGCCAGCTTGATCATTGGCTCGAGGCGTTCCAGCAAGCCCCTTATAAAACCCCACCGAAAACACCTGTGTGGTTTATTAAGCCGCGTAATACACGCATTAATTCCGGGGATAACATCCTGCATCCTGCTGGCGAAGAAGTGCAAAGTGGCGCAACGCTGGCGTTAGTGATTGGTAAAGATGCACGCAAAGTTAGCGCTCAGAATGCGCTGGAATTTATTGCTGGTTTTGCGCTGGCGAATGAAGTTAGCCTGCCAGAAGACACCTTCTACCGCCCTGCGATTAAAGCAAAATGCCGTGATACTTTCTGCCCAATCGGCGAGTTAGTGAAAACGTCATTATCTTCACCAGTTGAGATCGTGACACTGATTAACGGCCAAGAAGCTGACAAATGGTCAACCAAGGATCTCGTTCGTAGCGCAAGCGAATTAGTGGCTGCACTGAGCGACTTTGCAACCCTAAAACAAGGGGACGTGATTTTACTGGGTACTCCTCATAAACGCGTCACCATCAAACCGGGTGATCACGTTGAGATCCAAGCAGCTGGCTTCCCAAGCCTCAAGAACAGCGTTGTTGCGGCAGGAGGACAATAATCATGAAACACGCAAAAATTCGTTATCAAGGCACTGAATATTCCGTCACTGTCGGTGACGACGAAGCCATCAAGCTGCCAAACGGCAACGTAATTGCTGGCGATAGCGCTGATGTTGAATGGCTACCACCTGCACAAGGTACTTTATTCGCGTTAGGTCTGAACTATGCCGACCACGCCACTGAATTAGAATTTAAGCCACCTGAAGAGCCACTGATTTTTATCAAAGCAGAAAACAGCTTAACAGGTCACCGCCAAGTGTCCGTTCGCCCAGACAATGTTGAATACATGCACTATGAGTCTGAGCTGGTCGTGATTATTGGCAAAGCGGCGCACAAAGTTTCTCAAGAAGATGCCATGGATTACGTCGCAGGCTACACCGTATGTAACGACTACGCGATCCGTGACTATTTAGAGAATTACTACCGTCCAAACCTGCGCGTAAAAAGCCGCGATACGTTGACGCCAATCGGCCCATGGATGGTAGACAAGTCAGATATTAAAGATCCACACAACCTCGCACTGTACACCTACGTTAATGGTGAATTGCGTCAAAAAGGCACCACCGCGGATCTGATTTTTAATATCCCATTTTTAATTGCCTACCTGAGTGACTTTATGACACTGCAACCAGGCGACATGATCGCAACGGGCACGCCAAAAGGGCTGTCCGATGTGGTTCCGGGTGATGAGGTGATCGTTGAAGTTGAAGGTGTGGGCAGGCTGATCAATACCATTATCAGCGAAAAAGAGTATGAGGAGCGAGTGTGATGACTAAGATTAACCATTGGATCAACGGTAAAAACGTTGAAAGCAAAGAGTATTTCGAAACCACTAACCCAGCAACGGGTGAAGTATTAGCGGAAGTGGCATCCGGCGGCCAAGATGAGATCAACCAAGCGGTTGCTGCTGCAAAAGAAGCCTTCCCTAAGTGGGCAAACACGCCAATGAAAGAGCGCGCACGCTTAATGCGCCGCTTAGGTGAGCTGATCGACGAAAACGTTCCTCAAATTGCTGAGATGGAAACTAACGATACCGGTTTACCTATCCATCAAACTAAAAACGTGTTGATCCCTCGCGCGTCACATAACTTTGAATTCTTTGCTGAAATTTGCCAGCAAATGAACGGTCGCACCTATCCGGTTGACGACAAAATGATGAACTACACCCTGATCCAGCCAGTGGGTGTGTGCGGGTTAATTTCTCCGTGGAACGTGCCATTTATGACCGCGACATGGAAAACTGCACCATGTTTAGCGCTAGGTAACACCGCGGTTCTGAAAATGTCTGAATTATCTCCACTATCTGCAAACCGTTTAGGTGAATTAGCCCTTGAAGCGGGTATCCCTGCGGGCGTACTGAACGTGGTGCAAGGTTACGGTGCTACAGCGGGTGATGCACTGGTGAAACACCATGACGTTCGCGCTGTCTCCTTCACAGGGGGCACCGCAACGGGTCGCGCCATTATGCAAAACGCGGGTCTGAAAAAATACTCAATGGAATTAGGCGGCAAATCTCCGGTTCTGATTTTTGAAGATGCCGACATTGAACGTGCAATGGATGCCGCGCTGTTCACCATTTTCTCTATCAATGGCGAGCGTTGTACTGCGGGTTCACGTATTTTTATCCAAGAAAGCATTTACCCAGAATTCGTAAAACGCTTTGCTGAGCGTGCAAATCGCCTGATCGTCGGCGACCCAACGGATCCGAAAACCCAAGTGGGCGCACTGATCAGTCAACAGCACTGGAACAAAGTGTCTGGTTATATCCGTATTGGTATGGAAGAAGGTGCAACCTTGTTAGCGGGTGGCCCAGACAAACCAACGGATCTGCCGGCTCATCTGAAAAATGGCCACTTCCTGCGCCCAACGGTTCTGGCGGATGTGGACAACAGGATGCGTGTGGCCCAAGAAGAGATCTTCGGACCCGTCGCTTGTTTGATCCCATTCAAGACCGAAAAAGATGGTCTGCGTATGGCGAACGATGTGGAGTACGGTCTGGCTTCTTATATTTGGACTCAAGATGTCAGCAAGATCCTGCGTCTTTCTCGCAATATCGAAGCCGGTATGGTGTTTGTTAACACCCAAAACGTCCGTGATTTACGCCAACCATTCGGCGGCGTAAAAGCCTCCGGCGTCGGCCGTGAAGGCGGCGAGTACAGCTTCGAAGTGTTCGCCGAAATGAAGAACGTTTGTATCTCCTACGGCGACCACAACATCCCACGCTGGGGTGTGTAATAAAAAGTAAAATTATTCCGTAGCAAGCTACACCATTTTTTATTCTAAGTAATTTTGAATCAATGATAATTAATTTAGCTACTTATCCTAAGTAGCTAAACGGCAGACGATAGCATCTCGGGAAGCATACACAGTAAGAAGCAAAATTACTCAGTAGCAGGCTACACCATTATTTATTCTAAGTAATTTTGAATCAATGATAATTAATTTAGCTACTTATCCTAAATAATTCGTGTTGTAGCTAGGCGGCAAGTGAAGTTATCCCTAGGAGCATACTGAAGTATGTGACTAGGGTGACTTTATGAAGCCAACAACGCTACAGCGCGAAGTATGACGGATAAGCGAAGGGGAAAAGACATGGGTAAGTTGGCATTAACGGCGAAGGTAACACACGTCCCATCAATGTACCTATCTGAACTGCCGGGCAAAAACCACGGCTGTCGCCAAGCCGCCATTGATGGGCACAAAGAAATCAGTCGTCGCTGCCGTGAACTCGGCGTCGATACCATTATCGTTTTTGACACTCACTGGCTGGTCAACAGCGCTTATCACATTAACTGTGCCGATCACTTCAAAGGCATCTATACCAGTAATGAATTGCCGCATTTTATTCGCGATATGGAATATGAATATGACGGCAACTCCGTATTGGGTCAGATGATCGGTGAAGAAGCTCGCAAGCTAGGCGTTCGCGCTCAAGCTCATGAAATTCCAAGCCTAACTCTGGAGTACGCAACGCTGGTTCCAATGCGTTATATGAACAGCGATCGCCACTTTAAAGTGATCTCCATTTCAGCATTCTGTACCTCACACAGCTTTGAAACTAGCCGTAAATTAGGTGAAGCCGTACTGACTGCGATTGAAAAATATGACGGTACCGTGGCGGTATTAGCGAGTGGCTCCCTGTCTCACCGCTTTATTGATGACCATCGTGCGGAAGACGGCATGAACAGCTATACCCGCGAATTCGATGAGCAAATGGACAAACGCGTCGTCAAACTGTGGCGTGAAGGTCGTTTCGCTGAGTTCTGCAAAATGCTGCCAGAGTACGCGGATTACTGCTATGGCGAAGGTCATATGCATGACACCGTGATGTTATTGGGTCTGCTCGGCTGGGATAAATATGATGAGAAAGTCGAAGTGTTAACTGACCTGTTCGCCAGCTCCGGAACTGGGCAAATCAACGCGATTTTCCCACTGCCAAAGTTTATTACTGATAAACAAGCTGCCAACGCATAAGGAACTGATATGCCTCATTTTTATGCTGAATGCACCGACAACATTCGTGAAGAAGCCGCCCTACCCGAGCTGTTCGCTAAAGTAAACAGCGCGTTAGCTGGCACAGGAATTTTCCCGTTAGGGGGCATTCGTAGCCGCGCAATCTGGCTGGATACTTGGCAAATGGCGGATGGCAAACACGATTACGCGTTTGTGCATATGACTTTAAAAATTGGTGCAGGTCGCTCCCTTGAAGATCGCCAAAAAACCGGGGAAATGCTGTTTGATCTGATCAAAACCCATTTTGCCGATTTAATGGCAAAGCGTTACTTGGCGCTCTCTTTCACCATGGAAGAGCTCGATCCTGTTCTGAACTACAAACAGAACAATGTGCATGCCTTGTTTAAGTCATAGAAAGTTTAAGTCATAAAAAATTTAAGTTGTCATTGATGGATATCGATAGGGGGCAATATGCCAATTTCATTTACCAATAGACCGATACCGCGCTGGTTGATCCCGTTACTGGGCTCACTGGTGGCGTTCGGTCCCCTATCGATTGACATGTACTTGCCAGCCTTACCACAAATGGCACAAGCACTGAATGCCACCCAAGGACAGATGCAGTACACCCTCGGGGCATTCTTTGCAGGTTTCTGCGTCGGCATGTTGTTTTATGGTCCCCTGAGCGATCTGCTAGGACGCCGTAAAATGTTGCTAAGTGGGCTGGTCATTTTTACTCTCGCCAGCCTGTTATGCGCCCAAGCCACCAGCTCGGAAGCCTTAATTACCTTTAGAGCATTGCAAGCATTTGGAAGTGGTGCCGCAATAGTGATGGCGCGCGCCATTGCCCGTGATGTGTATCCTTCTAGCGAGCTGCCTAAAGTGCTGTCACTGATGACATTAGTCACTATGATAGCCCCATTATTAGCGCCATTAGTGGGCGGATTTTTATTAATTCATTTTAAATGGCAAGTCATTTTCTATGTACTCGCGGCCGTGGGGTTGTGCTCTGTTTCAGCGATTTTCTTACTGCTACCTGAAACCTTGCCTCATCAGCGTGAATCCCGCAATTTAGTCGGTGTCGCCTTTCATAATTATCGGTTGGTGCTCACAGACCGAGAAGCACTGAGTATCATTGGCACTATGGCATTCTCTTTTGCTGGTATGTTCGCCTTTATCAGTGGTTCACCGTTTGTGTATATCAATTATTTTGGTGTTTCTGAACAGTATTATGGGCTGCTGTTTGGCTGCAATATTTTGGGCATGATTGCGATGTTGCTGCTTAACGTCCGATTGCTCAAGGTGTATAGCCTGCCACGAATTTTGGGCATGCAAAGCGGTATCCAATTGATTTTTGGTGTTCTGTTGTTAATTTTCTATCAACAAAGCCTACCAATTATTGTTATCCTAGTGGTTCTGTTCCTATCGATGGTTAATGCTATCGGCACCAACAGTTTGTCACTGTTACTGCAACACCGCGGGAAAATCGCAGGCAGCGCCAGTGCGCTCGCCATCTCAATTCAGTTTGCCTTGGCAGCCCTTGCCAGTGTTGCAGTGTCCATACTACAAGATGAATCCCCATTTGCTATGGCACTCGTAATGGCGATTTGTGCCGGACTGAGTTTTTCAAGCCAACGCTTGTCCGCTAAAAATGTCCACGCACACGTTCATTCAGTGTCTTCGGAGAACAACGAAAAATGAGCTTAAACACCAATTCTAAATTATTCCGCCAACAGGCTTACATTAATGGTCAATGGGTGAATGCCCAAAACAGTAGCCAGTTTGATGTGACTAACCCAGCAAATGGAGAAGTGATTGCTCGCGTCAGTAATGTGGGTGCCTCGGAAACTCAACAAGCCATTGAAGCTGCTGAAAAAGCGTTGCCAGCATGGCGTGCCAAAAGCGCTAAAGAACGTAGCCAAATTCTGAACAAATGGTTCCGTTTAATGATGGAAAACCAAAAAGAACTCGCGCAGATCCTGAGTACTGAGCAAGGTAAATCCCTCAATGAATCCATGGGTGAAATTGCCTACGGTGCCAGCTTTATCGAGTGGTTTGCTGAAGAAGGTAAACGCACTTACGGCGAAACTATCCCATCCCCACTGCCTGGCCGTCGCTTAGTGACCATCAAGCAGCCTGTGGGTGTGGTCGCAGCTATCACCCCTTGGAACTTCCCGAATGCGATGATCACCCGTAAAGTCGGCCCTGCCCTCGCAGCGGGTTGCACCATGGTATTAAAACCTGCGGCTGAAACCCCATTATCTGCACTGGCATTAGCGGCATTAGGTGAAGAAGCCGGTATTCCAGCAGGTGTATTCAACATTGTTCCGGGTACCGATGCCAAAGCGATTGGTGCAGTCATGACTTCAAGCCCGATTGTTCGCAAACTAACCTTCACTGGTTCTACCCGTGTGGGTAAATTACTGATGGAACAGTGCGCAGATACCGTGAAAAAAATGTCGCTGGAATTAGGCGGTAACGCACCATTTATCGTATTTGACGATGCCGATTTAGATGCTGCGGTTCAAGGGGCATTAGCGGCTAAATTCCGTAATAGCGGACAAACTTGCGTGTGTGCAAACCGTATTTTAGTCCAAGAAGGTGTTTACGATGAGTTCGCAGCTCGCCTCGCGAAAGCCGTGAGCGCATTAAAAATTGGTCCAGCGACCCAAGCCGATTCAGAGCAAGGCCCGCTTATCAACCAAGCTGCCGTGGATAAAGTGTCTGAGCACATCGCGGATGCCGTTTCGAAAGGCGCTTCTATCGCTGCGGGCGGTAAATCATCCAGCCTTGGTGGTCTGTTCTTCGAACCTACCGTATTGGTCAATGTGACTGAATCCATGAAAGTAGCGAAAGAAGAGACATTTGGACCATTAGCACCGTTATTTAAATTCCGTGATGAACAAGAAGCTATCGACCTCGCCAACGATACTGAGTTTGGTCTGGCATCTTATTTCTATTCACGTGATATCGGGCGTATTTACCGTGTGGCTGAAGCCTTAGAAAGCGGCATGGTGGGTATCAACGAAGGCATTATTTCAAATGAAGTGGCTCCGTTTGGTGGTATTAAGCAGTCAGGACTTGGTCGTGAAGGCTCACGTTACGGAATCGAAGATTATCTGGAAGTGAAATATCTCTGCTTTGGTGGGCTTTCTAATTAGAAAAAAACATTAGCTAACGGTCTTCGCTTTTAAAATCTTAGCTCTAAATAATTCGAGTTAGAACAAGGCAGCAAATGAGGCTAATCCCTAGGAGCATACAGGAGTATGTGACTAGGGTTAGCGAATGAAGCTAACGTAGTTATAGCTCGAAGTATGACGAGCTGAGGTGCAAAAGGAAAAATAAGATGTTGCAACAAGATACCATTTCAACAATCGCTAAACGCCTAAACCAAGCGGAAAAAAGCCGCCAGCAAATCCGTCAAATTTCTTTGGATCATCCCGAGATGACCATTGAAGATGCCTATGCCATTCAAAAAGAGTGGGTCGGCTTAAAGCTGGCGGAAGGGCGTGTATTAAAAGGGCATAAAATCGGTCTAACATCCAAAGCGATGCAAGCCAGTTCCCAGATTGATGAGCCGGATTATGGCGCACTGCTCGATGACATGTTCTTTGATGATGGCTGTGATATTCCAACCGATCGCTTTATCGTTCCGCGTATTGAAGTTGAACTGGCATTCGTGTTAGCAAAACCGCTGCGCGGCCCTAACTGCACCTTATTTGATGTGTATAACGCGACGGACTATGTGATCCCCGCTTTAGAGCTGATCGATGCCCGTTGCCACAATATCGATCCTGACACTAACCGTCCACGTAAAGTGTTCGACACCATTTCAGATAATGCGGCAAACGGCGCAGTGATCTTAGGCGGACGTCCGATTAAACCGCGCGATTTAGACATGCGTTGGATCAGCGCCCTGCTTTATCGTAACGGTGTGATTGAAGAATCTGGCGTTGCGGCTGCGGTGCTAAACCACCCAGCTAATGGTGTGGCATGGTTAGCCAATAAATTAGCCCCACACAATGTAGACCTACAGCCGGGACAAATTATCCTTGGCGGTTCATTCACTCGCCCTGTTCCTGCTCGTAAAGGGGATGTTTTCCACGTTGATTACGGCGTGATGGGCTCAATTAGCTGCCGCTTTGCATAAGGAGTTCACTGTGGATCTGTTAGAAAATAAATTCAAAAAAGCCCTGAAAACAGGCAAACCACAAATTGGTTTATGGCTAGGATTGTGCAGCCCATACAGCGCTGAGCTGGTTGCTGGCGCTGGATTTGATTGGCTGTTGATCGATGGTGAACATGCACCAAACAATGTGCAAACCACCTTAGCGCAATTACAAGCTATCGCTCCGTATCCATCGCAACCAGTGGTTCGCCCGGCATGGAATGAGCCGGTGATTATCAAGCAATTGCTGGATATCGGCGCACAAACACTTTTACTGCCAATGGTGCAAAATGCGGAACAAGCAGAGCAAGCGGTACGCTCAACTCGTTATCCACCAGCGGGAATTCGTGGGGTGGGCAGTGCCTTAGCGCGCGCCTCTCGCTGGAATCGTATTCCTGATTATTTAAAACGCGCTAATGATGAAATGTGCGTGATTGTCCAAGTGGAAACCCGCGAAGCTATCAAAAACCTACCTGAGATCCTCAAAGTTGAAGGGGTTGATGGTGTCTTTATCGGCCCTGCAGATCTGAGTGCGGATATGGGCTTTTCTGGCAATCCAAACCACCCTGAAGTGAAAGCGGTGATTGAAGATGCCATTAAGCAAATTCGTGCGGCAGGTTTAGCGCCGGGAATTTTGATGGCGGCACCAGATATCGCAGAACACTATATTAAGCTCGGCGCCCTGTTTGTCGCCGTTGGTGTGGATACCACATTATTAGCGCGCACCGCTGAAGCCCTTGCCGCGAAATTCGGTAAAACGGTTTCCGATATGGATAACAGCGCATCTAGCGTGTACTAAAACAATTTGAACTCCTCTAGGTCGTTCAATTTTACCCTACGCTCATGGGCGACCTAGATAGTAAGCAATAAAATCGCAACCACAACAAGGCAGCCCAAATGACTGCCTAGTAGACCCTTGTACCTATAATAAATTGTAATTAGAGGGCATTATAATGAGTCATTCACAGAATGTTGCTAGTAACAATCCTGCAGAGCAACATAAGAACCTTACCGAACCGCAACAGCGGGTGATCAATAAACTTTTTAAACGACTGATCGTATTTCTGTTCGTTCTGTTTGTTTTCTCGTTCTTAGACCGGATTAATATCGGCTTTGCGGGACTAACAATGGGGAAAGACATCGGTCTGACGTCTACCATGTTTGGTCTAGCGGCCACCCTGTTTTATGCGACTTACGTTATTTTTGGTATTCCAAGTAACATCATGCTCGGCATTGTCGGCGCTCGTCGCTGGATTGCCACTATCATGGTGTTATGGGGTATCGCCTCTACCGCAACAATGTTCGCCACTGGGCCAACCAGTTTATATATTCTGCGTATGCTGGTGGGTATTGCTGAAGCCGGTTTCTTACCAGGGATTTTAGTTTACTTAACTTACTGGTTCCCCGCTTATTTCCGTGCTCGTGCTAACGCTCTATTTATGATTGCAATGCCTGTCACCATGGCATTTGGCTCGCTAGCTTCTGGTTATATTCTGGGACTGGATGGCGTTTTAGATCTGAAAGGCTGGCAGTGGTTATTTTTACTGGAAGGTTTCCCATCTGTTCTGCTGGGTATTTTAGTGTGGTTTTATCTGGATGATTCTCCGAAGAAAGCGAAATGGCTAACTCAGGAAGATAAAGACACACTGCAAGAGATGATGGATAAAGATCAATTAGAATTAGTACAGCCACACGGTTCAAAAAGCCAGACTGCACTGCAAAATAGCAGCCTGTGGAAAGAGATTTTCACCCCTGTGATCTTAATGTATACCGTTGCCTATTTCTGTCTAACTAACACACTGAGCGCCATTAATATTTGGACGCCACAAATTATGCAGAGTTTTAATCAGGGCAGCAGTAATGCCATGATTGGGCTATTAACGGCGATCCCTCAGTTCTGTACGATTTTAGGGATGATTTATTGGAGTCGCCGTTCGGATCGCTTGCAAGAGCGTAAGATGCACACTGCGTTGCCGTATTTGTTTGCGGCGGCAGGTTGGATCATTGCAGCAATGACTCATCAGCCGATGATCCAATTATTGGGGATCATTATGGCGTCTACAGGTTCGTTTACTGCGATGGCAGTTTTCTGGACCACGCCAGATCAGTCGATCAGTTTACGCGCTCGCGCAATCGGTATTGCCGTAATCAACGCAACAGGTAATATAGGCTCCGCGGTTAGCCCACTGTTAATCGGTTGGTTGAAAGATCAAACGGGTAGCTTCAATTCCGGTCTCTATTTTGTAGCCGGTTTGCTGGTCGTCGGTGCCATTCTGGTCATCGCCATCCCAATGAAAAACTCAAGACCAAGAGCCACACCGTAAACTGTCAAACTGTAAAACAGTCGAATTAAAGAAATGAGTGCTGCACTCCAATAACCTTGAGCATTGCTCAAAATAATTCGAGTTGCAGCTAGGCGGCAAGCAAGCTAATTCCTAGGAGCATACACAAGTATGTGACTAGGATTAGCTTGTGTAGCCAACAACGCTGCAGCTTGAAGAATGAAGAGCAATTATGACGGGCATTACAAACATAGATATTGGGAAGGACTACGATGACGTCCTGGGCAACGACGACGTCCACTACCAAACCTTCGGCAAACTCGCCGCCTTCTTCGGCCGCGACATGCCTGCTCATCGTCACGATGGCTATTTTCAATTACACTATTTAGTCACTGGGCATATTACGCTTCAGCTGGATGAGTCCCGTTATTCTGTGCAGGCACCACTATTTATTTTAACCCCCCCTTCTGTCGCCCATGCGTTTTTTACCCAAGAAGATACTGACGGGCATGTACTAACCGTACGGCAAGATTTAATTTCGCCACTATTGGAATCACTTTATTCTGCCAACCTGGACAGAGTCGATATTCCGGCGATTTGTTTATCTGTCGCGGATAAACCCCAAGATATTGAAACTTTTAATCATTATTGGGATTTAATGGCGCGGGAATCTGCCAATAACTATATTGGTCGAGACCAAGTGTTATCTTCACTTGCCCAAGCCCTATTCACCTTTTTACTGCGCTCTGTCCCCCTTGACGAGCACCATGTTAGCGGCGTGCGTGGTGAACATCGATTATTCCAACGTTTTAACCAGCTTATCGATATGCATTATCGCGAGCATCTCTCTGTCCCTGATTATGCGGATAAACTCGGCGTCACCGAATCTCGCTTAAAAGATATGTGTCGGCGATTTGCCAACCGCCCTCCGAAGAAACTCATTTTTGATAGGATTTTACGAGAAGCCAAACGCATGCTGCTCTTTTGCGATATCTCCGTTTCTGAAATTGCCTATCAACTTGGATTTAAAGATCCAGCCTATTTTGCCCGCTTTTTTAATCGTTCAGAGGGTACCTCACCGAGCCAATGGCGCGAGCAAAATATCCACTAAATCGTGGATGTTAAAATTTTAGTATCCCCCTTAAATTATTTTACATAATGCAAACATTTTTGATGTCTTGCATTTTTATTTTTAAAGTTACAACTTGTACTATTAGTCGCAAACAAAAAGTGAATGTTAAGCTCAAATAACAACCAAATAAAACATTAACAAATAAAAATCATTAAGTTTTTAATGAAAATTAATATAATGATAAATAAGGATTTATTTAAAATAAATGAAATAGCATTAACATTAAAATATCGGTAAGATCACATTTCTTTCATAAAACCACCTCACCAACGAAAAGTACCAGCATTTCTTTGGAAAGTCTCTTTTAAAACCCCACAGAAAACGATTCAATTAGTAAACACAAAACAAACATAAAATTAACATTATTCAAGCTTGCAACCTTTGTACGCCGACAACCCGCAAGCCCTCTTTGTTCTAAAACGAGGTAGACATGAAACCAGAAGATTTTCGTTCCGATGCTAAGCGCCCATTTAATAGCCAAGAATATCTAAAAAGTTTGCAAGATGGTCGCGAGATTTATATCTATGGTGAGCGTGTTAAAGATGTCACCACGCACCCTGCTTTTCGTAACTCAGCAACTTCAATAGGACAGTTATATGATGCGCTTCATGATAAATCGACTCATGACCAGCTTTGCTGGGGCACAGATACAGGTAACGGCGGGTACACCCACAAATTCTTCCGCTTCGCAAAAAGTGCCGATGACTTACGCCAACAACGCGACGCCATCGCAGATTGGTCACGCCAAAGCTACGGATGGATGGGACGCACTCCAGACTATAAGGCGGCATTCGCCAGCTGTTTAGGGGCTAACCCAGAATATTATGGTCAGTTTGCCGACAACGCACGCAACTGGTACAAACGCATTCAAGAGAGCGGCTTATACTTTAACCATGCGATTGTTAACCCACCTATCGATCGCCATAAGCCTGCCGATGAAGTTAAAGATGTTTATATAAAGCTAGAAAAAGAAACTGATGCAGGTATTATCGTCAGCGGTGCAAAAGTTGTTGCAACCAACTCTGCGTTAACACACTACAACTTTATCGGTTTTGGTTCTGCACAAGTCATGGGTGATAACCCTGATTTTGCTCTGATGTTTGTTGCACCAATGGATGCGGACGGTGTGAAATTAATTTCCCGTGCATCTTATGAATTAGTTGCTGGTGCAACAGGGGCTCCGTTTGATTACCCGTTATCAAGCCGTTTTGATGAGAATGATGCCATTCTGGTCATGGATCATGTGTTAATTCCATGGGAAAACGTACTGATTTATCGTGATTTCGACCGTGCTCGTAACTGGGCGGTACAAGGTGGCTTTGCTCGTCTGTTCCCATTACAAGCTTGTGTACGTTTAGCCGTCAAACTGGACTTCATTACAGGTCTTCTACAAAAGAGCCTTGAATGTACGGGTGTTATTGATTTCCGTGGAGTTCAAGCGGATCTCGGTGAAGTGGTTGCTTGGCGTAACCTGTTCTGGTCACTGACTGATGCTATGTGTTCAGAAGCAAAAGCTTGGGAAGGCGGCGCGTTCCTGCCAGATACTCAAGCCATCCAAACGTATCGCGTTATGGCACCAATGGCCTACACCAAAATCAAGAATATCATCGAAAGTAACGTAACAAGTGGTTTGATCTATCTGCCATCAAGCGTTCGTGATATGAATAACCCAGAGATTGACAAATATCTGGCAAAATATGTTCGCGGTTCAAATGGGATGGATCACGTTGAACGTATTAAAATTTTAAAATTAATGTGGGATGCTATCGGTAGTGAATTCGGTGGTCGCCACGAGCTGTATGAAATTAACTACGCGGGAAGCCAAGACGAAATTCGTCTGCAATGTCTGCGTCATGCATACGGTTCTGGCAACATGAAAGCCATGACAGACATGGTTGACCGCTGCCTGTCTGACTATGATCAGCACGGCTGGAAGCGCCCTCACCTGCACAACAACAACGATATTAATCTGTTAGATTCGCTGCTGAAGTAATCGGCAGCAGGAGGTCAAAATGTCTTTAGAAAATGAACATCGCTTACGTTTCAGAGATGCGATGGCAAGTCTCGGTGCCGCTGTTAACATCGTCACCACGGATGGTTCAGAAGGCCGTTGCGGTATTACTGCCACTGCGGTTTGTTCTGTGACTGATACGCCACCAACTTTGATGGTATGTGTTAACCGCAACAGCTCTATGAATGCGGTTTTTCAAAAGAATGGCCGCCTATGCGTTAACGTTCTCAACCATGATCAAGAAGATTTAGCTTGTCACTTTGCGGGCATGAAAGGCTCGACAATGGATGAGCGCTTTGGATGGGATATGTGGGATAAAGGTATTTTAGAACAACCATTGTTAAGAAATGCCCTTGCTAATCTTGAAGGTGAAATTACCCAAGTACAAGATATTGGCACTCACTCTGTCTATATGGTTGAGATGAAAAAGATTGTTGTTAGCGATGATGGACATGGCTTGGTCTATTTTAAACGTAAATTCCATCCCGTTTTGCATAAAATCTTAGAGCATACAGCCTAATTTAACCTCCATTTTATTACGCTATTCTAAGCCCCTAAATACATCATTTAGGGGCTTTTTTATTATATCTATCGAATGTAACTTTCTTAAATCAAATCCATTATCAGGCAATTTCTGTCTAATTGACACCGACCAAATTAGAGGTATACACTGGAAAAATACTTATTTGACATCCTAATAAATAAAATAAAACAAAATATGAAATATCTTATAAATAATATTATTTATGACAGCCATCAGGGGTTGTTATATCGCGATAATATCGGCGATGCAATTAAACTAACTACCACACTAAACCGCTTATTATTGGTGTTAGTGCAAAATAATGGTGAGGTTTTAGATCGTGAAACATTATTAAGCCGAGTGTGGGATGAACACAACCAAGTTGCATCCGATAATAACCTTAACAGTAGCATTTCTGTTTTACGCCGTCATTTGTCCTCATTTTGTGAGGATGAAATAATTACGACTATACCTAAAGTGGGTATCAAGCTTAATGCGCAATTGCAGTTGCAGTTGCTATCATCAGAATTAAATCATGATGTCCAACAAAAAGAACCTCAAGAAATATTACTTAATGAACCACATAAAGCAGCCGTTATAGAAGAAACACCAAAAGAAAAAGTGCAAACAGTAAAGAAAAAAAGTTACATTCTCAATAACCGTTTTATTGAGCTAGCCTTAGTTGTGATTATTATTTTTTGCTTACTTTATCTTTTTAAAAGCTATTTTTTTGCTACGCGAACAGAATATCCTGAGGTGGGTCGCATTGATCAGTGCAGCATACGCTATATTAATAGCTACCATAAACCCGATATGACGACGATTAGTTTTACTGATTTACAAAACCAGTTAACACGGTTAAACATTGATTGCAAAAAGCCGGCTACATTATTTTATTACAATGTCGGAATCGTCACGAATGATAAAAACCTCTATGATAACTTTTTATTTTTATCTTATTGTCCTAACACCCCCAAAGATAGTACAACAGTGAGTTGTGAGAATTTTTATGTCAAATAAGAAATCTGTCAGGGCTTTTTGGCTACTGATTATTTCAACCATCTTAGTCTTCATTAGTAGCTATGTTTATTATAAAAACAGCACCGCCATTGTCCCAAGTTGCAGAGCAACATTAAAAATTGATATTTCAGACAGCCGTTCAGACTTAAAAGGCTATTACCTACTTAGCATTATTCCAAATGAGAATGACCCTGAGCATCATACTTTTGTGATGAATGGAACCATCAGCAATGATGGCAAAAGTTATGTTATCGCTCGTAAATTTTATATGAAATATGTCTACCAAGGTGGGCATTTTTTCTCACAAGTCGAACGAGTTGTTATTGATCCTAATGACCAAGCTCAAAATAAAGTAAAAATACGGGGTATTCCGCAAGAAGGGCAAATTTATTTTGTGAACATAAAGCGTTTGAGCGAAAAAAACTATATTTTTGAAGAGAACTTCTCCCCTCTTTTTATTTGCACAATTTAATTTCAATCAGCAAACATTTCATCATGACAAAAATAGAGTATCGAATTATGACATTTGATGCTCTATTTTTTTAATTTTTAAAAATTACTTATTAATTTACCTTAAAGCAAAAGTGATTAAAAACCCCATATATTATCACCTCAAAATAAAAACATTAAAAGTCACGTTAAAAATATTAATATCAGGATTAAATATTTTACTTCATTAAAATACCAATACTTTATTTCAAAAAACTCTCCTGATGGATAAACTTGTTTTCGTCGAAATGACTTACACAAAAAGCCGACGCATGGATGCACTAGGCAATTTGCATTCACTTTAGGGACTAAAAAATACTTATCTTTAAGGATCTATAACATGAAATTAAATAAATTATCTGTTGCTGTTTTATTTGCAGCTTCTACTCTGTCTGCTTCTGTTTTAGCTAGCGGTAACACTGGTGAATTACATTTCAGCGGTCAAGTAGTTAACTCTCCATGTAATATCGAATCAGAAAGCACCAAACAAGAAGTTCCATTTGGTCAACTGTCACGTGCTTCTTTAGAAGCAGGTAATGCAGCAGAGAAAGATATCTCTATTAAATTAAAAGAGTGTAACTTCGACGAATTCAGTAAGGATACTGAAGGTAAATGGGTTGCAGTTAAAGATATCAAAATCACTTTCGGTGGTAAAAACTACGTTGGTACTAATAAAGAGTTCTTAGGCGTGACTGGTACCGCTAATAACGTTGGTATTCAAATTAAAGATTTTAAATTTGATGAAGCTCAATCTGTACTGAACCAAATTCGTAACAGACAAGGTGAAAACGTTCTGGAATTTACTGCATTAGCAAAACGTGTTGATGCTTCTACTCCAGTAACTGAAGGTGAATTCAACTCTATCGCTGACTTCAAAATCACTTACGAATAATTTTTATGGGAGGGGTACCCCTCCCAATAAAAAGGTTCATTATGCGAAATTTATCTTTCTTATGGTCAACACTATTATTAGCTCCTTTTATTTCTAATGCAGAATATACAGTTGATGGTGGTATTCGTGGTGAAACTGTTATGCGCGGATATATTGTTGCAGCTCCCTGTTCAATAGAAACAGACAGCCAATATCAATATATTAATTATGATCTTGTTTCTAAAAGTGACATCAACACAGAAGAAGCAAAAAATAACAATAGAAAAACATTCAACATTAAATTAAATAACTGCATTAGTGAATATGACAAAGATAATAGCAAAGGCATAAAAATTAAATTCTTTGCTAATAGCGATATCTACAACAATGCAATAAAACTATCAGGCCCCACGGATGGCGTCGTTGTCTATATTTATGACACCAATAACAATTTGGTCACTCCGAATAAATCGTATTCTATTTCAAATAGCGCCATTTACTTTGATAGCAAAACAAAAATCAGCTTTTTGAAATATGAAACAGAAATTGACACCATTAATAATGAGATTGAACCCGGAAATTACTTTGCCACGATTAAATTCAATGTGAGTTACGACTAATAAATATTTTAAATGATAAGAACACTATGGCTAAATTTAATATTTTTCACCAGTTAATTATTATATCTTGCTTATCCAGTATTCCTACTGTTGCTTTTTCTGTTGAATTTAATACAGATATGCTTGATACCAAAGATACTCAGAATATTGACTTTAGCCAGTTTTCTCAGGCCGGATTTGTTATGCCTGGAAATTATCATCTAACGATTAAAGTCAATAATGAACGTTTGGGTAATGCCCGCGATATTACTGTGGGTGCACCAACTTCTGCTGAAGATTCATTATTTAGCGTTGTCTGTGTTCCGGCAACCATTACAGATCAGCTCGGCTTAAAACCAGAAGCGGTTCGCTTAATTAAATATCGCGATAACGATCAGTGTATCGATTTGTCTGCGCTTGAAGGCAGTACCATGAGCGTGGATTTATCCACGTTAACACTGACGATTTTAATCCCACAAAGTTATCTAGAATATACCGACCCTAGCTGGGTGCCACCTTCTCGCTGGGAAGACGGTATTAACGGTTTCTTACTCGACTACACCTTGACGGGGTCCTTTACCAACCGAAATAGCGGAACCAAAGAGTCCTATTTATCCGCAAACGGAACCACAGGGTTAAACCTCGGTGCGTGGCGTTTACGTGGAGATTACCAAGCGAACTACCGTAAATCATCGGGTAACTATAACAATGAATATAGCGATGCCATATTCAGCCGTTTATATGCTTATCGTTCATTAGCGAATATCGCCTCGGTTCTAACGTTGGGGGAAAACTATTTCTATTCCGCCATTTTTGATTCTTGGCAGTTCACAGGTCTGTCACTAGAGACCGATGAAAATATGCTACCGCCGAAACTGACGGGATATGCCCCAGAGATCATCGGGATTGCACAAACCAACGCAACAGTCATCGTCAAAAGCCATGACCGTATTGTTTTGGAGACTACGGTTCCCGCAGGTCCATTCCAGATCCAAACGTTGGATAGCTCAATCCGTGGAACCTTAGATGTCACGGTACGTGAAGAAAATGGCGAAGAACAAAAGTTCAGCATTACTACCGCGGCGCTACCTTATTTAACGCGCCCTGGACAAGTTCGTTATAAGTTTGCCGTTGGTAAACCGCGTTACGATGGACGTCACCTTGAAGGGGATATGACCGCATCTGGCGAGCTTTCTTATGGACTTAATAATATTTGGTCTATTTATGGTGGTTCGATTTTATCCAAAAACTACCAAGCATTTTCAGCCGGTTTTGGGCGTGACTTATTTACCTTCGGGAGCTTGTCATTTGACATAACACAGTCTCATGCAAAATTACTCAGCAATACCTTAACAGGACGCAGTTACCGTTTAAGTTACTCAAAATCGTTTGATGAGGCGAGAACGGACATTACGTTCGCAGGCTATCGATTCTCGGATGAAACCTATCGTTCATTACAACAAACATTAGACGAACGCCGTACAGGGATTGAAACCCAGGCACACAAAGAGAGCTATCAGGTCAATATCAATAAATATTTTGACGCGTTCTCACTGGGTGGAAACTACCAGTACAACACGTATTGGAATAGCCAAACGGAAGAGCAATTTGGGGCCTATATCAACACCGCCTTCAATATTGCCTATTTAGGGTTAAAAAATATCAGCTTAACCGCATCCGCGACACGCTCCAAAAGAGCGGGATATCAGGATGATGCCATTACGTTATATGTCACCGTTCCCCTCACAATGGGCAGCAGCATGAGCTTCTCTGAGGGTTATACACGTGACCAAAATGGACGCCGTTCTTCAACCCATAACGTGGGCTATAGCGGCTACAACGATCAGCGTAGTTATAACCTGAACGTAGGTTACCAAACGGGACAGTATCAAGACTCACAAACCAGTTTCAGTGGTTATTTGAGCCAGAACTTCCCAACGGCATCACTCTCAGCCAATGCCAGTTATGTTCCCAATGAGTACCACACCATTGGTGGGTCGATTAACGGCGGGATCACATTGGTCAAAGAAGGAATTGCGATGCATCAGGCAGCCTATGGTGGAACGCGCTTAGTCGTTGAAACACCGGGAGCGAGCAACGTGCCATTAAACGGCGGTGTTTATAAAACTAACCGCTTTGGCTTAACCGTACTCCCTAACGTAAGTAGCTATCGCAAGACAACAGCATCAATTAATACCAGTAAATTACCGAACAATATCGAAGCGTTAGAGAGCGTTACCGAAGCCACATTAACTCGTGGAGCCATCGGTTATCGCAGCCTTAATGTTATCCAAGGGGAAAAAACCTTTGCCCGTTTAAAACTGGCAGACGGTACTTATCCACCCTTTGGCGCCAGTGTGCGTAATAAAAATAACATTGAGCTCGGCATTGTTGGTGAGCAAGGGATCACATGGATTGTCGGCGTGATGCCAAATGACCTGCTTAACCTTTACTGGGGAAATAAATTGCAATGCAGCACGCAAGTCACTGAGTTTAAAAACAGTGCGGAAAGCTACCCTGTATTAATTTGTCATTAGGAAACAATTTAAATGAAATCAAATCTTTTTAATTTACTTCGCACCAGTGTCTTATTGACCTCTATCGGTGCAATGGGCGCCACTTACGCCGCAGTTACACTGGATCGTACTCGTATTATTTTTGATGGTGATCAGCAGTCTATTAACATCACTATTCGCAATGATAACCCTGAACTGCCTTACTTAGCGCAGTCATGGTTAGAAGATGCGTCAGAGCAAAAATTGGAAGCTGGCCCGATTATCGCAACACCACCGATTCAGCGTATGGAGCCAAAATCCACCAGCTTAGTTCGTTTAAGCACTGCGCCAGATATCAGTAAGTTACCTCAAGATAGAGAGTCTCTGTTTTACTATAACTTGCGTGAAATCCCACCAAAATCAACAGAAGCGGGTGTTCTACAAATCGCCCTGCAAAGCCGTGTAAAACTGTTTTATCGCCCAGAAGCGATTGTGGCTGATAGCAAAAAAGATTGGACAAAACAGGTGACATTAACCCCAACAGCCAATGGTTATCAACTGAATAACCCAACAAGTTTTTATCTGACTATTATCGGCATTGGTAACAGCCAGAAGCAGTCTGAGCAGAGTGACTTTGATGCCGTTATGGTGCCACCGAAATCAACCCATAACCTAAAATCAGCAAAATTTGCGACACCATATCTCACCTATATCAATGATTATGGTGGAAAGCCATCACTGGCGTTTAAGTGCCAAGCATCGCAGTGCACAGTCACACCATAGACGTAACGGATAAACAGGAATATCAACATGAAACTGTATCACTTTGGGTTATCGCTCATGTTCGCCATGCCTGTATTGGCAGAAACGCCATCGCAACCCTCATTATTGGAAACAACAGGCACTGTTTATGTTCATGCGCGTTTTCTCATAACGCCTTGCCAGCCTAATGTGACGATGACGAGAGCGGTCAATCATGTCAATGAGCCTGTTTATCAATTTACCGTGAGTTATGCCCATTGTGTCACCCGCACTTATAACCAAATGTGGGCGCCATTCACGTTGAAATTTGCGGGTCAGCAATATGTTTTTTCAAAGCCGCAGACAAATAAAAGTATGACCTTTTTACTTCCAGCCGAGAATTCAGCACGCCGTTTGGAGATGATTTATGACTAAAACATTCGCACTTATGGTTAGCATGAGTAGCTTGTTATTCACCAGCTACGGCAGCTTGGCAAATAGTCTATCCGTCTATTTTGAGGGAACACTAGTGCCTATTGGCTGTCGCTTATCCGACGATGACACGAAGAAAACGGTTTACTTATCGGGTCTACGCTTTTCTGAACTTGAAAATCTTGGGCGTTCTGATGTTCAACCTTTTCAGTTGGATATCGTCGACTGCTCGACAGCGGCATTAAATAAGACCATCAAAATTACGCTAAATACTCAAGATACTGAAACTCACAATGGCGTCACCTATTTGAAAACGACTGGCGAGTCCAATGTGTTACTGGCGTTAACTGATGGCAAGAATGCTCAACCTTTGAAATTTAATACCCCGATTGATATCAGTACCGTCACGGAATCGGGAAAAGGCTCCATTAACCCGCTGCAATTTGGGGTATATGCGCAAAAACCCTTTAATGGACGACTCAGGACTGGGAGCTTTTCATCCTTAGTCACTTTCAATCTGGACTATCAGTAGGAGAATACAGATGAAAATATCCGGTTTTATAGGGGCGATTTGCCTGCTAATGAGCAGCTTTTCACTGGCTGATATTTTAATTACGTTGGAAACCACATTGGTGCGTCCATCCTGTGTGATCACCAATGAAAATGGCGATAAAGAGCTGTATGTGAATTTTCAAAATGTCGCATTAGATCGCATAACAGAAGAAAAGCAAAACTTTGGGATCCTAATTAAACAGTGCGATCTGCGTAAAAATTTACGAATTTATTTATCCCCTAAAGAGGGTTCGACCCTCACGATTAATAACGAAACGGTATTAAGCACCACGATCCAAGGATTAGGGATCCGCTTTTCCCAAGCTAATAGAAATACCGCTATCAATCTACTGAAATGGGAGCCCATCTTCCCGTTAGTGAGTGGTGATACCGCCACATTGACCTTACAGTCACAATTAGTTACGAATCAAGTGCCTGAAACACTTGAAGTCGGCCCGTTTAGTGCGGCACTGTCAGTGATGATTGATTATCTCTAAAGTTAGGTAACGACAATGAAAAAAACATCTAAAACTTCGCTAATTTCATTAATGACCATGCTGATGTCACTGTTTCTCTATAGCCAAGTGTCTCATGGGTTAACTCGCTACTCGTCCAGTGGTGGGGGTTATAGAATGAATCTTGTCTCCAATAACTCGGTCATCGCAAGCACTCCAACAATTGCAAGCAATGGCGAGAAATACTATTCCGTCGCTCCGCCGAATAAAGAAGGTATTGTGATTAATGAAAGTTCATCACAGCCCTACGGTACTGTGTATTGCAAGGTGAACTTTTTAGTGGGTAACTACCAAAACGGACTGGCATGGAACTATGCCTTTCATCGTGTTTTTGCTTATATGCCAGAGGCTGGCTTTAGCATTAAAGGGTTAACCGCTTATAAAATTAATGCGAATACTTATTTCACACTGTATTCAGACAATGGAATTACTCAGGGTTGGAAAAACATTTCTGGGCGTGGATGTTCTTCTGAAGAAATGGGGCCATTAGACGCAGGATTCTTCACCGTTCAATTCCCATTTGAAGTCCGTATTTATGTGAAAGATATTCCCATTGATGGCAAAGTTGTTATTCCACCAGCAATGATTGCGGGCTATACCCGAATGTTCCAATATCCGGGTACACCTGATGTGTTTGTGCCAGCGGATAAAGCGAGTGTAAAACTGGATTTAACTCAGTCGGTGATTAACTACCCATCAAACTGTAAATCCAATATTGATAACTTAAATATCAATCACAATACACTGGATGCCATTGAATTTGATAGTAAACAAACCCGTACTGCAACCTATCAATGTGATAGAAGTCAGGGGGTTAGAGTAAAATTCGCCTTAGATTACGTTATGGATAACGATCCACAAAAGCGTGTGCCGCTGAAATCAGGTAATAACACGATTTACTCTGAGTTATCACTGTACGATGCAGAGAGTAACTACCGCGGTAAAACTATCGAAACCACCATTGATAAAGTGAAAAATATTGAAATCGAAAGCCACCTTTATGGATTAGATGCTGAGCCAGGAAAATACACTGGTAATGCGTGGTTAATTGCAACTTATTTATAATTAACATGCAGTATAAATTTTATGATTATGCTTTCTCGTGCTGTATTTATTAGTATTTTTATTATTTGGAATCTCGCCAGCATAATTTACATTGATAATTTAGGTAGCTTAAGGCAATCGCTGCCACAAAATATTATTAGCTGGTTAGCGATTGCATTAATTATTTCCATCATTGCATTTACCGTATTTTATAGAAAAAATCGGATTTTCATTACGATTCCTGCAATGTGTTTTTGTTTAGCGCTAGCCATATTAAGCATCAATCTTTTTTATATAAAAGAAAGTCATAATGTTATATTTTGGTATTGGTCTGGCATCAGCGCAGGAGTCGTACTGTATATTGTCGGATTGCAAATACGAGAGAAGTGGTTAATTCAATCTTTCTGTATTTATTGCTTTATTGCTATTAATGTTATTCAGTGTTTATTTACTATTTATCAATACTTTTTTGAAACTACTATTTTTTATTTTGCAACCGATATGCGGTCATATGGTTTGACGCAACAAATTACCATTTTGTCGGTTAACATGGCGATGAGCTGTATGTTTTCGTTGATGACCCTAGTGTTATCACAATTTAAACTTGCATCGCTTACCCAAGAAAAATGCCGTATAACGCTATTAAGTCTCTGCATTTTCTTGTTTACAGTGACGCTGGTTGTTCTGCAATCTATCACCACAACATTGAGTTTCGCAGTGTGTGCTTTTGTTTTTATCTGTTTGTTTTATCAAAAAAATAAAGTAAGAGTGAGCGCCAGCTATTTCATTATTGCCCTCGCTGTATTTATTGGCGTTTACCTTATTCAGCTGTGCCCAAAGTATATCGACAGTGAGATAATCAACCGCTTTCACCTTAAGCAAATGTTACGATTTTCCATCTCATTGTTTATCTACCCACCAACTGAAGTTTGGGAACAACCTTTAATACTTAATGCGAGTATGGAGAAAAACCAGCTCCCATTTTTAAGCTCTGAAAATTATATTGTGCCACATATTTATAATGAGATATTGCGTTGGATTATGACTGGTGGGTTTATTAACCTTATTTTTATGTCATTACTAATAACGGGTGGAATATATGTTATTTACCAGTCAATCATTAAATACAAAAAAAATGGGAACGGTTATTCCATATCCTTAATGTTGGCATTAACGCCTGTAGTTATTAATAGCAACTTAGAGCACCCATTTTTACAATCAGTGTTACATTGGGGAATGATTATACTGTTTTTATCATTTTCAGATGCGTCATTCCCATTAAAAGAACAATCAAGCTTTTATATTAACAAGCACTTATCGTTATTATTTAGCTTTAGCACTTTTATTATTGGCCTAAGCGTTTTTATTATTGGATTAAATTTATTTAATGGCCAATCTTTCTTTCACACCAATATTTTCTCATTTGCATAATGATAAAATTAAAAGATAAACGAGGACAGCATAATGACTCTCTATGACAATCAAATCTCCAATACCGATATTGGTGCAAAAGTTCGCAAGCGCCGCCTATTATTAGGTTGGAGCGCCAGTATTCTTGGTAAAAAAACTGGCTTAAGCCAACAACAAATCTCTCGTTATGAACGCGGAACTCAAAATTTTACGATCCACCGATTATGTATTTTTGCTAATGTGCTTCAGTGCGATTTAAATTACTTTTTAGAGCGTAGAAATCCTTCGGTAACAGTACCGATTAATCTGTAATGCCGCTGTATTCATACCACCGACAGCCTAATTTAGTCGCGACATAATCATGCCCTCTAAGTCTCTTTTTAGAGGGTATTTTTATGAGTAAAAGTAACCTAAACTGATATTTCTACATCACTGAAATCTGCTAACCCACTCATTAGAAAAAACAAATAATAACAATGCATTATAGCTCAATTAGAGGCTCCATTTCGTCGAGGTATTAAACGCGGTGATTACCCCACGGATCATCAGATAAATTAGCATCATCCATTGAATCGTCTTCTAGCATATCAAGATAGAGCGCTTCAACTTCAGCCCGCGCCCATGGCGTTCTTCGTAGGAATTTTAAGCTTGATTTGATACTGGGATCTTTGTTGAAGCAATTGATTTTGATAATGCTGCCTAATTTTGCCCAACCATAATGGTTAACTAATTCTGTTACCTGCATTTCAAGCGTAACCCCATGTAACGGGTCTTTAGATTTATGTTCAGTCATTTGGATTACCTTATAGGGCATTTCAGAGTGTTCAAAGCACGCGAAGGTTACAAGAAAAGCAAGGCGCTCGCAATCAATACGGCAAGTGACAGGCTCCTTAGTGAAAATATAAAAAATCCCCCAGCAAGCTACCCTGCTGGGGGATGATTTATTCACAAGTTAAACTCGTAAATTACAGAACGTCTACGCAGTTCAGTTCTTTGAATGCTTGCTCTAAACGAACAACCATTGAGTCTTGTGCTTTACGCAGCCACACACGTGGATCGTAGTATTTTTTGTTTGGCTTATCATCGCCTTCTGGGTTACCTAACTGAGATTGTAGGTAGCCTTCTTTCGCTTTGTAATACTGTAAAATACCATCCCATGTTGCCCACTGAGTATCGGTATCGATGTTCATTTTGATAACACCGTAGCTTACTGCTTCTTTGATTTCAGCAGCGCTTGAACCGGAACCACCGTGGAAAACGAAATCTAAGCTGTTGTGTGGCAGGTTAAATTTCTCAGACACGTAGTCTTGGGAATTACGCAGAATTTTTGGCGTTAATTGTACGTTACCTGGCTTATAAACACCGTGTACGTTACCAAAAGAAGCCGCGATAGTGAAACGTGGGCTGATAGCGTTCAGTTTTTCGTAAGCGTAAGCTACGTCTTCTGGTTGGGTGTACAGCGCTGAGCTATCCATGCCAGTGTTATCAACACCGTCTTCTTCACCACCAGTACAACCTAATTCGATTTCCAGAGTCATGTCGATTTTCGCCATGCGCTCTAAATATTTAGAACAGATTGCAATGTTTTCTTCCAGAGATTCTTCTGACAGGTCAATCATGTGAGAAGAGAACAGTGGTTTACCAGTTTTCGCGTAGTGTTTTTCACCCGCATCTAATAGACCGTCAATCCATGGCAGTAATTTCTTCGCACAGTGGTCAGTGTGCAGAATCACTGGCACACCGTAGTGCTCTGCCATTTGGTGTACGTGGTATGCACCTGAAATTGCACCTAAGATAGCTGCTTGTTGCCCTTCAGCTTTCAGGCCTTTACCTGCGATAAATGCAGCACCACCGTTAGAGAACTGAACAATAACTGGAGCGCGTACTTTAGCTGCCGCTTCAAGTACGGCGTTAATTGAATCAGTACCAACACAGTTCACAGCTGGCAATGCAAAGTTATTTTCTTTGGCAACCGCGAAAACTTTCTGTACATCATCACCAGTGATAACACCTGGTTTAACAAAATCAAAAATTTTAGACATGTGAAAAGGTCCTGTGGTGAACAGGCAGCCTACGCTGCCTGTTGTGTATGAACAAATTAATTACGCTTTAGCACGTTCTTCTAGCATCACAACGGCTGGGAGCTTTTTACCTTCAACAAATTCAAGGAAAGCACCGCCACCGGTAGAAATGTATGAAATCTTATCAGCGATACCGAATAAATCGATCGCCGCTAGGGTGTCACCACCACCAGCGATTGAGAAAGCGTCGCTGTCTGCAATAGCACGAGCAACGATTTCAGTTCCCTTACGGAAGTTAGGGAATTCGAATACGCCCACAGGGCCGTTCCAAAGAATGGTTTTCGCATTTTTCAGAATTTCAGCCAGACGTTCTGCGGATTCATCACCTAAGTCCAGAATTTGCTCATCATCTTTGATAGCGTTACTTGCTTTCAGTGTTGCTTCTGCAGTTTCTGAGAACTCGGTAGCCACGCGAACATCAGTTGGCACTGGGATTTGGCAGTTAGCCAGTAATTTTTTCGCTTCTGGGATCAGGTCCGCTTCATACAGTGAACGACCCACATTGTTGCCTTCTGCTGCGATGAAAGTATTCGCGATACCGCCACCCACAATCAGTTGGTCAGCGATTTTAGACAGGGAATCTAACACAGTCAGTTTAGTGGAAACTTTAGAACCACCTACGATAGCAACCATTGGACGCGCGGGGTTACCTAACGCTTTGCCTAATGCTTCTAATTCGTTGCTTAACAGAGGGCCTGCACACGCAACTGGTGAGAATTTAGCAACGCCGTGCGTTGACGCTTGAGCACGGTGAGCCGTACCGAATGCATCCATAACGTAGACATCACACAGTGCTGCATACTGTTTAGACAGCGTTTCGTCGTCTTTCTTCTCGCCTTTGTTAAAGCGCACGTTTTCTAAAACGACTAATTCGCCAGCGGCGATATCAACACCGTTCAGGTAGTCTTTAACTAAACGAACTGGGTTGTCTAATTTTTCTGCCAGATAGTCAACAACAGGTTGCAGTGAAAACTCTTCATTGTACTCACCTTCCGTCGGACGACCGAGGTGGGAAGTAACCATGACTTTAGCACCTTGTTTCAGTGCTAATTCAATTGTTGGTAATGAAGCACGGATACGTGCATCTGAAGTAACTTTACCGTCTTTAACAGGAACGTTTAGGTCCGAACGAATGAAAACGCGTTTACCCGCTAAGTCCAAATCGGTCATCTTAATTACAGACATGGTGAATCCTCTTGTTGATTCTCTATAAAGTTTTCATTAGCGACTGTGCGAGGTGGTCAATAGCGTATTTATCTATTGTGCCCCGCTGTCTGTCAGACGCCAATTAGTTTAAACCTGTTGCTGCCATCGCTAGAGTTGTATCTAGCATCCGGTTAGCAAACCCCCATTCGTTATCACACCAAACCAGGGTTTTGATTAAGTTCTTGCCGCTAACTCGTGTTTGCGTACCATCAATAATCGCGCTGTGCGGATCATGATTAAAATCCATCGAGACTAACGGTAGTTCAGTATAGTCTACTATACCACGAAAATGCCCATGCGCGGCGCTCTGTAATAGCTTGTTGACTTTATCAACACAAACATCCGCATCTACAGTGACGCTTAAGTCAATGGCAGTGACATTGGTGGTTGGAACGCGTACAGAAATCGCTTCGAAGCTGCCTTGAAATTTTGGAAAAATTCGTGTGATCCCCGCGGCCAATTTGGTATCGACAGGAATGATCGACTGACTCGCTGCCCGCGTTCTGCGTAAATCTTTATGGTAGGCGTCAATCACAGGTTGATCATTCATGGATGCATGAATGGTGGTGACTGTGCCCGACTCAATACCAAATGCATCATCCAACACTTTGATGACTGGAATAATACAGTTGGTGGTACAAGATGCATTGGAAACGATACTATCGCTTCTTTGTAGGCTGTCATGGTTGACGCCATACACAATGGTCGCATCGAGATCATCGGTTCCCGGATGGGAAAAGAGCACTTTTTTCGCGCCGGCTTGCAGATGCTTTAACCCATCTTCGCGAGAGCCGTAAACGCCCGTGCAATCTAACACCACATCCACACCTAACTCTTTCCAAGGTAGCTTGCTGATATCCGCTTGATGGAAAAGACGCATATTGTCATCTCCAACTTGTAGCTGGTCGCCATTGAGACGAACATCCCACGCAAAGCGTCCGTGACTTGAATCATACTTCAGCAAATGAGCGATACCTTCCGGCTCCGCTAATTCATTGACCGCAACAACGACAATTTCTGCCCGGCGACCTGATTCATATAACGCTCTGAGAACACTTCGACCAATTCGACCGAAGCCGTTTATTGCTACCCTGATTGCCATTCTACACCTTGTATCTGAGCAAAATCACACGGTTGCTAAGGATAACTGACTACCACCAACTCTACTGCTCATTTTAACTGTCAAACATCAAAAGTGTGCTTCACTCGACATTTTTAAAATTTATTTACATTATTTCAAATGCAACTGAAACGGTTCAGCTTATTGAGTTTTAGATTAAGGGATATATTTAGAGAACGCAATAGAAAAACAAGAAACGGTGCACAAAAAAACAACGCCCCAATACCAAACTTGATATTGAGGCGTAAATTAGATTAATTCACTTTATTTTCAGAGGTGCGGCCGTTTATTCGGAACACACCTCAAGCAATTAAATGAATTATTTCAGCAGAGATTTCGCAGCTTTAACCGCGTTTTCAACCGTAATGCCGAACTCTTTGTACAGCTGATCAGCTGGTGCTGATTCACCGAATGAGTGCATACCGATGATAGCGCCATTCAGGCCAGTGTATTTGAACCAGTAATCTGCGATACCCGCTTCGATAGCCACACGAGCAGTTACGTTTGCAGGCAGAACTGCTTCACGGTAAGCCGCGTCTTGCTTGTCGAATGCATCTGTTGAAGGCATAGAAACCACGCGAACTTTACGACCTTCCGCAGTCAGTTGCTCAGCCGCTTTCACCGCTAATTCAACTTCAGAACCAGTTGCAATAAAGATCAGCTCAGGCGTACCTGCGCAATCTTTCAGGATATAAGCCCCTTTCTCGATATTTGCTAATTGCTCAGCGGTACGAGGTTGCTGTTCCAGGTTTTGACGAGAGAAAATCAGTGCGCTTGGGCCATCTTTACGCTCAATGGCATATTTCCATGCAACTGCAGATTCCACTTGGTCACATGGACGCCATGTGCTCATGTTTGGTGTCACACGCAGGCTTGCCAGTTGTTCTACTGGTTGATGCGTTGGGCCATCTTCACCCAGACCGATAGAGTCATGGGTATAAACGAAGATGCTGCGAATTTTCATCAGCGCTGCCATACGTACCGCGTTACGTGCGTATTCAACGAACATTAAGAATGTTGCGCCGTAAGGGATGAAACCACCGTGAAGAGCGATACCGTTCATGATAGCGGACATACCGAATTCACGAACACCGTAGTGGATGTAGTTACCCGCTTTGTCTTCGTTCAGAGGTTTAGAGCCAGACCACATGGTTAAGTTACTTGGTGCTAAGTCCGCAGAACCGCCCATGAATTCTGGTAACACTTTACCGAATGCTTCTAACGCGTTTTGAGATGCTTTACGGCTTGCGATATTCGCAGGGTTTTGTTGCAGATTTTCAACGAATTTTTTCGCTTCTGCATCAAAGTTCGCTGGCAGTTCACCCGCCATACGACGTTCGAATTCTTTCGCTAATTCTGGATGTGCTTTTGCGTATGCCGCAAATTTTTCATTCCAAGAATGCTGTTTTTCTTTACCGGCTTCGCGCGCATCCCAAGCTTGGTAAATATCTGCTGGGATTTCGAATGGACCGAATTTCCAGCCCAGTGCTTCACGAGTTGCTGCGATTTCAGCATCACCTAAAGGTGCGCCGTGAACCGCTTCGGTGCCTGCTTTGTTTGGTGAACCAAAACCGATAACGGTTTTGCACATAATCAGCGTTGGTTTGTCTGATTGTTTGTGTGCTTCGTTCACTGCAGCGTTGATTTGGTCTGCATCGTGACCATCGATGTCACGGATAACGTGCCAGCCGTAGGCTTCGAAACGTGCTGCGGTATCATCGGTAAACCAGCCTTCAACTTCACCATCGATAGAGATGCCGTTGTCATCGTAGAATGCGACCAGTTTATTTAATTTCAGGGTACCCGCTAATGAACAAACTTCATGGGAGATACCTTCCATCATGCAGCCGTCGCCCATGAACACATAGGTGTGGTGGTCGACAACGTCGTGGCCTGGGCGGTTAAATTGTGCCGCTAAAGTACGTTCTGCAATCGCAAAACCCACTGCGTTTGCAATACCTTGACCTAAAGGACCGGTCGTGGTTTCAACGCCTGGTGTATAACCATATTCTGGGTGACCCGGGGTTTTAGAATGTAATTGACGGAAGTTCTTTAACTCATCAATAGATAAGTCATAACCGGTCAGGTGCAGCAAGCTGTAAATCAGCATTGAACCGTGACCGTTAGACAGTACGAAGCGGTCGCGGTTAGCCCAATGTGGATCTGCTGGGTTATGATTCATATGGTTGCGCCAAAGAACTTCAGCAATATCAGCCATGCCCATTGGTGCGCCAGGGTGCCCTGATTTTGCTTTTTGAACCGCATCCATACTTAGAAAGCGGATAGCATTAGCAAGGGTTTTACGAGTCGTCATTAGTATACTCCAAGTAGGATAGAACGTACTTAAACCAATATTCACAACGCAATAGGGAATCATTGCGGTTTATAGAGTTAGCCTCAATAATTCGAGCCGCAGGTGCATAAAAGCTTATTAGACCTACCCACAACTTGAAGTTTGGCGATGAGACCCTACGAAACTAGCGCAATTTCATCCATACAGCAATTATTTGAAACAATATGACAGCAGACTGCGGATCTTTATCGCAACCGTCAAGCTGAATCCTTTCCATTGCGCAAAATATCCCTTTGAGTTCTTCGTTTTGCGCAATTGCCTAACCTTATTAAACCTGAGTTCACCACTTAGGATCAAGGTGATTTATGCTTCTTGAGTAATTAGCCGCAATATTAGTGATATTTGGCAAATTTTTTACTGGAAAACCCGCACAAAACAACAAGGGCGCTCATCTTTGCGCCCTTGTTTTCACATTGCTTTCTTTATAACGATTAACGTTCTGTCATCGCCTGTTTCATCCGCGTGATAGGCTTAATCAGGTAATCAAAGACGCTTTTCTCACCCGTTTTGATATCCACCGATGCCACCATACCCGGAATGATTTCCATTTTATGGTTATTTTTATCTAACAAATAATTGGTATCCGTTTCGACAAGAATTCGGTAGAACGTCTCATCCGGATTAAGCTTCAATTCACTACGGCGATTATCATTACTCAGCGTGTCAGGGCTGATTAATTTCACCACCCCATTTAAGCCACCATAAATAGCGTAATCATAGGCGGTCACTTTCACCACCACGGGCATTCCCGGTCTTAAAAAAGCCACATCTTGCGGACGAATATAAGCTTCTACCATCAATTTATCATCGAGGGGAATGATCTCAAGGATGTCTTGCCCCGTATTCACCACGCCACCGATAGTATTGATCTTAATATTTTTTACGATGCCGTGAACGGGCGCGCGGATCTCCGAGCGTGTAACTGGGTCTTCACGCATGCTCATGGTCTCTTCCGCTTGATCCAGTTCCGATTCTACTTTCACCAACTCAGCGTTTGCTTCCGCAAGGTAGTTATTCATGCGTTCATTAATTTGCGTCGCTAATTCAACGGACTGTCTTTCCATTCGCAGGATTTCCACATTGGAAACTAACCCTTCTTTCGCCAATGGTTTAGTGATAGCGATTTCTCTGTCCAGTAACCCTTTGCTTTGGCGTAAGCCTGCAATAGCTTGGTCACGCTGCGTTTTTTTCGCGTTATAAGCATTAGTTTCACGCACTACTAATTCTTGATCCGTTATCTTTGAAAAATCAGGAACTTCGTTGCGAGACTCCCCCTGTAAACGTGCTGAAATGGCTTCAAGGTTTTGCACTCGCGCTTGGCTTTCACGCAGTAATGCCATACTGCGCGCATCATCCAGTTTCAGTAAAATTTGCCCTTTCTCAACAATATCCCCCTCTTTGACGTACATCTCTTGGATATTGCCGGGATCGATACTTTGAATAACTTGCTCGCGACTGCTTGGGATAATAGTTCCCTGCCCACGAATGATCTCTTCTAAGTTGCTGTTATAGGCCCAAACGATAAAAATCGTCAGTAACAGCGCCAGAAAGATAATAGGTAAAAACAGTAAGTTACTGCGCTCTTTTCTCATCACGGATTCTAGGTCATGAGAAAAGTCACTGGAAAAAGTGCAATGCTCTTTTGGCGCTTTACCATATTGATCCATTTTAAATCGCCCCTTCTTCTTTATTAATTACGTGTCTAACCTGTGAAACGACTCGCACTTGTGGCGCAGGTTGTGGAGCGGGTTTATCTGTCGTGACTGTGCCAGTGGTTTGCTCCGTTTGTCCTAACGCTTTTAAGACTTTTTGTTTCGGACCATCAAGTAAGATTTTGCCTTCATCCATCACGATAATGCGGTCAACTAAACGTAAAATTGGCAATTTATGGGTGACGACGATCAGCGTTTTGTCTTTCGTCCACGCTTCTAGCGCATCGAGCACCAGTTTTTCGGTATCCACATCAATGCCCGTGGTTGGCTCATCCAGCAACACCACATTTGGGTTGTGCAGGGTTAACTGCGCCAGTGCCACCATCTGTTTTTGTCCGCCTGAAAGCCCTAAACCATCTTCCCCTAGTGGCATATCAAGTCCGGCTGGATGCTGACGAATGATTTTATCGAGCTGGAAGCGCTTGAGTGCACGCACTAAATCGTCATCGCTGGAGTAACCATCAAGACGCGCCAAATCCAAGTTTTCACGCAAAGTTCCGAAGAATAAACGCGGCTTTTGCGTCAACATGCCGACTTTACTTCTGAGGAAAATCGGGTCAATTTGGCGAATATCGAGATCATCTAAGCTGATATTCCCTTGCTGCTGTTCATATAGCCCGGTGAGTAATTTCAGTAATGTACTTTTCCCGCCACCAATTTTGCCGAGGATCGCGACTTTCTCTCCCGCTTTGATCTCTAAGTTAATGTTGTTTAATGCTGGCTGCCCATCTTTATTATATTGGTAAGTCACATTGGCCAGTCGTAATGCTCCATTGACTGAAGTCGGCGAGATGTATTTCTTATGATCTTCACGTTCGATAGGACGGCTAAAGATATTGCGTACGCCGGCTAATGCCATACGCGCTGATTGGAAACGTGTTGCCAGACCCGCGATTTGCCCCAGTGGCGCTAATGCTCGACCCGATAAGATCACACTGGCGATCAGCGCCCCCATCGTAATACGCGAGTTCACATCGTTCGCGTGGATCAGGTAAGTTCCCAAGCACACTAAACCGACGGTATTCAGCTGCTGCATCGCCGCACTGAAATTGACCATAAAGTTGGTAAGATTGCGCACTGCAATGGATGAAAATGCCGTTTTCTCTGTGAGCATTTCCCAGCGCTGTTGCGCCCAATTCACTGCATTATTCAGCTTTAAGGTTTCGATCCCTTCAATGGATTCTACCGCTAAACCTTGGCGTTGAGACGTCTCTTTCATTGACGCATTGATCCCTTTCGCCAGTGGCTTTTGGATCAAAAGACCCGCGATCACCACAATTGGGATAATGGTCAATGGCACCAATGCTAAATAACCACCGATCATGCTGATCACGCCGATAAACAGCAAAATAAACGGCAGATCGACAAGGGCTAATAAGCTTGCGCTGGTCATAAATTCACGAATGGATTCGAAGTCACGCAAATTGTTCGCATACGATCCCGATGAGGCTGGACGCTTATCAAGGCGAATTCCCATCACGCGATGAAATAGCATGGCGCTGATCACGATGTCCGCTTTTTTCCCTGCGATATCTAATAGGTAAGATCGCAGCATTTTAGCGAGAAATTCAAAACCAATGGCCAGCACAACCCCGATGGTCAGTACCCATAAGGTTTCGTAAGCTTGGTTCGGGATTACGCGGTCATACACGTTCATCACATACAGGGAGCTGATTAACGCTAATAAGTTGATCACAAATGATGCGATGATCACTTGGTAGTAATATTTTTTATAGCGCCAAATCACTTTCCAGAAGCCGCTGGTTTCGTATTTATCAATTTCCGAACGGGTTTCTGAGCGAATATTGCGTTTAATAAACCAGCTATAGCCGCTGTAATTCACTGCCAGATCTTGCACGTTCAATGTTTGACGTAAGCCTTCTTTCGTTAAGATCTCAAAATGACGCCCATTTTCACCGTCTTCAATTTTGCTGATCACCACCGATTCATTGTTCGCCAAAAGTGCCAAAAAAGGCGCGGCAATCGTCGGGATCTTATGCAGATCGATTTCAATGATCTGGTTATCAAATTGATGGGAATTCAACACATTCACCAACGAGGCATAATCGAAAGACTTCGACTCAGTACGCTTGGTTTGTGCTAATAAAATTTCCGGTGAAAGGGTATAACCCAAACGCTTGGTAACTAAAGATAGGTTATTAATAATATTCATAATTTATCTGGAAGCCAATTCTTGGTTCATCCATGCAGACATTTTTGCCTGCACACTGAGGTAATTGAGTGTCGCGTCGCGGAAGTCGTTCTGTAAGATAACAGCGCTGGTTTGAATGCTCGCCAGCTCGTTATAGGCATCGAGCAAGTCAATCAAGCTGCGGCGGTTGATGGTGAACTGTTTTTCATAGTTACTGATCACCACTTTTTGCTCTGCGATATACGCCTTCGCAATGTTTCCTTGCTTTTCACTTTGCGCCATATTGATCGCCGCAGATTGGCTCATCTCTTTGATTTCGCGGAATGTCTTTTTAATACGTTCGTTCGCTGCGGACAGGGCGTACTCTTTCTGTGCTTGGCTGTAATAGCTCGCTTGGTCGAAAATATTCCAAGAAACACGTAAGAAAACTTCGCTATTATCTGGCGTCGCATTAACTTCTAAATTCAGTGCTGGCTTTCTCATGGCGCTAGCGACTTTAACTTCGGCATCAAGGCTTTGAGCATCGGCCACTTGGGCTTTGTAACTTGGATTATTTTCTAGATTATCTTCTTGAAATTTAGCTAAAATCGCACCGCTAGTCGTGGCTCTAAATGGGTCAACAAATTGGTCAACGGTTAGCTGGCGCTGAGTCAAAATCGACAATTGGCTCAGTGCTAAATTTAGGTTTCTTTCTGTTTCAGCACGGCTCATTTCTACTTTTAAGGTGCGCGCTTTCACTTGTGTTAATTCACTCATTCGACCGGAGTCATGCTGAACAATCGTGGTCAGTTGCTTTTCAATTTGGTGGTGGCGAACGAGATTTTCATCAATCACATCAAGGGTTTCTTTGTGACGTAAAACCTGCAAATAAAGCTGGCTGATACGCACGCTGATATCTTCTTGAGAAAGAATATATTGGTTTTCATAGTAACTTTGCTTGGACTGTTCGCGGTCGACACCCGCTTCAATTCCGCCCCAAGCATAAATGTTCATAGTCGCTTTGGTACCAAGGTGAAACCCCGATTCCATCTCGTTACTTTCGTACTTGTGTTGCTGCGCAAGAGGCTGGGTTCCCATTAAACTGATGACTGGGTAATGCCCCGCTTCCGCTGCACTCACGTTGCTTTGTGCCGCTTGATAATTGGCATAAGCCTCTTGGACTTCTGGGGCATTATCGAGAGAATCTTTTAATAGGTTTTTTAATTCAACCACATCTGCCACAGCAGAAAGGGAAAGCATCTTCACGAAGAATAACGCTAAGATGCTATTAATTAGAGATTTCATAAAGTTGGCACAAAGTAAATAAAACTGGTGTTGGCGAAATAAAATATTGAGGGCTACCCATGGTAACCCTCAATAATTAGCCTTAAATAATGGCGCTCTGAGTTTCTTGTAATGCATCTAACGATGAATTCATGAAACCAGTAGAGTGACTTGATGTTGCATTGACATCGGTGTCTACTCCATGTAACTCCATTGCACTTTCTGGTGAGAACAACTTCAGCGCTGTTAAATCAGTATCATTTAAGCTGGTGTTGCCAGACTCTTTTAACTTACTGATATCCACTGTAATTGATGACTTACCGTTGGTACCGTCGTTATCGGTTAATGTCAGCGTAAAGGTCTCTTTCTCCATTCCCGTTGGACGTGTAGCCCCCGGACGATAGGTTAAGTGACCGAAGTTTTTCTCGCCTAAAGAGATAGAGAGTAAACCGCCCGCTTCGGTTTTAACGGCTAATTCACCCTGACCAAAATCAACCCACATACTCTTATCAAGGTTATCCGACGTGATTCCCTTGGTTTTTGGATCGTATTTGTAAGTGTGACCATCCACTTCAATGCTGATGGATTGTAGTGGTCAACTAAAATTGGCCACGGTTTTAGAGTTTTTCCGGTATTGGTTTTCTGATTCGTTTGGTGGTAATCCACCGTTATATTCATGCGGCCTGACTTCGCTGTAATACCCGACGATATAATCCGTTATTGCATGGGCTGCTTCACTGAAGCTGATGTAGCCGGTCACCGGCACCCACTCATTTTTCAGACTTCTGAAGAAGCGCTCCATCGGGCTGTTATCCCAGCAGTTACCACGCCTACTCATACTTTGTTTTATCCGGTATCGCCACAGTAACTGTCGGAACTGCCTGCTTGTATAGTGGCTACCCTGATCACTGTGGAACATGAGCCCGGATGGCTTATTTCGTATTTCCCATGCCATTTTCAGCGCTTTGGTTGTCAGTTTGCTGTCCGGAGAAAATGACATTGCCCAGCCCACGGGTTTCCTTGCGAACAGGTCGAGTACAACGGCCAGGTATGCCCAGCGTTTACCGGTCCAGATATACGTTACGTCGCCGCACCATACCTGATTGGGCTCTGTCACTGCGAACTGTCGCTCAAGGTGGTTCGGGATAGCAATGTGTTCATGACCGCCACGTTTATACCGGTGAACAGGCTGCTGACAGCTCACCAGCCCCATCTCCTTCATTAGCCGTCCGGCAAGCCATCGTCCCATCCGGAAGCCCCTGTGTGTTGCCATTACAGCGATACTTCTTGCACCTGCTGAGCCATGACTGAGGCCGTGCAGCTCCTGAACCTGACTACGTAATACGGCTCTCCTGCCGTCCGGATTGTCAGGCCGGTTTTCCCGGTATCTATAGCTGCTGCGGTGAACTCCGAACACGCAGCAAAGAGTGGCCACAGGATAATGCGCTCTGAGTTTCCCGATCACCGAGACCTGTTCAGGGAGTCTGACATCAAGAGCGCGGTAGCCTTTTTTAATATTTCGTTTTCCATTTCAATACGTTGAATTTTTTTCTTCAGCTCACGTATCTCAATTTGTTCCGGCGTGATAGGGGATGCTTTCGGTGTTTTGCCTGCCCGTTCGTCCCGTAATTGCTTTACCCACCGCGTCAAGGTGGAAAGCCCGACATTCATGGCTTTCGCGGCATCTGCAACTGTATAGTTCTGATCCACAACCAGCTGGGCTGATTCACGTCTGAATTCTGCACTGAAATTTCGTTTTTTCATTAAGGCACCTGTGTTGTTCTGAGGTGAGCATATCACCTCTGTTCAGGTGGCCAAATTTATTAAACCACTACACTCCGGCTGCACACGCCAAGCCCAACGCTTCAGCATGACGATGAACAACCATACTCTCACTTTTGTAGATTTACCCGGTGTGGGGGAAAACCTTGAGCGGGATAAAGAGTACCACCAGCTCTATCGCAACTTATTACCAGAACTGGATTTAATCATTTGGGTACTCAAGGCCGATGACCGAGCATGGTCTTCTGATGAACAGTGCTATCGCTTTCTCACGAAGAAATGCGGTTACCAACCTAGTCAATTTCTATTTGTCTTGAATCAAGCCGATAAAATAGAGCCTTGTCGCCAGTGGGATGAATACAAGCATCAACCATCCTCAGAGCAGACCTATAACTTAAAATTAAAGCAACAAGCCGTCATAACCGCCTTTAAGCCACATCATCCAGTGATAACAGTTTCTGCGGTCGAAAACTATCAACTCACTAAATTAGCAGAGCAACTCATACAGGCGTTACCGGCGCAAGCCAGTAGCGGAGTAGCTAGGCAACTGAACACCTCTTACCGGACGCAATCGGTGGAGAACACCGCACGTAACGATTTTGGGCAATGTGTCAGTGATATTGTGGATACCTTAATCAATATCATTCCCTTGCCACCATTGATAAGAAGTACGGTTAGCACCGTTAAAAACAGTATCGTATCCGTCGCTAAATCCCTGTGGAGAATGTTCTTTTAACCTCTTACATTACCCCATTAATTATCACTCTCAGCGCCAGTCCCGTTAAGGACTGGCGCTTTTTTATTTCTTTTTCTTGGAGTATCAACTGATGAATAATACAACTGAATCCGCTATTGCAATGACACTCGTCCCCAATGAACAACGCCTTGATTTTTGGCTCAACCACTTCGGAAGCGTGAAAGGCTGGAGCACCTTTGAAGTGGTCATCTTTACCACTATGGGACAGTTTTGTGATGACTATCAGGGTGGGTATTGGGAATATTGCACTTTATCTAATGGCGGCGCTTTTATTTATCCCGATTTAAATCAAGAAGAGCTTACGCTGTTCAACCCACATAACGGTAACGAAGCCAACGTCAGTTGCGAAGCGGCAGGCATTGCCGTGTGTTTGATGATGTACAGTTTATGGTCATTTCAAACGGAAAGTGACATCCTCGTCGATCGCTTTTATCAATTGCGTGATTATGCGGCGCAACACCCAGAACGTTCCGCCATTTTCCATCTAATCGATTAACCACGTCCTTATTTACGCCTTCGTATTATCTGATTCATTATAAAAGCATCATCAGACTAACCCATTAATTAACTTACATTTATTTTTATATCTATATTATTTTAGTGAATCAATCATCAGAATGAGTCACTAAAAATGATACTCAATATACCTATCATTTCTAGAAAGCTCTGCACCGCAAGGTGTAGGGCTTTTTTGCTTATTACTGTCTATCAATATCGACTGAATTGGAGTTCTATTATGTTTACTTTACAAGAGCAAGAATCAACGGTTATCAAAACCAACCTCGTCAATTCCCGTGGTCGTAGTACCTTCTGGCGTTTTTACTTTGGTACTGTGCCAGACTGGCAACGTATTGAAGGCGATATCTTTAACATGATGGCGAAGCTTTGTAATCGCTATCAAGGTGCTTTCTGGGAGTTCAGTATGCTGTCTAATGGCGGCGCATTTATCTGGCCTGATATGCTCGAAACCTCCCTGCAAATGTTTAACCCGCATAACGGAAATGAAGCTGAGTTAAGCCCTGAAGCAGCCGGTATTGCTGTCTGTTTACTGGTGTATAGCATCTGGTCATTTAAAACCGAAAGCCCTGTGCTGGTGGAGTATTTTTACCAACTTCGTGACTATGCGATGCAACATCCCGAGCAAGCACAAATCTTTCACCTAATTGACTAAGTTATTGATAACGCTTTAATACAGCGTCCACCAGCTTATCACCTCACTTATTTCCTTTATCTTATTTTAATTTATCAGTGTTATCACTGAGGAGGCCCCCTATGTCTCGTTTAGCTTCTCGCTTTGGTGCGGCGAATAGCATTCGCCGTGACCGCCCGTTAACTCTCGAAGAGTTATTTCGCACAGTACCCAGTGTGTTCTCTGAAGAAAAGCATGAATCTCGTAGCGAAAAGTACACGTATATTCCTACGATTACCTTATTGGATAGCTTGCAAAAAGAAGGTTTTTATCCGTTCTTTGCATGCCAAACTCGTGTGCGAGATGACAGCCGTCGTGATCATACTAAGCATATGTTACGGCTCCGACGTCATGACCAAATTACGGGTAGCCAAGTGCCTGAAATCATCTTACTTAATAGCCATGATGGTTCAAGCAGTTATCAAATGTTACCGGGCTTTTTTCGCTATGTTTGTCAAAATGGGCTGGTTTGTGGCGATACCTTTGGGGAGGTCAGAGTTCCCCATAAAGGTAATGTCGTCGATAAAGTGATTGAAGGGGCTTACGAAGTGTTAGATACGTTTGATGCTATCGCTGAAAAACGTGAGCAAATGCAGTCCTTACTATTACCGCCACCAGCACAACAGGCCTTGGCGCATGCGGCTTTAACCTATCGCTTTGGTGAGGAACATCAACCAATAACTGAAGCTCAAGTCTTACAACCTCGCCGTTTTGAGGATAAGAAAGACGATCTTTGGACAGTGTACCAACGATTACAGGAAAATTTAATCAAGGGAGGATTATCAGGCAGGACTGCAAAAGGTAAACGCGCTCGCACGCGTTCAGTGAATGGAATTGATGGGGATATTAAGCTTAATAAAGCGTTGTGGGTACTGACAGAACAAATGCATGCTCATTTTGCTGGACGCGAACAACTATAGCCACAGCATACGTTAAATAATTGGATCTTACGGTGAACGCGATGAAATTATCAGAACGGCAGCTAAAAACCTTGAGTAATGTGAAACTCAATTATGGCTCACTCAGCAACAAAAGGACGCTCAACTCGCTGGAGAAAAAAGGCTTAATCCACTGGCATACATTAAACCATTGGCTCTTAACGGAGTTCGGTTTTCATATCTATAACATGAGTAAACGGCGTTGCTTATAAAGCGTTAGCGCTAACATAAAGACTTATCCCGTATTTTGGTACTTGATAATATCGAGCATACCAACCTATTCAAGAAAGGAGAGCATTCTTTAAACATCATTTTATTCCCTTCCATTTTGACTCACTTTCTCATCAACTCTTTTTCTTATTTAAGCACCGAAACAACAGTTGATCGATTACGCCGATCGATAACCGTTTATTGATAGATACGATCGATATTACCGATCGTATTTCAATTATTGATAGGTAAAACAGATCGATTAAGTTAAACTATCTCACGCTAAATTATCTTTATGTCAGTGATATTAAGGTGATTGAGTCAAATCTTTCATGCCTTCCACTGATATAACGCGATTCAACCATACTTAATGTGATATTGATTAAAAGGAAATCAATCATGAAAAAAGCGTTTATTGTTTCCGCCCTGATGGGGTGCATTTCATTACCGGCATTCGCGAATACGGATGACGGTAAAACGGGAATTTATGTCACGGGTAAAATGGGCGCATCCATTGTGCAAATGTCTGGCCAGCAGTTTGTCTACAGCGGCTATGCTGATGCCGGTGATAATGGTACCAAAAATGGAGATAGCCATCGTACTGGCGTATTTGGCGGTGGACTTGCGTTGGGTTATGACTTTTCCAATCAGTTTGATATCCCTGTTCGCGCTGAATTGGAATTTATGGCGCGTGATAAAGTGAATTCAACCTACAACATCCGCGACCGTGTGCGTAATGGCGTACATCAAACTCGTGATATTAAAAACCAAATCAAACTCAATACGTTAATGGTCAATGGGTACTACGACATTAAAAATAGCTCAAATTTCACGCCGTATATCTCTGTTGGGCTAGGCTATGCGGCCGTGGATTTTAAAACCACCCGCGCTGATGCTTATACTCCAGGGCTCTCTTTGCATGATACTCACACGCATACCGCCAATAACTTTGCCTGGAGTGTCGGTGCGGGGGTGAACTATGCCCTCAATGACGATTGGGATATGGGGCTGAGTTATCGCTATTTAGATGCCGGAAAAGCCGACATCACGACAGCGGTGGGTGATGGGGAAAATACGTCAAAAATCAAAGTGAAGGCCAACGATATCATGCTTGGTCTGACTTACCGTTTCTAATCTCTGTCATTCAGCCTTAAAGATTACCCTCAACTTACCTAGCCAACATGCCTTTTTGATGTTGGCTATTTTATTGATTAAACAAAAAAATAACCACGGTTAAATTTCAACCACAAAAAAATTGTAATAAAAAGAGGTAAAAATGAATTCAATTAATCATATTCGTTTAGGTGTTGAACGAATTTTTTTCATCATTAGCTTAGTGCTAGTATTCGGTTTTACAGTCATCATCGCCAATCACTATAATATCGACCCATTTATTGGTAAGCCCTTAATGTATCTACTGTATTACCTTATCGCGATGTTAGCTCCACTCTTGATTTCTCAAATATTGTTGTGGATCATTTATGGGTTTATGGGTATCCCTTTCCGTTTAATGCTAACGCGAAAAATTTTGGCATTTGTCTTCGCTTTCATCGCCTCTTTATGTGTTATCTACTTATTGCTCATAGGGATTATTCCTTTTATGGTTTTTGACCATGCTTTAATTTTTATACTTTATGAATACTTTTTTATTTTCCTTCTTTTCGCCTGCCTTATCGGACTGAGCGCTGGCGTTATTGTCTATATCCATACCGTTAAAAATGTATCCCATCCATTTCAATACCCGCATCCTATTTTCCGTTTAATGACATTCTTAGCGCTATACCTTGTCATTATGAATGCCTTAGCGATAGGCATTGGCAACCAAATCAATCTCAATATCATGGTGATTCTAGCGGGTACTATCGCAGGTTATGTGGGGTATTGGGGGTATGGCTTCCTACAACAATACACGGCAACGCGTTCTCGGAAACTCAGGATAACCCTGTCAACAATCATTTCCCTTGTTATCTTAGCGCTACTGGTACTCCTTAACGTTCTATTGCCTAACCGATTAAATATGTTCGGATTATTCCTGCTATTTTTTATCGAACTGGCTATTGCAATCACATTAGGTCGACTCACCTATCAGAAAAACAATCATCAGAAAGACGGTTCAACAATGAGGATAAATCATGACTAAATACGTATTTATTTTCATGGTGTTTTGCCTCAATTTTACCGCGAGCGCCTTTAACACGAATGTATTTGATACCGCCATCGATAAAAGTGGTTTTACACCAATGTGTAATAACCAAGCGATTGCCGATAAGGATTGTCGTGTTGATGATTACCTCGAGGGACGTTATGTCGTCACGAGCACAGTGAATCTGGGCGCTAAATGTGCCTTCGTAATTGCCGAAGTGATTGATAGTCAAACCAACCAACTATTTAGTACATCAACTGGCGATTGTGAAGACGGCCCTCTCGATACCTATTACCGCTTATCCCGTATTAACAAAAAAGTGTGGCTGGATGCTTACAGTCAAGGAAAACACATTGACCATGTGGAGGTTATCTTTCAATGAAAAATCGCACATTAAATAGCCTTCCTTTTGTGGGAATTATCGCAATCGTCACATTGGGGATTTATTTCGGCAAACAACCTAAGCCAGCCTATCGAGATTGTGTTGAGTTCAGCTCATCTCCTGCCAATACGCTTCAGGTTTATGATCAACCCGATAGAGCTTCCAAGTCTATCAACTATCAGCCCACATCAGGAAAAGAACAATTCTGGGTCGCTAAACGAACAGCTGATGAACAATGGGTACAACTCTACCATGCCATAACACTTTTTGATGATTTACCTGAATCAGCTAAACTCGGATGGGTTAGTACCACGAACATAAACACATTGGGGATATTTGAGTGCATGACTAAGAATTAGCACTCATGATAAAATAATAATTGAAGGTGGGTAACCTCACCTTCATTATTGTCCATCTTAATTAGAGTTCACTATATACCTGTATTGCGTCCAATACTCACTAATGCAATTGAAGGAGAACCAAAATAAAATGGCATACTGGATGGCATACCATAATAACCTCAAAAACAAAAACGCCATGCTAATCAATAGCATGGCGTTGCAATATGGCGGAACGGACGGGACTCGAACCCGCGACCCCCTGCGTGACAGGCAGGTATTCTAACCAACTGAACTACCGCTCCGAAGTTCCCTACTGGGAACGGCAAGCATATTACGAATACTTGATATGACAGTCAACTCTTTTTCTTGAAAAATCGTACGGTTGAGCAGTTTTTAGCCTTATTAGATCACAAAACTGTCGCCCTTAATGAAGAGTTTCGTCATCTTGCTCAGTTTGCCGCCATAAACAGGGTTTTCCCCCTTTTTTATCCACGATATCTAAGCGGGCTTCATGCTCTGCAATTTCTTCATCAGAAGCATAAATAATTTTTAATCCACTGACTGGACGCTCAATACGTTGAATTTCATTGGCTTGCTCTGTATTGCTGGATTCAGATTCCATTGAAAATGCAAGAGAGGTCTGCCCCCCTGTCATCGCTAAGTAGACGTCAGAGAGGATCTCAGCATCGAGTAAAGCGCCGTGCAATGTTCGCTTGGAGTTATCGATAAGGTATCTATCACATAAGGCGTCTAAGTTATTACGTTTACCGGGGAAAATCTTGCGAGCTAATACTAAGCTATCGGTAATGCTGCAGAATTCGGAAGTTGGAGGAATGCCTCTGTTGAGCTTACGAAACTCGTAGTCCATAAAACCGATATCGAAGGGCGCATTGTGAATGACGAGTTCTGCACCGCGAATAAATTCGATAAATTCATCGGCTATATCGGCAAATACCGGTTTGTCTTGCAAAAATTCATCACTGATTCCGTGGACTTCAAAAGCTTCTGGGTCAACGAGACGGTCTGGTTTGATGTACACATGGAAATTGCGTCCTGTTAAGCGGCGATTAATCACCTCTACAGCACCAATTTCAATGATATTGTGCCCTTCATAATGAACACCAAGCTTGTTCATACCTGTGGTTTCAGTATCGAGGACAATTTGTCGGGTTATCGCCGTGCTCATAATGTTTTTTTGTGTCAAACTAGAAGTTGATGAATAAGGAAGAGTGTAACAGAAATGACAAAGCAGGTAGACATTTTCACTGATGGGTCTTGTTTAGGTAACCCAGGACCCGGCGGATACGGTATCGTACTTCGTTATCAGCAACATGAGAAAACACTCAGTGATGGTTTTTTCCTCACCACCAATAATCGCATGGAATTACTCGCGGCAATCGTTGCTTTAGAGTCACTTACCCGACCTTGCGATATTATCCTGACCACCGATAGCCAATATGTACGTCAAGGGATCACTCAATGGATCCATAACTGGAAGCGTCGCCAATGGAAAAAAGCGGATAAATCGCCAGTGGTCAATGTGGATCTTTGGAAGCGTCTCGACCAAGCAATTACGCGCCATACTATCGATTGGCGCTGGGTAAAAGGTCATGCGGGGCATGCGGAGAATGAAAAGTGTGATGAATTAGCTCGCGCCGCGGCCAATGCGCCAACAAAAGAAGATACAGGCTACCAGCCTAATCAAGAATAGTCAGGTTCAGACTTAACGAAGTTGCTTCGATTTACTGATTTCTTTCGTTGCACCCAACGCTGTTGAAATTTTCACCTTAGGCTGCTTAAATTTCAGGGGCGTTGGCGTTAATGGATATGTCCGTTTTCTTGCAACAATCACGCTGATCACGCCAATTCCACCACAACGTTTATTGACCCGTTTTTCCGATGAAACCCAAGGAAGCACTTGGCAGTTTCGGTGATATAGCACCTCATAATTGAGCAACCCTAGCCAATCAAATACCCGGAGAGAAGGGAAAAAACGACTACAGTAAGGCTGCTGCTTACGCAAAATAGGCACTAATTTAGCCATTCCTGCTAGGCTAAATGGGTTAAACCCCGATAAAATCAGCCAACCATCATCGATCAATACCCGATCAACTTCCCGCAAGATCCAATGCGGATCATGACTATAGGCAAGTAAATGGGGCATTAAACAGGCATCAATAGTCTTATCCGCAAAAGGCAGAGCTTCGGGATTTGCTGCGACATCAAATACGTGAGGATCTTCACCTAGCGTGAATTGATGAGGGATCATGCACTCTTTAGTGTGGATTTCTGTACTCAAATGACCTAATTTAAGCAGGTGAAAACCAAACATTTTTTGCCACCAAGGCGCTAACTGGGCTTCCAAGGCTTGGCGATAGTGTTCACCAAAAGGAATATCAGACCAACTGGCGGGCATTTGAATCTTTTCTTCAATACGCGCAGGTTTCATAACATTCCCCTTAAAAATCGGATCGAGGTTGATTATGGAGTTAATTCGAGTACCAGCGTTAAATGATAATTACATTTGGCTACTAGCAAACAACCAGCAGTGTATCATCGTTGACCCTGCTGAGTCAGAGCCGGTTCTCTCAATATTAACGGCTAACCAATTGACCCCTGTTGCAATTTTACTCACCCATCATCATAACGACCATACACAGGGTGTGAAAGAAATTATTGCCCAATATCCAAAAATCCCTGTATTTGGCCCCCAAGAAACTTTAGTTAAAGGGGCTACAGAGTTGGTGTGCGATGGAGATTCCGTCACCATTGGTGACTTCAATTTTCAAGTCATCGGTCTCCCTGGTCACACGCTTGGACATATTGGTTTTTACCAAGCTCCTTACCTATTTTGTGGCGATACATTATTTTCAGCCGGTTGTGGGCGGATCTTTGAGGGTACTCCCGCTCAAATGTATCAATCGATTCAAAAAATTGCAGCACTTCCTGATGATACTCTCATCTGCTGTGCGCATGAATATACGCAGTCTAATTTACAATTCGCTCATCATATTTGGCCTGAAAATGAGACAATTACGAATTATTCCGAAAAAGTAAGAACTTTGCGCAATAATCAGCAAGCAACAGTACCTAGCACATTGAAAACTGAGAAAAATATCAACATTTTTTTACAGTGCGAAAACCCTGAATTGCAACAAAAACTGAACATTAATATGACAAATCCATCATTACGAGCAGTTTTTACATTATTACGCCAATTAAAAGATGAATATTGATGTATAATTATTGTCAATAACAGCTAAAGCCAGTATTATCTGGTCAACTTTTAAACATTAAAAACAAAGAAAAACAGAGCTAATGAAGATAATCGCGACCCTCATCGCCATTGTTTTGCTTGCGGGCTGTCAAGGCACTTCCAAAGTCACCGTTAAGCAACCAAAATCTTCAGCCAACCACTCAATTGACACTGTTGCATCCCATAACCAAGCAGCAAGTAGACAGGTTTCCAAAGTCGATCATGACCTTTGGGGTTATATTAGTGGTGAACTGAAGATGGATATTCCCGAAAACGCAACAATTCGGGAAATGGCCAATAGTTACTCCAATAAACAAAGTTTTATCTATGATGTAGCAGTAAGAGCAGAGCCTTACATGTACTTAATTGTAGATGAAATCAATGAGCGTAACTTACCAATGGAATTAGCCTTAATTCCTGTCATTGAAAGTTCATATAATCCTAAAGCCACTTCCCCAGCACAAGCGGCGGGTCTTTGGCAAATCGTTCCCATCACGGCACGTTCATATGGGTTAAAACAGACGCAGTGGGTTGATGAGCGACGCGATGTTGTGACATCCACAAAAGCAGCGTTAGATCTCCTTGAAAATCTGAACATTATGTTTGGTCACGATTGGGAGCTCACACTTGCTGCTTATAACTGCGGTGAAGGTTGCGTACAAAACGCGATTAAAAAGAATGAAGCTGCTGGCTTACCAACAGATTTTTGGTCTCTTCAATTACCTAAAGAAACCAAACAATATGTTCCGAAGATCCTTGCGCTTAGCCAAGTGCTAAGACAACCAGAACGCTATCAAGTCAGATTACCAAAAAGCAATAAGAATAGAGGGTTAACGCAAGTTGATGTGGGACAACAAATCACATTGACTCAAGCTGCTGAATTAACAGGTTTAACGGAAGAATCCATTAAAACCTATAATTCGGGTTATACCCGAGGCGTTACGTCACCAAATGGCCCGCATTATATTATGTTGCCAACCGCAAAAGCTGAGCAGCTAAAAGTTTCACTGACGGATCAAGACGTATTAAATGATGTTCGCAACGCGGTAGCACAAAATCGTTATGCGCAAGCCGCAGCCAGTAACATCCAGACAGCAAAAGCGAGCTCAAAGCAAGCTAAAACCTTTAGTTATAAAGTTCGCAAAGGCGAATCTATCGCAAGTATTGCTAAGAAATTCAATACAACTGCAAAGAACATCCAACAGTTAAATGGGTTAAAAACAGCTAAAGCTAACATCGTTCCAGGACAAACATTAAAAATTTCAGGTACGACACCGACCAGCAATAACCGTAAAGGTGGAACCTACAAAGTCAGAAAAGGCGATACTTATTACAGCATTGCTAAACGTCATGGAATTAAACTTAACGACCTGATGAATTGGAACTCAGGTGTTAAAATGGCAGATTTAAAGCCAGGTGTTACATTGAATTTATATCTTTAAATTAAATATTTCAAAAATCCCCATAAAGGTTAAACCTTAGGGGATTTTATATTAAATAAATTTCAATGATTAGAAATAAACTATTTAATTAGGCTTAATCTCGATATCAATCTCGATCACAATTTTAGTTGTAACATATCGTCTAAATACACTTAATTGTCTAAACCGCACAATATCATTTACATTCTTCATTAGAGTGTGATAGAAAAATAATTAGCCCGATTTTTCCTAGTCCTCTTACGGCTCCCTCCATAAAAAAGTCATTATTGGGTGGTGACTTATGAAATAAAAGTGCTATTATTATTGATGTGGCGAAAGCAATCTGAGCAATCAGTTTATATTTGAATATTACTTTTATATTAGTGACAATCTAAAAACTCTCTCAATTAGTGATAATCTTATATTTATCAATATGCTAACTATGTTTGCTTATATTGAAAACAGATGCTTATATTTAGTTGATATGACATTATTTTTGATACAAAAATACGCAAAGTAAAAGTCAGATTCGCCCATGGAGGTGATTATGGATGAATACTCACCCAAGAAACATGATATAGCCGAATTAAAATATCTGTGTAACAGTTTGAATAGAGACGCAATATCAAGTTTACAAAAAACAAACACCCATTGGATAAATGATCTTAGTTCGCCACAAAGCATCAGTCTCAATGAGCTCGTTGAGCATATTGCAGCTTTTGTCTGGCGATTCAAAATCAAGTATCCAAAAGAAAATCTCGTTATTTCTCTTGTTGAAGAGTATCTTGACGAGACATATAATTTATTTGGCAGCCCAGTAATTACTTTCAGCGAAATCATTGACTGGGAAAGTATGAATCAAAATCTTGTCGCCGTGCTCGATGATGATCTAAAATGCCTGACAAGTAAGACATACAATCACCATTTACCTTTAATTTCACTATCCCATAGTATATTTTAGGTTATCGACACATAAAGAAAGGGCGTTATGACCAAATCCGATTATCTGATGCGTTTAAGAAAATGCACCACTATTGAAACACTTGAGCGCGTCATTGAGAAAAATAAGTATGAGTTATCTGATGATGAATTAGAGTTATTTTACTCTGCAGCAGATCATCGTCTTGCCGAACTCACTATGAATAAACTTTACGATAAAATCCCAGCATCTGTTTGGAAGTTTGTTAGATAAATACTTATTTACGCGCATAGATAGTGAATGGTTATAGCCGGTAATACTTTATCGGCTCAATGAAAATTCCTTATTTATCTTAGTTAGTATTCACCGAATACTGACTGCCTCTTTATATCCTTTTATTTTTGCCTTTCCCTAATCCCAATTAATTTAACATTTCATGCGATAATAGCTATTTCGATATCAATTTAACCATTGTAAATATCAATTAAGAATAGTAATCAATTTCTTATTATTAAAATATATTAAACCAAGCGTGATAATAACAAGAAAGCATAGCCAAAAGACAATAGCTGTTGTTACTGAAAATGTGATTGATGAAAACGAGAATATGAAGATTAAGAGAGGATTTAATATTGGGTGGGAGCCCTGCCAGCGACATCCCGGCACACACGACCCCTGCTATGGCTGCTTCCTTCCGGACCTGACCTAGTTAACAAGTTAGCGTTGCGGGAGAACCAACAGAGCCCCCATTGATTGCTTCTTTCAAAGCACGGGCATTATGCTTGATAGATAGTTAAATAGCAAGAAAGTGGCGGTCAAGTGCTGTTTTATTACACAAAAATCTGAATGGCTATTTAATACAGTTTGGTATGAACAATAAATATTGGCAGGAATTAATACTTACTAATAAGAAGCAACCACTAGTTAGCAGGAACCAGTAGTAAATCAATATTTTCAACCATGCCATTGTTGATCACTTCGGTCGACGATTCTGTAATATAGACTAACTTTCCATCAACGTGTAACGTCGCACTAACCGTGATTTTAGCTTGGTTTCTTATTTCATTTTTGTGGTATGTCAGCTGATACGGAAGCGTCACTTGATTGTTCAAGTTAGTATAGTGCTTTTGAGATAATATCAGCGCTGGTAACTCAACAAATGAGTTATCTACCATGGTAACCGTAATATCCACGTTTTCAGATAATCCTTTATTTTTAGCAATAAGGATATTTCCACTGATCGTACCAATGTCTACCTGCTGATTTTCGCGATTACTTTTCCCTTTCACCCTTTTTTCAGGGGGATTGGCGTTGTTCCCTTCGCAGCCTACTAAGAAAATAAGTATCAACGAACTAATCATGTAGCGATAGAATGTCATTATAATTACCTGTAATATTTTGATTTAATTAGACATTTCAATATGATTATTCTTGATATATTAGAGTTTATCTAAACTTAGAAAATTATATCTAATACAAATTAAATAATGAAATTATATTTCAAATTGTAACCAAAAACGATTGTCAATTAATCCGTACACAAACTGCCTACCTATTTCTGTAGATTAATGGGAAAATAGCTGCATCTGATATTTTTTAACCATCTTCAAGGTAACTATGAGCACAGAATTACAAAACTTAATTAGCCTAATTAAACTCGAAAAAATTGAAGAAGGTATTTTTCGGGGGCAAAGCGAAGATCTTGGTTTGCCGCAAGTTTTTGGTGGGCAAGTTGTTGGACAAGCCATGTATGCAGCGAAACAAACCACACCCGAAGATCGCATCATAACCTCATTTCATAGCTATTTTCTGCGCCCAGGAGACAGCCAAAAACCGATTGTTTACGATGTAGAAATTTTGCGTGATGGTGGCAGCTTTAGTACACGTCGTATTAGCGCCATTCAAAATGGTAAACCGATCTTCTTTATGACCGCCTCATTTCAAGAACAAGAGGACGGGTTTAACCATCAAAATTTAATGCCCGATGTCCCCGCGCCAGAGCAATTGATTTCACAGGATGAAATCATTCAACGCTTCGCAGACCAGCTTCCCGATGCTGTCAAAAAATATGCACTGCGCCCTAATCCTTTCGAGTTTCGCCCGATTCAATTCTATAGCCCGTTTGATAGCGCACCTCAAGAACCATTTCGCTATATTTGGTTTAAAGCGAAAGGAGAGCTTCCCAATACACCAGAGTTACATGACTACTTGCTAGGCTACGCATCGGATTACAATTTCCTTCCCGCTGCATTACAGCCTCATGGCCGCGGCTTTATGGAACGCGATTTACAAGTGGCTACGATTGACCACTCAATGTGGTTCCATCGCCCTTATCGTATTGATGAATGGTTACTGTATGCTATTGAGAGCCCTTCTGCTTCTGGTGGGCGTGGCTTTGTTAAAGGGCAAATTTATAATCAACAAGGGGATTTAGTGGCAACTACGGTACAAGAAGGGGTCATTCGTAAGAGAAAACCTCGATAATTTCCCGATTTATATCAGCCCGAAAAAAGTAAGTCATTACTACTTTAAAACAAGAAAAGCCTCAACTAGATAGGAACTCCTAATTGTGAGGCTTTTCTTATTTGGTAACCTTATCAATTCCATACAAACCAGTCAGTGAGTACTAACTAAACTAATAATGCTTCCGCAGCCGCTTCATCACGAGAGTTCAGCGACTCGCCCACTTGTTGTAATTGATACATTTGGTAATAGCGGCCTTCCTGCAGGAGAAGCTCAGCATGATTTCCTTGCTCAACGATCATTCCTCGATGAAGAACAACAACTTGGTCAGCATCCACAATCGTCGATAAGCGATGAGCTATCACCACCAGCGTAGTGTTTCGACGAATAACACGTAACGCCTTTTGAATTGCCTGCTCAGTACCAGAGTCTATATTCGCGGTCGCTTCATCCAATATCAGAATTTTCGGTGTTACGACGAGTACTCGTGCCATCGCTAATAACTGTCGTTGCCCAACGGATAAAGTGTTTCCTTGCTCACCTAACAACGAATCTAATCCATCAGGCAATTCACGGACATGCTGAGCTAATTGTACAGTTTCAAGGACTTCCCACACTTTTTCTTGGGAAACATCGCGCCCTAGTGCCACGTTATCAAAAAATGAAGCTGCGAGTACTACTGGGTCCTGCTGCACCATAGCAATACCATTTCGTAATACTTGATGGGAAAGTGAATTTAAATCTCGTCCATCCAGTAAAATTTCCCCTTCCTGCCATGGGTAATACCCCATGATTAAGTTTGCAATGGTACTTTTTCCACTTCCCGTGTGCCCAACGAGTGCCACAAAATGGTGTTCTGGGACGGATAAATTAATGTCATCGAGGACTTTTTTATCATCCCGATAAGCAAAAGAGAGGTGTTTTATCTCAATTGCCCCTCCCTGTAATGGCGCAATATTTTCGCCATAACCTTGCTGTGGGCTATCCATCAATTCAAAAACACGTTCACCGGATACAACCGCTTGTTGCAACATGGATTGCTGAGATGTTAGCTCAATTAATGGTTCGTTTAAACGACCTAAATAATTAATGAAAACATACAAAACCCCGACACCCACAGTGCTAGTACCGTCAAATCCAAATAGTAACAATAGCCCACATAGCACACAGGCAGAGAACAAACTCAGCAGTGGTCTGAGTAATAGTCCATCTAATTTCAATGCTTTCATTCGGGAATGATAGTGATCTTCACTTGCTTCCAGCATTTTTTTGCCAAATCTGGCTTGCTGTAAAAATTGCTGGATAACCGTCATACCATTAATGACTTCATTGAAACCATTATTAATATCTGCAAGATAGGCCCTAACACGGCGCACAATTGGCGTGCTAAGTCGCTGATAAACCAACATTACAACCAGAACCGCTGGGAAAATGAGTACCGCAATGGATGCCATTCGCCACTCTAAAGAAAACATGGCGACTAGCATGGCACAAATTAATGCCAAACTGCGAAAGATTGTTGGTACAACCATAACAAACAAATCTTTGATCACTTCAGTGTCGTTGGTAACACGAGAAATAATCTGCCCCACGGGTTGCTTATCAAAAGCACTTAATGGCTGGCGCAGAGCCGCATTCATCACATCGGTCCGTAGATTTTGCACCACGCCAACTGAAGCTTGATTAAACAGAATTTTTTGATGGTAATGAAGAAGTGCAGCAATGATTTGCAACGCAATAAACCCAATCACCATATACAGCGTTAGCGGCATAATGATCTGTTTTTTCGCCACCATATTGTCAATAAAGTAGCTAATCAGTAAGGGCCCACTAACTTCTGCGGCAGCAGCCAACCATAGCATGGTAATCGCTACCCCCATGGTACCGCGGTAAGGTTTACCGTAAGATAATAAGCGTTTTAATGCTGGCCAAAGCGGCTTTCTCTGGCTCATAGATCACCGTCCAAAGCAGCTTCGATTTGCTGATAATGATACATATCGCTGTACCAACCAGATTGCTGGGAAAGTACTTTATGAGTGCCTTTGGCAACTATGCCACCATGGCATAGTACAAGAATATTATCGGCATCTACCAAGGCGGATAGTCGATGGGCGCTAATGATCAACGTTCTCCCTTGCCTCCAACGACTCAAATTCTGCAAAATGGTGTGCTCTGTCTGCCCATCAACCGCAGATAACGCATCATCTAAAATAAGAATTTCTGCATTTTGTAAAATTGCACGGGCTATGGAAATCCGCTGTTTTTGCCCCCCTGAAAGCATAACGCCACGCTCTCCCACCTGGGTTTGATACCCTTCTGGTAGACGTAAAATATCTTCATGCACACAAGCCACTCGAGCCGCTTCTTCTATTTGCTCCATTGTTGCATTAGGCTGCCCAAGAGCGATGTTGTTTGCGACCGAATCAGAAAATAGGAATGGAGATTGATTCACTATTGATAACCTTGCCCGCCACTCATCGAGTCGAATATCTGTCAGTAATTTATTCTGATAAATAATCTCACCGTCATTCACATCAAAATGACGTTGTAATACAGTAAGTAATGTCGATTTTCCCGACCCCGTTGGCCCACATAATCCAAGGAATCCACCTGGTTTTACGTTGAACTGGATATCATGCAAAGCATGGCGCTGGGTTTCAGGATACGAAAATGTTCTGATATTGACGTTTAACTCGCCTTTTTCCGCAAGCAAGCTTTGACTACCATCTTTAATCACTAATGGCTCGTCTAATAAGCTTAAAATCCGGCTATACGCTGCACTTCCTCGTTCAACAATGTTAAACATCCATGCAAGAGCAAGCATCGGCCAGATCATCAGCCCTAAATACATCACAAAGCTGGTAAGCTCACCAAGGGTTAATGTGTCATTCAACACCATCCAGCTTCCACCCGCGATGGCTAATAAGTTTGCCATTCCAATCGCCATAAAAATGGTTGGGTCGAAACGAGCATCAATCTTCGCGACATGCATATTTCTTCGCCCAGCTTCAGTGGCAACTTGCTCAAATTGATTGGATTGATGGTTTTCAAGACCGAATGCTTTGATCATTCGGATACTGGTTAAGCTCTCTTGTGCATGGTTATTTAACGATGAAAAAGCACCTTGTGCATGTTTAAAACGGTGATGAAGCTGGTCCCCATAACGCTTAATGACCAGCGCCATAATGGGCATCGGGATCAATGCAAGGAGTGTGAGCTGCCAACTTATTTCTATGCTCATCATGATAAGGACCGCACATCCCATCACCAAGGAGTCAACAAGAGTTAAGACGCCTTCACCTGCAGCAAATACCACACGATCCACATCATTTGTGGTTCGTGCGATAAGATCTCCCGTGCGATATTTCAAATAAAATGGCTGATTTTGTAAGCTAAGCTGCTGATAAATTTGCTGTCTTAATCGGACAGCCAATTTGTAGGAAGCGCCAAATAGCCATAAACGCCAAACGTAACGCAACCCATAAACGGTTAAAGCAATTCCGAGCATGGATAATACGTATGTCAAAAGCTGTTGATTCGTCATCGACCCTTTGCTAATACCATCCACTATCACACCAACAAAGCGCGGTGGGATCATTTGTAGAATAGCAATGACCACAAGAAAACAAATCGCGCCAACATAGCGACGCCATTCGCTTATAAAATACCAACGTAATTGTGAAAATAATCGCACGTATTACTGCCTTGAATGATGTTAGTGACTGCTTGCTTTATTATTAGGAACTTTGTGCTCTTCCGCTAATGTGTGACTTGCTGATTAGTCAGGAATTGGCAACACGGTTGTGTATTTTATTTTTTCCATTGCAAAACTGGAAGTTACATCAATTAATCCATGAACGCCATTGACCAGTTTCTTATAAAATAGATCATAGGATTTCATATCATGAACTTCGACTTGCATCAGATAGTCATACTCACCGGCCATGCGATAAAACACTAAAACTTCTGGTAATTTTTCTACAAATGAAACAAATTGCGCATACCATTCGCTATTATGTTGTTGGGTTTTAATCATGACAATCACCGTCAGCCCCAACCCCAGCTTTTCACCGTCTAATAGCGTGACACGTCCTCGAATATATCCTTCGTCTTCTAACCGCTTAAGTCGCTTCCAGCACGGTGTCGAGGTTAAATTGACGGCTTCGGCTAATGAGTTTAATGATAGGCTGCTGTCATTTTGTAATAAGCAAAGTAGTTTTTTATCTATTTTATCCAGCATGTTTAGCCCCTGAGCGAATCTTATTATCAGCAAAATTTTATCATGATGAAATAATAAAGCTGTTACGAATTGCTAGTATTGTAGAATAACTTTGCATAAATAACCGAAACATAGCATAAATTGCTTAAGTTAGAGGTTGAAGGTACAAAAACAGACTGTTCATTCTCCTCTTGGCTCGTTAACATAGGGCTAAATTAATATCCTCATTATTTAATCTTAGGAGAGACTCATGAAACGTGCTGTTGTTGTCTTCAGCGGAGGGCAAGACTCAACAACCTGCCTAATTCAAGCACTCAAATATTATGATGAGGTTCATTGTGTCACCTTTGATTATGGTCAACGCCACCGCTTAGAAATCGATATTGCACAAAAGCTCAGCCTACAATTAGGCGCAAAAGCGCATAAAGTTCTCGATGTCACTCTGCTTAATGAGCTAGCGGTTAGTAGCTTAACCCGTGATAATATTCCGGTTCCTGACTATGAAGAGAGTGAAGCCAGCGGGTTACCAAGCACATTTGTACCCGGACGTAACATTCTATTCCTAACACTTGCCGCTATCTATGCCTACCAAGTTAAAGCGGAAGCAGTGATCACTGGTGTCTGTGAAACTGACTTTTCAGGTTATCCCGACTGCCGTGACGAGTTTGTCAAAGCGCTCAATCATGCAGTTAGTCTAGGCCTAGCAAAAGACATTCGTTTCGAAACACCACTTATGTGGTTAGACAAAGCGCAAACTTGGGCTCTTGCTGACTATTATGGTCATCTGGAGACTATCCGCACTCAAACTCTCACTTGCTACAATGGTATTCCTGGTGATGGCTGTTCCGAATGTGCAGCCTGCCATTTACGCAGCAAAGGCTTGAATTATTATCTTAATAATAAACAAGCCGTTATGGATTCATTACTCAAGCAACTCAACGCAACGAAGTAATTCTAAAGGCCAACCATGGTTCGTGTTTCCTGGTTGGCTATACTGCTAATTTGCCTATACTTCGATAAAAGCATCTGTTTTATTTTTCAGTGACTCAATTTTTTCTCGGAGTTCATCCTCGATCACCATGGCTTTATTAACTTTACCATCAATGAAGACAAACGTGACGTACGCATCGGATACCACTTCATCAACCCCATTACGATGGCGAATAATTTGTTGGTAACAAACAGCACTCTTCACTCCGATTTTATCCATTCGTGAAATGACGGTTAGCTCATCGCCCAACCCAACGGCTTGGAAATAGTTAACATTAATATTCACGGCCGCCATAACTATTCTATGCTGGATAGCCCATTCAATAAGATTAGCTTTGCCCATCCAATCCCATCTATCCGCTTCATAGAACTCTAAGTACCGAGCATTATTGACATGCTGAAAGACATCAATGTGATAACCGAGCACTTTTATGTGTATTGCCATAACTACTCCGACCAGTCGAATTATTTGATAACATAAAAGTAACAAATATTTGAAAGGGCTGCTGAAAAAATATCACTAATCAGACTTAGCTCTCATATTCGTGCTTTAAATTAAATTTAATAGTATAAATATTACCCATAATTTATTTTTAATCTCATAACACGACTTTCTATTTCCTAAAAAATAGCCCACGTTGAAAGTGGGCTATTTGGCTTATAGAACAAGTTTATTACGATTTTTCTCTAAAAATGCAGGTCCAATTCCCTGCACTTCAAGGATATTTTCAACCGTATTAAAAGCGCCGTATTTTTCTCGGTATTCCACTATAGCCTGAGCTTTCTGCTTACCAATTCCATTGAGTTTCCTCGCTAATTCTTCTGCAGTGGCTTGATTAATGTTCACTTGGTCTGGGGATGCTAAACTCGCCACGTTTTTTACTTCATCACTATTTTGAGGCTGTACTATCGCTGCTACCGATTTTTCAGTTTCTGCTTTCTTGACTGCTGCAAATACAGATAAAGGGCATAACATTGCCACCATTAACACTGTCCCTAATCCTTGTTTAATGCTTTTATTCCATTTCATCATTGTTCTCCTATGTGTGTTGAGACATCACAATGCCAGAGAACTTTTCCAAAAACTTTTCTTCGGTTTATACAATGCGAAAGGCCACCCAATGGGTGGCCTTCTATTACAGAGATTACAATTTTAGTTGCGAAGCGCTTCGCAATTATTCCATGCAAATAACTTATTCTAAGCTTTGCACTTCAATTTTTGCATTCGCGCGTAAATTCAGCATCAAGGCTTCATTCACCGCTGAACTCATTGCGCCACGATATTCGTTCGATAACTGGCTCAGTTCATCAGCGGTTGGCTGACCTAAAGTCACTTTATCTAATTGAACAATTAGCAGATTATCTTTTTGATCATAAGCGATTGCATAAGTTGGCTTACCGTCAGTTGGTGGTGTCATTTTCATCGCAACGTCAGTCACATCCGTTGCAGGTGCAAGGAATGAAACTGTTTGAACAGCGCCAAATTGGGTGTCTGCAGCTTTCAATGCTTCATCACCTTTACCCGCTTGTAACTCTGCCAGTAATTTCTCACCATTCGCTTTTAATTGAGCAGATGCTTTCTGACGCTTAACTAATGCTTCGATATCCGCTTTTACTGTTTCGAATGGCTCTGTTGATTCCGCTTTATAGTCAGTCACACGCAGGACAAACGCACGGTCCCCTTCAACGTTGATCACGTCAGAGTTGATACCTGTTGTGCCTTTTTTATCGACTAAACGGTCGCTGAAAACTTCATTAATGACTTTCGGGAAATTCAGTTGTGCCGGTGGGTTTTGACGATCAAACCAGCCAGTAGTCGCCACTTTCAAGCCAGAAATGCTTTCAACTGATGCTAATGATTCATTGTCATTAGTCGCAGCTTCACTCACTTTCTGTTGTAAATCGTAAAATTGTTTGACGCTTTTATCTTGGACTAAGCTAGTTTCAATACTTGATTTAACGTCATCAAAAGGCTTAATCGCTTCTGGCTTAACATCATCCAAACGGAATAAGACATAATTATCTTGGACTTTTATCGGTGCAGAAACTTGACCTTTCTCGGTTAAATTCGCACTGATGATTTCACTTGGTGTCGATGTTGCTTCCATCCAGCCAATCACACCTTTGTTACCTGCACTGAATTTATCTGTGGATTTTTCGGTAGCTAACGTTGCGAAATCAGCACCGCCTTTCAGCTCGGCTTGTAAAGCTTGCGCATCTTTTTCTGATGCGACTTGAATCATGCTATATAGCTTTTGTTCCGCTTTAGTGAAATTCTTCAGATTTTCATCATAGTAAGCTTTCACTTCTTCAGCCGTCACAGATGCTTTTGGCATAGATGCCGCATCCATTTCTACATAGCTTACTTGAACTTGTTCAGGAGAAATGAAACTGTTTTGATTTGCCGCGTAATATGCTTTTAATTCATCTTCAGAAACAGTTTGTTTAGCTTCTAGCGCAGCTAACGACAAGCTTGCTGTACGAACTTCACGCTCTTGCATAAACAATTCTGCATACGCTTTTACTTCTGAAGGCAGAGCAAATTCTGTTCCGGTGAACGATTTACCTAATTGCGCGCGAACTAAATCTTGGCGAATTTGTGCCGCAAAATCATCTGCATTAATATTGTAACGTTTTAAAATTTCGCGGTATTTCTCACTATCAAAATTCCCATTCGTTTGGAAAACTTGCATAGCAAAAATAGCTTGCTCAATTTGTTGGTCGCTAGCAGAGAGTTGTAATTCATTAGCGTATTGGTTAATCAATTGATTATTGATTAAGTTATTCAAAGCTTGGGTACGCAGCTCTTTCATGTAGTTGTCATTACTTGCAACTTCAGAGAATTTATCTCCTAAGTATTCTTGTAATGACTGGCGCTCTTGCTGGAAAGCTTGCTGTAATTGTTCCTTGCTTATTGGCTGTCCATTGACTTCAGCAGCATTATTACTTGAGCCACCAATCACATAGCCAGCAACACCTGTCAGCACGAATGACAAGATAATAATAGCTAACAACACTTTAATAAAAGGACTGTTCGCCTTCGTGCGTAGATCTTCCATCATAAAAAGGCTTAACTCCGCTTTGCTTTGTTGAATTTCTTAATATTACGCTAATTTTAACTCAGATAGAAAAAAAAACGCACCATTTCCATGGCGCGCTTATATATTAGCTGATTAAAGACATTACGTCAGTTTGAGTTTTCGCAAAAATGCGTGAAAGACGAAACTAAACTCAATTAACCGTTAACTGCGTCTTTAAGACCTTTGCCTGCACGGAATGCAGGAACTTTTGCCGCAGCGATTTTAATTTCTTTACCTGTCTGCGGGTTACGACCTGTACGTGCTGCGCGTTGACGTACATTAAAAGTACCAAAACCAACTAAAGTAACATCATCACCTTTGCTCAGAGATTTCGTTACAGAAGCAACGAAAGCGTCGACTACGCGACCTGCTGCGGCTTTAGAAATATTCGCTTCTGCAGCGATTTTTTCAATCAGTTGAGACTTATTCACTATTATCATCCCCATATTAGTTTTGACTTTATCGGTTAATTAACCAACTACAGTATAGTTAACATTACTAAGTATAGTTAATTAATGATGCAGCCGTTATATCAATCCTGAATATTAATGGCAAGAAAACAGATAGCACGCTAACCATTATCAGAATCTTCGCTAAAGTAGCGACGAAAAAAAAGACTGACAAGCCCTAAATTAGCTGTCAGCCTTAATTTTATACAAACTTCTTGATTCAGCTCACTCTTTTAGCTTTCTTTTGGACCACTTCAGCCCCAAAAGGAGGATTGACTAATGCTAATGAGAGGACTTCTTCAATTGTCTTAACAGGATGGATTTGCAAATCAGCAATCACATTCTGAGGGATTTCTTCTAAATCACGTTTGTTATCATCAGGGATAAGAACTGTTTTAATACCACCACGATGAGCTGCCAGTAACTTTTCTTTCAACCCGCCAATTGGTAATACTAACCCGCGTAACGTAATTTCACCGGTCATCGCCACATCCGCTTTTACAGGGTTACCTGTTAAGCAAGAAACCAGTGCCGTTGACATTGCGATACCCGCACTTGGACCATCTTTCGGTGTTGCCCCTTCTGGTACGTGAACGTGAATATCACGTTTTTCATAGAAGTCACCATTGATACCCAGTTTTTCTGCACGAGCGCGTACCACTGTCAGTGCAGTTTGGATTGACTCTTGCATCACTTCACCCAGAGAACCGGTGTAAGTTAATTTACCTTTACCCGGTACACAGGCAGTTTCTATGGTCAGTAGATCACCGCCCACTTCTGTCCATGCTAAGCCAGTCACTTGCCCTACACGGTTTTCGGTATCAGCATGACCGTAGTCAAAGCGACGAACACCTAAGTAATCTTTCAGATTATCTGCCGTGATCTCAATATGCTTCAGTTTTTTATCCATCAGCAGCGCTTTCACTGCTTTACGGCACAGTTTAGAAATTTCACGTTCTAATCCACGCACACCAGCTTCACGAGTGTAGTAACGAATGATGCTCATAATTGCGCCATCATCGATAGATAATTCACCTTTTTTCAAGGCATTACGCTCGATTTGCTTAGATAGTAAATGTCTCTTAGCAATATTCAGTTTTTCGTCTTCGGTATAACCAGACAGACGGATCACTTCCATACGGTCTAATAATGGTGCAGGGATATTCATCGAGTTCGATGTCGCCACGAACATCACGTCAGACAGGTCATAATCAACTTCCAGATAATGGTCGTTGAATGCAACGTTTTGCTCTGGATCTAACACTTCTAACAGTGCTGATGCAGGATCCCCACGCATGTCTGAAGACATTTTGTCGATTTCATCCAGTAAAAATAGTGGGTTTTTAACCCCAACTTTCGCCATTTTCTGGATAAGTTTACCCGGCATTGAACCAATATAAGTGCGGCGGTGACCACGGATTTCTGCTTCGTCACGAACCCCACCCAGAGCCATACGGGTATATTCACGCCCTGTCGCTTTCGCGATAGATTGTCCCAGAGACGTTTTACCAACCCCTGGAGGCCCGACTAAGCATAAGATTGGCCCTTTGATTTTACTAACACGGCTTTGAACCGCGAGGTATTCAAGGATACGATCTTTAACGCGCTCTAAGCCATAGTGGTCTGTGTCGAGCACTTCTTGCGCTTTCACTAAATCTTTTTTGACTTTGCTGCGCTTATGCCACGGAACCTGAACCATCCAGTCAATGTAGCTACGAACCACAGTCGCTTCAGCTGACATTGGAGACATCATTTTCAGCTTCTGCAATTCAGCTTCGGCTTTTTCTTGTGCCTCTTTTGGCATTTTCGCTTCTTCGATTTTACGTTTCAGCGATTCGTTTTCATCTGGAGCATCATCCATTTCGCCAAGTTCTTTTTGAATCGCTTTCATTTGCTCATTCAAATAGTACTCGCGCTGGCTTTTTTCCATCTGTTTTTTCACGCGGTTACGAATGCGTTTTTCAACTTGCAGTAACTCAGTTTCTGATTCCATCATTGCCATCAGGAACTCAACACGCTCAGCAATGTTTGCCATTTCTAAAACGCGCTGTTTGTCTGCCAGCTTTAACGGCATATGTGAAGCAATCGTATCAGCCAGTTTATCTAGCTGGTCTTGCTCAATCGCATGCAGTGAAGTCAGAACTTCAGGTGGAATTTTTTTGTTCAGTTTGATGTAGCTTTCGAACTGGCTGACGATAGTGCGATATAAAACCTCTTGCTCTTTTTCATCAACCAATTCCGCAGTGCTAGGTGCTTTTGATGCGTCATCGTAGATAGCCGCTTTCGCACCATCATTCGCTAGGTATTCAGCTTGTGCTAAGAAATACTCGCCGTTATCAGTCAGGCTAGTAATACGAGCACGGCGTAGTCCTTCAACTAACACTTTAACGGTACCATCAGGTAGTTTCAGCATCTGAATCACAGACGCAATTGTCCCAACAGTAAATAGATCATTCACCCCAGGTTCATCGGTTGAGGCTTCTTTTTGCGCAACCAGCATCACTTGCTTATCATGATCCATTGCTGCTTCCAGACTGTGAATGGATTTTTCACGTCCAACAAACAGTGGGATCACCATATGTGGGTACACCACTACATCACGCAGAGGCAATACTGGTATTTCAATGCGTTCGGAACGCTCTGGATTCATAAAGCTCTCTCTTCGTTTAGCACACGCCAGTTAAGGGTTTCTGCTTATAACAGAAAAAATTCTTGTAAAACACTGCGATATAAACAGCGTTCTTTCAAAATAAGGAAACCACAACTAAGAATATAAACTATATGGGGACAAGATTTTAGCATTCAATGGTTAGTTAAGCATAAAAAACAAAATGAGGGTTACCCCTCATTTAATTTGATTACTTATTGAACACAGACAAGAAATTAATTATCGCCAGAGGCTTGAGCATCTGGTTTGCTGTAGATTAACAGCGGTTCTGACTGTTCATTAATCACATTTTCATCTACAACCACTTTTTCAACATCACTCATTGAAGGTAGATCGTACATGGTATTAAGTAGAGCAGCTTCGACGATCGAACGTAAGCCACGAGCACCGGTTTTACGCGCCATCGCTTTTTTCGCTATCGCCGTTAATGCTTCTTCACGAAACTCTAATTCAGTGCCTTCAAGGTTAAACAGAGCTTGATACTGTTTAGTCAATGCGTTTTTCGGCTCTTTTAAGATTTGAATCAGTGCTTCTTCACTCAGTTCAGTCAATGTGGCAACCACAGGTAGACGACCGATAAACTCTGGGATCAAGCCAAATTTGATGAGATCTTCAGGCTCCGCTTGAGTGAGTAATTCACCTTCAGTTGCCTTCTCTGATTCACCTTTAACTTGCGCCGCAAAGCCAATACCTGAACGAGTATTCAGACGCTGGCCAATAACTTTATCCAACCCTGCAAATGCACCACCACAGATAAACAGAATTTTCGAGGTATCAACCTGTAAAAACTCTTGTTGTGGATGCTTGCGGCCACCTTGCGGCGGAACCGCAGCTACGGTGCCTTCAATCAGTTTCAGTAATGCTTGCTGCACCCCTTCACCTGATACGTCACGCGTGATGGATGGGTTATCGGATTTACGAGAAATTTTATCAATTTCATCGATATAGACGATACCGCGCTGAGCTTTCTCAACATCATAATCGCATTTTTGTAGCAGCTTCTGGATGATATTTTCAACGTCTTCACCCACGTAACCCGCTTCAGTTAATGTGGTCGCATCCGCCATAGTGAATGGCACATCTAAATAGCGAGCTAACGTTTCCGCTAATAGCGTTTTACCACTACCTGTCGGGCCAATGAGCAGAATGTTACTTTTGCCTAATTCAACACCATCGCTGGTTTTATCGCCATTACGTAGACGTTTGTAGTGGTTATAAACAGCAACCGCTAACACTTTTTTCGCTTTTTCTTGACCAATAACGTAGTCGTCAAGATGCTGTCTGATTTCGTGGGGAGTTGGCAATTCACTACGATCGCGATGCGGAGCCAGTTCTTTGATCTCTTCACGGATGATGTCAAGGCATAAATCCACGCATTCATCACAAATATAGACTGACGGACCGGCAATCAGCTTACGCACTTCATGCTGACTTTTTCCGCAGAAAGAACAGTACAGCAATTTACCTGCCCCCTCTTTGCGTTTATCTGTCATCAGTAGACCTCACTTATATTTATAATGCCTTGTTTTATCAGGCTTACGCAGTAAAACAAGGCAAGAAATTTTCAAAACCTTTAAGATATAAATTAATTATATCAAAATATTCGCAAATTAACGGCTGGTATAAATATGATCAACTAGACCATATTCTTTAGCTTCATTTGCTGATAAGAAACGGTCACGCTCTGTGTCGCGACTAATTTCTTCGATGGATTTCCCAGTATGTTGGGCCATCAATTCATTCATACGCGATTTCACTTTCAAGATTTCTTGAGCGTGAATTTCAATGTCTGTCGCTTGTCCTTGATAGCCACCTAATGGTTGGTGGATCATGACGCGAGAGTTTGGTAAGCAGAAACGTTTACCTTTTGTACCTGCGGTTAATAAAAACGCACCCATTGAGCACGCTTGTCCCATACAGATAGTGCTCACATCAGGTTTGATAAACTGCATGGTGTCGTAGATTGACATCCCAGCAGTGATCACACCGCCTGGTGAGTTGATATAAAGTTGAATATCTTTTTCTGGGTTTTCTGCTTCAAGAAATAGCATTTGAGCGACAATTAAGTTCGCCATATGATCTTCAACCTGACCGGTTAGGAAGATAATACGTTCTTTTAAGAGACGTGAATAAATATCATATGAGCGCTCACCTCGAGAGGTTTGCTCGATAACCATTGGCACAAGTGCCATTTGGGATGCTAACTGCTCCTGACCGCCAAAATGTGACATCGAAATCTCCTATTAAAAACTTTCTGGTGCTTGCGCCTAATTTGCTGTCTGTCCGCCATTTTGGGCAGGGATCGTGCTACAAACAATATTTCTCAAAAACAATATTTCTAAAAAACACTCTTTCGAAGTTAGTTGTGTCTGCCTGCTTATGCTCTTCGCTTACTTCATTATTTTAGTCACTTTTTAAAATATTGGTTAAAAAGTCGCTAAAGAATTAAGCCAGAATACAGTTGAAAACACTGCGGTAGGCAAGACGCTCTGTTAAAGAGTTTAACACAAGTCTATCTAGTTACACGGTTTTATACTGTCGAAAAATGTGTTCCACACAAAAATCCCAACATCATCTAGCGAACGATATCTTGATGACTCTTATTATAATTAGGGTTTAAATGTAATTTTCAAGATGATTTGCACAAAGTCTAAATATTACGACGCTAATTGACAAAAAACCCGCAGTGAAACACCACGGGTTTTGCTTTGTACTGCTAAAAAGAAAAATTAACCAGCTTGAACTTGGTTCATCAGCTCAGTGAAGTTAGTTTCTTTTTCAGTTACTTTCGCCGCTGCCAGAATAGTTTCTACAGCTTGCTCTTCTAATGCTAAGTTACGAACACTGTTCATCAGCTCTTCATTTTTGCTGTAGTATTCGATAACTTCTGATGGATCTTCGTAAGCAGAAGCCATGTCTTCGATCAGCGCTTTAACGCGATCTTCGTCAGCTTTCAGCTCGTTAGTACGGATAACTTCGCCTAACAGCAGACCAACAATTACGCGACGTTTAGCTTGTTCTTCGAACAGTTCACGTGGTAATTCCATCGCTTGTTTTTCGTTGCCACCAAAACGCTGCGCAGCTTGACGACGCAGAACATCGATTTCACCATCAACAACTGCTGCTGGGACTTCGATTTCGTTAGCGTTAACCAGACCGTCCAGAACTTGCGCTTTAACACGGTTACGAACTGCATTTTTCAGCTCACGTTCCATGTTTTTACGAACTTCTGCACGCAGACCGTCTACTGAACCGTCAGCGATACCGAAACGCTTAACGAATTCTTCAGTAAATTCTGGCAGTTCACGTTGTTCAACTTTCTTCAGAACGATAGCAAACTTAGCCGCTTTACCTTTCAGGTTTTCTGCATGGTAATCTTCTGGGAAGTTAACTTCGATATCGAATTCTTCACCCGCTTTATGACCAACAACGCCTTCTTCAAAGCCTGGGATCATACGACCTTCACCCATAACCAGTGCGAAGTCTTCAGCTTTACCACCTTCGAATTCTTCACCGTCGATAGAACCTGTGAAGTTAATAGTGATACGTGAATCAGCAGCCGCTGCATCTTCAACTTCTTTCCACTGTGCTTGTTGCTTGCGCAGAGTTTCCAGCATGTCGTTGAGGTCTTCGTCTTTCACGGTTACTGCTGGTTTTTCAACTTCGATAGTTTCAAAACCTTTTAATTCGATTTCTGGGTACACTTCGAACTCAACCGCGTAAACGAAGTCTTTACCGTCTTCGAACATTTCTGGCTTGTAGCTTGGCGCGCCAGCTGGGTTGATTTTTTGTTCAATGATTGCATTGATAAAGTTACGTTGCATAACATCGCCCAGAACGTCTTGCATTACAGACGCACCGTAACGTTGTTTAACGATATGCATTGGTACTTTCCCTTTACGGAAGCCATCAACACGGACTTTCTTAGCAACATTAACCAGCTCGCTATTCAGCGCTTTTTCAATATCAGTGGCAGGAACGGTGATTGTTACACGACGCCCAAGGCCTTGAGTCGTTTCAACAGAAACTTGCATCTTCTTACCTCAAAATAAATCTTAGTGATCGGTCTACTCCAGAGTTATGCCATTAAATCATAATGGCAATCTCCCTTCCAGAACCGGGGGCGTTACTTTCATAACGGTCATCCCTGATATCAGAAGCGTCCCGAAACCTTACTGAAAATTAGACGCAGCATTATACCGATGCATGCGCCCTGAGTCGAGAAAAGCCGATAAAAGAAGCGATCATTCCTCTTTATTTGTGACTTTTCTGACTAAAAATTCATTTTTCTCTCTCAAATTGAGGAAAAAACGCTCACTTACAGCAACTCGATAAACACACTATTGATATTCATGTGTCATCAAGACATTTGATTAGCGATTCACACCACCAACACCACGACAAGCAGGCGATTTTAGCGCTGTACTCGCTAATTCATCCCACTCTTTCGGAGTATAAGTGTGTAAAGCTAAAGCATGGATCCCACCTGCAAGCTCGTCAGCCAAAATAGCATAAATTTCACGGTGACGACCAATCATACGTTTGTTTTCAAATTTATCACTGACTAAAACCACTTTGAAATGGCTCTCTGAACCAGGTAACACATTATGTTGATGACTTTCATTAATCACCTCCATATGTTCAGGTTCAAATGCAGACTGTAGCTTTTCACTCACGCGAGACTGCATAGTTTGTGGCATATTGGCCTCCATAGAGACTCCTAAATTAATTAAAAAATGCGGCGGCACATTTGAAAAAAAATCACCCAATCACTCTGCTGGCAACTATCTTCTTATTATAGAAATAGCGGATAATAGCATCTACATTATTGAAACTATGGTCTGGGAATACAAAATGTTCATCAACTGCACATTTATGCGAATTTTTTCTCAAACTGTTGTCTAATAGTGTGAGTTGTTGCACCCCGAACCATAACGGAACATTTTCAATTAGGAAAGATGAACTGGGAAGAATTATGTTAAGAAAACTGTGTTTTCCACTTTTTGCGTTATTTCTATTAGCGGGCTGTACTGCACCGTCTAATACGCTGTCCCTCGAACCTAAGATTGCATTACCAGCCAAGAACCCGACACTCAATGCGACTTCAATTAGCGTGAGTAGCATTGATAACCGTACAAATCGCTCATTGGCTGAAATTAATCGAAATGGCACTTTAGAGGTACTTAATCCCTCTCGCGATCCGCGTTACCTAATGCAAGAAGCGGTAGAAAAGCAGATGGCCGCTCGTGGTTTCATGGTGACTTCTCCCGCCAATATCAACTTAGTGGTTCAATTAAACAAATTGAACACGCAAGTGAGCGAAGGAAGTTTACGTCATAATATTACGGTTAATTCCAGCGTTGTCGTTAATGCTACCGCGCCAAATGGCTCAACCAAAAGCCGGACTTATAGCCGTAATTACAATACCCAAGGAGCATTAGGCGCAACTAATGAGAAAATTGCTGCGGCGATTAACCTTGCTTTAAGTGATTTAATTTCAGATATGGCAAAAGACCAAGAACTGGCCGATTTTATCAGACAAAATTCACGATATTAATCGCGTATCAAGAATGATTTCATACTAATATCATTCTGGTTCATCAGAGATTAGCCAAAAGCAGTCTGCTTTCTCCTACGAACCCAAGTTATTTCTTTAATACTAATAGCTTGGGTTGTTTTATCTTTCTACTGCGCCATTCTTCGCGCAACGTAATACACCAGCATCAGGCGATGAGGGAATAATGCCACGTTTTACACTGCCCAGATTTACACTGCCCAATAATGTTACCTTAATTTTACTGGGATTCGTCTCAGGGTTGCCCTTGGCATTAACCGCTGGAACATTACAAGCTTGGTTAACCGTTGAAAAAATTGACATTAAAACCATCGGTTTCTTTTCTCTCGTCGGTCAGGCCTACGTTTTAAAATTTCTATGGTCCCCCATGATGGATCGCTATACGCCTCCATTTTTAGGGCGTCGCAGAGGGTGGTTGTTAACAACACAAATTTTGCTTGTTATTAGCATTGCAGGCATGAGTTTTATGAACCCGTCGGAACATCTTTGGTGGTTAGCTGCGCTAGCAGTCACTGTAGCCTTCTGTTCCGCATCCCAAGATATTGTCTTTGATGCCTATAAAACAGATTTATTAAGCGCAGAAGAGCGAGGTATTGGTGCAGCAACATCTGTCATGGGCTATCGCATCAGTATGCTGGTTTCTGGGGGATTAGCTCTTTGGCTTGCTGATAAATTCTTAACGTGGCAACAGCTTTACTTAGTCATGGCAGCCCTGATGTTTATTGGGATATTCGCAACACTTTTTGCGAAAGAGCCTCAAGAGAATACCGCCCCACCAACTTCGTTAAAAGATGCTATTTATGAGCCACTTGCCGAGTTTTTTAGCCGAAATAACGCATGGCTGATTTTGTTGCTTCTCATCTTTTATAAGATGGGAGATGCTTTCGTTATGGCGCTAAATACTAACTTTTTACTCAATGCTCTTGGCTTTAGTTTAAGCGAGGTGGGTACAGTAAATAAAACCGTTGGTATGGCGGCGACAATCATCGGAGCCCTATTTGGGGGGTATCTGATGAAAAATATGAGCCTATTTAAAGCATTATTCGTCTTCGGTGTTCTCCAAGGTGGTTCGAATATTGGCTACTGGTTCCTTGCAGTAACACCGCCAAATATTATCAGCATGGGATCCATTATATTCCTCGAAAATATCTTTTCAGGAATGGGAACTGCGGCATTTGTCGCCTTGTTAATGACCTTATGTAATAAGTCTTTATCGGCCACCCAATTTGCCTTGCTTTCAGCATTATCAGCTGTAGGCCGTGTCTATATCGGTCCCGTCGCAAGTATTTTTGTCAGTACCTATGGCTGGCCAATGTTCTACTTAATTTCCATTGGTGTTGCAGTACCGGGGGTTTTATTGTTACTCGCTTGCCGAACTTCGTTGTTATACACCCAAGATACGGGAGAGTTTCAACGCAGAGAGTTTTTCCCTCGAGAATATAAAATCGCGGTTTATGTGCTAATGGCAGCAGCATCTATCCTGGCAGTTTGGTTGATTAGTTTACTAATCACATCATTTGCAGGGGTGAAAGTTTACTTGTTTACTTCCCATACATCCCTGTGGTTAGCGCTCCCGACTTATCAGAATCTCATATTTAACATAGGTATAGCCATTGGCGCTATCAGCCTTATTGTTGGTGGAACCCTCGACTTCCTCGCTGTCCGTAAAGCCATAAAACATAAGTCACTCTGATATTTCAGATTAATTTTCATTCTATCAAGTTCACAACCTCCCCAAGTTAAACTAATTAATTTGGGGAATCTCTCCTTTTTTATCAAATTAGATCTCTCTAGCAAATATCGCTTAAAGATTGATAAAAATGTGATTTTGATCACCCATTCTCTGAAATTGATTTTTTAATTACAAATTGAAAGCTTAATATCTCACATGTTTGAGGATGGTTAGTTGACAAGCTAAAAATTTGCGTAACAACTAATTTTTATTAATACATAAACGAAAATAATGTCTTATGAAAAAAACACTACTCTGTGCTGCTGCTCTAGCATCATTGGCAGGAACCGCGAATGCTGAAAATTTTCTTGGGTATCAGAATGGTTTCGCAGATATCAACGTGAACTATCTCGACTGGTCCCGTCATACAGAAAATAAATCTAAAAATACAACCCATAAGGAAGATTTCGCTTACTTCGAGTTAGAAGGCGGCGCTAATTTCAATTGGGGTGAATTATATGGTTTCTTTGATGTTGAAAACCCATTTAATAAACAGCATGAAGATCCGGGCAAAAACCAGCGTTATACACTAAAAACAACAGCTCGAGTCTATATCGCAGATACTGGATTCAACTTATACGGCCACGTTTATGGCACTTGGTCTTTACCGGGTGACAAACACGGCGGCAACTTCCACGAAGTCAACACACTGTATGGTATTGGTTATAACACCTCGATTGGTGATCTGTGGTTCAAGCCTTTCGTGGCTTTGCACTATGTTGACCAAACCTATTATTCCGGTAATAACGGCTATGTAGTTGGTTGGGTTGCTGGTTATAACTTCAAAATGTTCCAAGAAGATTTCATGATCACTAACTGGCATGAAATGGAATTTGCACGTCATGAGCGTTATGGCAACGGTGGGCGTGATGGCGTGAACGGTGCATTAGCTTTCTGGTGGAACGCCACACCAAATTTAGCTGCTGGTGTTCAATATCGTTATGCTGACAATAAGTTAGGTGATGATTTCTACCAAGATGCAATCATTTATACATTAAAGTATAACTTCTAGTGACTAAGGAAATATTGTTTATATTTTTAACATATTTCCTTTAGTTTCAAAAATGTAACAATTTTTCTTTATTATTTTGCCGGTAAAGTAGTCAATTTCACTTTATCGGCAATATAATCAGTAATTTCCCCTACGGAATATCTTAACAATCCAAGCAGTTTTCACATTTTTTTGTCAATTTTGTATATATTTTTCTTTGAAAAATTACCAAGATAATTTAGTATTCATACTGTTTTATCAAAACATACCTATAATTAGCAGCAATTTTAACTTTTTAGAAGCAAAAGCTTTACATGTGATCATATTAACATAAAGAGCTAACATTTCCGTTTCTTTACCTTACAATCATTTACACTCGCACAACCTTACCGTAAAATGCCCGCACTGATGAAACGACAATTAGATTCTTGTCATTTGGGGTCGTGGATGAGACTTATGAACTACAAAAAAAGCATTGGAGCAATCTCACTTGTTGCAGCAGCCTTATTATTAGGCGGTTGTGATATGGTGTTGATGGATCCGAAAGGCGCCGTTGGCGTAAAACAAAAAGAACTGATTCTTATTGCAATTGGTTTGATGCTCCTTGTTGTGATTCCTGTTATTTTCATGGCGATTATCTTCGCTGTAAAATATCGTGAGTCCAATAAGTCAGCTACCTACCGTCCTAACTGGGCTCACTCTAACAAAATTGAGTTAGTCTGCTGGACAGTTCCTATCATTATTATCATTATTCTGGGTGCTATCACTTGGAAAACGACTCATGAGCTGGACCCGTATCAGCCATTAGTTAGTGATCAGGAACCTGTCACCATTCAAGTTATTTCAGCTGACTGGAAATGGATTTTTATCTATCCAGATCAAGGCATTGCTACAGTCAATGAAATCGCATTCCCTACTGGTGTTCCTGTAAACTTCAAAATCACGTCTGATTCTGTGATGAACTCATTCTTCATCCCATCTTTAGGTGGACAGATCTACGCGATGGCGGGTATGCAGACAAAACTTCACTTAATCGCTAACGAACCAGGCACCTATAAAGGCTTCTCAGCAAGCTATAGCGGTCACGGGTTCTCAGATATGAAGTTCAATGCTATTGCAACAGCAGATCGCCAAGGCTTCGATGAGTGGGTACAGAAAGTAAAAGCATCACCAAAAACTATGGATACGATGCAGGCATTCGACGAAGTTGCTAAACCTAGCATGAACGTTCCTGTTACCTACTTCTCTAGCGTGAAACCTAAACTTTATGAAGACATCATTATGAAGTTTGGTCATGAGCACCATAAAGGTCACGCTCCTGTAGATGCGAATAATGAAGCAAATCATTCTATGCACATGGGCAACACTGCTCAAGCGCAAGAATCTACAGGTCATTCAATGCATATGAGCCATAATGCTCATGCAGGCGCTGAGGAATAAGGGCATGTTTGGAAAATTAACACTGGACGCAGTTCCACTTCATGAACCGATTATCGTTATTACGCTGATTGCCATTGTCCTCGGTGGACTTGGCTTAGTCGGTGCAATCACCTATTTCGGAAAGTGGAAATGGCTGTGGAAAGAGTGGTTAACCTCTGTTGACCACAAAAAAATTGGTATTATGTACATCATCGTTGCGATGGTGATGTTATTCCGTGGATTCGCGGATGCTATCATGATGCGTGGTCAGCAAGTGCTGGCTTCAGCGGGTCAAGAAGGTTTCTTAAACCCTCACCACTATGATCAAATCTTTACAGCGCACGGCGTTATCATGATTTTCTTCATGGCAACTCCATTTGTTGTTGGTTTGATGAACTTAGTTGTTCCTCTGCAAATTGGTGCCCGTGACGTTGCATTCCCATTCCTTAACTCCCTGAGCTTCTGGTTCTTCGTAGTGGGTGTTGTGTTAATCAACATCTCATTAGGGGTAGGTGAATTCGCACAAACTGGTTGGTTAGCATACCCTCCTCTGTCCGGCTTGGAGTACAACCCGGGGGTCGGGGTCGATTATTGGATATGGAGTCTACAGATATCCGGTATCGGTACGCTATTAACAGGTGTTAACTTCTTCGCGACCATTATCCGTATGCGTGCACCGGGTATGTCGATGATGAAAATGCCAGTATTTAGCTGGGCAGCATTCTGTACCAACATCCTGATTATTGCAGCATTCCCAATTCTGACAGTGACCATCACGTTACTGACATTAGACCGTTATCTGGGCACCCATTTCTTCACTAACGATATGGGCGGCAACATGATGATGTACATCAACCTGATTTGGGCATGGGGTCACCCTGAGGTGTATATCCTTGTTCTACCAGTGTTCGGTGTGTTCTCAGAAATTGCAGCAACCTTCTCGAAAAAGCGTCTGTTTGGTTATACCTCACTAGTGTGGGCAACCATCGTTATCACCGTTATGTCCTTCATCGTTTGGTTACACCACTTCTTTACGATGGGTTCAGGTGCGAACGTTAACGCCTTCTTTGGTATCGCTACGATGATTATCGCAATCCCTACAGGGGTTAAGATTTTCAACTGGCTGTTCACCATGTACCAAGGTCGTATCGAGTTCAAATCACCAATGTTATGGACTATCGGTTTTATCATCACCTTCTCTGTGGGTGGTATGACTGGTGTTCTGTTAGCGGTTCCAGGTGCGAACTTCGTTCTGCACAACAGCCTGTTCCTGATTGCTCACTTCCATAACGTTATTATCGGTGGTGTGGTATTCGGATGCTTCGCTGGTATGACTTACTGGTTCCCGAAAGCTTACGGTTTCACGCTAAATGAGAAATGGGGTGTTCGTGCCTTCTGGTTCTGGATCACTGGTTTCTTCTTAGCATTCATGCCGTTATATATCCTTGGCTTTATGGGTATGACCCGTCGTCTGAGCCAAAATATTGACCCAACCTATCACGGTATGCTGGTTGCAGCTGCGTGTGGTGCTGGTCTGATTGCTCTGGGTATTGCTTGCCAAGTTATCCAAATTATCGTGAGTATCCGTGACCGCCATGAAAACCGTGATTTAACCGGTGACCCATGGGGTGGACGTACTCTGGAGTGGGCAACTTCTTCTCCGGCACCATTCTACAACTTCGCTGTTGAACCACAGATTCAAACTCGCGATGCTTGGTGGGATATGAAAGAGAAAGGTATCGCTCATAAGAAACCTACTTCATATGAAGAAATTCATATGCCGAAAAATACAGGCGCTGGCGTTATCATCGCTGCATTCAGCTTGATTTTTGGTTTCGCAATGATCTGGCACATCTGGTGGCTGGCAATCGTTGGTTTCGGTGGCATGATTGTTACTTGGATTGCAAAAAGCTTCGACGAAGATGTTGATTACTACGTACCTGTGGCTGAAATCGAACAAATCGAGAATAAGCACTTTGAAGAATTACGTAAGGCAGGTGTGAACGATGTCAACTAATACAATGACTAATCATAATGTAGCCCATGCAGAGCATGGGCACCACGATGCGGGTGCAACCAAAGTATTCGGATTCTGGATCTACTTAATGAGTGACCTGATCCTGTTTGCTAGCTTGTTTGCAACTTACGTGGTTTTATCTGATGGCACTGCTGGCGGTCCTGCTGGTAAAGACATCTTTAGTTTGCAGTTCGTATTAGGTGAAACATTCTTACTGTTATTCAGTAGTATCACCTACGGTTTTGCAATGATTGCAATGCACAAAGAGAAAGTCGCTGCCGTTAACTTATGGCTGTTCATTACTTTCTTATTTGGTCTTGGCTTCGTTATTATGGAAGTTTATGAGTTCCACGAACTGATCGCTGAAGGCTACGGCCCAGATCGCAGTGGTTTCTTATCTGCTTTCTTCGCATTAGTTGCGACTCACGGTATCCACGTAACTTGTGGTCTGGTTTGGATCATTCTGATGATTATCCAAAACTGTCGTCGTGGTCTGACTGCGGTTAACAAAACCCGTCTGAACTGCCTGAGCCTGTTCTGGCACTTCTTAGATGTTGTTTGGATCTGTGTATTTACCGTTGTTTATCTTCTGGGGGCTATTTAAATGAGTCATGCAAAAGATGCTCATACTGGAGCAAGCCACGGTAGCGTTAAGACATACCTGATTGGCTTTATTCTGTCAGTTATCCTGACTGTAATTCCTTTCTGGATGGTGATGAATGGAACAGCTTCACAAGGCGTTATTCTAGCAACTGTTGTTGGAATGGCTGTTGTGCAAATCCTTGTACACCTTGTTTGTTTCTTACACATGAATACATCATCAGATGAGCGCTGGAACCTGATTGCATTCCTGTTCACTATGCTAATCATCGGTATCGTTGTTATTGGCTCTCTGTGGATTATGTACAACCTGAACATCAATATGATGCTCGACTAAAGAGTTGCCGATATGTTTAAGCAATACCTGCAAGTGACCAAACCAGGAATTATATTCGGAAATCTGATTTCTGTGATCGGCGGTTTTCTGCTGGCCTCTAAAGGGTCAATTGACTACCCGCTGTTTATTGCGACTTTGCTGGGTGTATCATTGGTCGTGGCTTCTGGTTGTGTATTTAACAACTACATCGACCGTGATATTGACCGTATCATGGAAAGAACTAAGAATCGCCCTTTAGTTAAAGGGCTGATTGACCCGAAAGTTAGCCTGATTTACGCTGCTGCATTAGGTATTGCTGGCATGGTGCTGCTACTCGTAGCAGCCAATGCTCTGGCAATGCTCCTTGCACTCATTGGTTTCATTGTGTACGTGGGCGTGTATAGCCTGTACATGAAGCGTAAGTCTGTTTATGGCACGTTGATTGGCAGCCTATCTGGCGCAGCACCACCGGTTATCGGCTACTGCGCTGTCACAAATGAATTTGACGCTGGAGCCTTAATCCTGCTGTTAATCTTCAGCTTGTGGCAGATGCCGCACTCATATGCCATCGCAATTTTCCGCTTTAAGGATTACAAAGCCGCAAACATTCCCGTGTTACCGGTGATCAAGGGTATATCTGTCGCTAAGACTCATATCTTCTTGTATATCCTTGCGTTTATGGTCGCAACATTAATGTTAGCGATTAGCGGATACGCAGGCTATAAATATCTGGTTGTCGGCGCTGCGGTTAGCTTATGGTGGCTTGGTATGGCAATTTCTGGTTTCAAAACCGAAAATGACGACCGAGTTTGGGCGCGTAAGCTGTTCATCTTCTCTATCGTAGCGATTACCTCGCTAAGTGTGATGATGTCAGTTGACCCAACCGTTACAAGCGATACTGTTATAGCGTTAGTCCGATAATTTATTGCATCATTGACAATAAATGCGTTCAAACGGCGGGGAGTGCAAACTTCCCGCCGTTTTTCTTTGTCTGCGAATATTTTTGTGATGATTTTTATGGTTAAATAGCCGCCTGCTATCAATAAACCAATGCTTTTATATAAAAACATAACTCACTGATTTACCTTTAAATTAATACCAAAACAGCTACAACCCGAAATAAAAAGAATAATTTAAGCTCATTAAGATTTAATACTCTAAATAGTTTGGGTTGTAGCAAGGCGGCAAGTGAAGCTAATCCCTAGGAACGTAGATAACTACGTGACTAGGGTTAGCGAGCGTAGCCAACAACGCTACAGCTCAAAATATAACGAGTATTTTTATGAATGATAATAAAATGACCCACCTAGAACTCCGTGCCACTTGGGGACTAGGATCCGTATTCTCCCTTCGCATGCTCGGCATGTTTATGGTGCTCCCGATCCTCACCAGTTATGGGATGCACTTACAGGGCGCTAACGAGTTTTTGATTGGGTTGGCGATTGGTATTTATGGGCTTAGCCAAGCTGTTTTTCAAATTCCTTTTGGTTTGATGTCTGACCGTATTGGTCGTAAACCTCTCATTGTTTTTGGCTTACTCATTTTTATTGCAGGTAGTGTTATTGCCGCGCTAAGCGATTCTATTTGGGGCATTATTATTGGTCGAGCTTTACAGGGCGCTGGTGCTATCTCTGCTGCCGTTATGGCTTTGTTATCGGATTTGACCCGCGAACAAAATCGTACAAAAGCAATGGCCTTTTTAGGTATTAGCTTTGGTGTAACATTTGCTATCGCCTTAGTTTTAGGGCCTATTGTGACCCATGCGGTTGGCCTAAGCGGCTTATTTTGGGGGATCACTTTATTAGCCGTTGGCGCTATTTTCGTTACCCTCTTTGTGGTGCCAAATAACACTCACCATGTTGTAAACCGCGAATCTGCTTTTGTTAAAAGCAACTTAAAAGCGGTTTTACTTAATCCTCAACTTCTCAAGCTGAATGTCGGGATTTTAAGCCTACATACTCTGCTAATGTCCAGCTTTGTCGCCCTTCCCTTGATCATGGCCGATGCCGGTTACTTGGCAAAAGATCACTGGAAAGCGTATTTAGTCACCATGTTAGTCGCCTTTGTTTGCGTACTTCCTTTTATTATTTACGCGGAAAAACAGCGTAAAATGAAGCAGGTTTTCCTGTTCTGCATTTTGCTCTTAGCGGCTGCAGAAATTGTTTTATGGCAATCCGGTCACCAGCTTTGGATTATCTTCTTAGGGATCCAACTGTTCTTTATTGCATTTAACGTGATGGAAGCCATTTTGCCGTCCTTGATCAGTAAAGAAGCGCCTGCCGGATACAAAGGCACTGCAATGGGCGTCTACTCCACCAGCCAATTTTTAGGGGTAGCCTTAGGCGGAATTCTGGGCGGCTGGTTGTATAAATTTGAAGGAGCCAGCACCGTATTTATCGGCGGATTACTACTTTGCGTTATCTGGTTCGTTATCAGCTTAACCATGAAACAACCGCCTTACGTCAGCAGTATTCGCATGGTTCTCCCGCACCGTTTTAAAAATATCAACAAACTTCAGGAACAGTTAAAAGCCATGAACGGTGTGCTTGATGTGGTTGTGATTGCTGAAGAGATGAGTATTTATATCAAGATTGATAAGAAAGTGGTTAACCGAGCAGAGCTTGAAGCCATTATTCACGCTTAATCATATGTAATCTTATAATTAACAAATAGCCCGCAATATCGCGGGCTATTTTCAATAACTAAAACACGCTTATCAATTAGTCGCGGAAGTTATTGAACTGGAATGGTTGACCTAAATTGCCGCCACGGACTAACGCCATGACTGCTTGTAAATCATCTCGTGCCTTACCTGTTACACGCACTTGTTCACCTTGAATTTGCGCCTGCACTTTCAACTTGCTGTCTTTAATCAGCTTAACAACTTTCTTCGCCATACTCGCTTCAATGCCTTGTTTTAAAGTCACTTCCACGCTGTAAGTTTTACCACTATGTACAATATCTTCAGGGACATTCAGCACTGCGCCATCAATTCCCCGTTTTGCCATTTTCTCTCTTAAAATATCAAGCAGTTGTAAAACTTGGAAATCAGATTCACTAGTCACTTTGATAGACTCATTCTTATCGTTCAGTTCAAAGCTTGCAGTGATGTTTTTAAAATCCCAGCGGCTAGTCAGTTCACGCTGAGCATTTTCTACCGCATTGCGGACTTCACTCATTTCAACTTCAGATACAATATCAAATGATGGCATTTTAACGCTCTCCTATAATCAATCGGCTTATAATAGCTTATTTGCCCATGACACTCCATGTTGTCAGATTGGCTCACTGGTATAACATAACTAATTATTTGGATATCATATTAAAATCGCTATGATGGCGGTTATTAATCCAAATCAACCGCTCTCAGATAGTAGGGAAAATCGATGAAAATAACCCTGATTGGCTGTGGTGCTATTGGTAAACTTTGGTTAGCTGCCCTCACCTCACAAGGACACGATGTTCAAGGATGGCTACGAGTTGCTCAATCCGACTTATTTGTTGATGTTAATGGACCTGACGATAAAATTTTCCGCGAATTAATTCCTTGCAATAACCATCAGCACCTACACACAAGCGAATTAGTCATTGTCTGTTTGAAAGCATGGCAAGTTTCAGATGCCTTATTACCCCTGCTGCCCATCATTCCTGAAACTAGCCCTATTCTCTTGCTGCATAACGGATTAGGCACCTTGGAAGAATTAGGCACATTGCGCCATCCATTTTTGAGCGGAGTTACAACTCATGCGGCGTGGCAAGATAACAATCAAGTTTTTCATACTGCTAGTGGCATCACTCACATCGGTGCCGTCAACTCTCAAGCAGAAGCTTATTACCCTATCGCCAATATCCTGCATGAAGCTCTACCGGATGTGGCATGGCATAATCAAATCCTCAATACCATTTGGCGAAAATTGGTTGTTAATTGCGTGATAAACCCACTTTCCACGGAACACAATTGTACCAATGGGCAAGTCATTCACTATCCAGAACAGATTGCTCGGGTCATAGATGAATGCTGCCAAGTGATGGTTGCCGAGGGGTTGCATATTGATAAAGAAGAGATGACCGAACGCGTCTATGACATTATTCATCAAACATCGGAAAACTATTCATCCATGCGGCAAGATGTTCGCCATCATCGCAGAACTGAAATTGATTACATCACGGGTTTTTTAATCAAAAAAGCCCGAGCTCATGGCTTAGCTACCCCTGAGAATGACCGTTTGTACCACTTAATTAAAAATAGAGAACAAAGTTATGACAACCTCCGTGCTGATATGCATCGCCAATGGTAGTGAAGAAATTGAAACCGTCACGACCGCTGATTTACTGGTTCGTGCCGGAATACAGGTGACATTAGCCAGTGTGACGGAAGACGGAGCGTTAGAGATAACCGCATCTCGAGGTATTAAACTCGTTGCCGACCTTCCCATCATCTGCGTTGCGGACGAACCTTTTGACGCCATCGTGTTACCTGGAGGCCTAGCAGGAGCAGAAGCTTTTCGTGATAGCCCGTTAGTGGTTGAGAAAGTCAGGCGCATGCATTTAGATGGAAAAATTGTGGCAGCCATCTGTGCCGCCCCGGCATTAGTTTTGGAATACCACCAGCTATTTCCTCTCGGAAACATGACTGGTTTTCCCGATATTCAGAACAAAACAAGCATGCAAGATAAAATTCCAGCTCATAAATGGGTCGATAAGCGCGTCTATTTTGATGAGCGAGTGAATTTACTGACTAGCCAAGGCCCTGCGACAGCCTTTGACTTTGCACTGAAATTGATTGAATTATTGCAAGGACGAAAAACCGCAGCCAATGTCGCCTCACAACTCGTTTTACCACCCGGTATTAATGATTATCTGGAAGATTAGAAACAAAAAAGCGAGCTAATCAGCTCGCTTTTTCATTCAACATCGCCTGACAACTTACGGGCGGTAAACCTTAATATTTTCAAAGCCTTGCTCTTTCAAGTACAACGCTTGCAGACGGCTCATTACGCCACGGTCGCAATACAACAGGTACATTTTCTCTTTTGGTAAATCACCAAATTGCGTACCCAGTTTGTAGAATGGAATATGTTTAATTTCAATTCCTTCAACCTTCAATGGCTTATCTTCAAACTCATCAATTGAGCGAATATCTAAAATAACTTCATTATCTGCTGAGAGTTGGCTAACCATCTCAACTTCAGGTACTTTCTCAAGACTTTCTTGTGCAATCTGGCGAATATCAATGTTTTGCGCCTGCTCAACGACAGACTCTAAGATACCAAAATCGAAATTCTCTTCTTCCGCTTCAATACGCGCTTTCACTGCTTTCACGGTTGGGCTTTTCGAAATTACCCCGCAATACTCCGGCATGGTTTTCGCAAAATCTTCCGTACCAATTTGACGGGCTAATTTGATGATGTGTTCTTTATCATGAGAGATCAGCGGACGTAACACTAAAGTGTCTGACGCATTATCAATTAAACGTAAGTTAGTTAGCGTTTGGCTAGAAACCTGTCCCAGTGCTTCACCCGTTACGATGGCTTGAACGCCGTAACGCTCAGCGACTTTAGAAGCCGCACGGACCATCATACGTTTTAATACGACGCCCATTTGACCGTCATCGACTTTCTCTAGAATCTCAGCCACAACAGGTTCGAAGTTAACCGCAATAAAACGCACTTTATGGGAGCTACCAAAGCGGTTCCATAAATAGTGAGCAATTTGCTTCACGCCAATTTCATGAGCAGCGCCGCCAAGGTTAAAGAAGCAGTAATGCACTCGGCAACCACGACGCATTAACATATAGCTGGAAACCCCAGAGTCAAACCCCCCCGAAATCAGTGACAGTACATCTTCTTGTGTACCAATTGGGAAGCCGCCGATCCCTTCGATTCGGGCTTTCACAAGGATCAAATTGTCATCTTCAATTTCCAGGTGTACGGTGGTATCCGGATCTTTCAGTTTCACTTTCGCGGAGGCGATATGCTGATTCAAGCCGCCGCCGATATAACGCTCTGCGTCAATGGATGAAAACTCGTGTTTACCACGGCGCTTCACTCGCACACAGAACGTTTTGTTCTCCACAGATGCCCCGTAGGCTTCCAGTGTCATTTCAAAAATATGGTGTAAACTGGTGAAAGGCTTCTCTTCCACTTCTAAGATGTGGTGGATGCCGGGAATACGGCTCAGCATGTCACAAATTTCGTCGTGCTTTGATTCCCCTTTAACACGCACTTCAATGTTATCCCAATTACGGACAACCGAGATCTCTTCGCCAAGACTCTTCAATACATTGCGGATATTACTGGTTAGAATTTTAATAAAACGGAGTCTAACTGTTTGGCTTTTGATAGTGATTTCTGGGAATAACTTAATAATAAACTTCATAGTCGTGGCATGTTCTTGGTTAGTGGGGCAAACGGACGTTGCGAAAAAGTGACTGTTGTACACTTTACCAGTTGTCAATAAAGAGGCGTATTATAACACTATCTTGCGTACTGAATCTAAAAACACCAATAATAAATTGTAACCGTTGCGAGACTAAGTTAGTCTGCACAATAATTAAAGTTCCCCCACTTTTAAGTGATTTAACATTAGTGATTAACGATTATGGCTAAAGAAAAATCCCAGCAAGTTCCCACTGTTAGTTTTGAAAACTCCCTTCAAGAGCTGGAGCAAATTGTCGCTCGCTTAGAATCCGGAGAGCTACCTTTGGAAGACGCGTTAAATGAATTTGAACGAGGCGTCCAAATTGCCAAACAAGGTCAAAAAGTCCTCCAGCAAGCAGAACAACGTGTCCAAATTTTGCTGAGCGATGACGAAAATAAAGCCCTCGACGATTTCTCACCTGATACAGAATAAATTATGTCCGAACAACACCCAGACGCCTTTGTGCGCCAGCAACGTCAAGCTCACGATAGAGTTAATCAATATCTATTAACCTCACTGGACGCGCTCCCTTTTGCTGATTTGCCATTAGCGCAAGCCATGAAATACGGCACTTTACTTGGTGGCAAGCGCTTACGTCCTTTCTTAACCTATGCTGTCGGTGAGATGCTCGGAGTGAGCCTTGATAGCTTAGATGCCCCCGCAGCAGCGGTAGAGTGCATCCACGCTTATTCGCTGATCCATGATGATTTACCTGCTATGGATGACGACGACCTGCGCCGCGGGCAACCAACTTGCCACATTAAGTTTGGTGAAGGTAATGCCGTACTCGCCGGCGATGCCTTACAAACATTCGCTTTCCAATTACTTTCCAGTGCGTCCATGCCTAATGTTTCCGACAAAGACCGCATTGCGATGATTGCTGAACTGGCTTATGCCAGCGGTTTAGCGGGTATGTGTGGTGGGCAAGCGTTAGATCTTGATGCTGAAGGCAAACGGGTTGACCTGATTTCACTCGAGCGTATCCACCAGCATAAAACTGGCGCGTTAATTCGAGCCGCTATTCGCCTCGGCGCCTATGCAGCAGGCAATAAAGGTCACCAAGCATTAGTAAGTTTAGATAAATACGCAGAATCTATTGGGCTTGCCTTTCAAGTTCAAGACGATATTCTAGACGTCATCGGAGACAGCACAGTGACAGGCAAACGCCAAGGTGCTGATGAACAACATGAAAAAAGCACTTATCCATCACTGTTAGGTCTTGACGCTGCCCAACAAAAAGCCAAAGAGCTCTATCAAGATGCGATCACGGCTTTAGAATCATTGCAATCCCAAGGTTACAATACGGAGCTGTTGAGAGCTTTAGCCAATTTTGTTATTGAGCGCAAAAGCTGACAATATGCTTTGCCTTTTGGTATAGATAAGACCGATAATTATAACATTGATTACCTGAGTAACTTAGAGCCGTTGTGACGACTTATAAAATACGATGAACGCAAAAAAATCACGGTCAGCAACCGCTCGACGTTAACAGGCATCGCCCTAATTAATTTAAGTAGTGAGCACCTAATGAGTATAGATACCGCGAAATATCCAACGCTGGCACTGGCAGAGACGCCTGATGAACTGCGCCTTCTGCCAAAAGAAAGCTTGCCAAAGCTTTGTGATGAACTGAGACAATTTCTACTAAATAGCGTCAGTCGCTCGAGCGGTCACTTTGCATCAGGATTGGGCGCCATTGAATTAACGGTTGCTCTGCATTACGTCTATAAAACTCCATTTGATAATCTTGTCTGGGATGTCGGTCACCAAGCGTATCCGCACAAAATTTTGACCGGGCGCCGTGATAGAATCGACACCATACGTCAAAAAAATGGATTACATCCATTCCCATGGCGCGCCGAAAGCGAATACGACATTCTTAGTGTTGGTCATTCCTCAACCTCCATTAGTGCCGGTTTAGGTATGGCTATCGCCGCAGAAAAAGAAGATAAAAACCGCAAAACAGTTTGTGTTATCGGTGATGGAGCCATTACGGCGGGTATGGCTTTCGAAGCCATGAACCATGCTGGGGATGCTGCCCCCGATATGCTGGTGATCCTCAACGATAATGAAATGTCGATTTCAGAAAACGTTGGCGCGCTGAATAACCATTTAGCCCATTTACTTTCCGGCAAGCTGTATACCACACTGCGTGAAGGTGGAAAGAAAGTTTTCTCGAATATTCCACCAATCAAAGAGTTACTCAAGAAAACTGAAGAACACATCAAAGGCATGGTTGTCCCTGGCACCATGTTTGAAGAGTTAGGCTTTAACTACATCGGCCCAGTTGACGGACACGATGTGATTGCGCTGATCCAAACGTTAAAAAATATGCGCGAGTTAAAAGGCCCTCAATTCCTGCACATTATGACCAAAAAAGGTCGTGGCTATGAGCCGGCAGAGAAAGACCCAATTAGCTGGCACGCCGTACCTAAGTTTGACCCTGCCACTTTTACGTTACCAAAAAGCAAAGACACCAGACCGACATTCTCCAAAATTTTTGGGGATTGGCTGTGTGAAGAGGCTAAAGGTGACGATAAACTGATGGCCGTTACCCCAGCGATGCGTGAAGGTTCTGGTATGGTTCGTTTCTCGAAAGAGTACCCAGACCAATACTTTGATGTCGCGATTGCCGAGCAACACGCGGTCACCTTCGCAGCAGGACTTGCCATTGGTGGCTATAACCCAATCGTGGCAATTTACTCGACTTTCTTACAACGTGGTTACGACCAAGTGATCCACGATGTCGCTATCCAAAAACTCCCAGTGATGTTTGCCATTGACCGTGCGGGTATCGTCGGTGCTGATGGTCAAACTCACCAAGGATCATTCGATATTTCATTCTTACGTTGCATCCCAACGATGGTGATCATGACGCCAAGTGATGAAAATGAATGCCGCCAAATGCTGCACACTGGCTACCATTATCAAGAAGGCCCTACTGCGGTTCGCTATCCTCGTGGCGCAGGTACAGGGGCGGAATTAATGCCATTAGCACCACTTGAAATTGGTAAAGGAATTGTTCGTCGCCAAGGCGAAAAAGTGGCGATCCTCAGTTTCGGTACATTACTGAGCAACGCTTTAGAAGCCGCAGAACAAATCAATGCTACCGTCGTCGATATGCGTTTTGTGAAACCATTAGATGAAGCGCTGATCTTAGAAATGGCCAATACCCATGACCTGATCGTGACGTTGGAAGAAAATGCGATTATGGGCGGCGCAGGTAGCGGAGTGAATGAATTCCTGATGAGCGAGAAGAAAATTCTCCCAGTTCTGAATTTGGGTCTACCAGATTTCTTTATTCCTCAAGGCACCCAAGATGAGTTATTAGCGGATCTGGGTTTAGATGCTGCTGGGATCGTGAGTGCCATCAATACTTACCAAAATAAGTAACTTATAAAAAAATTAAGGCGTTACCACAAAAGTAACGCCTTAAATCATTGACTAATTTATCTTACTTTTAGCGCATAATTATTGATAATTCCGCACTACCACTCACCTTACCCGCCACATTATTACCACGAGAATAAAGCTCATACACGAGCTCATTATTAAAGCTAACATTGGTTTGCAGTGCGGTAATTTTGGCTAAATCAATGGGCTTCTGATCTAAGGTAATCGGTGTTTTATTACCATTTACCATGACGTACATTTTGACATACGCACCGGCTTGCTGCTGAGCATTCAATAAGTTCACTTCCAGATTATTGCCTGCGTAATATTGCGGTTTCACATTGCCTGATAACGAAATCGTCGCTGCGACCTTATTCACAATTTGATCGCACTGCACTGACATGTTGTTTCGCATGGAAGAAAGCAACTCATTACTTTTGCTACTCGCGCTGTGAGAACCAAAATTCACATAAGATGGTGTGTTTAAAGTGCAAGTTAGCCCTGATACCGTCACGATAATATTTTCCGCTTTGGAGACGATTTGCCTCGCCGTCGTTCCATTTCTAGGATTTTGAATAACAATCCCAATATCATCCGCTAATCGATAAGTTCCATTGCGCTGATTACCCGTTCCATAAATCAACATACGCCCTGTCGCAGTAACGGAATGGCGTATTGCTGGTGTTGGAGTACTTTGGCTCGGTGACCAAAGACACCCTCCCGTACCGAGCTGTTCATTCGTGCCCGAACCCCATCCATTAAAATGGCCTGTAATAGTGTCAATGTAGGTATTTAGTGCCTGCCTTCTTTCATCAACAAATACAAATTCTGGTACCATGATCATATCACCACCAGCAATAGGCATCCCTCGGACACCATCAATATTGGTGACTAACCCTCCACCATCAACACAGTAATTTATGATCCCATTAAAGTTATTATAAAACTGTACATAGTGAAAATTGGCAGTTTCCCCCCAAGATGGTGCACTTGTCGTTCCCGTTAGCGAGGTATTATATTCACCATAAACACCAATCAATCCACGCCCATTCATAACCGTCACTGTTTTTGCAAAGCTGGGTGCACTCGCCATAAAAACGAGCAAACCGCTCAGTAGTACGCTTTTCCATCCCACAAATGTCTTTTTCTTGATTACATTGGTTTTCATAAAATATTCATCCGATTAGTGGCATGACAAGGTTAAATTACGTAATGATGAATAGGCATTTTCTGTGGATTTATCCATATTGAAAGGCGCTTCACAGCGCTCAGAACCACTCTTGCCCCACTTGATCACTATCTGCCCTGACTCCGGTAGCCCACTTAAATAAACGCGTCCGTTATCACTCACAATGCCCGAAATAACGTCTTCTTCTGCGCTATCATCTTGATGCAATGACGCAATGGCGCCCATTGGAACCTGATTTGGCTGCTGCAAGGTGACCATCGCTTGATACCCTTTTAAGGTTTTAAAGTTCGCTCTCACAATAGCCCCTTTGGTTGGGTAGAGATTCAGCGCATTCTCTTTGCTTTCGACGTTTTCAGGTAATGTATTCACATCCAAGTTGGCGATATTTTGCGTATAGTCTGATAAATGCGGAATAATACCGTAGCCATTGGCATCGATAACCGTTGAGCCATTATTCACCTTAGTTCCCGCTGCATCCGGTGCATAAACGATGGCCGCCGAATTGCCTAAATATTGGCTTAGAGAAACACCGCCTGAATGGACAACCATTCCGCCGGAGGCATTGGCATACATCATTTGGCTATCACGGCCATAACTATATCCACCACCGTAGTACCCTTTACTGCCTTGATAGCCCACATTCACTGAGCTTGTCATTTTTTGGTCGCGATTATCGCCACTTTCAGTCAGCTGATAACTCAGTTTGTTATCTAATAACTGGCCATTAATACCAACCTGCTGGTAAGTGCGCCCTGAATTATCATGGCTAACTTGGAACGTACTATTAATATTCTCAATATGCTTATGCTCACTGAAAATGCTAAACGGAATGCTCATATTCACGCTAACTTGCTTATTTTCAGGCCAATTTCCATTACCTTCGGTACGACTAATGCTGTAATCGATGCCATAGTTGATACCACGATAAAAGCCGTTATAGCCAATACCCAACGTCGTCACAGTGTCAGATTTACCCCAATAATCACTGCGCATTCCGCGTAAATAGATAGAGCCCCATTTGCCCAAAGATTGGTTAATGTAGGTTTGGAAACTGCTACGCTGGCGACCATTAAGCCACGGTGCGACGTTCTCTTTTAACTGGTAACCCGCTTGGTTGAAATCTGCAAAACTGTAATATTCTTTCGTTGAGTAGCGCAGTGCGGTTAAGTCAACGGATGTGCCACTTTCCGATAAGTTTTTGGAATAGCGAACACGAAAAGATTGCCCTTGTTTGCTTTCATGATTAATCGAGGCTTGTGCATGCGTAACATCCATGGAAAGCGCCCCAAAGCTACCGAGTGAAATCCCTGTTCCAACCATGCTGCTCCAATAATGATTTGCCCCAAGCAACCCTGTATACAGAGTGATAGCCTTCGGTAAACCATAGATCAACGTTCCCATAATAAACTGCTGCTCTTTGGAGCCATCTGTGATCCCACCATCATATTTACCGGCAGCAACTTCATATTTAACACCGCCAGCACGTTGCATGACAGGCAATGAAGAGAATGCTTGAGTGAATACTCGGGTGGTACCATCTTCCTCTTGTACAGAAACTTCTAAGTCCCCTGCCGTTCCCGTTGGATAAATATCATTGATGACAAAAGGCCCTGGTGCCACATAGGTTTGATAAATAATGTTGCCATTTTGTCTGATGATGATCCGCGAGTTAGACATTGAAACTCCACGAATTTCTGGCGCAAATCCGCGATCTCCTTTGGATAGCATTTGTTCATTTGATAACAAACGGATCCCTTTAAATGGAACACTATCAAAGACATCACTGAGTGTGCTGGTTTCACCAATCACTAACTCGGAATCTAAGCGTTGAATGTCCCGTGAAACCGTTGTGCGTGAAAATTCACTTTCCCGATGGCTGGTACTGTAGCCATTGCTCTTGGATTTGTTTTCCATATACAGAAAGTTTGAACGCAAGCGCCACGCTGCCAAGTTAAAACCACCGCTAATATTGGCATACAGCGAATCATTGGTATTTTTACCACTTGCACTAGAACCACTGTGCTTTTGTTTACTACCATTAACTTGATAGTTAAACAAAAACGCAGTGATCCCTTGATCCAATAAACTCGGGTCTATCGCACCACGGGATTTTTGACGCATAGCGACTTGAGGAATATTGATGTTTAAATCCAACTTGGATACATCAAACTGCACTTGAGAGTCTGGCAGAGCAGCCTCTAAAGACGTGATCGGTTCATCTTTTGGTAAGGATCTTAATGTTGGAATACCCTCAACATTTACCCCATATTCATCCAATAACGCAGGGGTAATTTCCGGCACGATATTCCCCGCCGCATCTGCAGAAAAATAGATCTCTTTTTGCCCTTGGTCTTCTTTATTGATCCTCAGCGTAACCATATAACGCCCCGCCGTTACCGATTCAGAGCGCGTAAATGCAGATAAATCAATGCTATCTATGCTAGTTCCTTCAGGTAGATTTAATAGTGTTGGATCAAAATAAGGTTCTGCCACCGCATTCCCCATGGATAAACAGCACGCCAGAGCCAAAGCAATCGGGGAAATGGCAAAAACGCCATCACGCATTTTAGCTTTCATGCTCGCCCCTCACTTCCACCTTTGTCGGTATGCTGTATTCATTCAATACACGCCACGTAATCGTGCCTGATACGTTTTTTTCGAGAGAAATGACCTGTTGCCCAAAAGGCGCAATTCCATGGGTGAATTTCTCTACTGGCACGTCATAATCCCCCACAGATAAGCTAGCTAATGTCATAGAGAGTGGCGTTGGATTGTTAATCGTGATTTTGCTGCCTTGTGCTGTGATATCTAATTTTGCGATTTGTGCGTCTAAACGTAATTCTTCAATTTGTTTAGGGCGATACAGCATTTTTAAATAGATAGTTGGCGCCAAAATAAATTGTGATGCGGCTTTATCATTAGCATCAGATGCAGGGATCACTTTCAGCGCAACGTAGAAAACGGTTTCTCTATCGGTAGCGAGTTTTCCATCATTAACACGCTGAATACGCCAGTTAAAACGTTCATTGATATTTAATTTATGTAATGGTGGCGTAATCAAAAAAGCCTCATGGCTTTCCCCTTGATGTTCCGTCAAAGGTAAACCCGTTTGAAGATCCGTCGGTACAATTTGTGCTTGAATCAATGCCGCTTTTGAGGTGCCATTTTGTAGACCCGCAGAGATCCCTTTGGTATTACTTTCCAAATAGACCAAACGTTCAGGTGAAAAATGAAAACCTTCATTTATCTCTGAAGCAAACGCATGGCTTAGCGTCATCATCAAAACCCATCCACACAGCGATTTCATTACTGACATAACGCCCCCTTATTCTCCTTCACTGAACCCGAGTAAGGTGCAGTATCACCACCGTAATCATTGATGGCTTGCCAACGCATCGGCGTTTGTACAGAAATGGAATCTGAAATCGCCAATGTCTGATGGCTAAACGGCGCCACCATCGTGCCAGCTAACTGAGCAAACACTTGATTACCCACTTTGACTTCGCTGAGCGTAATAAAATAAGGGGAGTGATTCGCAACACATAAACCTTTCGGCAATGTGTGGAATTGCAGGTTAGCAACGGCAGCATCTGGCGACTGTGCAAATTTTACGGGACGATAAAATAGCTTAATGACTAAGCGAGTACCGATTGATAATTGCGCCGCTGAATTTTCCGTTAATTCAGGAGAAACACCTGGAATAGCAATCGCGCTAAAATAGAAAATTGATTCTCTATCTTGAGGCAATGATTCTGGAGAGCTTTGTAATAAGACTTTCATAGTTTGCTGTTTATTCGCATCTAAACGATATAAAGGTGGAATAACAGAAAACAGTGGCGATTCTTGGGTGCCCGTTGGTGTATTAAATACACCGGATTGAATTAAATAAATGTCATCACTGTCATTGGTTAATGTCACTGATTGCTGAGTGTCGGTATCGCTCCAAATAATACGACTTTTTTCTAGAAGCAATCCCGCTTGTGCTGAATTAACGTTAATGCTAATTAACAACACAAATAAATGAGAGATAAAAAGTAATGTACCTGTTTTCTTAAACATAGTTGAAAGTATTCCGTTATTTTTATTATTAATAGATTCATCACTCAATAAACGGCTCAATAAGCTAAAACGGTAAACATCATGGTGGCTTTAAATGTGCCTAATTGAATTTTCTGAACGTTTTGGCAATTTCCACATGAAAGCGCCGTGACCACTGTAATTTGGCTTCCTTGATTGCTGGTCGCAGATAAATCCCAAACCGAATCCCCGCTAACCTTATTTTTCCCATCGGCTTTTAATCGAATACCCACACCGCCTGAAGAACCACTTTCCTTAAACAAGGTTTCTTTATTCATGACTTGGCTAGGGCCGGTCACAATGACTTTGCTACCACTTAATGTGCCCAGACCGGAGCAGTTGGCTAAGGTTAAAATCACATTGCGATTTAGAGCGGTACTAACACCAGAGTCATTATCAACAATGGTTTGGGGCTTCACTTTTCCATAAGCCACCACACTTTCGGAGAGGTTTACATCGCACGTTCTACGATATAAATGCGCATCAAAGTTAACACTCACCGTGTTTGAAGCAGCAAACAGTTCCCCTGTAAAAACGAACAATGAAGCCATGAGAAAATATGAATATTTGTTCATATCGCCTCCATTTATGGCATCACGACAGTAAATAAAATGGCTGCTTTCACGGCACCTGCGGTGACGGTGTTATTACCGACTTGGCGAATAAACCCTACCGTAAAAGGTTTTTCTCCATCATTATCCCCTGCGGGTAGAAGCACAGAATCACCATTAACGACTGTTTTTCCTGCATTGTAATAACCAGAAAGCTCCTTCACCGCGCCATCTTTCAGCATAAAACCAACGCCTTTGGCGCCTTTTGGATCAGCTGTTAAAAACAAATTGGTATCGGCAGCTGTATTCCCTGTCACTTTTATTTCAGGGCGAGCATTGGTTTCATAGCCCGTACATTTATACGACAAGCTTAATAGCTGGATATCTACCGCATCATTCGCCGCAAATTCGCCCACAGAAGGACGTCGTTTGAATTCAATCAATGAAGGGCTAACCGCAATATCGCACTCTCCTGCATTGTCAATTTCTGCGGTCAACTCTAAGGTATTCGCTGCATTCACTTCAGGTATCGCCACAATGGAAAATACCCCAGCGAAGAGCGCCCATCGATACTGTCCCAGTTTAAGGTTGTGAATACTCACTTCGTCCCCCAAGATCGTTGATGGCAGCCCACACTTTTTTGCCTTTTTTCACCGGGGTTGGGTAATCCATACTGCTAAAAGGCGCTATCATGGTGTTATTCATTTCAGGGTTTAACGTCACCGCTTTTCCCCCCACACTCAATGATGACAATGTGATGTAATATGGCGATGGATTAATCACTTTGATTCCGCTCGCTGTCTCTTCAAATGTCAGGCTACCTTGAGCTTGCTCTACCGTTAACGTCAGGTTTTTAGGGCGATAAAAAACTTTAATCACACTCTCTAATGCAATTTTCACTTCACCTTTCATCGCTGCATTCTGCTGCCCAGCATTCTTTTCACTTGCCGCAATGGCTCTAGCATGAAAATAAAAAACTGATTCCCTATCTTTCGGTAATACAGATGCTCCTGCGCCTTCCACTAAACGAACATCGCGCTGCTGGCTTGATGCCAGATAGAACATAGGAGGAAGCACATCTAAAGTTTGGTCTTGCGCCGCACCTTTGGCGGTTTTTGTCAGATAAACCTGAACCAAATATTCATCCTTCTCTGTACTATTGCGCAGAGTGACAGGGACTGACTGATTTCCTTGGTTGAAAATAACTCGAGTGGCATTGATACCGACCCCAGCTGCAGACGTCGTTCCTATTTGAATAAAAAACAGGGTTGCAAAAACAGGAAGCGTACGGAGTAAAGTTAATAATTTCATTTTTGACCTTCTCGTGATGCATTAAAAAGTGAAATGGCAGAAACCTGCCATTTCACAACAAACTTACTCGTAGCTTACAGAGAAAGTAATCGGCGCTTCGATACGCTGTGAAGCGGGTTTGCTCACAGTTGAGTTCAGTGCCACATTCATTGGGATCACAGCAGAACCACCTTCAGTAAGAGACTTAATGCTGCTTAATTGAACGGTTGTATTTGGTTTAACTTCTTTACCGTCAGCAGTCACTGCCACACCAACAGTTCCTTTTTCAATATTATTAAATAAAGAAGTATTCGCTGCTAAAGCAGTACCTTTCGCGTACATTTGTACGAACTTACCACTTTCACCATCAAACTCTTGGCTACAGTTGGATAAGCTCATATCAAAATTATGAGTACTACCAGCTATAGTTCCAACCGTTTGAATATCTGAAGAAATAAACGTTCCTAAATCGATATTGGTATTTGTGACGCTTAAATCACATGTTGCAGCAGCAATATTCCCAGTTACTGTTACTTGTGCGTTCGTTGCTGACATTGCTGCACCTGAAAAACCTAAGCCAGCAGCGATAGATAATACGATCAGATTTTTTTTATTAATTAACATAGTAAACCCTTATTAATAGACAATATAAAATTGAGATAAATATATTTTCATCAAAACAAAACCGAGATGACTTTATTAAAAAAATAACAAGCCAAATAGAAAAATTTAATTTTTCTAAAAAATAAATTAAGGCGTGTTTTATAAAAATTAATTCTTGCTTGTTATTTTCTAAGCATACTACTTGAATATTCTTACTCGGTATACGCACCTCAAGAGTCATATCAGTAACAATCTGTAAATTGCCATTTCATAATAAGACCCTAAAAATACACCTATGATTAGTAAATTTAATTAGGAACTTTAACTTCACTCTATTTTTTGTTGCATTTATTTAACAAAAACACCCCAAATAAATCATATCTGCAAATTTCACATTTAAATAAATGAAAACCATTCCCATTTAAATAATCAGAGAAATATACAAAACATCACGCATACGTGAATTTGATTAAGTCATTTTTTCTCAGAACAGAAAAACAAAAAATAAAATAATCACCCAAATTTCGAGTTAATATTAATTCTTTATTTTTTACAATTTTCAATAAATAAGAAATAGTGATGAAAGGATAATTACAGTGAAATTAATTTTTACAAATAAGGAAATTTTTATTTTTCAAAATGAAAATAAATTTAACTTTAATCATAAAAAATAAAAGTAAAAATAAAAATAAAAAATAGTTTAGGATAAGAATAAAGACCTAGTATTTAACTAGGACTTTATTTGTTGAAAAAAGATATTTTTATCTTTAAAGGAGGGAGTTAACTCAAATCAAAAAGGCATCACCTGATAGTGCACTAATAGCCAAATCGTCACATAGGCAAATATGGCAGCAATAATGTCATCAATCATAATGCCAAACCCGCCACTGACTCGGCGATCAAAAATACGGATTGGCCAAGGTTTCCACATGTCGTAAACACGGAAAATTAAAAAGCCAGTGAGAACCCACTGGATACTCACCACAGGGATGGCCATTAGTGTAATCCACATGCCAATAAACTCATCCCAAACAATACTGCCATGGTCATGGATCCTCATATCATCGGAAGTGCGTTGGCAGATCCAACATCCAAACCAGAATCCAACGACGATAATAACCCATAGGCTCCAAACAGGGAGTTTGTCCATTAGCAACCAAAATGGAATGGCGGCTAATGAGCCCATTGTGCCGGGAACAATTGGCGATAAACCACTTCCGAACCCCGTCGCTAGAAGGTGCCACGGATTACGCATATTTAATCGTTTCTTTGCTGCTGCTTTTTCTTGAGCGGTCGCCATGGACATCTTCCTAAACAAAATGATCGAAGCCCTTGAGGTCAACCTCAACAGCTTGGTTATCACAAAAATAACGGATCCCTTCGGATTGGGGCTTAATTTGACCAATACAGGTAAAACCTGAACCTGTATGAGCAAGCGCAACTTCTAAGGCTCCCCGATTCATTTCAGGTACCGTAAAGCATAACTCATAGTCTTCCCCACCACTTAGTGACCAAATCCTTGCTTGCTCAATAGAACAATTCTGCTTCAACGCATCAGACTGCGGTAAGGCATCGAGATTGATCCGCGCTCCGCAACCGCTCGCTTTTAATATATGGTTGAGATCGGAAACTAACCCATCTGAGATATCAATCGCAGATGAAGCTAAATTGCGTAAAGCCTGCCCCTGTAAAATGCGTGGTTGTGGGCGTAAATGGCGCTCAATCAGCCACTGTTTATGCTCAGGGTTTTCAGCATGTAATCTGTCTTGCAGTATCGCAAGCCCTGCCGCGCTATCTCCCAATGTTCCCGTCACATAAATCCAATCACCATTACGTGCACCAGAGCGAGATAACGCTTTGCCAGCCGGTACAAGACCATGAACGGTATAAGTTAAACTCATTGGCCCACGAGTCGTGTCTCCCCCAATCAGCTGCATTCCATAGTAATTCAATTGATCAAACAACATATCGCTAAAAGATTGTAGCCATTCACTATTTACACTTGACAAAGTAATGGCGAGAGAAACCCAAGCGGGATCAGCTCCCATCGCAGCAAGATCACTTAAATTTGAAGCTAGGGATTTATAGGCAAGGTCAGCGGGAGAGATATCGGGTAGAAAATGAATACCGGAAACTAGGGTGTCGGTACTCACAGCAAGTTGCTGTTTTTCAGGGATAGTCATTAGCGCACAATCATCGCCAATACCGATATTAACATCACGTCGGTTTACAGCTTGGCGATTAAAAAAACGTGCGATGAGGTCAAATTCGCCATATGACATGGTAGATTTTCCATTTTCGCTATGTCTCACTTGTCATAAACTGAAAAGCCAGACATAAGTACTAGGGTAGACTGGAACCCAGCCTACCCATTATGACTTACGTATTACAGGAGGGAACCTGATTATGTTTATTTCTTACGACGTACCGCAGGTGCTGCTTTATCTAACACACCGTTGACAAACTTATGGCTATCTTCAGCACCAAAAACTTTCGCTAATTCAATACCTTCATTGATAGCAACTTTGAAAGGTACATCTTCTCTATAGCTTAGTTCATACATTGCTACACGTAAAATCGCTTTCTCAACTTGACCTAACTCTTCTAACTGACGAGATAAGTAAGGTGACATTAATTGATCCAGCTTCGTAGCATTGTTTGCAATACCAGAAATCAGCTCACGGAAATAGGTTACGTCAACGTCAGACATGTCCTGTTCAGCAATAAACTCATATTCTACGTCGGCAATAGGATTACCGGATAATTGCCATGAATAAATGGCCTGTACAGCACACTCACGAGCGCGACGACGAGCAGCAGGTTTCACAAGATTCCCCTTAAATAAAAAAAACTACACAGCATATCTCGAACTCATAGAACCGAGATATGACGCGCATTATTTGCCTTTTACAGCTTTAATCACATTAATCATTTCGAGAGCGGTCAGTGCAGCTTCTGCACCTTTGTTACCTGCTTTAGTACCAGCACGCTCAATGGCTTGCTCGATATTTTCAGTGGTTAATACACCGAAAGTCACAGGAACTTCGCTATTTAATGCAACATGAGACAGACCTGAGCTGCACTCACCTGCAACAAATTCAAAGTGGGCAGTACCGCCACGAATAACAGTACCTAATGCGATAACTGCATCATATTTTTTGGTTTCAACCAGTGCTTTCACTGTCAGTGGTAATTCATAAGCACCTGGTACCCAAACAACGGTGATGTTATCTTGAGCAACTTGGCCAATACGCTCTAACGCGTCAACAGCACCGTCCAGCAGGCTATCATTAATAAAGTTGTTAAAACGAGCGATAGCGATAGCAACACGCGCTTTTGGCGCAGCAACAACACCTTTGATTACGTTCATAATCTTCCTCAAATATTAATTACAACCCGCGGGGCGCGGATTTTATCACATTCTTTAGGTAACCGTACGAGTGAATTTCAGCAAACCGCTAAAAAAACACATTTACCATACAGGGCGTAACCTGACGCGAAGGTCATTTCCGACTTTTTCAACATCAGTAAATTCAAATTGAGGCGCATCTGATAATGCGCTTAATTCAGGGAGACTCACTAACCCACGTGCAGTATCCCCAAGTAATTTAGGTGCGATATAGACGATCAGTTCGTCGACTAAACCGAGTTTTAATAACGAGCCTGCAAGCTTAGCGCCCGCCTCTACCCAAATACTATTCACATTACGTTTCGCTAATTGCATCATCAAAATCACTAAATCGATGCCATTATCATCTGCAGGGATAGCAAGTTGTTCGACATTGCCCTGCCATGTTTCTGTGGTATCCGGCGTTGGGCGGATTAGCCAGCATTCACCTTCTAACTGTGTCACTTTATGTTCAGGCTTCACGCGATTGTGTCTATCTAACACAATACGAATAGGTTGGCGCAGTTTTTCTTCTGGGTATTGTGCTTGAACATCCGCAGGTAATTCGTTCCAACGCACCGTCAAAGCAGGATCATCAGCAAGCACGGTATTACTGGTACTCAAAATAGCACTAGCTTGAGCGCGCAGTACTTGAACATCTTTACGCGCCGCTGGGCTCGTGATCCACTTACTTTCCCCATTCGCTAATGCGGTCTTGCCATCTAATGATGCGGCGAGTTTTAATTGAATGTAAGGAAATGCGGTACGCATACGTTTTAAAAAGCCACGGTTTAGTGCCTCGGCTTCTTCCAACAGAATATTGCTGGCAGTTTCTATTCCCGCTTGAGATAACATAAATAAACCGCGGCCAGCCACTTGAGGATTAGGGTCTTGCATTGCCGCGACAACGCGGGTGATCCCCGCATTAATTAACGCTTCTGCACAAGGTGGAGTACGGCCGTGATGGCTACAAGGCTCAAGGGTCACATAAGCTGTGGCGCCTTTCGCTTTATCACCCGCCATTCGAAGTGCATGGACTTCCGCGTGCGGCTCTCCCGCTTTTTGATGGTAGCCTTCGCCGACAATTTCACCGTCGCGCACAATCACGCAGCCCACATTTGGGTTCGGTGATGTCGTAAAACGTCCTTTTTTTGCCAACTCAAAGGCTCGGGCCATGTAGATATGGTCTTGTTCAAGCATCGGTATTAGTCCTGTAACTTGGCAATTTCTTCGCCAAATTCACGTACATCTTCAAAACTACGATAGACAGAGGCAAAGCGAATATAAGCCACTTTATCGAGTTTTTTGAGTTCATCCATCACCAAATTACCAATCAACTTAGAGGGAACTTCACGCTCGCCAGTCGCTCGTAGGTGGGATTTAATAGAAATTATGGCTTGATCGATAGCATCGGAACTGACAGGACGTTTTTCTAAGGCTTTCAACATGCCTCGGTTGAGCTTTTCTTCATCGAAAGGTTCGCGAATGTCGTCACTTTTAATTACCCGAGGCATAACAAGTTCCGCCACTTCAAATGTGGTGAAGCGTTCATGGCAAACCAAACACTGGCGGCGCCTGCGCACTTGTGAGCCTTCACCAACCAGACGCGAGTCAATCACTTTCGTATCTACAGCTGAGCAAAATGGGCAATGCATAGGAATTCCTGATTCTATTTTATAGGGTAGATAGTGTAACTCAGACCTGAAATGAAAAACACCCTGAGGATTATTTATCCTCAGGGTGTTTATGAGACACGAATGCCTGTATTCGTTATGGTAATAAAGACTCTTGGTCTGCGCCTTCTTTCTCGACTTTCGCCTGAATTAAGTGCTCACGCTTCATACCCATCTTCAGTGCTAATGCAGAAGCCACGTAGATAGATGAAATCGTACCAATTGTCACACCGATTAACATAACCAGTGAGAAGCCTTCTAACATCGCGCCACCAAACAGGTACAGCATCAGAACCACTAATAATGTCGTTGCTGATGTCATGATGGTACGACTCAATGTTTGGGTCAAAGAGACGTTCATGATTTCGTACGGTGTACCGCGACGGATCTTACGGAAGTTTTCACGGATACGGTCAGATACCACGATACTATCGTTAAGGGAGTAACCGATAACTGACATCAATGACGCCACGATGGTCATATCAATCTCAATGTGGAATAGAGACAGAATACCTAAGGTGATCACCACGTCGTGAGCCAGTGACAGTACGGCACCCGCCGCTAAACGCCATTCGAAACGGAAACCAACGTAGATCAGGATACAGATAAGCGCTGTTAATAACGCTAATGCCCCTGTTTGTGCTAACTCAGCACCTACGCTTGGTCCTACGAATTCAATACGCTTAACCGTCGCTTGCTCATCAACGTTTTTATTGATGATAGTAATGATTTCTTTACCGACTTCTTGACCCGCTACGCCTTCAACTGGCGGTAAACGGATCATGATGTCTCGGCTGCTACCAAAGTTTTGGATTAATGGATCTTTATGATTCGAGTTAGACAGGCTATCACGAATTTTATCCAAATCAGCAGGCTGACTCAGGTTGATTTCAATGACGGTACCGCCCGTAAAATCAAGTCCCCAGTTAAAGCCTTTCACACCGATAATCACGCAAGAAGCGATCAGTAAAACGATAGAAATGCTAAAGGCAACGTTGTCCCAGCGCATGAAGTCATAGACTTTACGGCCATAGTTCAATTGTTCAACAGTATAATCCTGTGCCACAACGTGCTCCTTAAATTGACAGCTTGTTAATACGTTTACCGCCGTATAGCAGGTTCACGATTGCACGTGTACCAACAATAGCTGTAAACATAGAGGTTGCGACACCAATCGCTGTCGTGATCGCAAAGCCTTTAATCGAACCAGTACCCACTGCATACAGAATAATTGCGGTGATTAAGGTCGTTAAGTTTGCGTCGGTAATACTTGAGAAGGCGCCTTTATACCCTTCGTGGATCGCTTGTTGCACTGAGCGTCCATTGCGAAGTTCTTCTTTGATACGTTCGTTTATTAGAACGTTGGCATCGACGGCAACCGCAAGGGTTAGGACGATACCGGCAATACCTGGCATGGTTAGCGTCGCCCCTGGTAACAGAGACATCACACCCACGATTAAGACCAGGTTAGCCATCAGAGCACTACTCGCAATCAGACCAAATTTACGATAGTAAATAATCATAAACAGGATAGAGGCTAACAGACCCGCGATACACGCTTTCAGACCTTGCTCGATGTTTTGCATACCCAATGTTGGACCGATAGTACGCTCTTCAACAATTTGGATTGGCGCAATCAATGCACCCGCACGCAGCAGTAAAGATAATTGACGCGCTTCGTTCGCATTATCAATTCCCGTAATACGGAATTTGCTACCGAAACGAGCTTGGATACGTGCAGCGTTAATCACTTTTTCATCTTTAACTAGAATCGCACGACCTGCCGCATCTTTTTTACCACTGTCTTTGTATTCAACAAACAGGGTTGCCATCAGCTTGTCTTGGTTGTCACGAGTAAAGTCAGACATGATTGAGCCACCGGCACTATCAAGGCTAATACTCACTTGCGGATAACCATTTTCATCGGTTTCAGATGTAGAATCGGTGATATGGTCGCCCGTTAAGACAACACGCTTATACAGAACATAAGGCACGCCGTTACGATCAGATTTAAGCTCTGAGTCACCCGGAATTCGTCCACTTTCTGCCGCTGCGCTATCTACGCCAGTATTCACTAAGCGGAATTCTAAGGTTGCAGTTGCACCTAAGATTTCTTTTGCACGCGCAGTATCTTGGATACCCGGTAATTCAACAACAATGCGATCCGCACCTTGGCGTTGAACCAGTGGTTCAGCAACACCTAATTGGTTAACACGGTTACGAATGATCGTGATGTTTTGAGAGACAGCATAGTTACGCGCTTCACGTAAGCGCTCATCTGTCATAACAGCAATCATGGTGTTATCGCTGCCGTCAGAAAACACTAAGTCTGGGTATTTACGCGCCAGTGTTTTCTCAGCAAGACTGCGATCATCAGCGTTACGGAAGCGAACTTCGACGCTGTAATCACTGCCTTTACGAATAGAAGAGTACGCAATACCTGCTTGGCGCAAGTCATTACGCAAACCATCCATGTTTTGTTCCTGCAATTTACCTAATGCAGTGTCCATATCTACTTCCATCAGGAAGTGAACCCCACCACGTAAGTCCAGACCCAGCTTCATCGGTTCACCACCGAGAGCTTCAAGCCATTTTGGTGTAGCAGGTGCAAGGTTTAATGCAACAACATACTGGTCACCCAGTGCATTCATGATGACTTCACGAGCACGTAACTGAACGTCAGAGTTGTTGAAACGGGCTAAAATTGCCCCATTTTCGAGAGCAACAGATTTGCTCTGAATTTTGTCTGTTTCTAAAGCTTTTTGGACTTGGATCAGCGTTTGTTCATTGGCGGCGGTTCCCCGCACGCCAGTGATCTGAACAGCCGGATCCTCACCATATAGGTTTGGAAGTGCATACAGCAAACCGATGAGGATCGCAGTGATCAACATCAGATACTTCCATAAAGGATAACGGTTTAGCACGGCAGTTCCCTTCGGGAAAATTCAGAATTAGATTGCTTTCATTGTGCCTTTAGGTAGAACAGCAGCAACGAAATCACGTTTGATAGTTACTTCAGTGTTCTCACTCAGCTCAAGAACAACATAACCTGTTTCAGACACTTTAGTCACACGACCGATTAAACCACCAGTGGTTAAAACTTCATCACCTTTAGCGATTGATTCCATCAGTTTACGGTGATCTTTAGCACGTTTTTGCTGTGGACGTAGGATCATGAAATAGAAAATCAGCGCGAAAACAACCAGCATAATAATCAGAGAGTACGGGCTACCTTGAGCGGGTGCGCCTGCTGATGCCGCTGCTTCAGAAATAAAAAAACTCATTCAACTTTCCTCATTGTTATTGAAAGCAATTTCAAACTTACACTTTAACTAGTTCAAGTTACATAAAATACATCAAACCTTCATATAACTAGAACTAAAAACCATAATTTGCACTAAATAATTCTTTTGGCTGATGCCAATAACCACAATCAGCTGCAAGAACGAAGGGTACAGCCCGATATGCTACACAGTTCGGGCTAACTTCGCACTTTAAATTCACTCTCTATTTAATGAAGGCTGGGCTTTGCCAATCTTCTGATAGAAATCCGCAGCAAACTGCTCAAAATTACCCGCTTCAATTGCTTGGCGAATACCCGCCATTAAGCGTTGATAGTAACGTAAATTATGGATGGTATTGAGTCGCGCACCCAAAATTTCATTACAACGGTCAAGATGATGCAAATACGCACGACTGTAATGACGACAAGTATAGCAGTCACACTCTGCATCAAGAGGTGATGTGTCTGACTTATACTTCGCATTACGGATTTTTACCACGCCGTTAGTAACAAATAAATGTCCGTTACGCGCATTTCGTGTCGGCATCACACAGTCAAACATATCGATACCACGACGTACGCCTTCCACTAAATCTTCCGGCTTACCAACGCCCATCAGGTAACGTGGTTTTTCTGCTGGAATTTGCGGACATACGTGCTCTAAAATACGGTGCATATCTTCTTTTGGCTCGCCGACTGCTAAGCCGCCTACAGCGTACCCATCAAAGCCAATTTCCACCAGCCCTTTCACGGAGATATCGCGTAAATCTTCGTAAACACTGCCTTGGATAATCCCGAACAGCGCATTTTTATTGTTCAATTCATCAAAGCGCTGACGGCTACGTGCTGCCCAACGTAATGACATTTCCATTGATGTTTTTGCGTAATCCCAATCAGCTGGATACGGCGTACATTCGTCGAAAATCATCACGATATCAGAACCGAGGTCGTACTGAATTTCCATCGATTTTTCGGGGCTTAAGAAGACTTTTTCACCATTAATTGGATTACGGAAATGAACACCTTCTTCTTTAATTTTACGCATTGCACCAAGACTAAAGACTTGGAAGCCGCCTGAATCCGTTAAGATCGGGCCTTGCCATTGCATAAAGTCGTGCAGGTCACCATGTAATTTCATGATTTCTTGACCCGGACGTAGCCATAAGTGGAAGGTGTTACCCAGTAAAATTTGAGCACCGGTTTCTTTCACTTCTTCAGGAGTCATTCCCTTAACCGTGCCGTAAGTTCCTACTGGCATAAACGCTGGAGTTTCTACCACACCGCGTTCAAAAATCAGGCGACCACGACGCGCATTACCGTCGGTTGTCTGTAATTCATATTTCACGTTTTATCTCCTAGCATCAGAAAAACAGTCTGGTGCTATTGGTTACTGAATCTAAGCGAGCAGCTACGCCGCCACTTATTCTTGTTCTGCCGAGCCGACTTGCTCAAAACGAGCATTAGCATTTGGCGTAATAAACATGGCATCACCATAACTAAAGAAACGGTATTTTTGCTCAACAGCTTCTTTATAGGCTTGCATGGTGTTTTGATATCCCGCAAACGCAGAGACCAACATAATTAATGTGGATTCTGGTAAGTGGAAGTTAGTGATCAGGGCATCAATCACTTGATATTCATAACCCGGATAAATAAATATCTGGGTATCGTCAAAGAATGGAGCAATTAAAGCATCTTGGCTGGCTTTCGCGGCACTTTCCAGTGAACGAACAGACGTTGTTCCCACGGCAATCACACGATTTCCACGCGCTTTACACGCTAACACTGCATCGACCACCTCTTGCGGAACCTCTGCATATTCAGAGTGCATAATATGGTCTTCGATGGAATCAACACGCACCGGTTGGAACGTTCCCGCCCCGACATGCAATGTCACGAATGCCATCTCAACGCCTTTTTGGCGTAATGCTTCTAATAAAGGCTCATCAAAGTGTAAACCCGCTGTTGGTGCAGCAACTGCGCCCGGACGCTGGCTATACACGGTTTGATATAGCTCTTTATCAGACTCTTCATCTGGACGGTCGATATAAGGTGGTAATGGCATGTGCCCAATTTGGTTCAGAATGCTTAACACATCGCGCGCATCATCAAAGCGCAGCTCAAACAGTGCACCGTGACGAGCGACCATCGTCGCATTCACACTTTCATCTTCACCCAGTAGCAGCGCAGCACCCTCTTTTGGTGCTTTAGAGGCTCTAACATGAGCCAAAACACGATGTTCATCGAGCATACGCTCAATCAAAACCTCAATTTTACCGCCGCTCGCTTTACGACCGAACAATCTAGCAGGGATCACGCGAGTGTTGTTGAACACTAGCAAATCCCCCGGCTCCAATTTTTCAAGAATATCGGTAAACACACCATGCGTGAGCTGTCCCGTGGCACCATCAAGACCAAGTAAGCGACATGAACTACGCTCAGCCTGAGGATAGTGGGCAATAAGTTCTTCTGGTAATTCAAAAGTAAAATCGGATACACGCATTGTATTGACATCAATCTAAAAAAATAAGGCGACTAGTCTAGTGCTGCACTGCCTTTGGCGCAAGAAATAAGCGCTATTTTGTATAAAAAAGAACCAATATTATGCAAATATTTTCTGAAACAGCACGGAATGTGTCTGCACTCTTTTTTCTTTCATTTTTTCGTTTCTGATATTTTTCGTTTATAGTACCGCCATGAACTATCTTGCTCATCTTCACCTAGCCTATCTTGCCAAAAGCTCCCTATTGGGGAACATGATGGCGGACTACGTACGCGGTAACCCTGCGGGAGATTACTCACCGGATGTGGTTGCAGGGATCCGTATGCACAGAGCCGTAGATAGAATTACAGATACCCATCCGCTCGTGAAGCAAGCGCGCCAGCTATTTCGCGAAGAATACCGCCGAGTCGCGCCTATCACCTTAGATTTAGTCTGGGATCATTTTCTTTCTCTGCATTGGGAACGTCTCGTTCCCTCACATTCACTCTCTGATTTTGTGCTTTTTTCCAGGCAAACCATTGAACCGGATTTGTGTCATACCCCTGAAAAATTTCAGGAGTTAAATGAGTATCTCTGGCCTCAGCAATGGCTGACGCGATACGCAGAAAAAGCGTACATAGGTAAGTCACTTAATGGCATGGCAAGGCGCCGTCCAAAACTCGCGGCCCTTAGTGGCTCATTTGATGATTTTTTGCTTAATTATCTAGAACTTGAACATATTTTCTTTCAGTTTTATCCTCAAATGATTGAGACGGCAAAACAGCAACTTTTTGCCCAAGAGTTCACATTACGTGCATCCGAATAAATTAAAACTTGCACTTTAATGGAATAAAACTATCTTATTGATATTAATCTGCCAAATTGATACCATTGATAGGTAAAAGCTATCATATTGATTGGTTTTAATGTCTTTATTCTCCAAGGATAAAACCTTATCCTTAGGTTATATTTATCCGCATGCCCCATTTCGATTGCGGAGATAGAAACCCTTAAAACTCATAGGAGTACATTATGGTTCTGGTTACACGTCAAGCCCCTGACTTTACTGCTGCAGCTGTTCTTGGTAATGGTGAAATCGTTGAAAACTTCAACCTGAAAAAACACCTGAACGGTCGCCCAGCTGTGATCTTCTTCTGGCCAATGGACTTCACTTTTGTATGTCCTTCAGAACTGATTGCATTCGACCACCGCTATGAAGAGTTCAAAAAACGCGGCGTAGAAATCGTTGGTGTTTCTTTCGACTCAGAATTCGTTCATAACGCATGGCGTAAAACTCCTGTTGATAACGGCGGTATCGGTGAAGTTAAATACCCGATGGTTGCTGATATCAAACGCGACATCATGAAAGCTTACGGCATCGAGCACCCAGAAGCGGGCGTTGCTCTGCGTGGTTCTTTCTTAGTTGACAAAAACGGTGTTGTTCGTCACCAAGTGGTTAACGACCTGCCATTAGGCCGTAACATCGACGAAATGCTGCGTATGGTTGACGCGCTGCAATTCCACGAAGAGCACGGTGATGTTTGCCCAGCTCAGTGGGAAAAAGGTAAAGAAGGCATGAACGCATCTCCAAAAGGCGTTGCTGCTTACCTGACTAAGAACGCAACTGGTCTGTAATTTGACCTGTTAAGTTTCCAAGTGCCGGCTTAATGCCGGCATTTCTATATCTATGCCTATCTAAAATTTTTCCTACCGCGTTAACACTTTTTCACTTTTGTTATTCAGCCCTTCAAATCATTCATGCTATATCTTGGTGATACAAATATTTAACAAATTATTTATTTGTATTACATCTACGCGTTACTTCCTTCACTAAATCGGGAGATACCAATGATAAAAAATGCATGGTGCCCTTCTTTACTACTGATTTCGTTGCTAACTTCAAGTCAACTTTATGTCGCTTCCGAACCTGCCGTTGAAGCAACAAAAGGCATGGTTGTCTCCTCTCAACACCTCGCTTCACAAATTGGTGCTGACATTTTAAAAGCCGGAGGAAATGCAGTGGATGCAGCGGTAGCAGTCGGTTATGCCCAAGCCGTTGTTAACCCTTGCTGTGGCAATATTGGTGGTGGTGGTTTTATGACACTGCACCTTGCTGATGGCAAAGATATCTTTATTAACTTCCGAGAAACCGCCCCAAAAGCTGCCAGCGCCGATATGTAGATGACAAACTTATCAAAGATGCCAGCTTATATGGCTACCTCGCATCGGGTGTGCCGGGTACAGTGAAAGGCTTAGATTATGCCCTTGAAAAATATGGCACCATGAGCCGCCAGCAAGTGATGGCACCCGCTATTAAACTTGCTCGAGAAGGCTTTGTCCTAACCCGTGGCGATACCGATGTACTCGACACAACGACCGAACGCTTCAAACAAGACCCCGAAGTTGCTCGGATCTTTTTAAAACCGGATGGAAGTGCTTACCAACCGGGGGACTTGCTGGTACAAACCGATTTGGCAAACACACTGGAAAAAATTGCCAATAAAGGCCCTGTTGCATTCTATGAAGGAGATATTCCTAAAATCGTAGAAGCGGCATCGAAGAAAAATGGCGGGATCCTAACCGCTCAAGACTTTGCTGATTACTCCATTTCAGATACCACTCCCGTTAGCTGTACCTACCGTGGTTACAAATTTATCTCTGCACCACCACCAAGTTCGGGTGGCGTAACTATCTGCGAAACCCTCAATATTTTAGAAGGTTATGATCTCAAAGAGATGGGTTTCAACTCCGCAGAATACATTCATACGCTCACTGAAGCGATGCGCCACGCCTATATGGATCGCAATACATTCTTAGGCGACCCTGCATTTGTAGATAATCCGACGGGTAAACTGCTCAGCAAACAGTACGCCGCTGATCTGCGCAAAAAAATTGTGCCAAATAAAGCGACACCATCCACTGAAGTCCAACCAGGAATAGGGCCTCACGAAAAACCGGAAACCACCCATTATTCTGTTGTGGATGACAAAGGTAATGCTGTTTCAACCACTTATACGATTAATGGTCGATTTGGTTCAGTGGTGATCCCGCCGGGTACAGGTTTCTTCCTGAATGATGAAATGGATGATTTCACCACCAAAGTTGGCGAGAAAAATCTGTATGGGTTAGTGCAAGGGGAAAGAAACTCTATCGCCCCCGGTAAACGCCCACTATCATCAATGAGCCCAACAATTGTCACTAAAGACGGTAAAGTCTTCTTAGTACTCGGCTCTCCAGGAGGCTCAAGGATCATTTCAATTACCTTGCAAACTGCACTAAACATTATTGACCACGGCATGCCACCACAAGAAGCAGTGAATGCCCCTCGCATTCACCATCAATGGCTGCCTGACGAGGTTTACTATGAGCAACGCGGTGTCTCTAAAGACAGTTTAGCGCTACTCGATAAGATGGGCTATAAGATGGTAGAGCAGACCCCATGGGGCGCTGCTGAGCTAATTATGATCGGTATTCCTGACGGTGCGGGTGTGAGCGCAAAATCTTCCGGCAACGACTCTGCTGTTTCTGGCAAAGTCCGTGAAGGCTTTATTTACGGCTCCAACGATGTTCGCCGCCCCGCGGGCAGTGCAGTCGGTGTGAATTAAAAGTGCCGTGGGTGTGAGTTAAAACTTACAATAGTTAAACCCCGTATAATTGACGGGGTTTAACTAATCAACTAGATATGAATTGTTCGTAAAAAATTAATAATTCCCGGTTGCTTTTCCAATAAAAACAACATTTTCAATGCAATACCTGAAGGTGTTCTACGTTTTTGTTCCCAGCTTCGAACTAAATCTACGCTAAGCCCAATTGCCTCAGCGAATTCCTGCTGTTTCATTCCGGCTTGCTTGCGAATCGCTTTTACATCCGGTAATTCATGCCGGTGAATATTTTCAGAAGAAGGAATTTTCTCGCCTTTTTCAATAGCGATCATTTCCTCCATACTACTGACTAGATCATCAAATAGTGTTTTTTCCATTATCTTTCCTCATTTGTAGAGGTTTAACTCATCAGTTTTGATATTAGCTGAACTGTTTACTCAAGGTTCTTAGTATTGATTTTTGCTGCTCACTCAAATCATCTTGTTCATTTTTAGGATAAATTAAGAGTAGATATATCCGACCATTCATCGCCCGAACATAGTAGATAATCCTTAAACCACCACTCTTCCCCATACCTGTCCGGTTCCAGCGAATTTTTTTGCAACCACCTGTATGGCTTATCGTATCGCCTAGTGCGTAGTTTTCTAGCAAAAAAGTTTGGAATGACTGAAATTCAGTATCATCCATCAGTAGTCTACGTCTTTTACTAAAAACCGTAGTTTCAACAAACTCTAAGTAATTCATAAGAGACTCCATTCTCAAATTCACGTTGAGTATACTGGTACCCAGTACTAATTTAAAGAATAATTAGTACTGGGTACCAATGAAGTCTCTCCGAATTTTTGATACAAAAAGGCCACTTCATAGAAGTGGCCTTTTATTTCAACAAGCTAGTGTCAATCACGCGTGCTTATGATGCTCACTTGATGGCGCGATCAATCTATCACATAGCGCAGCAACCACTAACACAACCAGTGATGGTAATAACCACGCTAAATCTTGCTGATACAGCGGAATAGACGTCATCCAGTCAGGGATATAAGTCTTCAAGTTATCAGAGGCTTTCACGGCACCAATCAAACCGACCACAAAGCTTGTTAACATCGTCGGAGCAATCACGATGGTTGGGTTACGCCACCACTTCAACGTAAAGCTCATCAAAATCAAAACGATACAAGGTGGATAAATCGAAACCAATACCGGTAATGAGAACGCAATCAGCTTACTCAGTCCTAGGTTTGAAATCACCATAGAGAACAAGCCTAAAATCAATACCAATTTACGGTAAGAGATAGGTACATAGCGACTGAAGAACTCAGCACATGCGCAGGTTAGCCCTACAGCAGTCACCATACAGGCAACAAAAATCAACACCGCTAAGAAGAAGCTACCGTAGTTACCGAACGTGTATTGAACATATTCGTGAAGAATATCAGCGCCATCAGCTGGATTTGGAATCAATGATCCACTATTTTCGCCCAGTTTAAACAGCGATAAATAGACCAGAGTTAATAACACCCCAGCAATTAATCCTGCCCACATGGTATAGCGAGTTAATAATGAGGAGTTTTCAATACCGCGGGAACGCGCCGCATTCACAATGACAATACCAAAAACCATGGCACCTAATGTGTCCATCGTTAAATAGCCATTAATAAAGCCATTGGAAAATGCCATATCTTGGTATTCAGGGGTTGCCAGAATCGGTTGTCCAGCAGGCCACATAACCGCAGCAACACCTAAAATTGCCAGCGCCAACATTTTAACTGGCGCCAAAATGTGCCCAACGCTATCTAGCAATTTACCTGGGTATAACGAAATACCGATCACCAGTACAAAATAGATGGCGCTATATACCAGCAGCGATATTTCAGATTCACCGCCCAGCAGTGGCGCAATACCCACTTTATAAGAAACGGTTGCCGTTCTTGGGGTCGCAAAAAGAGGCCCCACCGATAAATACGCAACGATAGCTAATAGCAGACCGGCGGTTTTGCCAATTGGCGTGCTGAGCGCTTCAATACCGCCCCCCACTTTCGCCAATGCAACAACGGTAAGAACAGGAAGGCCGACACCGGTGACTAAGAAGCCAAGTGCCGCAGTCCAAACTTGTTCACCGGCTTGTAAACCGACCATTGGCGGGAAAATGATATTTCCAGCCCCAACAAACAGCGCAAAGGTCATAAAACCTAAGGCGAGGATATCTCTGGATGATAAACGATGAGCCATATTATGTTAATTTTTAGTAAATTATGAAATAAAAACAGGTCACTTCATCGGTAACCTATTGGAACATATATGACGAAATAGAGTTCTGATTAACATTACATTAACAATACAAAATGCATGTCTTGGTTAGCTTTGCAATACTAAACATCAAAAAACAGTAAAAATCGCCAATAACTGGCGACAAGTAAAACTTTTATAGGGAAAAAAGGCAAGAGCAAACCCGAAAACAAGAACAATGCACCAAACTAAATTTAAGAACCAGTGATTACTGTCAGTAAAATTGCAATATCCCGTATATATTCAGGCTAAAAAATCATCAATAAAACATTTTTTAACCATACCGAAGAAATATTCACAGAATAAGATGAAGAAAATTGCAGGATAAAATTGAAAATATAGCGTAGGCGTTAGAAATAGCACCAATATAGGGTGAGAAACAAAACAAAAAACCTTGCTAATATGATGATTTTATTAGCAAGGTTTCATTTTTTAGATTATTTTGCGCTTAATGTATTCACTTTCTTGTCTGACACAATAAACACTGGTGGTAATGTGAATGAAAACTCACTGCCCTTGCCAACCTGACTGGTTACTGAGAGCTGGCTACTATGGTGTTGAACAGCATGCTTAACAATCGCTAAGCCCAACCCTGTTCCCCCACCACCTTGCCTTGAACGCGCTTTATCCACACGATAAAAACGCTCTGTTAAGCGAGGAAGGTGCTCGGCTGAAATTCCTGGACCATTGTCACTCACACTAAACTGCGCGCCATTACTGGTTCGCTGCCATTTCACCTTAATTTTCGTGCCGTCTGGCGTGTGGTTTATGGCGTTATACACTAAGTTAGCAACCGCACTTCGTAGCTGCTCTTCATTACCATGAACTCGAAGTTTTTCATCAATACTGAATTCAAACTCGTGCCGCCCTTGGCTCAAGCTAATCGCTTCTTGTTCAATCATCTTAAGAATGACTGGCATATTAATCTGTTCATCTAGATTAATTTGAGGGGCAACCTCTATACGGGATAATTGCAGCAATTGCTTCACTAGGTTATCCATTCGATGAGTCTGTTCTTGCATCACCGACAACGCTTTTTTATTCATCGGTGAAGTGCCTTCTTGATCATCCATGACTTCAAGATAACCTTGGATAACGGTCAATGGCGTGCGTAACTCATGGCTAACGTTAGCAAAAAAGTCTCTACGTGCTTTTTCTAGGCGGCGTTTTTCAGTCACATCTCGAGCCACCATCAAGAGTTGATCACTCGCATACGGTAAGATACGAAGCTCAACAATTTCGCCACTGTTAAGCTCAATCGTCAGCGCTTGGTCATAGTTTTTCACGGTGAAATAGCGGCTAAAATCAGGATAACGTAATAAGTTAAAAATATGCTGCCCGTTATCCTCAGGCCAGCGAAAACCAAGAAGCTGTTGAGCATGGCGGTTACACCAGAAAATATTGCCTTCGGTGGTCATGATTACTACGGCATCAGGCAAGGATTCAGCCCCGCTGCGAAAACGCTTAATCAGCTGCCCGAGCTCACGGCGACGCTTACGGTTACGCTGCTGCATCTGATAGATACCATAAAATATTGGTTCCCATCCCCCTTTGCCATCCGGCGGTAGCATACTTCTATCCAACCAGAGCCAGTCAGAGAGTTTTAACAGGTTATATCCGTGCCAAATGAGTGCTGCGAGTAGCGAGATCACTAGCAGCCACGGAAGATGCCCAATAAAAACAGACAGTATCAATGCGGGTAAAATAAATAAAAACAGCCCCCAAATCAGCTGTTTTAAGGATAAGCGTTCAAGCACCCATGTTTCTCCCTAATGGTTTCTCAATAGCGAACAGAGAAGCGGTAGCCAGTACCACGAACCGTTTGCACCATCTTATCATGTCCATCTAACTCTAACGCTTTTCTTAAACGACGAATATGGACATCCACCGTTCTGTCTTCCACATACACGTTGGCACCCCAAACATAGTTGAGTAACTGCTCACGGCTATAAACTCGCTCTGGATGGGTCATAAAGAAGTGGAGTAATTTATATTCGGTAGGCCCCATATCAATGGGAATTTCCTTGCTGGTAACGCGATGAGAAGTAGGGTCAAGCACTAACCCGTTCATCTCGATAATATCTTCTGTCGCCATTGGAGAAATACGTCGTAAAATAGCTTTAACACGGGCTATCAATTCTTTTGGTGAAAACGGTTTGATGAGATAGTCATCCGCTCCCACTTCTAATCCTTTCACGCGATCTTCTTCTTCGCCCCTTGCCGTTAGCATCATGACGGGGACATCGCGCGTAGCACTATCACGCTTCATATGTTTAATGACTTGGATACCGGAACCTCCGGGTATCATCCAATCCAATAATACTAAATCAGGAAGGGGATCAACCAATTGCGCTATCGCAGAATCATAATCATCAGCCTCTGTCGGCTGAAAACCATTCTGTTCCAATACAAAACAAACCATTTCTCGGATGGGCGCTTCATCTTCAACGACTAGAATGCGTCTTGCCATGATTGTTCCTGTAAATAAGAAGAGATTTTTAATGTGACCGCATTATGCGTCAGTTTTGTGACAGAATTATGAATATCTTAACGCGCAATCAAGATCTATCATTAGATTAACAGCTTAATGTCATGTAAGTGAAATATTAACACCACATCTGGCTATCATTGCGAAGCGCTTCGCAACTCTCTTATTTTTACTATTTAATTTGCCATACCTTTGCTTTCACTGAACCGATATACAGTATACTGTGACACAGCAAACCAAATGGTTTGAATATGAGTATAAAGCATCAGAATATTAATATAGTAAAAGCGTCATAATCACAGGAACCGCTAGCTCATGCGCATCATCCACACTTCAGACTGGCATTTAGGTCAGTATTTTTTCACTAAAAACCGATCTGCTGAACACCAACACTTTTTGCGTTGGTTAATAGAGCAAGTCAATCAGTACCAAGTGGATGCCCTGATTGTGGCTGGCGATGTTTTTGATACTGGCGCACCGCCAAGTTATGCGCGCGAACTCTACAACCAGTTTATTGTTGATTTGCAAAAAACAGGCTGCCAATTAGTTATCTTGAGTGGAAACCATGATTCTGTCTCTGTTTTGAATGAATCCAGCGCGTTATTACGTTATTTAAATACTCACGTCATCACATCAAACAGCGAATCCCCTGTCATCACATTGAAAGATAAGCAAGGGAACCCAAATGGGTTAGTGTGCGCAATCCCCTTTTTACGGCCACGAGATATCCAAGTCAGTATTGCGGGGCAAAGCAGTGAAGAAAAACAACTTTCATTACAAAATGCCATTCGTGAACACTACCAAAGCTGTTACCAAAAAGCCGTTGAGCAACGTACTGAGCAGGGCTTAGATATCCCGATTATTGCCACGGGGCATTTGACCGTCGTCGGTGCAGAACTGACAGATTCCGTGCGTGAAATTTATATCGGCACATTGGATGCCTTTCCTTCTGGTGCGTTCCCACCTGCTGATTATATTGCGCTCGGACATATCCATCGGCCTCAACTGATTGGTGGACAAGCACATATTCGCTACAGCGGCTCTCCGATTGCACTCAGTTTTGACGAATCACAACAACAAAAAAGTGTCTGCTTAGTGGAGTTTAATCAGCACCAATTTACCAATGCCACTTTGCTGCCAATTCCCGTTTTCCAGCCGCTATTGAGTTTAAAAGGCTCGTTGAAAGAACTGCAAAAACAATTAATGGACTTACCTGTCCAAGAAAATGAGCGCCCTATTTGGTTAGATATTGAAGTCGCCACCCAAGACTACCTTGGTGATATCCAGCAACGTATTGAGGCGCTCACCCAAGAACTCCCTGTCGAAGTTGTTCGCCTACGCCGAGCTCGACGGGCACAAACAGGTCAAAACCTCACTCCGCAGAATGAAACATTAAGTGAACTGACTGCCGAAGAAGTTTTTACCCGACGACTTACCGAAGAGTCACTGGAAGACAAAGCGTTAGAGCAGCGTTTATTGCAGCTGTTCAAGCAATCCTACGCCAACTTGCGCAATGAGCAGGGAGAATAACTTTGAAAATCTTAAGCTTACGCCTGAAAAACATTAACTCCCTAAAAGGTGAATGGAAGATTGATTTCACAGAAGAGCCTTTTGCCAGTAATGGATTATTTGCTATCACAGGCGCAACTGGCGCGGGGAAAACCACCTTATTGGATGCTATCTGCCTTGCGCTTTACCACCAGACTCCACGGTTAGGGGCAATATCAAAAAGCAAAAATGAGTTGATGACCCGCCATACTGGCGAATGTTTAGCTGAAGTGGAGTTTGAAGTTAAAGGCATCGCTTATCGCGCATTTTGGAGTCAACGCCGGGCAAACAATAAACCCGATGGTAACCTGCAAGATGCAAAAGCAGAGCTGGCAACCGTCGCTGATGGGCAGATCATCGCAGAAAAAATCAGTGAAGTGCGTGAAAAAATTGTGCAAATCACCGGGCTAGATTTTGGGCGTTTCACAAAATCCATTTTGCTCTCTCAAGGGGATTTTGCAGCCTTTTTAAATGCCACCGAAAAAGAGCGTGCCGATTTACTAGAAGAAATCACTGGCACCGAAATTTACAGCCAGATTTCGGTGTATATTTTTAACCAACATAAACAAGCTAAAACCGATCTCGATATTCTTCGAGCGCAAGCGGGCAGCATTAACTTACTTACTGAATCAGAGCATCAAGAACTCGTTGAAAAACAGCAACAATATTTAGCGCAAGAACAGCAACTGAGCCAGAATAAAAACCGCCATCAACAAGCGCTAACATGGCACCAGCAACATCAACAATTAGTGCAAAATACCCAGCGATTACAGATTGCACAGCAGCAAGCTTTACAGCAATATCAAGCCTCAGAAGCCAGCTTACATAAGCTGGAACAAAGCGCCCCAGCAGAAGCGCTACGTCCTGATTGGCTGGCCGTGCAAAACTTGCAAACTCAACTCGATGAACAGACCCAAAAGCAGCAGCGCACCACATTACTTTTAGAAGACGCTCAAAAGCAGCGCTTGCCATTGGTTGCCCAATACACTCAAGCTCAGTCGGAACAAAATCAATATAAAGAGTGGGTACAAAAAACCACGGCAATGATCGATAACGAAGTACGACCACTCGACAATTTACTCGCACAACTTAACCAGCAAAAAAACCAATTAGCCGAGCAAATAAATCAGCTAAATGGCGAATATTTGCAGAAAAAATCCAGTGTAGAAAGTACCCAGCAGAAAATTCTTCATGCCAATAATGAGTTGAATACAACCCAGTTATTTCTACAAAAACATCAAAATGATGCTCAGATTGTCGCGCAGCTCGGAAGCTGGCAACAGCAAGGAAAATTTATTTATGAACTTACAGAGCGCCTAAACCAAAGCCAGAAAAAACAGCAAGTTATCAACCTTGAATGGCAAACCCTACAACAGGTTCAGCAGCAAAAATCCAAAGAATCTCAACAGGCTCAAAGCCATTTAGAAGGGCAGCATTCTCGCTTTAATCTGCTCGAAAAGCAGTTTCAGGAATATAAACAAAAGTACAATATCGAAGAAATTAAGGCTGCGATTTCACAGCGACAAGAGCGTTTGCAGCATGTGAAAATATTACCTGTTTTACTGACTCAACATGAAGAAAAACAGCTGCAATTACATTCACAAACACAGTTACAAAACCAACTCGGCGAATCTATCAACCGATTAGAGCAACAGGTTGCCATTACGCAAGATAGAGTGACTCAGCTCCTGCCTCAACGACAAATTTTAGAGCAAAAACTTCAGCTAGAACAAAAAATTGTCAGCTTAGAACATGAACGCCAACTGCTCATTGAAGGAGATCCATGCCCGCTTTGTGGCTCGTTGGAGCACCCTGCTTTAGCATCATATCAAGCCGTTATGCCCAATGAGACTCAGCAACAACTGGCTACGCTGATGACTCAAATGGAGACCGAAAAACAAAAGCTCACTGAGCAGCAAGCCTTATTGCAAGCAGACAAACGCCGCCAGCAAGATAACGAATTGGCTCAAAAGCAACTACAAGAGCAGTTCAATAACCTGAACAATCAATGGATAAAGGCATGTGAGCAAGCACATATCCCTGAACTAGCCAAAACCACGTCAGCGGTAGAGCAATCCCTCGTTGAATTACAAGAAGAGCTTACCGCTCAGCAAGCCATCATCAACGAATTTGCACAGTTAGAGCGTCAGTACCAAGAGGCTAAAAACCAATATTATGAACAGCAAACTCAAGCCAAACAGCTATTTTCAGAGCTGTCTCTTCTTGATGAGAAACTAAAGCATCACTCCCAACAATTAGAAGAAAACCAAGCTGAACAGCAATCTTTGCAGCAACGCTTTGAGCAACAAGCACAGCAGCTTACAGACTCGCTGGCTCCATTTAATCTCACCCTGCCAAGCCAAGCGCAATTTACCACTTGGCTACAAGAGATTGAACAACGCGGGCAATATTATGAAGCGCAAAAAGCAACCTTCCTGCAAATCACGAAAAATGTTGAAGTTGATACGGCAACGCTCGCAGCTGAAACAGCGAATGCTCAGCAATTAGCTCAGCAGCTTTCTGCTCAGCATCAGCAATTAGAGCAATTAAATCAGCAAATTGAACAAAAAAATACGCAACGCCAGAATCTGTTAGAAGGCCAAACTGTTGCTATTTATGTTCAAAAAATGCAAGAAAAACAAGCTCAATACACACATCAAGTTGATACGCTTTCAGAGCAAATTAGCGCAATAGATAAAAATATTGCCGCACTCAATGGGAGTGCTCAAGAACTTGATCACCAATTGAAGCAACTAAGCCAACGACAGTTAGCCGCTCACGCTCAGTTTGTTGCTGCACTCAGTAGCAGCCCTTTCTCGACTCAAGAGCAATTCCTTAATGCCTTACTACCTACCGAAGAGAAAATTGAGCTGGAGCAGCTTAAACAGCGAGTAACTCAACAGCGGCTGGAAGCGGAAACTCGCTACCAAGAAAGCCTGTCAGCAATGGCAAATCATGAGCAACAGCATTTAGTGGAGTTTGCTGAGTTTTCAGTGGAACAAATTCAGCAAACCCTCGAACAATTAGAGAGCCAAATCAAGATATTGAACCAGCAACAAGGTCAAATCATTAACCAGCTTGAGCGAGATCAGCAACAGCGTCACCAACAGCGCGAGTTATTGAATAAAATTGAACAGAGCCAATTAAGCTACGATGATTGGAGTTATCTCAATACCTTAATTGGATCCGCTGAAGGGGATAAATTCCGTCGCTATGCTCAAGGGCTAACCCTAGACTGTTTAGTCTCACTCGCGAACCAACAACTCGATAAATTGCATGGTCGCTACTTACTGCAACGCAGTCATTTAGCCAACCTCGAATTGCAGGTTATTGATGGTTGGCAAGGGGATAGCATTCGCGATACGAAAACCCTTTCAGGAGGGGAAAGTTTTTTAGTCAGTCTCGCGCTAGCCCTTGCACTCTCTGACATGGTGAGCCATCGCACGCAATTGGAATCACTCTTTTTAGATGAAGGTTTTGGTACGCTAGACGCTGAAACTTTAGACATCGCCCTAGATGCATTAGAAAGCCTAAATGCATCAGGAAAAACCATTGGTGTGATTAGCCATGTGGAAGCGATGAAAGAACGAATTCCTGTACAAATTGCGGTGAAAAAAACTAACGGACTCGGCTTTAGTGAACTTCCAAGTCACTATCGTGTTAGTTAACTGAACAGGGTTAAAAATCAAAATAACCCAATGAATTTATTATACTTTTATAACAACATGCAAAAATTTGAACATTAAGGTTAAATTTTTTTTCTATGATTTGGTTGGGATACCTTTATAGTTATTCACATCGAAACAATTTACTTCGAAACAAGTTACGGCTTCTGAGGTTGTTCAATAAATTGCCGTGCTCTAAACAAAAGCAAGGGGACAAACATGTCTAACGCATTTATCGAAATGATTAAAAATCGTCGCACTATTTATAACTTAGGCGATTCATTACCAATCTCGGAAGAGAAAGTGGCTGGGCTTATCAAAGAAGCGGTTAAGCACTCCCCATCAGCATTTAACTCACAAACTTCACGTATTGTGGTGTTATTTGGTGCAGAACATAAAAAACTGTGGAATATCACCAAAGAAGCGTTACGTGCTATCGTTCCTGAAGCTGCTTTTGCTGGAACAGAACAAAAAATTAATAGCTTTGCAGCAGGTGCTGGTACCGTTCTTTTCTTTGAAGATAAAAATGTCGTCACTGGTTTACAAGAACAATTCCCACTCTATGCAGATAACTTCCCTATCTGGTCAGAACAAGCGAGCGGTATGGCGCAACTGGCAGTATGGACAACATTATCTCAGGAAAATGTAGGTGCATCATTACAGCACTACAACCCATTAATTGATAATCAAGTTCAACAAGAGTGGGATATCCCAGCAAATTGGATTTTACGCGCTCAAATGGTATTTGGTTCAATTGAGCAACCTGCTGGTGATAAAGACTTTATGGACGACGACGTTCGTTTCAAAGTATTTAAATAATTCATCACTGAACGTTATTATCTTTATAGCCTCTGCAAATGTTTGCAGGGGCTTCATTTTATTTATTCACTCAAATCATTATATATTTAAATATATAACAAATCTGAATTTCATTAAATTCTTAACAATACAAAAATCTCTCCTATCACAAATTACCCCAGCATAAAACAGTCTCTTAATTATTATTCAAAATCGCCGACCACTTATTCAAAAATAATATTTCATTTTTATATATTGGTCGCAATTTTATAAAAAACAGCTTTTTTTAATCACTTATATAAAACTGAAAAATAACCTTAATTTGATTGACATCAATATGTTATATCCTCAGGGTAATAGTATTTACTTATAGACTAAACTTTTATTTTTGCATTATCGGTATTTGAACTACACTAAAAATAAGAGCACAGAAGCAGTATTGGATGGTGGTCAGTGTTATTAAGGGGGTGGACTATGAAACGTTTATCTTTATTAACTACTGTAGTGGCAATCTTCATTTCGAGTTGTTCTTTTGCAAGTAATATCAACCCATCTTCAGGAGGTACAGTTTCATTTGGTGGTTATATCTATGAGCCTCAGTGTGAAGTGGATATTTCACAAAAAACTCACGTTGTAGTGGTCAACTAAAATTGGCCACGGTTTTAGAGTTTTTCCGGTATTGGTTTTCTGATTCGTTTGGTGGTAATCCACCGTTATATTCATGCGGCCTGACTTCGCTGTAATACCCGACGATATAATCCGTTATTGCATGGGCTGCTTCACTGAAGCTGATGTAGCCGGTCACCGGCACCCACTCATTTTTCAGACTTCTGAAGAAGCGCTCCATCGGGCTGTTATCCCAGCAGTTACCACGCCTACTCATACTTTGTTTTATCCGGTATCGCCACAGTAACTGTCGGAACTGCCTGCTTGTATAGTGGCTACCCTGATCACTGTGGAACATGAGCCCGGATGGCTTATTTCGTATTTCCCATGCCATTTTCAGCGCTTTGGTTGTCAGTTTGCTGTCCGGAGAAAATGACATTGCCCAGCCCACGGGTTTCCTTGCGAACAGGTCGAGTACAACGGCCAGGTATGCCCAGCGTTTACCGGTCCAGATATACGTTACGTCGCCGCACCATACCTGATTGGGCTCTGTCACTGCGAACTGTCGCTCAAGGTGGTTCGGGATAGCAATGTGTTCATGACCGCCACGTTTATACCGGTGAACAGGCTGCTGACAGCTCACCAGCCCCATCTCCTTCATTAGCCGTCCGGCAAGCCATCGTCCCATCCGGAAGCCCCTGTGTGTTGCCATTACAGCGATACTTCTTGCACCTGCTGAGCCATGACTGAGGCCGTGCAGCTCCTGAACCTGACTACGTAATACGGCTCTCCTGCCGTCCGGATTGTCAGGCCGGTTTTCCCGGTATCTATAGCTGCTGCGGTGAACTCCGAACACGCAGCAAAGAGTGGCCACAGGATAATGCGCTCTGAGTTTCCCGATCACCGAGACCTGTTCAGGGAGTCTGACATCAAGAGCGCGGTAGCCTTTTTTAATATTTCGTTTTCCATTTCAATACGTTGAATTTTTTTCTTCAGCTCACGTATCTCAATTTGTTCCGGCGTGATAGGGGATGCTTTCGGTGTTTTGCCTGCCCGTTCGTCCCGTAATTGCTTTACCCACCGCGTCAAGGTGGAAAGCCCGACATTCATGGCTTTCGCGGCATCTGCAACTGTATAGTTCTGATCCACAACCAGCTGGGCTGATTCACGTCTGAATTCTGCACTGAAATTTCGTTTTTTCATTAAGGCACCTGTGTTGTTCTGAGGTGAGCATATCACCTCTGTTCAGGTGGCCAAATTTATTAAACCACTACACGTAAATATTGATTGTTATCGTAATGGTAAAACAGTCACCGCTTCAGGTTCATTGCAAAATGGTAAAAAAGTGGAATCCGAGTATGTCAAAGTTGAATATGACAAATACAGTAAATTACCTATGTTAAACGTGACTTATGAATAAGTTAATTGAAGATGTAATAAGCATAATATTTCGGGGAGCTGCCATTTACTCTTAAGTTTAAACTCCCCGAATTTTATTTCTGTATTAATCCGCTTTTGCTGGCACATTGCCAATCAGCTATTTTCGATACCTCGGTACCTCGTTCCTTTATGACACTCTCCCTAATTATTTTTTTCACATAAATGTCATCACACATACATTTCTTTCTATGAAAAAAAAGCCTGACACAAGTGGCAGGCTTTCGGTTATCAATATTTTATGACTGCTATTACTTAGCGGTTAAATCAACTTGGTAAATAGCAAAACCGATATCGTCAGTACCCACTTTTTTCATTGGATATTGAGCATGTTGCTGAATAAACTCGGCGGCTTTTTCACTTGGTGAAGTTTCAAAGCGTACATCGAGTTTTTTATCGGTTTTAATTGGCGTGAAGGACCAGTTATTATCCGCCTTCGAAACCACTTCGCCTTTCTCTTTAGACACTTTAGCAATATACGCCGCTAAAATTGCACGGTTTTCATCTGGCGAAGCAAACGCAATATGCGCATCACCAGTACCTGCAAATTTACCGCCGTAACCACGATAGTTATTAGTCGCGATTAAGAATGCCGCTTTAGGATCGATTGGTTTGCCTTGGTAAGTCACATTTTTGATACGATTAGCATCTTTATTGACCACTTGGCAATCGGTGTCATATTTAGCTGGCTGAGTCAGGTCAATCTGGTAATTGACACCGCTAATGGTGTCAAAGTTATAGGTTCTGAAACCATCCCAGTTGATTAGGCTTTGTGGTTTAGTTGATTGTGCATCGATTTGGTTGAACATGCCCGCAGAGCACTCTAACCATTCAACCACATCCGCACCTGTTGCTTTTACTACCACTAAGGTATTTGGATAGAGATATAAGTCAGCCGCATTACGGAAAGTTAAATCCCCTTTTTCCACTTCAACAAACTCAGAAGGCGCATTTTTACGTCCACCAGCTTTGAATGGTGCCGCTGCCGCTAATACTGGTAGGTCAGCTAAGTCTGGGTCACCTTGGATAAAGTTACGGGTGTAATCCATCTGAGCATCATTCACAATCTGAACCGTTGGATCGCTTTGAACTAATGCCAAGTAGCTGTACATGTTTTCAGAGGCTTTACCAATCAGTTTACCCACGAAATCACGGGTACCTTGATGCTGCTCTTGGATGATTTTCACAAGCGATTCATCGCGCTCAACCAGTGCTTTCTTGTTGGCTTTATCATAAACAGGGCGGGCATGGGCTTGAGCTTCAACCACTTTCCAATCGCCGCTGTCATTGTTAACCACCAAATCAACCACGCCTAAATGGTCGCCCCATTGCCCAGGCATAACTGCTGGAATACCGTTGACGGTACCTTTTGCCACATCGACGCCTTTAATATCGGCAAATTCTTTGCTTGGGAACACACCGTGTGAGTGACCAAACATAATGGCGTTGATGCCCGGCACTTCGCTGAGATAGTAAACCGAGTTTTCTGCCATCGCTTTGTATGGCTCTTGTGAGAATCCTGAGTGAGGAATTGCCACAATCAGGTCAGCGCCCTCTTTTTTCATTTGTGGCACAAACTTTTTAGCAGTTTCAGTGATGTCATTCACCTTCACTTTGCCTTCTAAGTTTGGTTTATCCCAAATCATGATTTGTGGCGGAACAAAGCCGATATAACCGACTTTAATGGTGTGCGTTTTGCCATCACGGTCTTTTACCGGAGTATCAACGATGATGTACGGTTTGAAATAGTTTTCACCCGTTTTAGCATCAACGATATTGGCGTTGACGTAAGGGAATTTCGCGCCTGCAATGGCTTGTTTCAGGTAATCTAAACCAAAGTTGAACTCGTGGTTACCAAAGTTACCGACGGTGTAGCCCATGGTGTTCATTAAGCTATGAGCAGGGTGAGATTCCCCTTCTTTCAAGCCTTTGTTGGCCATATAGTCAGCCAGTGGACTACCTTGGATTAAGTCACCGTTATCCACCAGGATAGCGTTGGTGGCTTCATTTTTCGCAGCTTTGATTAATGTCGCAGTACGTACCAGTCCAAATTGTTCAGTAGATTTGTCTTTGTAGTAGTCGAAGTCAATGAGGTTGCTGTGTACATCGGATGTTTCCATAACACGCAAGTCAACTGTGGCAGCGTTGGCATTAAATGCCACCAGCAGTGCCAAAGATGAAAGTTTTAGAGCCTTTTTCACGTTAAATCCCCTTTGTTGCCTTTTGAGAGAATGCCTCTCATAAAGTCCAGATTCATTTCATGGTTATTGGTCAAAAACCCAACCATACCCGAAATAGAGTCTGTCACTGTGTGTTGGATATCAAGTTTTAATGATAATGCCTGCAAACAGTAACCATTTTTTGTGACTAAATCACGGTTTTAGTCCATTTATGAATCCCGACTTTTATATAGCTCACAAAAATAGATTTATCCGATAAAAATCACCGCTATTATTTGAGTTATCGACAAAAGCCACTATTAACTATTGCTCTAAATAATTCGCGTTGTGGCAAGGCGGCAAGTGAAACTAGTCCCTAGGAGCATACATTAGTATGTGACTAGGGCTAGTAAGCATAGCCAACGCAGCTACGACGTGAAGTATGACGAGCAAGGCGGCAAATGAAGCTAGACCCTAGAAGCATACACGAGTATGTGACTAGGGTTAGCGAGCGAAGCCAACGCAGCTACGGCGTGAAGTATGACGAGCAATCTTCATTCATGCTCAAACTAATTTACCTCATGACTAGGCAGCCAACGAGCTAGACCCTAGGAGCATACATAAGTATGTGACTAGGGCTAGAGAGAGCAGCTAACAACGTCATGGGGCAAATTAGGAAGAGCATAGCCAGGCCGCACCTCGCACCCCACTCGAATCCCCATGCTCCGCCTTCCGAATTGACGTATCAAACTCTCTACCAAACACCCATTGGCGAATCTTTTCTGGCAGATTTTCATAGAGTTCATCGACATTGCTCATTCCACCCCCTAACACTATGACGTCTGGGTCTAGCATGTTGACGGCTTGTGCTAATGCTTTTGCTAGGCGATTTTGGTAATGTTCAAAGGCTTTTATCGCGTGTTTATTGCCATTTTTTGCTAATTGAATAATTTCGGTGCCTGTTTTAGATTCTCCGGCCAGTTTTTTATAATCCGCCATAAAACCGGTACCGGAAACAAATTGCTCAGTACAGCCAGTCAGTCCGCAATAACATTTTTCGTCTGCCAGAAATAGCCGGTCTTGGTCATCTTGCCATGGTAAAGGGTTGTGTCCCCACTCACCTGCTACGCCATTTCCACCAGAATGAACTTGCCCATTGATGGCTATTCCCGCACCGCAACCCGTTCCGATGATCACGGCAAACACCACTTTGGCCCCTGCCCCTGCGCCATCGACGGCTTCTGAAACGGCAAGGCAATTGGCATCATTCGCCATTTTGACAGGGCGACCTAAACATTCAGCGAGATCTTTATCGAATGGTTGTCCGTTTAACCATGTGGAATTGGCATTTTTCACTTTTCCCGTCACTGGAGAAAGTGTTCCGGGTATCCCTAACCCCACACTCCCGACTTGCCCTGTTGCGGTTTCTGCCTCATCAACTAAATGCTTAATTGCATCAAGAGTGCCTTGATAATCGCCTCTCGGCGTTGGCATACGCTGACGAAATAGAATATTGCCGCCATCATCCAGCGCGACCACTTCAATTTTTGTACCGCCTAAATCAATCCCTATTCTCATAATGGCACTCGCTTATTATCGATTTTTCATTTAATTGCCTGCTTACATTATTAGACGACCTTTATAGAAAGTAAAACCCGCAAAATGGCGGGCATTTTTTTTCGCTTAATAACGGACAATTCGCTATCATGTCCGCCTTGCTAAACATGTTTTTAATGACAAAGGTAGGTTTTTCATGTGGTTCAAGAATATATTGGTCTATCGCCTGAATCGGGATTTGGCACTCTCCGCGGATGATCTGGAAAGACAACTTGCGCCGCTAGCTTATACCCCTTGTGGAAGCCAAGACATGATGAAAACGGGCTGGGTTCCGCCAATGCGTGGGGCAGATGCACTTACCCATGCTGCAAATAATCAAATTCTTATTTGTGCCAAGAAAGAAGATAAGATGCTGCCATCCCCCGTGATCAAGCAAGCATTACAAGAGAAAATTGAAAAATTAGAAGCAGACCAAGGTCGCCAACTGAAAAAAACGGAAAAAGCCTCGCTAAAAGATGAAGTGGTTCATGACTTACTTCCGCGCGCATTCAGTAAATTCAGTAAAACCTACATTTGGATTGATACCGTTAATCAACTGATTATAGTCGATGCTGCTAGTGCTAAACGCGCTGAAGATAATTTAGCGTTATTACGCAAAAGCTTAGGCTCGCTTCCTGTTGTTCCCTTGACCTTTAAAGACCCGATTGAATTAACGCTGACTGAATGGGTACGTTCTGGCGCATTACCTCAAGGTTTTGCTGCTATGGATGAAGCGGAGCTAAAAGCGATTTTAGAAGAAGGCGGGATCATCCGTTGTAAGAAACAAGACTTAATTTCTGATGAAATTGCCACCCATATTGAAGCTGGAAAATTAGTGACGAAATTATCGTTAGATTGGGAAGAGCGCGTTCAGTTTATGCTGTCAGATGACGGCTCCCTGAAGAAACTAAAATTCAGTGAAAAACTAAAAGAGCAAAATGACGATATCCCTAAAGAAGATTTCGCTCAGAAATTTGATGCTGATTATATTCTGATGACAGGCGAACTCAGCGCCTTAATCGCCCGCCTAATTGATGTTCTGGGCGGCGAAGCCGAACATTAATATTATTTAGCTTTTTATCCTGACTTCACGATGGCAACAGGCATTTACGCAAGTTGCCATTTTCTTTTTAGACCCCGCTTGCATAGCCACAATTAAGTCATTGACTGCCTACCCGATCTCTGGTTGATTAAATTACATCCATGTAACAAATCAGTAGCAATTTTGATTATTCAATAATAACAACTCAAGCAGCTTCCTCGTGAAGCTTTGGTCAATATTCGAGCGAAGGAATGGTTATGATAGAGTTCATCGAGCCAGAAGTGGATGAAAATTCCGTTGTCTCCTTGCAGAAGGTAACAGCTGAAAACTTTTCGGAAATTTGTTTGCTGAGCCATACACTCAGTGAAGCACAACGTAGCATGGTGGCAGATAATGCCTATTCCATGGTTGAGGCACAATTCTCTGACTGTGCTTGGTACCGAGGCATTTATGCGGATGATATCCCTGTAGGATTCATTATGCTGCATTCCGGGCTAGATGATGATGAGCTTGAATACGATGGCATTATGCTATGGCGATTTATGATAGCCGAGCCCTACCAAAAATTAGGATTTGGGCGTGAAGCATTAATTCAAGTGATCCGTTACTTGAAAAAGAAAGGTTACCCACGGCTGTATAATAGTTGTGGTGAAGGGGAAGAGAGCCCATTTGAGTTTTACCAGAAACTTGGCTTTATTCCGACTGGCGGTTATATCGATGACGAGTGTGAATTAGTGCTAGATCTTGCTAACTGGCAGGATGAGTAACCGAACTATCACCTATAACAATCAGTTGTAATTTCACGACTGATTGGTAGCTTTAATATTTTAGGGTATCACTGAAATACGCTAAATAGTTTGTGCTGTCGCAAGGCGGCAAATGCGTTAGACCCTAGGAGCATACACAAGTATGTGACTAGAGCTAAACGCATGAAGCCAACACCGCGACAGTGCAAAATATGACGCGTATTTGTTATTTCTGAATTAAATAACGAATAGTCGGCCCATCCTGCTGAATATCCAACACTTTATAACCATAATTTTTTGCATCTAAAGGGATATTATTGATAGATTGTGGGCAATCGCTCACCACTTCTAATATCTCTCCAGGTTTTAACGATGGCATCGCTTCTAACGTCGCAACCGCAGGATACGGGCAAGGTTCGCCCACCATATCTAATCGATAATCTGGTACTATTTCTTTATGGCTCATGCGGCCTCCATGGATGTATTCGCCAGTTTTTGGGCTCGTTTACGGAAGAAATATTTTTCCCATACCAGCATCAAAATAAATGCAATAGCTAATAAAACATATGTGACGAGCAAGCCACCTTGCGGACCAAATGTCTCGAGCAAGTTCACTTTGTCAAAGTCTGTAGCTAACCATGGGCCTAAATCATCCCAGTAATACGCAAGGATAGTCGCACCGATAATATTACCGAAACCAACCCACCAGTAATGAACTTGACCTTCAACGGCACGGTACATCCAGCCAGTTTCACAGCCACCAGCTAAGACAATACCAAATCCGAACAGTAACCCACCAATCACAGCATTTGGGCCTGCCCACATAATCTTAGGTGTCGCGCCCAATTGCACATAACTGAAAATACCAATCGCACTAACCGCCATACCAATGATAATCGCTTTCGCCATATGAGTACGACCCGTGATCCATAAATCACGAAACGCTGAAGTAAAACAAATTTGGGCGCGTTCAATCAGTAAACCAAAACCAATCCCACATAAGATAGCAAAGCCCATGACTGGCGCATCCAGCAGAGTATAAAAGCCCCACGCAAGCGCGACAGCAAAGATAGCCATGCCTAACTTAAAGCGTTTTTTAGCTGTATTCGGATTTTGAGTTAATGGCGATGCTGTTGAGACTTTTTTCAATTTTACCGCGATACGGAACATCGGCAGCAGGGTGAATTTGGCACCAAAGTAGGAGCCGACGGCAGTCGCTACAGCAAAGAACCAAGCGTGTAACGAGAATTGAGGGATACCCGTAAAGAATGCGGCTAAGTTACATCCCATGGCGAGACGAGCGCCAAATCCAGCTATAATCCCGCCGAGGATGGCTTGAAAAATTCGAACCCGATGCTGCGGCATACGAATTTTCACATTATTTGCCCAAAGTGCCGCAGCAAAACAGCCAGCAAACATACCGATAATCATCACACCATCAATTCGATCAAGTGGCGAACCTTGAAAACCAATAACTTTGAAATAGCCCCATTCTTCTGGATGCGCACCAAATAGCTGCATGATATGCCCACCCCAGCGGGTAAATTCACCGGTTACAGCCCAAAAAGTGCCCGTTAAACCAAAATAATAAGTCGATAAGATACCTGCCGCAATCACCGCAGGTAACGGTTTCCAAAAACCGATGAGATAGTGAGATTTAAACTCAGACCAAGTCATTTTTACTTCCAGAATGATTCAAGCCAGCACCTGGCAAAGAATTTCGCCGTTGTATGATGTGTTGCTACATGATGTATTGCTACATGATATATAGCTAAATGCCCCACAGCGAAGAGGTGCACATCATACTCTGATACTTTTTATCATTAAATAATAAATTATGAATATTCTCAGAAAGATTGATTTAGCCACATGCTTCATCACACAGCATATCGTCTATTCTTTACATAAATTCTGATGGCACAGTTGATGCTTAAAAGATAAATAAACATACAAAAAAAACGCCATCATAATGATGGCGCATGGAAGTATAGTCTTATCTTATTTATAGAGGAGTATAATATGAAATATTTTTATTACATCATTTTGCTGTGTGTCGTCTAAAGTCAGCCCATTTGACTTCAGTAATAACATTCGAACTTACATCTAACAACTAAACATCGTACACTCGAGTATGATTGATTATATTTATTTTTAATATAAAGCCTAATCAAGTATCAACTAGTACTTTATTTATTCCCTAGCATTAGTAAATTGAAAAATAAAAAACTCGAGATGAAAAGTTATTAAAAAGTATTTCTAAATGTTATTGGCTGCATTATAGCGCTCATGAAATGTTGCGCAAGTGTTTTTTTATTTTATTTAAGGATTATTAATGGATGGTAAAAAACACATTAAATAACAACAAATTAGACTTAAAATTACCAATAAAAACATCAGTTTGGTATTTATAACAGTAATTACATATTTATATTTCATTATTCAAGTACATTTAAAATAATTTTATTAATAACACTTATATTAATAAAATTACCTAGCTTATTTACTCGCTTTTTTTATCATTTCAATTAGAGTTAAATGTATTAATAATTTTTATTATTCTCTCTTTTTGTCTGAACTTCATCTAACAGCTTAACTCTGCTGTTATTTTGAACGATGATATCACCTTTATTCATGATTATTCTAATAATCAGCAAGTTCCATAGTAACCCACACCAAATACTCCAAAATGAATACTCTCAATTGGAGTATTTGGTGAAATTACTCTGTATGTGAATAATCCCGTACAATATGGATGGTTTATTTTCAATTAACCTTATCAAGCCTTTTTTAAAAGTGATTTTATGTGAGCAGAATTTAAAATTACTCTAACTTAAATAAAATCAGAAGAAATTCCGAATAAAATTAAACCTTTTGTTTGTGAAACTATAAAGAGAGAGCATTTTTTTAGCAAAAATGTTGCAAGAATATGCAAAAGATAGGGTGTATAAAAATTGATAGGCATAAAAAAATGCGTTTTATCTCAAAGCATCAACGTGAAAATATCACCCGAGATACAGAGATAAAACGCATTATTACGTGAAACAACTTAGCTATTTAGCGTTAGCTGCTGTTGCTTCCATTCCGACTAAGCCAATCTTAAGATATCCCGATTGACGCAATGCATTCATTACATCCATCATCGTTTCATAATCCACACTTTTATCCGCTTGGAAGAAAATTGTGGTTTCTTTATTGGTGTTTGTCGCTTGATCAAGAGTTGAACCTAATTGTTCTTTACTGACCGCTTGCTCGCCGATGAATAGCTGACTATCTGATTTCACAGTTAAGAATACTGGCTTTTCTGGTCGAGGCTGAGGCTTCGCAGTGGAAGCAGGTAAGTCGACTTTAATATCAACGGTAGCCAATGGCGCTGCAACCATAAAGATAATCAGCAGAACCAACATAACATCGATAAACGGTGTTACGTTGATCTCATGCATTTCACCGCTATCGTCTTGTTCGTCACCTAAACGCATTGCCATAATAATTACCTTGCTTTGCTGTTTGCCAGATCGAGGTCACGCCCCAGTAACAACGCTGCTTGTGCAGCAACATCACCCACTTGACCACGATAGTTGTTGATCATACGAGCAAAAATATTATAGATAACCACCGCAGGAATCGCGGCGATAAGACCGATTGCCGTTGCCAGCAGCGCTTCTGCGATCCCTGGAGCAACAACCGCTAAGTTTGTGGTTTGAGAGTGAGCAATACCAATGAAGCTGTTCATGATCCCCCACACGGTACCGAATAGACCGACAAATGGAGAAATCGCACCAATTGTTGCTAAATAACCATTTCCACGTCCCATATAACGGCTGATTGCAGCAACCGCTCTTTCTAAACGGAAACCTGTACGGTCTTTAATACCAGCAAGATCTTGGCTGTTCGCCGAAAGCGCTCTTTCTGTTGTCGCTTCAGCTAATAACATGCGCGTAATGCTACCCGCTTTAAACCCTTCCGCGATAGATACCGCTTCATCAAGAGATTTTACTTCTGCAATTGCTTTTGCTTCATCTTTTAAACGACGACGTGCAATTAAAATCTCACTTCCTTTGGATAAGAATAGCGCCCATGTAATCACAGATGCGAGTAACAGACCAATCATCACCGTTTTTACAACAACATCTGCGTTTTGGTACATACCCCAAACCGATAAATCCTGATCAAAACCGCCACCGTGAGCTTCAGTCGCAATCTCAACATTTTCAGTCACTACCGTATTTGTCACGACAGATTCCGGTGTTGCTGCTGGAGTTGTCGTTGCAGGAGTCGCAGTCACTTCCGTTGTGGAAGGTGTATTTGCAGGAGCTGCTGTTGAACCTTGGTTAGCTACTGGTGTAGTAGGTGTGACAGCGGGTGTTGTTTCTGCGGATGCCGTGCCCATTAAGCCGATCGCCAATAGAATAGAAGCTGTTAATTTACGCATCAGTTGGCCTTTACTCTCTTATTTTGTGTTGTATAAAAAAATTTATATCGATGATTGTGCCATTCATCGACTAACCATTAAAAGCGAAATTTGATTCACGCATTCATCTCTTTTCGTCAAGATGTCAGATAATATCAAACACACCACGAATTGATAGTAATTATCATTAGTATTCGCAATTTTTTGTCGCTCATCAATATTACCCTCATAATGTGATTGCAAGACAACACGATTTACGACTTGATAATGAAGAAAATTCAGCTAACCACTTTTGTTCTTGCTCTGGTAGACCAAAATCATTTAACGTCAGGTGATAACTTAGCCAATCATTTGATTTTCTATCGGTAAATAAGGGATAGCTCAATGGCAAACATAAAACCAGAAACCCAGCTCGTGCATCTTGGTAGAAACCCTAAATTCACTCAAAAAGGGGTAAACCCTGTCATTCAGCGCACCTCTTCCGTGATTTTTGATTCGGTAGAAGATAAAAAGCACGCGGTACGCAATCGTGCGAATGGCGTATTAATGTATGGTCGCCGAGGCACACAGACCCATTTTGCTTTCCAAGAAGCGATGACCGAATTGGAGTGTGGGGCTGGTTGTGTTCTTTATCCTTCAGGTGCCGCTGCAATCACTAATGCCATTATGTCGTTTATTAGCGCGGGGGATCATATTCTGGTCACAGGGTCTGCCTATGATCCGACACAAAACTTCTGCGACAAAATTCTCACTAATTTGAATGTTGAAACGAATTATTTCGACCCATTGATTGGTGCCAAAATTGCCGATTTAATTCGTTCAAATACGAAAATTGTCTTTTTGGAATCACCAGGTTCTATCACCATGGAAGTGCACGACCTGCCCGCTATCGTAAAAGCCATTCGCCAAAAATCCCCAGAAATCATTATCATGATCGATAATACATGGGCTGCGGGAGTCTTACTTAAACCTCTTTTATTTGATGTGGATGTCTCTATTCAATCCGCGACAAAATACATTAATGGCCATTCGGATGGCATGTTAGGGGTCGCTGTTGCCAACCAACGCTGCATCGAAACCCTGCGAGAAAACTCCTATTTATTGGGGCAAACCGCCGATCCTGATACCGTTTACATGGCAGGTAGAGGGCTTCACACCCTACCAACCCGCCTCAAACAACATGAAGCAAACAGTTTAACCGTCGCAAACTGGTTAGCGGAGCACCTCGCTGTGGCACGTGTTTTTCACCCTGCACTTCCAAGCCACCCTGGGCATGAATTTTTTAAACGCGACTTTAGTGGCTGCAACGGTTTGTTTTCATTTCAATTAAATTCGCGGTTATCCCCTAAACAGTTCAGTGATTTTCTTGACCACTTTAGCCATTTTAAAATGGGGTATTCATGGGGCGGGTTTGAATCGCTGATTCTTGGTTATCAAACCGAAGATTTACTCAGTATGCGCCAATACGATTATCAACCTGATAATGGGTCATTTTTCCGTCTACATGTCGGTTTAGAGCATCCGCAAGATCTCATTGATGATTTACAACGCGCCTTCACTCGTATTTAAGCACCAACATTTCCTCCTTACTATTAGGCAGTTAATCACTGCCTTTTAGATAATTACCCAAACAAATCAAACTAGGCTGAAATTTTTCCTGTAATATAGAGCCCAATAATTCGCTTTATGCAGATACAGGAACGATTATGGAAGTCATACGCGAAATCGTACTGGCACTTTGGCACCACGATTTTATGAAGCTCGCCAACCCAGAAGTTCTCTGGGTCATTTACACCGTACTCTTTGTGGTGATTGTATTAGAAAATGGCGTGCTCCCTGCCGCATTTTTACCCGGTGATACCCTTTTACTACTTTCTGGCGCACTGATTGCCAAGGGTGTTTTGCACTTTGTCCCCACAATCTTGCTGCTGGCGACGGCTGCGAGTTTAGGCTGCTGGCTTGGATTTGTTCAAGGACGTTGGTTAAGCGAAACGAAGATAGTTAAACGCTGGCTTTCTCAACTCCCTGAGGAATATCATAAAAAAGCCAATGATATGTTTAACCGCCAAGGTTTATATGCATTATTAATCGGACGCTTTCTGGCATTCGTAAGAACACTACTGCCATTGTTAGCGGGATTATCCGATTTAAGCCATCGCCGTTTCCAGTTATTCAACTGGCTTAGCGGGTTATTGTGGGTCGGTATTATTGTGACTTTGGGCTATGCCGTTAACCAAATTCCTTTCGTTAAAGAGCATGAACAAGTCGTGATCACCGCACTGATGATCATCCCTGTTGTACTGTTGGTCAGTGGTTTGATTGGTTCCATTATTGTTTACTGGAAACACCGTAAAGCCTTAAAAGGCAGTAAAGAAAGCTAATTTTCTCTCAAAGCTAACGCGACCAATACACATTTACGTGCTTGGTCGCTGCGGCAAAATCGACATCTAACCTCTCAATATGCGCCCATTTCATCCCCATAAATAATAAAAAAAGCGCTTAATTACCTTGGAGTCACCATGCATAACACAGCTATGCCTATAGATGAGCGTACGCTCAATGTTCACCTTGTAAACTCATTTACTCGAAATAACACAGGCGGAAACCCTGCAGGAGTCGTACTCAATCCCCCGAAACTCAGTGATGCACAAAAAATTGCGATTGCTCGCCAAGTGGGATTTTCCGAAACGGCATTTGTCTATACCGGAGAAAGTGCGGGTGAAGAAACAGATTTTAAAGTGGATTTTTTCACCCCTGAAAGTGAAGTCGACTTTTGTGGGCACGCGACATTGGCTGTCTTTTTTACCCTATTTTCACTGAACCAGTTGAGCGCTGGTACCTACTCCCAAAAAACCAAAGCAGGTATTTTAAATGTTACGGTCAGTGCTGATGGGGTCATTATGCAACAAACACTCCCCGCTACTCGCCAAGGGCCTGATGTGAATGCCGCCGCTGCCGCATTAGGTATCCCAGCTGAGACAATCACAGAAACAGGCTTACCTATTGAAATTATCTCCACTGGATTACCTGATATTTTAGTCCCCGTGCAATCCAATCAATTGGATAATTTAAAACCTAATTATGATGCTATCGCACAGCTGAGCCGTGAATTTGACTCGATTGGTTTTCATGTTTTTGAGTTAAGCCAGTCGCCTTCTTTTACTGCTCATTGCCGAAACTTTGCTCCGCTCTACGGAATTAATGAAGAGTCCGCAACCGGTAGCGCCAGTGGTACTCTTGGCTGCTATCTGGTGAAACATGTCTTCCCCACAGAAACCCATTTTCTGTTAGAGCAAGGGCGAGCAATGGGGTGTTCCTCGCAAATTCAAGTGGAAATCTCTCATCAAGATCAGGCTATCAGTCGAGTTTATGTGGGTGGACAAGCCGCAATAATGGGTATCCAAACCGTCCATTTTTAGTCTACTAACGCACCTAAAACAAAAAAGTCGCGGCATATTCTGTCGCGACTTTGATATCAAGAATGGATTGCTAACTTACGCTGTTATTGCTTCGCCAATAAGAAACTAATGGCGGAAAACAGATACTGCCCAATTTCTGGCGTCATCCATGTTCCTTGAGAAATAACCGGATCTTCGCGATAAATCGTGCGGATTTTTTCCTGTAATAGCGGATCGCCCCCAGTAAATTGGTTAAACATGGTTAACCACATTCCTGCCAATTTCTGCACATTCGGCGAATCTGGGGCATCCCCCGCTTTCAAAGCATTATAAATTCCTGAAATAAATTCAGGCCACACTTTGCCTGACTCAAAGTAATGCTGGCTAACAACAGCAAATTGCTCAGCAGTTAAATGGGGTTTAAAACGTGATAGTTGGTACTCGCTAAAGCCCCGAGCTACAAAGTCAATCATCGCTTCAGTGATCCCCGTCGAGAACATTAGCTCATTGTCGGTTAAGTGAATTTGATTTAAACGTGCAAAGAAATCAGGGTTTCCGCCCGTATCTCTTTCCAAGGCCGTCATCCACTCAACAGCGACAGCTTGTACTGTGGCCGATTTCGGTGATTTACCTTTTTCCATTAACGATTTTACTGTGGCGACCCGCTGCTGCCACTCTTGATTTTTCAATGTATTCGCCGTGTATAACGGCAATTGCTCAAGCTCTTGAGGGGTAAAATATTTATCAAACATCGACATCATCTCCAATAAGGAAAACCAATCAGCCTGAGTGGGGTTATCTCCCTGTTGCATTTGCTGCTGTAACCGCTCGAGACGTGAACGCAGTTTTTCAATCTGCTTCATCTGCTCGGTTAACAGACTAATACGCTCTTGCAGCAAAAGAGAGATATCGCCACTGTGACCATTAAGTAACTCACCGATGTCTTTCAGTTTGACTCCCACCTGACGCAGCATCTGAATTTGCGTCAAACGTTCAATACATTGCATATTATAGAGTCGATAACCTGCATCGGTTCTGGCAGTCGGCAGTAATAAACCAATCTCTTCATAATGGTGAAGGGTACGAATGGTTAATCCTGTTTTCTCTGCGATCTCACCCACTTGAAATAGCATCTGCGCCTCCTATCCTGAAATGCAGGTTAGTGCCTCACGTTACGTGAGGGTCAATCACTATTGTGCACTATTTTTCATTTATTTTAATTTATTCCATTTTTCGCTAACCATAAAAAAACCCCAGAGGCGATAACACCACTGGGGTTAATAATCATCGAATCAATGATTATTTAATTAATGCGTGCATCTCTTGTACAGAAATCACTTTATCCGTTGGGTCTGCACTCAGAGATAACGCCGTCGCAAAGCCACCGTTGAGGGTTGTATCATAGTGAACTTTGTAACGCAGTGCGCTACCGCGAATGAGTTTTGAATCTTCAATCGCTTGGCGACCGGCCGTGGTATTCACGATGTAGTTATACTCACCATTCTTAATACGGTCTTGAATGTGTGGACGACCTTCATGCACTTTGTTAACTAAGCGAGGGTTGATGCCCGCTTCACCCAGTACAATCGCCGTTCCATGAGTCGCGTCTAACTCAAAACCGTGTTTCAGCAGTTTCGCCGCTAAATCAACAACTTTGGTTTTATCCCCTTCACGAACAGACAGCAGTGCACGACCGGATTTCTTCATGGTTGAGTTGCTGCCTAACATCGCTTTAGCAAACGCTTCAGCAAATGTGCGGCCAACACCCATCACTTCACCCGTTGAGCGCATTTCTGGCCCGAGGATTGGGTCAACACCTTGGAACTTGTTGAATGGCAGAACCACTTCTTTGACTGAGTAGTAAGGAGGAATGACTTCTTCAGTCACGCCTTGCTGAGTCAGTGTTTGACCCGCCATAACGCGCGCGGCCACTTTCGCTAAAGGCACACCCGTTGCTTTAGAAACGAATGGGACAGTTCGTGCTGCACGCGGGTTTACTTCAATCAGGTAAACTTCGTTGTTCTTCACCGCAAACTGGACGTTCATCAGACCGCGAACACGCAATTCGAATGCGAGGCTACGCACTTGTTCACGCATCACATCCTGAATTTCTTGGCTTAATGTATAAGCTGGCAGTGAACATGCTGAGTCACCGGAGTGAACACCCGCTTGTTCGATGTGCTCCATAATTCCGCCAATCAGCACCATTTCGCCGTCGCAGATAGCATCCACGTCCACTTCAATCGCATCATCAAGGAAGCGGTCTAACAGCACTGGTGCATCGTTAGAGACGCTCACCGCCGTTTGGAAGTAGCGGCGCAGGTCAACTTCGTCATAGACGATTTCCATCGCACGACCGCCCAGTACATAAGATGGACGAACCACCAGCGGATAACCGATACCCGCTGCTTTTTCAACAGCTTGCTCGATAGTTGCAACAGTAGCGTTTTGTGGCTGTTTCAAGTTTAAGCGGTTAACCGCTTGTTGGAAACGCTCACGGTCTTCTGCACGGTCAATCGCATCTGGGCTAGTACCAATAACCGGCACACCCGCAGCTTCTAATGCACGCGCTAATTTCAGTGGTGTTTGACCACCGTACTGAACAATCACCCCTTTCGGCTGTTCGATGCGGACGATTTCTAACACATCCTCCAGTGTCACTGGTTCGAAATAGAGGCGGTCAGACGTGTCGTAGTCTGTTGAAACCGTTTCTGGGTTACAGTTGACCATGATGGTTTCATAACCATCTTCACGCAGTGCTAATGAAGCGTGTACGCAGCAGTAGTCGAATTCGATACCTTGTCCGATACGGTTTGGACCGCCACCTAATACCATGATTTTTGGCTTGTCGTTGTTCGGATTGGATTCGCATTCGTCTTCATAAGTGGAGTACATATATGCGGTGTCGGTTGCAAACTCTGCCGCACAGGTATCTACACGCTTATAAACTGGATGTAAATCATAACCTTGACGTAACTTACGTAATTCAGCTTCAGACACACCCACTAAACTTGCCAGACGTGCATCCGCAAAACCTTTGCGCTTCAGTTGGCGTAAGAAATCTTTAGTCAGACCGTTGATACCTAACTCTGCCACTTCGTTTTCTAAGCGCACCAGCTCTTCAATTTGCACTAAGAACCAGCGGTCGATATTGGTCAGGTTGAAGATACCATCGATAGATAAGCCTGCGCGGAATGCATCAGCGATGTACCAAATACGGTCAGAGCCAGCATCTTTCAGCTCACGGCGAATGCGAGTTAACGATTCTGGGTCGTCCTGGCTCACTTTCGGGTCGAAGCCAGTTGCGCCCACTTCCAGTCCACGCAGCGCTTTTTGCATAGATTCTTGGAATGTGCGACCGATAGCCATCACTTCACCCACGGATTTCATTTGGGTGGTCAGACGGTCATTGCTGCCTGCGAATTTTTCGAAGTTAAAGCGAGGAATTTTGGTTACAACGTAGTCGATAGATGGTTCAAATGACGCAGGAGTACGACCGCCTGTGATGTCATTCATCAGCTCATCGAGAGTGTAACCGACCGCTAATTTTGCAGCGATTTTAGCAATTGGGAAGCCTGTTGCTTTTGACGCGAGTGCGGATGAACGAGAAACACGCGGGTTCATCTCGATAACAATTAAGCGACCATCTTTCGGGTTAACGGCGAACTGAACGTTAGAACCACCAGTTTCAACACCGATTTCACGCAGTACTGCCATCGAGGCATCGCGCATGATTTGGTATTCTTTATCTGTCAGTGTTTGCGCAGGCGCGACGGTGATGGAGTCACCAGTGTGAATGCCCATTGCGTCGAAGTTTTCAATGGAGCAGACGATGATGCAGTTATCTTTCTTATCGCGTACCACTTCCATTTCGTACTCTTTCCAACCAATTAATGACTCATCGATTAACAGTTCGTTAGTTGGGGATAAATCTAAACCGCGAGTACAGATTTCTTCAAATTCTTCACGGTTATACGCGATACCACCACCGGAGCCACCCATGGTGAAAGATGGACGAATGATACACGGGAAACCAACATCATCAGCGACGGCGTTAGCTTCTTCCATTGTGTGTGCAATACCTGAACGCGCTGTGCCTAAACCGATTTTTTTCATCGCTTTATCAAAGCGCTGGCGGTCTTCTGCTTTATCAATCGCGTCCGCAGTCGCACCAATCATGGTCACACCAAATTCAGCCAGTACACCTTGGCGTTCAAGCTCAAGGGCACAGTTCAGCGCAGTTTGTCCACCCATGGTTGGTAATACTGCATCTGGGCGCTCTTTTTCAATGATTTTACGTACCACTTCCCAGTGAATTGGCTCGATGTAGGTTGCATCCGCCATTTCTGGGTCAGTCATGATAGTCGCTGGGTTCGAGTTCACCAGAATAACGCGGTAGCCTTCTTCTCTCAGCGCTTTACACGCTTGTGCACCTGAATAGTCAAACTCACACGCTTGGCCGATAACAATCGGGCCCGCACCGAGGATCAGAATGCTTTTAATATCTGTACGTTTTGCCATTTTCTTGCTCCCGATTATTTTGCGTTTGAACGTGGTGTGTTTTGACGGTATTCGTTGATTAAATCAATGAAGTGGTCAAAAAGACCTGCGGCATCATGAGGACCAGAACTGGCTTCTGGGTGACCTTGGAAACTGAATGCCGGTTTATCTGTGCGATGGATGCCTTGTAAGGTGCCATCAAACAGCGATTTGTGTGTCACACGCAATGTGTCGGGTAGTGTGGATTCATCAACCGCAAAACCGTGGTTTTGAGCCGTGATCATCACCACGTCTTTGTCTAAATCTTTAACTGGGTGGTTAGCACCGTGGTGACCAAACTTCATCTTCACGGTATTCGCGCCGCTTGCTAATGCTAGCAATTGGTGACCTAAGCAGATGCCAAATACTGGGATTTCAGTTTCTAAGAATTCTTGGATAGCGTTGATAGCGTAGTCACAAGGGGCTGGGTCGCCAGGGCCGTTTGATAAGAAAATTCCATCTGGGTTCATCGCTAACACCGTTTCTGCTGGCGTTGTTGCTGGAACTACGGTTAAGCGGCATCCACGGTCAACTAACATACGCAGAATATTGCGCTTTGCACCAAAATCGTAAGCAACGACGTGTAATGGCAGCTCATCTTCTTTACTTGCAGCAGGTTGCCCTTCTTCTAAGTTCCAAGAGCGTTGAGTCCAGCTATAAATCTCTTTGGTGCAAACTTCTTTTGCTAAATCTAAACCATTTAAACCTGAGAAGCTGCGTGCTTTTTCTAAAGCCAGCGCCGCATCTGGGTTATCCCCTGCGATGATACAACCGTTTTGCGCGCCTTTTTCTCTTAACAGGCGGGTTAATTTGCGCGTGTCGATATCGGCGATAGCCACCACATTGTGGCGTTTCAGATATTCAGACAAGCCTTCCTGACCACGAAAGTTACTGTAGATTAATGGTAAGTCGCGAATGATAAGGCCTTGAGCGTGTACGTTAGGAGATTCTTCGTCATCAGCATTAGTGCCGACATTACCAATATGGGGATAAGTGAGAGTAACAATTTGGCGGTAATAGGAAGGGTCAGTAATTATTTCTTGATATCCGGTCATTGAAGTATTGAAAACGACTTCTCCAATAGCGGCCCCTTCAGCACCAATGGCACGCCCGTGGAATTGGGTTCCGTCTTCCAGAACCAATATAGCTGACTTTATCAAAACATCCTCCGGAGAATAATCAATCATATTTTTTGCATATTAATTCAGATTTTACGATCTAAATCAATGCCAAAATGAGTTTTTAAGCAAATTTTTGGCAAATTGCGCGCATTCTAATGATGGGATAGAGTCTTGTCTAGAAAAAAATGCATTTTTTTCACTTTTAGCTTACTTTTTTGCATTCTTACCTATTTTTTCTATAGAAGGCTAATGAAATAACTATTCATGGGTAAAAAAGCAAACGGTTAATAGCGAAGAAAAGTGCAAAATGGATAATAGCGCAGACAAGGGAGGATCTAAAGTGCAATTTTTGAGTAAAAAAGAGATAAAACAACACAATGACAATGAAAAATAAGAGCAATAATCATATTAAATAAACAAACAACAATAAATCAGAGGCTTCAAATGAAACCATCTGATTTTAAACAATAAATTATTTTATAAAAAACTACAAATTATCAAGATTAAGGACATCCTTCATATTGTATAGACCATCTTTCTTAGCATTAACCCAAGATGATGCTCTTACCGCACCTTTAGCAAAGGTCATACGACTGGAAGCCTTGTGGCTTATTTCTACACGTTCGCCAATATCAGCAAACATCGCAGTGTGCTCACCAACAATATCGCCAGCACGTACCGTAGCAAAACCAATCGTGCCCGGTTCACGCTCTCCGGTATAGCCTTCACGTACGTAAACCGCACACTCTTTCAGATCTTTTCCTAATGCATCCGCGATAGATTCCCCCATCGCCAGTGCAGTGCCAGAAGGGGCATCAACTTTATGACGATGATGCGCTTCGATAATTTCAATATCGGTGTAATCTCCCATCACTTTCGCCGCTTTTTCCAGTAATTTCAGCACCAAATTTACACCAACGCTAAAATTGGCAGCGAAGACAATTGGGATAGATTTTGCAGCTTCTGCAATCGCCAATTTTCCTTCTTCATCAAACCCTGTAGTTCCGATGACCATGCCTCTTTGGTGAGATTGACAGAATGCTAAGTACTGTAAGGTGCCTTCAGGGCGAGTGAAATCAATCAGTACATCAAAATCATTAACCACGGAATTTAGATCGCTAACGACTTTCACACCAATTAGTCCAATTCCCGCCAGTTCACCCGCATCTGTGCCAATAAGCGAAGAGCCTTCACGCTCAATGGCTGCGCCAAGTTGAATTCCGTTTTGTTCTTGTGCTGCTTGAATTAATTGGCGTCCCATGCGCCCACCCGCACCGACAATCGCAACGCGTACAGTTGAATCTGCCATTTTTGATCCTTTCGTAAATTTTTGAGGCGAAAACCAAAATAAAATCTTGGTTATACCTTAAAGAAACTTGAATCGGGACGCCAGCACTAATCTGGAGATATTAATAAAACCGTAGAGAGGGGGATGATTATCAGAAAAAATTGTACGGAGGCAGGTAAAATGCAAAAAAACAGAAAACCGCAGCGGCTAAATTAGCCGCCACTATAATAAGTAAATCAATGTATTAGTTAATTTCTTTAACGTCTACACGCAACTCTTTTGGCACTTCAAAAACGATATTCTCTTCTCGTCCTTGTAGCTCAACCACAGAGTCTGCACCCAGCTCTTTAAGTCTATCAATCACTTGGCGGACTAAAATATCCGGCGCGGATGCCCCCGCTGTCAATCCGATAATTTTCTTATCTTTTAACCACTCGGTTTGAATATCTTCTGCACCATCAATCAGAAATGCCGCTTTTCCCATTCGAGACGCTAATTCCGCCAAACGGTTTGAGTTGGACGAGTTTTTCGAACCGACGACTAACACAATATCGGCTTTCTCTGCTAACTCACGCGCCGCTTCTTGGCGGTTCGTCGTCGCATAGCAAATATCGTCTTTACGAGGCCCCACAATATTTGGGAATCGACGGGTGAGTGCATCAATCACATCGGAGGTATCATCCACTGAAAGCGTTGTTTGCGTCATAAAACTCAGGTTGTTTTCATCTTTTACCTGTAGCTTCCAAACGTCTTCTGGACTTTCAACAAGATACATTCCCCCTTCAGGGTTATTGTATTGCCCCATTGTCCCTTCCACTTCAGGGTGTCCTGCGTGACCGATTAAAATCGCCTCTTTGCCCTTACGGCTTGCACGAGCCACTTCCATATGCACTTTAGTCACTAATGGGCAGGTCGCATCAAATAGCATGGTTAAATCGCGGGAACGGGCTTCTTGACGAATGGCTTGTGAAACGCCATGCGCTGAGAAAATCAGAATAGAGCCATCAGGAACTTCAGAGATTTCTTCAATGAAGATAGCGCCACGCTGACGTAAATCATCAACCACATAGCGGTTATGCACCACTTCATGGCGAACATAAATCGGTGCACCATAAATTTCTAAGGCGCGTTCAACAATACTGATTGCACGGTCAACACCCGCACAAAATCCACGAGGATTAGCCATTAATATTTGCATGGTGACTCTCCAATTGTGGGTCTATTTCTAGAACTTCAATTTCAAAGGTGATTTGTTGCTCAGCAAGAGGATGGTTAAAATCAACAGTAATTGATTCCCCTTCAATAGCTTTCACGACGCCCGGCATTTCGCTCCCATTCATGCCCGTAAACAGCATGATGGTACCAATTTCAGGGATCCCTGTTTCCATAAAATCACGCAATGAAAAGTATTGCACTAAGTCTGGATTATGTTTCCCGAATACCGTATCCCCTGCTAAGGAAAATGTTTTCTTTTCACCTTCAGATAGCCCAATCAGTTGCGCTTCTAATTCTGGCGACAGTGAATCATTTCCAAGAGCAAACAACGCAGGCTTTCCTTGTGCGTGAGAAGAATCCGCCGTGGAGCCATCCTCTAATTTCAGAGTGAAATGCAGTAAAACAGAACTCTGCGCCTGTATTTGAGTAGACATAATCTAAACCTGTTTTTTATCATAAAGTTCAGCCCGACTATCGTCGGGCTGAGATGATTAATATGCAATATTGGGTTTTATTAACCTATCGCACTATCTGTTCTATTTAGCATCTTGCTGTTTGGGTTTATCCGGCAAAAAGCCTTCAAAAATCACCAACGCCGCACCGATACAAATGGCCATATCCGCCAAGTTGAAGGTCGGCCAGTGCCAGTTGCCAACATAAAAATCAATGTAGTCAACCACAAAGCCATGCACTAAACGGTCAAATAAATTACCGATCGCACCACCAATAATTAACGCATAAGCAATATTGCTCAGGCGTTTTTTCACGCTTTGACGATACATCATCACCATTAACGTAATGGAGATGGCAATAGCTATTCCAGCAAAGAACCAGCGCTGCCAGCCGCCTTTATCCGCCAGAAAACTGAATGCCGCACCAAAGTTTTGAGCGTACATAAGGTTAAAGTACGGAATTAAAGGGTGTGGGTCGTACAGAGTTAGCTCTTTTAAGACCAATTGCTTAATTGCTAAATCTGCAACGATAATCACAACCGTCAGCCACAGCCAACGCAAACCAGTAGAACAAATAGGTGTCTTCATTAAGCAAACTTACGTAATTCACCGTTTCCGGCTACGTTAGTCACACAGCGACCACAGATTTCAGGTTGTTCTGCCGCTGCACCAATATCACTTGCATAATGCCAGCAACGAGGACATTTTTCCCCAGCCGCTTTTCTGAAGGCAATTTTCAGGCCTTTCAGTTCACTGTCTTGTGCATCCGCAGGTGCCGTTGCAATATCAGCCACATTCGCTTGAGATGTTAACAGCGCAAAACGCAGTTCATCACCTAAGCTATTTAACTTAACGGCTAATGTGCTATCTGCATATAACGTTACCGAGGCTTCTAACGAACCACCAATGTGCTTGTCTGTACGCGCTTGTTCCAGAACTTTGTTCACTTCACCACGTACGGCTAACAGTTCAGACCAGAAACCATCATTCATCGCTTCAGATTCGTCTAAACCAAATAAACCGTTATACCACTCTTCAGTGAGAACGAACTGAGCGCGTTTGCCCGGTAATTCGTTCCAGATTTCATCGGAGGTGAAGGACAGAACCGGTGCAATCCAACGAACCAATGCTTCCACGATATGGAACAGTGCAGTTTGGCAGCTACGGCGAGCAACGCTATCACTTTTCGCGGTGTATTGACGGTCTTTGATAATATCCAGATAGAACGAGCCCATCTCGATAGAGCAGAAATGCATTAAGCGTTGGATAACACCTAAGAAATCATACTCATCATACGCTTTCGTAATCTCTTTCTGTGCTTCTAATGCACGACCAACCGCCCAGCGATCTAACACCACCATATCTTCTGGTTTCACCATATCGGTTTCTGGATTGAAACCATTTAAGTTTGCCAGTAAGAAACGCGCGGTATTACGGATACGGCGATAAGAGTCTGCAGCACGTTTTAAAATTTCATCAGATACCGCGATTTCGCCTGTATAGTCGGTTGATGCCACCCACAGACGCAGGATATCTGCACCCAGTTTATTCATCACATCTTGCGGACTAACCGTATTACCTAAAGATTTAGACATCTTACGGCCTTGACCATCAACGGTAAAACCGTGGGTCAGAACTTGACGGTAAGGGGCTTTGCCTTTCATCGCAGTAGACAGCATCAGAGAAGACATGAACCAACCACGGTGTTGGTCAGAACCTTCCAGATACATATCCGCAGAGTTGCCATGGAATTCAGGACGCGCGTCAACCACTGCAAAGTGGGTGGATCCTGAATCGAACCAAACGTCTAATGTGTCTGGCACTTTACGATAAGTTTCAGCATCAGCACCCAGCAATTCAGCGGGATCTAAATCCCACCATGCTTGGATACCATCAACTTCAACGCGCTTAGCGACTTCTTCCATCAGCTCTAAAGTACGCGGATGCAGTTCTTCAGTCTCTTTGTGCACGAATAACGACATTGGAGTACCCCAAGTACGTTGACGTGAAATACACCAGTCAGGACGGTTTTCTACCATTGACTCGATACGTGCACGACCCCAACCTGGGATCCACTGAACAATATCGATCTCTTTCAGAGATTGTTCACGCAGACCGTTTTTATCCATGCCGATAAACCATTGTGGTGTCGCACGGAAAATAACTGGGGTTTTATGGCGCCAGCAGCATGGGTAGCTGTGAGAGATAGCTTTCTTGTACATCAGTAAGCCTTTCTCATTCAGAATTTCCAGCACCACATCGTTAGCTTTGAAAATAAATAAACCATCTAAACCTGGATAGGTATTTGGCAAGAAGCAGCCATCTGGGCCTACTGGGTTCGCTGTTTCTAAACCATATTTTTGTCCAACAACATAGTCTTCAGGACCATGGCCTGGCGCTGTATGTACCGCACCTGTACCCGCATCTAGCGTAACGTGGTCGCCTAAAATTGCAGGCACATCAAAGCCCATAAATGGATGAGCGAAACGCAGTAACTCTAATGCGCTACCTTCACACTCGCCTAATACTGTCCACGACTCAACACCGACAGTCTTCATGACTTCTTCAACTAAGTCAGTTGCCAGAATGACTAAATCGCCATTCGCATCCACCAGAGAGTATTTGAACTCTGGGTTTAGAGAGATTGCACGGTTAGCTGGTAATGTCCAAGGCGTTGTCGTCCAGATCACTAAAGATGGCGTTTTATCGCTAGAAACACCAAATTTTTCGCAAACGGCTTTGCTATCTACCGCAGGAAAGCGAACGTAGATAGATGGAGATGTTTTGTCGTAATATTCGACTTCCGCTTCAGCCAATGAAGAACCACATGCGGTACACCAGTGAACGGGTTTTGCCCCTTTCACTAAGTGGCCATTTGCAACGGTTTTCGCCAACGCACGGATGATGTTCGCTTCGGTTTTAAAATCCATGGTCAGGTAAGGTTTGTCCCACTCACCCAACACACCTAAGCGGATAAAATCAGCTTTTTGCCCTTCAATTTGCTCTTTAGCATATTCACGGCATTTTGCACGAAATTCAGCGGCGGAAACTTTTTCCCCTGGTTTACCTACGATTTGTTCAACTTTGTGTTCAATAGGTAATCCATGGCAATCCCAACCAGGGATGTATGGGGAATCAAAGCCCGCCAGCCCTTTGGATTTAATAATAATATCTTTGAGAATTTTGTTTACTGAGTGACCAATATGAATACTGCCGTTAGCATACGGAGGACCATCGTGCAGAATAAAGGTTTTCTTGCCCGATTTTGCTTTACGGATTGCCTGATACAAACCTTCTTTGTACCAGCGCTCTAACATCTGTGGTTCGCGTTTAGCGAGATCGCCACGCATTGGGAACCCTGTTTCTGGTAGATTCAGGGTATTTTTATAGTCACTCATCGATTCTCAGTTCCAATTTTCCGCTAAATTATCTGATTCCAATTGCTGCGAGATATTCTCTAGCTGCAACTACATCATTAGCAATTTGCTCCTTCAGCGCGTCCAACGAAGCAAACCGCTGTTCGTCACGTAATTTTTTACGTAACACAACATCAATATGACGCCCATATAAATCCATATGTGCATCAATCAGATGGACTTCTAACTGGGTACCTTTTCCAGATACCGTTGGGCGTGTGCCAATGTTTGCCACGCCCGGTACAGGCCTATCGCCCAGACCATGAACTTCTACAGCATACACGCCAGTCACCGGTGTGACTAAACGTTTTAACGGTAGGTTTGCTGTCGGAAAACCTATCGTACGACCTAGCTGATTACCGTGAACCACACGCCCACTAATGCGGTATGTGTGACCTAATAAATTTTCAGCTAATGTCAGATCATTGTTTTGTATCGCTTTACGGATTGCAGTGCTGCTGACGCGCACACCTGAATCACAAAAGCTTTCGGTGTCTGCGACTTCAAAACCAAACTTTTGACCGGCTTGCTGTAAAAAAGAAAAATCACCCATCCGATTTTTTCCGAACCGGAAATCATCACCGATGGCAAGATATTTCACACCGAGTTTGTCAACTAACAAGTCAGACACAAAAGCATCGGGTGTTAATGAGGCAAAATGCTGGTTAAATTCCACACATAACAGATAATCGACCCCGCTATCAGCAAGGTACTTCACTTTATCTCTTAGGCGTGTCAAACGCGCAGGAGCCTTATCACCCGTAAAAAATTCAAGGGGTTGTGGTTCAAAGATCATCACAACAGTTGGTAAACCTAACTGTTTACCCTTGAGCTTCAAATTTTGAAGTAATACTTGGTGCCCACGATGAACACCATCAAAATTACCAATAGTCAGTACGCAACCATGATGGTACGACCGGATATTTTGTATACCGCGAATTAGCTCCATAACTGGCTCAATACCGAGGAAATTGCAGGATTATACCTTGTACGACGCATAAGGTTAACCTAAGTTCGTAAAAGCTTTCATTAAACCCTATTTTTTTGATCACTACACTATTTAATCAGATGATTTTACACTGCTAAGCATCTTTCTGCACGACACTGCGCTGCTGAATCTGATCATTGTCGATAGGTAAATCAAAAAAGTTTGGATAACCAATAGATTATCAATACAACAAATTGACGCGGAGATCTCTAAAAATATTTAATTTTTATAGTTTTCTTATCATCCATTTTGTATAACAAACCCAAGTGTATAAAAAACACTCTATTTATAATTCAATTTCATCTTGATGCACGTTTGATATCACTAAAAAAATTTTTTCTGAAAAATGATTTAAAATATCTTCTATCAATTATGCTTTTTTTCACGCGCAGATCTGTATTCTTCTGATATTTGCTGATAGAATCTTGCACCATTCACAACGCATTGACATCGAAGTACACGATGTTTATTTGCACAAATCCATTGACAAATGAAGGGCGAAAGGGCATATTCCTTGACCTTTAAATTGTCCTCAATAGAATACATTTGGGAGTTGGACCTTGGCTAATATCAAATCAGCTAAGAAACGTGCCGTTCAATCAGAGAAACGTCGCCAGCACAACGCTAGCCGTCGCTCTATGGTACGTACTTTTATTAAGAAAGTTTACCTTGCTATCGCTGCAGGCGATAAAGAAGCAGCTCAGAAAGCATTCAATGACATGCAACCTCTTGTTGATCGCCACGCTAGCAAAGGCCTGATCCACAAAAACAAAGCAGCACGTCATAAAGCTAACTTAGTTGCTCAAATCAAAGCAATGTAATTTCGCTTCTTGATTATAAAAAACCGGCTTAGGCCGGTTTTTTTGTCTGCTAATTTCCTGCCTTACACCTTTGTGCTCTAAACTTTCTGTTCTAAATTATCGAACGGCGCGGAAAATAACTCAGAAAAATCTTTGTTACAGACACGTTGTACTGCCGGGTGCTGGATCATTCTTTCCGCAAAAATCACGTAATACTCTTCTTTAACGCTATCTAAGCGGCCAATTTCTTGCACTTCATTATCAGCAAAAATGTCTTTTACATATAAAGATGGCGCCACAAAAATTGCATTGTGATACATCCCGAATGCTTTCATTAATGCTGCATCATCAAACTCACCAAGTACTTCAACTTGCAGGTTTTTATTGCGGATCCATGTTAATAAATGGCGACCAAGCATCGAGCGACGCCCTGGAATTAATAACCTGCGCTCTTCTAGACATTCAGGAAATGGTTTCTTCGGTACTGGCTGACGGCAGAAAAAACTGACGCTGCATTCACCTAATTTAACGGAGAACAGGCCCTCTTGCTGTGAAGAGTCCACAGGGCAATCCGATAAAATCATATCCAGCTTGTGCTGGCTTAATTGCTCCAGCAACAGCTCATGAGTCGATTCAAAGCAACGTAAATGAATCTGCTCATGTTCGACAACTGCCGTTTCTAGTACACGACTGACTAAACGTTTCGATAATGCATCAGCCACACCTACATCAAACAGCAGGTTAGATTCTCGGCTGTAGTTGACGATATCCAGCATTTCTTGGCTGAGCATAAACATTTTGTCAGCATAACGAAAAATCAGTTGTCCCAGTTCAGAAGGCACTAGCCCTCGACCTTGGCGTTTAAATAATTTTCCACCTAACCGCTCTTCGAGTGCTTTAATTTGCCCAGTAATTGTCTGTGGAGTCAGGTAAAGAGCCTCAGCGGCACCGACAACAGAGCCTTCTTTGCAAACATGCCAGAAATAGTAAAGGTGGTTAAAATTAAGATGTGAAACCCGCATATCGATTCCTTTTGTATCGCCAATAATGACCGCAGTACTTAATGACCGCAGTACTTAATGACCACAGTACATACTGACCATACGCTTTACCCGTACCCCGTAATCGGGAGTTATAAGTTAAAATACCCGCAGTATGCAACTCATACCGCGGGCATATCATAGAAGATTAACTCGAAAATTCTTACTAATAATTACGTCTATTATGTTTATTTTGCATCGCTGTGCGAAACTTTTGGTTTCGGTAACACTACCCTTAACATAAAGTACCCTAACAATGCTGCTGTTGTGGAACCGATTAAAATACCCAGTCTCGAGTAGGTACTATACACTTCATCAAGCCCTTCAAAAGCGAGGCCGGTGATAAAAATAGACATAGTAAAACCGATCCCACAAAGCACAGAAACAGCAAACACTTGCTTCAAGTTAATCGATGCTGGCAATTTAGCCAACCCTACTTTTACCGAAATCCAACTAAATAAGAAAATACCGACTGGTTTGCCCAGTATCAAACCCGCTGCGACGCCAAGTGGTAATGGGCTCATTAAACCATCAAAGGTGACGCCATTGAGTTGTACGCCTGAATTTGCAAATGCAAAGATAGGCAATATGAGATAAACAACCCAAGGGTGCAGCACATGCTCTAATTCTTCCGACGGTTTTGTATTATTAGTCCCTCTTAATGGAATTAAGAAACCAACAATCACTCCAGCCAGAGTGGCATGAACACCTGATTTCAAAATACAGACCCACAAGATTAAGCCAATCACTAAGTAAGCTGCGGTGTTTTCAACTCGTCGCCAGTTCATTAGACACAGTATTGCCACACACAGTGCCGCTAAACTCAATGCAACGACAGAAACTGAGCTGGTATAGAAAAAGGCAATAATCACAATGACACCAAGGTCATCAATGATAGCTAATGCCAATAAAAATACTTTGAGCTCCGTAGGAACACGCTTACCTAATAACGCCATCACACCCAACGCGAACGCAATATCTGTTGCTGCAGGGATAGCCCACCCTTGACGAGTAATATCATCCGCACCATTAAACGCTAAGTAAACTAACGCCGGTGCAATCATTCCCCCCACAGCTGCAATTGCCGGAAATATCGCTTTATCACGTCCTGCCAGGGATCCTTCCAATAACTCGCGCTTTACCTCTAAACCAACAACCAGGAAAAACACGGCCATTAAGAAATCATTAATCCATAGAATCAGAGGTTTATCTAATTCAAATGTTGAGATTTTAATAGCTACCGGAATATCTAAAAATTGCTGATAAGCTCCCTGTAATGGCGTATTAGCCATTATTAAAGCGACAATGGCAGCAATAATTAGGAGTAGCCCTCCTGCTGCTTCTAACTTTAAAAATTTACGAATAATTGCTGTCATATGAATAACCTCAAAAAATATTTTTGAATGTTAATATTATGATAATCATTAATTCGTAAAAAATCGTTTATTTATCCATTAATGATCGTAATTTCCGAATATTTAGCAATCGAGATCACGACGAATGATAATAAATCGTTAATTTAACTATAGGCAACTATTCTAAAAACCAACAATAAATTTACTGGGTAAAGCGCTTTAAATATTCAACTTTTTTAGAGACTAATGAAAAATGACCTTTACAGATAGTCAAAAAAATCGTTTATTTTTTTATTTTCGAAGCCCTTCGCAAAAATAAAAACCCCCTCCCTCTCTTTCTTGCGTGCCGCTTCATAAAAAAGACGCTTTATGTGATACTCGAGCCACCCTTAGGCAATCACTATCTCTCTATATTATGTCCCTATACGTTCTGCTTTCTGTGCTGTTTGCCGCGTTTTGCCATGCCAGTTGGAATGCTCTGGTGAAATTTGGTAATGACCGCTTCTTTGGTTTGGTGATGATTGCCATTTTTTCTGGGGTTTTAACTATTCCAGCCCTCTTTTGGTTTGGGCTACCGTCTCCTGATGCCGTCCCATGGTTAGCTTTGTCAGTACTATTTCACATCGGTTATATCTATTTTCTCAGCCAAGCATACAACCATGGTGATCTCAGCCAGATTTACCCTATTTCTCGCGGCTCAGCCCCTTTAATCACTGCGTTATTAAGTATTGTTTTATTTAATGAATCCTTACCATTTATGAGTTTTGTAGGGATTATTTTTATTATTTCAGGGGTGGTAGCCATCGCGTTTGCAGGTCGAAAATTCTCTTTGAACATCAAAGGTAAAGCCCTTATCTTTGCGCTGTGTACCGCCTTCTTTACCGCCTGTTATACCCTCTCGGATGGATATGGCGCGAGAGCCAGCCAAGATCCTGTTGTTTATACCCTATGGCTGTTTTTATTAAATGGCGCAGTACTCGCCATTCCCGGTGTGATGAAATACAAACGTTCGCTACTGCACGGATTTGGACAATATTGGCGCTCAGGTTTGCTTGGTGGGTTAATGCAGCTAATTAGTTACGGCATTGCAATCTGGGCAATGAGCCAAGCGCCAATCGTACTCGTTGCTGCTATTCGCGAAACTAGCGTCCTTTTCGCTATGTTTCTTTCCATTGTATTTCTTAAAGAGAAATTTAATGGAATGCGAGTCCTCGCCTGTATTGTCATCTTACTTGGGGTGTTACTGGCGAAACTATCCAGTTAAGATAGTGGGGCTTAGAATATGAGTTTTACATCCTATATTTGATATCCATAATGTTTGATACCAATAACCTTTTAGCCCTATTTTTCATTGAGTCATGAGGTAAGAATGACATTACTCCGATCTCTCGTTGCTATATCTATGATGGCAGCACCTATCGCGGCACTTGCCACCACTCCAGCGGATTTAATGATTGTTGATGGTACCGTTTTGACGATGGATGCCAATAATCAAGTTATTGAAAATGGAACCGTTGTTATTGATAAAAATAAAATTATCGCAGTCGGTGGCCCTGAGCTTGCCACGCAATATACCGCAAAAAAACAGCTAAATGTTGATGGCGATATTGTCATGCCCGGGTTAATCAACACCCATACTCACGCATCCATGACCGTATTTCGTTCCCTCGCCGATGATGTTCCCGACCGTTTACACCGTTATATTTTTCCATTAGAGAGCAAGATGGTTTCCCGTGAAATGGTGCGAGTAGGCGCTAACTTAGCCAACGTCGAGATGGTCAAAGGTGGTGTCACGACTTACGTGGATATGTACTATTTCGAAGACGAGGTGGCAAAAACCGTCGATAAAATTGGTATGCGTGCGATCCTTGGGGAATCTGTGATCAAATTCCCTGTTGCTGATGCTAAAAATGCAGATGAAGGTATCGCTTATGCCGTGAGTTTTATCAACCAATACAAAGACCACCCTCGCATTACGCCAGCTTTTGCTCCTCACGCACCTTATACCAACACCACTGAGCATCTACAAAAAATCGCTAAGCTTTCTCAAGAACTTAATGTTCCAGTGATGATCCACTTAGCAGAAACCGATCGAGAACAAGAAGAAATTTCCAAACGTACTGGCGGCAAAAGCCCGGTTCAATATATGGCAGATATCGGCGCCCTGAATAATAAAGTGATTGCCGCTCATGCCATTATGGTTGATGAAACCGATATCGACCTGCTCAAACAGTATGATGTCGGTGTGGCTCATAATGTCAGTGCGAATACCAAATCAGCTAAAGGTGTTGCTCCAGTGACTGCGATGTTAGCGAAAGGGGTACGTGTAGGCTTAGGAACCGATGGCCCGATGTCCAGCAATACCTTAACGACCATGAACGAACTAAATTTGGTGGGTAAAATTCATAAGCTCGAAAATAAAGATAGAGCTGCAATGCCGCCCATTACCGTGGTTGAATTAGCGACCAAAGGCTCCGCGAAAGCCATTCACATGGAAGATAAGTTAGGCTCTTTAGAGGTGGGGAAATTGGCGGATATCATCGTTGTCGATACAAAATCACCAAATATGGTACCGATGTATAGCCCTTATGCCGCACTGGTTTATGGGGCGAATGCTTCTAATGTACGCCATACCATTGTGGACGGAAATCTATTAATGGAAGACCGCAAAGTGCTCACCGTTGATGAGAATGCGATTGTGAAAGAAGCCCTGCAATTTGCTGATCAAGTTCGTAAAACCGTGGTTGCTAGCGGTGAAACAGTGAAATAAAAAAATGGCTGATTCAGTATTTCACTGGATCAGCCATGATTCTTAACTTAGCGATCAACCATTATTTATTGGTTAAATCATCAAAGAATTTTTTCACGCCATCTAAGAAGCGTTTTGAACGTGGGCTATTTTTCTCGCCACCCGTACCGCCTAACGACTCACCAAACTCTCTGAGTAACTCTTTTTGTTTCTCATTCAGTTTGACTGGGGTTTCGACAACAATGTGACACATTAAGTCACCTTGCATACCACCACGTACTGATTTCACGCCCTTACCTTTCATACGGAATGTTTTGCCCGTTTGGGTTTCCGCAGGAATTTTCAGTTTAACGCGACCATCCAGGGTTGGGACTTCAATTTCGCCGCCCAGCGCTGCTGCTGCGAAGTTGATTGGCACTTCGCAATGTAAGTTATTACCATCACGCTCAAAAATATCGTGAGGTAAAACATGCATTTGAACGAATAAATCCCCTGCTGGTGCACCATTCGCACCGGCTTCACCTTCACCGGATAAACGAACGCGGTCACCTGTATCAACCCCTGCAGGGATCTTAACGGATAAGGTTTTGTATTTCTCAACGCGACCTTGACCATGACATTTGTTGCATGGGTCTTTGATGACTTTTCCGCGACCGTGACAGGTTGGGCAAGGTTGTTGTACCGAGAAGAAACCTTGGCGCATGTGTACTTGGCCCATACCGTGACAGGTTTGGCACGTATCTGCACTAGTACCTGGTTTTGCACCGCTACCGTGGCACACGTCGCAGCTTTCAAGCGTTGGAATACGGATCTCTTTGGTCACTCCACGGACTGCTTCTTCAAGAGTCAGTTCCATGTTGTATTGCAGATCAGAACCACGGCTTGGGCGCTGTTGACGACGACCGCCACCAAAAATGTCACCGAAGATGTCACCAAAAATATCACTGTTGAAATCGCCGCCACCAAAGCCGCCGAATCCACCGCCGCCACCCATACCGCCTTGCTCAAACGCAGCATGACCATATTGGTCGTAAGCGGCGCGTTTTTGCTCATCGGACAGGACTTCGTAAGCTTCTTTTATCTCTTTAAATTTCTCTTCAGATTCATCTTTGTTTTCCTGATTACGGTCAGGATGGTATTTCATTGCTAAGCGCTTGTACGCTCGCTTGATATCTTTCTCTGAAGCATTTTTTTCGAGGCCTAAAACCTCATAAAAATCTCTTTTCGCCATTTATTTTTCCCTTAACATGCAGACACGGGCGCAGAGTTCCCTCAACGCCCGTGTCCGGTATCAGTCACTATTTAACATTATTGCGATAGTCACTGCGCCCGCTAAGGGCCTTATTTTTTGTCTTTGTCGTTAACTTCTTCGAATTCAGCGTCAACAACATCGTCATCTTTCTTCGCTTCTGCACCTGCACCCGCAGCGCCCGCTTGAGCTTGTTGCTGTGCAATTTCCAGAAGTTTCGCAGATGCCGTTACCAGCGCTTGGATTTTCGCTTCGATTTCAGCTTTATCTTCACCTTTAGAAGCGACTTCTAATTCTGAAGTTGCTTTTTCGATGTTCGCTTTATCTTCAGCTGGTAATTTGTCGCCTGCTTCTTCGATTTGTTTACGAGTACCGTGAATCAGCTGGTCTGCTTGGTTGCGAACCTGTACTAACTCTTCAAATTTACGGTCTGCTTCAGCGTTAGCTTCTGCATCACGTACCATTTTTTCGATTTCCTCGTCATTCAGACCAGAAGATGCCTTAATGGTGATGTTTTGCTCGCGACCGCTGTTTTTGTCTTTCGCAGAAACATGCAGGATACCATCCGCATCGATGTCAAAAGTCACTTCGATTTGCGGCATACCGCGTGGCGCTGCTTGAATACCATCTAAGTTAAACTGACCCAGTGATTTGTTATCACTCGCACGTTTACGCTCACCTTGCAGTACGTGAATGGTCACGGCTGCTTGGTTATCTTCTGCAGTAGAGAACACTTGGCTGTGTTTAGTTGGGATTGTGGTGTTCTTCGAAATTAACGAAGTCATCACGCCACCCATGGTTTCGATACCTAAAGACAGTGGAGTTACGTCAAGTAACAGAACGTCTTTAACATCACCCGCTAATACACCACCTTGTACTGCTGCACCCATTGCAACGGCTTCGTCTGGGTTAACATCTTTACGTGGCTCTTTACCAAAGAAATCAGCAACAACTTTCTGAACCATTGGCATACGAGTCTGACCACCAACTAAGATAACGTCGTTGATGTCACCTACGCTTAAACCAGCGTCTTGCAGAGCAACTTTAACTGGCTCCATAGAACGTTTAACTAAATCTTCTACCAGTGACTCCAGTTTTGCACGAGTCACTTTGATGTTCATGTGTTTTGGACCTGTGGCATCTGCAGTGATGTATGGCAGGTTAACGTCAGTTTGTTGAGCAGAAGACAGCTCAATTTTTGCTTTTTCAGCAGACTCTTTCAGACGTTGCATTGCCAGTGGATCGTTACGCAGATCAACACCTTGTTCTTTCTTAAACTCATCAACTAAGTAGTTGATTAAACGAGTATCGAAATCTTCACCACCTAAGTGAGTGTCACCGTTGGTTGCCAGAACTTCATAGGTTTTTTCGCCATCAACTTCATCGATTTCGATGATTGATAAGTCGAATGTACCACCACCTAAGTCGTAAACCGCGATAGTACGGTTGCCAACTTCTCTATCTAAACCGTAAGCCAGCGCTGCTGCTGTTGGTTCGTTGATGATACGTTTTACTTCTAAACCAGCGATACGACCCGCATCTTTGGTTGCTTGACGCTGAGCATCGTTAAAGTAAGCTGGAACAGTGATAACCGCTTCAGTCACTGGCTCACCCAGATAGTCTTCCGCTGTTTTTTTCATTTTTTTCAGCACTTCAGCAGAAACTTGTGGCGGTGCCATTTTTTGGCCTTTCACATCTAACCACGCATCACCGTTATCAGCCGCTACAATTTTGTATGGCATGATAGATACGTCGCGCTGAACTTCTTCGTCTTGGAAACGACGACCGATCAAACGTTTGATCGCAAATAATGTATTTTCTGGGTTAGTAACAGCCTGACGTTTTGCTGGCTGACCAACTAAAATTTCACCATCTTGTGTATACGCAATGATGGAAGGAGTAGTTCTATCACCCTCGCTGTTCTCAAGAACACGCGCAGTAGTGCCATCCATAATTGCAACGCATGAGTTAGTTGTACCTAAATCGATACCAATAATTTTACCCATTTAAAACGCCTCCAAAGGAATTCTTTTCATTTAATTTCGATATCAATCTATATAAGGCTCAATATTTCATTTTCAAGGGAGTTTTTACTTCAACCTTGATTTTTTTTGCAACCTTACATCTTTTGCAATTCGCAATAATTTAGATTGATAACTGTTGATGTCTTAAAGATGGGGTCACAAATTCATTCATCAAGGGGGAAAACTAAAAAAGTTTTACATTTAATGCAAAAAAACCCGTCTCTTGATCATTGTTTCGACAATTAAAACTGCGTATTATGCGCCTCCCCGTCTTATGGGGATATAAATATTCATTGTATCTATTTGATTTTTAAACACTTTACCAGAGGTTATATGCAATCTAGTTCGCTTGCCAATCCAGGCCCACTCGGTTTATTGGGCTTTGGTATGACAACAATCCTGCTGAATATTCACAATGCAGGCTTTTTCCCTCTCTCATCTGTGATTTTAAGTATGGGAATTTTCTATGGTGGTATCGCGCAAGTGATTGCTGGGCTTATTGAATATAAGAAAGGCAATACGTTCGGCGCGACTGCATTTACCTCTTACGGCTTCTTTTGGCTTGCGTTAGTCGGTCTGCTGTTTTTACCGACCATGGGATTAGCCGAAGCAACTGACCCTGCGTTTTTAGGGATGTTCCTGCTTTTATGGGGGATCTTTACTTTCTTTATGTTCTTAGGCACCTTCAAAGCAAATTTCGTGCTGCAATTTATTTTCGGCAGCTTAACCGTACTGTTTGCAATGTTAGCGGTGGGTAATTTGACCAACGATGCCACGCTACTTCAATATGCGGGCTATGAAGGAATTATCTGCGGAGCGAGCGCGTTCTATCTGGCTGTCGCTGAGATCTTAAATGAGCAATATGGCAGAACGATCCTGCCAATTGGTCAACGCAGCTAAATTTATATACGGCTAAGTTGATAGACTGTTAAGCTAAATAGACAGAAAGAAAACTGTAACAAGAATTATCAGGCAGACATCATGCTCTGCCTGATTTTTTAGAAGGAATTACTCGGCAGTACGAATCGCAGATTTTGGACGGAAAGCTTTAACGATGCTTTCGTCTGTTTCAATATAAGGGCCATCAAGTAATTGAATGCAGTATGGCACACTCGCAAAAATACCTGACACCAATACATTTCCCTCTTTATCTTTCAGCCCTTCTAAGGTTTCCGCGATCGCTTTTGGTTGCCCTGGTAAGTTTAAAATCAGTGACTGATTGCGGATCACGCCAACTTGGCGAGATAAAATCGCTGTTGGCACGAACTTTAGACTAATTTGGCGCATCTGCTCACCAAAGCCAGGCATTTCGCGATCGGCAACCGCAAGCGTTGCATCCGGAGTGACATCACGGCGAGCAGGCCCCGTACCACCAGTGGTCAGGACTAAATGACATGAAAATTCATCCACCAGCTCACACAACGTTTGTTCTATCATGACTTGCTCATCAGGGATCAAACGAGTTTCTAAACGAAAAGGGGTGGTAATGGTTTTCGTTAGCCACTCCTCCAGTGCTGGGATCCCTTTATCTTCGTAGATACCGCCTGAAGCACGATCAGAAACCGACACCAGACCTATGCGCAACTCATTCATACAAACCTCAAAAATTAATCATTTAAATTCGTTCATTTGGCGAGAAAATACTAACTTAATTAATACCAAGCCAATAATGATAAACATGGTGCATCATACCATGAGGTCGAATGCCTGACAGCGTCGTGTTTGTGTCGAAATGTGGAATTGAGAGTTTAATCAATGAAAAAACAGCATAAAAAAACCCAGCCGATTGACTGGGTTTTCTAAGAAAAAAGAAATTACAGCAGAGCTGCGATCATTTTTTCCAGTTTTTCTTGGTCTACAGCAAACTTACGGATACCGTCAGACAGTTTATCAACCGCCATTGGATCTTGGTTATGCTGCCAGTAGAACTCAGCTTCAGTCAGTTTAGCGCCTGGCTCTTGAGTTTTACCTTCATCTTTCAGTTTACAAACCAATTCACCTTGTGATTCAGACAGCTCTTTCAGCAGCGCTGGAGAGATAGTCAAACGGTCACAACCTGCCAGCTCAATGATTTCACCTACGTTACGGAAGCTTGCGCCCATCACGACAGTTTTATAACCATGTGCTTTATAGAAGTTGTAGATTTCAGTCACAGAAACCACGCCTGGATCTTCATGTGCAGCAAACTCTTTTTTATCTGTGTTTGCTTTGTACCAGTCAAGGATGCGACCTACGAATGGAGAGATCAGGTAAACACCAGCTTCCGCACAAGCACGCGCTTGAGCAAAAGAGAATAATAACGTTAAGTTACAGTTGATGCCTTCTTTTTCCAGTTTTTCCGCCGCGCGGATACCCTGCCAAGTAGAGGCTAATTTGATCAAAATACGATCGTTGCTGATACCCGCTTCGTTGTACATTTTCATCAGACGGCGAGCTTTAGTAATACACGCTTCTTCATCATAAGAAAGACGCGCATCAACTTCTGTTGAAATACGACCAGGGACTAATTTCAGAATTTCTAAACCGATATTAACAGCCAGTTTGTCACATGCGTCGACAACTTGTTGTTCACGGTTATTGCTTTGCTTACGCGCCCACTCTACCGCTTCATCAATTAATTTACGGTACTCAGGAATTTGTGCAGCATTTAAAATCAGCGATGGGTTAGTCGTCGCATCTTGTGGTTTGTACAGCTTCATCGCTTCGATGTCGCCAGTGTCGGCAACAACAGTTGTCAGACTACGTAAGGAGGTTAGTTTGTCGGTCATTTCTTTAATCTCGTTGTTATACCCGTCATACTTCAAGTTGTAGGGGTGTTGACTACATTCACTCACCCTTGCCATCTACCTGCAACTTAAACTACTTTGTGTATTATTAAGGAATTGAGGCTAGCGCCGCACCGTCCCATGATAATATCACGCATCTACATTGCTGCAAGCGAGGAAATATCCTTGAAAGCAACTATTTGATCAGCAATCGTTTTCGCAGCATCCTTAGGGACTGAATGCATTTAGCTAGGTTGAATAATCTCATCAGTAAACCAGATAACCATCATAATCGCGACTTATTACAGCGATTCGCCATTTCATCTGATTTTTTGTTAAAGTAGTGGGTAAATTTACTATCACAAGGGTTAAGTTATGCTGATTACTATTTCACCTGCCAAAACATTAGACTACGAAAGCCCGCTCGCCATCGACACGTTTACTCAACCCGAGCTCCTCGCTGAGTCTGAAAAACTGATTAAAACATGCCGAAAACTCACGCCAGCAGATATCGCAAGCTTAATGAAAATTAGCGATAAACTTGCAGGGCTGAATGCAGCACGCTTTGGTGAATGGCAGCCAAACTTTACCCCAGAAAATGCACGCCAAGCCATCCTCGCCTTCAAAGGGGACGTCTATACCGGCATGCAAGCCGAAACGTTTTCGCCCGCTGATTTTGAATTTGCTCAGCAACATTTACGTATGTTGTCCGGCCTGTATGGTGTGCTGCGTCCATTAGACTTAATGCAGCCTTATCGCTTGGAAATGGGAATTCGCCTTAAAAACAGCCGTGGTAAAGACTTATATGAATTCTGGGGAGATATCATCACTCAGCATTTAAATAAAGCACTGGCGGCGCAAGGGGATAATATCCTTGTTAATTTAGCATCTGATGAATATTTTAAGTCTGTGAATACCAAAAAGCTGGACGCTGAAATTATTAAACCCGTTTTCTTAGATGAGAAAAATGGTAAATATAAAGTCATCAGTTTTTATGCAAAGAAAGCTCGCGGATTAATGAGCCGTTTTATTATTCAAAATAAACTGACTAAATCCGAACAGCTATCTGACTTTAATTTAGAAGGCTACCAATTTGATAAAGCGCAGTCGAAAGGGAATGAATTAGTCTTTACTCGCCCTGAACAAGCCTAATCATAGGCTCACTTTGTTGGCTTATGGGGAATGCATCACACCCTATAAGCCTCATACTCAACATGCGATATCTTATTTCAAATCCCCGTCACAATCTGGCGATAAAATAATCATTTCTTAAGCTGTATAGCATTCTTTCACCAGTGAGCTCGACAGAGTTATGCCAAAATTCGAGTAAATCTTTGCCATTTATTTTGGAGGTGAGCCATGCCATATTCTGCTGCGTCACATCGTTACACAGATATGGAATATCGTCAGTGCGGTCGGAGTGGATTAAAGCTCCCCCTTGTCTCTTTAGGACTCTGGCATAATTTTGGTGACAACAAGCCAATTGATAACTGCCGAGCCATGTTAAGGCATGCGTTTGATCATGGGATCACCCATTTTGATCTCGCCAATAATTACGGACCTCCTCCAGGCTCTGCTGAACAGCAATTTGGTCGCATCCTACAACAAGATTTTCGTCCTTATCGCGACGAAATGGTGATCTCCTCCAAAGCAGGTTACACCATGTGGGAAGGGCCTTATGGTGATTGGGGCAGTAAAAAATATTTAGTTGCCAGCCTCAATCAAAGTTTAAAAAGAATCGGCGTCGATTATGTGGATATTTTCTATCACCACAGACCCGATCCTCAAACTCCGTTAGAAGAGACCATGGCAGCCCTTGATTTGATCGTTCGACAAGGTAAAGCGCTTTATGTGGGAATTTCGAACTATCCCGCAGAAACAGCGCAAGAAGCTATCCGTATACTTGATCAACTGGGCACCCCTTGCCTTATTCACCAACCTAAATACTCCATGCTAGAACGTACCCCTGAAGAAGGTCTCCTCGATTTGCTCGAAGAAGAAGGTGTCGGTTCGATTGCCTACTCCCCACTGGCCGGAGGGATTTTAACGGATCGCTATCTCAATGGTATTCCCGCTGATTCTCGTGCAGCAGGTAATCCATCATTACCGCCAGAAAGGCTCACATCCGCTATTTTAGCAAAAGTGAAAAAACTCAATGAATTAGCCTTAAATCGTGGGCAAAAATTGAGTCAAATGTCATTAGCTTGGTTGCTACGCCATGACCGTATTACTTCCGTGCTTATTGGCGCAAGCCGTATCAGCCAAATCGATGATGCTCTCGGCATGATGGAAAATCGTGATTTTAGCCAAGATGAGTTAAAAGCCATTGAGCTGATCCTCGAAGACGCAATCTAAGCCCTTCCCCTATCGCTATCTCTTAAAATATATTTAAGGGATAGCTTTCTATTTATTACCTTTAATTTAAATACAAACGAACGAATAAAATCACAGCTTATTATTTTATATTTATTCAAACCAAATTTGATCTATTAATTACCCGATAACATTCTTTAATTATTTAAGTGAGTCATTTAAGCTTTATTTGCAGTTTAATTAATTCACTTTATAACGAGGAATTTATATGCGTAAAATCTCTACTCTCTTAATCACCTTATTATTCCCTTTATCCGCTCTTTCTATGACTATACCGACCGACTCTCAGCAAACCGCCACCGAATATCTATGGAGTAACGGCGGTAATGGGGGTAATGGTGGACATGGCGGCAATGGTGGTAACGGGGGAAGTGGTGGTAGCGGCGGGCATGGAGGCAATGGTGGAAACGGCGGTAATGGAAATTAAATAAACCCGATTATTTAATTATTTCCCCCCTTCATTCATGAAGGGGGATGGAGGAAACAATGGTTAATCAATCTCTATTTCAATTTTTCTCTATTTTAATTTTCACAACAACACCAATATTAAGTCACTCCAATAATCTTCATATTAATAAACCTCATTCATTCCATTTAAATAAATCCATTATTATCGATAATATTTCACAGTCATATTTTTGTATTCCTTTTTATTGCCGAAATTATTATTTTCATCATTCCGAGAATGGCGTTAATGGCACCCATGGACAACATGGTAGTGGCGGAAACGGTGGTAATGGCGGAGTTGGAGGCAATGGCGGCAGAGGAGGTAATGGTCAACATGGTGGAAATGGCGGCAACGGCGGCAGTCATGGTCATGGCAACCACGGAGGTCACGCAACTCCCGGCAGTAATGGAAATGGAGGAAATGGCGGAAATGGTGGTGTACATGGTGGTGACGGTGGACACGGAGGCAACGGAGATGGCCTAGGTAACGGGGGCAACGGCGGAAATGGATCCGTCAATGGTAGTGGTGGCAATGGCGGACACGGAGGAAGTCATGGTGGCCACGGTGGTAATGGAGGAGATGGTGACGGTAGTGGAAATGGTGGGAATGGTGGGAATGCAGGTATTGGGGGACAAGCAGGTAAAGGTGGCAAAGGTGGACCCGATGGCGGGCAAGATGGCGCGGATGGTGTTAGTTATTAATTCCCTCATCAAAAAACGGAAGCCAATTCAGCTTCCGTTGTTAACATTTCCTTTAACAGTGAACTTCAATTACTGCTTCGGTGCTAACTTCATTAAAAATTCGCGTAATTGAACGAAATCAGATGGTAAGAAGTGAGAAAGCAGTGGTAAATCAGCACGTTCCGCCAGCTCTTTTGGCAGTGAAATTTGTTTATTTAAGATAGCTTCCACGCTCTCTTTAAATTTCGCTGGATGAGCCGTTCCTAAGAACAGACCATATTCGCCATCTTGCAGTTGGTCACGCAGGACACGATAAGCAACCGCCGCATGAGGCTCGGATAAATAACCTTTTTTATCCAATTCACGTACAGTCTCTTGAGTCACTTCATCACTCACTGCACCGTAACCCAGCTCTTTTAATGACCAACCTTTACGGCGGAATAATTCTTCAATACGCGGCCAGTTATTTGGCTGGCTGACATCCATTGCGTTAGATAGCGTCGCAACGGTTTGATGCGGCGCCCATTTTCCATCGACTAAATAACGCGGAACAGTGTCATTAACGTTAGTGGCAGCGATAAAGCGTTTCACTGGTAACCCCATAGATTTCGCCAGTAAGCCCGCTGTTAAATCCCCAAAGTTACCACTTGGCACAGAGATCACCAGTTGATCGCGTTTTTCTGCTGGGATCTGAGCAACCGCTTCAAAATAATAGCAAATCTGCGCTAACAGACGGCTAATATTGATGGAGTTCGCAGAGTTCAAATACAGGGCTTTTTTCAGTTCTTCATCATCAAAAGCGTGTTTAACCATCGCCTGACATGCATCGAAATCATCTTTGATAGCCACAGTATGGATGTTTTTACCCAGCGTACAGAATAGCTTTTCTTGCAGTGGGCTGATTTTGCCTTCTGGGTATAAGATAACGACTTGAACATTATCCAAACCATAGAATGCATGGGCTACGGCTGCACCGGTATCACCAGACGTTGCGGTTAAGATAGTGACTGGCGCGCCGCCTGCCACTTGACCTAGCGCTTGTGCCATAAAACGGCCGCCAAAGTCTTTAAATGCCAGTGTTGGGCCGTGATACAGCTCTAACGTAGCCACATCATCTTCAACTTTGGAAACAGGTGCTGGGAATGCAAAAGCGGTTTTAACACGTTCAGCTAGCTGCTCAGCAGGGATTTCATCTCCAATAAACGCGCTTAAAATACGGCTGCTACGAGTGACAAAATCCAACTTCAGTAATTCATCAATTTCACTGGCGCTAAACTCAGGTAAGTCTTGAGGGAAAAATAACCCTTGTTGCTTACCTAACCCTTGTTTCACGGCTTGCGCGAAGCTGACTTGTTCATTGTTATCTTTTAAATTATACAGTTTCATCGTTTACCCTATTGTCCTTGCACCCGCCATATCTAAACGACAGATATGCACAAAGCCTTCATCATTTTGAATGTAATGTTGTTGTAGGTACTGCACCATTTCTTCTGCAATTCTTTTATCATCGCAAATGGTAAAAATTGTTGGTCCTGACCCCGAAATGCCACATGCCAGCGCACCAATTTGCTTCGCATGTTCACGCGCCTTCGCAAAACCCGGCAGCAACTGAGTACGGTATGGCTCTGCCACGACGTCTTTGATCATCGTGACAGCGAGCGTTGACTGGTTAGTATGGCATGCATGGATAAAGCCCGATAAATAGCGTCCGTGATTCACAATGTCATGACGAGAATAGCTATCGGGTAAAATGGCTCGCGCTTCCGCGGTGGAAACTTTAATCCCCGGATAGGCCATCACCCAATACCAATTTTCAAACGCAGGGACAGGCTGAGAAATAATGCCATTTTGCTCGATGATCAACTGTAAACCACCCAAATAGCAAGGCGCGACGTTATCATAGTGAATGCTGCCTGAAATACGCCCTTCCAGCTCGCCCATCATGCCAAGCAGTGCGGTTTGGTCAAATGGCTTATCCGCAAACTCATTCAGCGCCATCAGCGCAGCGACAACGGAGCAAGCACTTGAACCTAAACCCGAACCAATTGGCATATTCTTTTCAAGGGTCATCGCCACGTTCAGTTTTTTACCCAGACGCTCGCAAAACAGTTCCCAGCATTGGTAAACAATGTTGTGTTCCATTTTTTTCGGTAGCTTAGAAACAAATCGACCTTGGTTTTCTAATGAAAATGTCTCTGCCGCTTCAATACTGACACAGTCACCAAGCAGTGAACCATCAACCGGAGAGACTGCTGCGCCTAGCACATCAAATCCAACGCTCACATTACCAATTGAAGCGGGTGCATAAACTTTGATCACTTCTTAAACTCCCAATTTCCATGATAGGGTACGCAGCATATCCGCAAATACACCCGCCGCAGTTACATCATTACCAGCACCGTAACCTCTGAGAACTAAAGGAATTGGTTGATAGTAGCGCGTGTAGAATGCCAGTGCGTTTTCGCCATTTTTTACTTTAAACAGTGGGTCATTTCCGTCAACAGCAACCATTTTCACCTGACAGCGACCTTCTTCAATAAGACCCACATAGCGTAACACTTTTTCTTCTGCTTCTGCCGCTTTTATCCGCGCAGCAAACTGGGCATCAAGTTGTGGTAAACGCGCCATAAACTCGGCAACACTGCCTGAACTGTCGAAATCAGCAGGAAGTACAGATTCAATATTGATGTCGCTAAGTTCTAATTCATAACCCGCCTCACGAGCTAAAATCAGTAACTTACGCGCCACATCCATACCGGATAAGTCGTCGCGTGGGTCTGGCTCTGTGAAGCCTTTTTCCTTCGCTAACGTTGTCGCTTCTGATAAGGACATTCCTTCATCCAATTTACCGAAAATAAATGACAAGGAGCCTGACAAAATTCCACTGAAATGAACTAATTCGTCCCCAGCGTTCAGTAAGTTTTGTAGGTTTTCGATAACCGGTAAACCCGCCCCTACGTTGGTATCATAAAGGAATTTACGTTTCGAACTTTCAGCCGCGGCACGAAGTTGATGATAATAATCCATCGACAATGTGTTGGCTTTTTTGTTCGGCGTAACAACGTTAAAGCCGTCTTTTAAGAAGCTAGCATATTGCTCAGCAATCTCTTGGTTAGACGTACAGTCGATGATCACTGGGTTTAAAAAGTGATATTCACGTTCTAAACGGATCAGGCGACTGAGGCTAAACGCATCTTTGGCGTCGGCTAATTCTGTTTTCCAATTATCTAAATCAATGCCTTGCATATTGATCAGCATCGCTCTTGAGTTAGCGATCCCACAGACACGTAGATCAATATGTTTTTGTTTCAGCCATTGTTGTTGGCGATGGATCTGTTCGATCAACGCATTACCTACACCGCCTACACCGACTATAAAGGCTTCAATCACTTGCTCTGCATTAAACAGCATTTGGTGACATAAACGCACCGCTGAAGTGGCTGACTCATTGGCGATCACCGCAGAAATTGAACGCTCAGACGAGCCCTGTGCGATAGCAACGATGTTGATATTGCCGCGAGTTAATGCTGAGAAGAAACGTGCGGAGATGCCTTTTAATGTACGCATACCATCCCCAACAACGGAGATGATAGCCAGTTGCTCCATCACATCTAACGGGTCTAATACCCCATCTTTAAGCTCTAAATAAAACTCTTCTTCTAATGCCCCGCGAGCACGCTGTAGCTCATTTTGCGGCACACAGAAGCTGATACTGTACTCCGACGATGATTGCGTGATCAGCACCACAGAGATCCCTTTACGGGACATGACCGAGAAAATACGCGCGGCCATACCGACCATGCCTTTCATACCCGGACCTGAGACGTTGATCATCGCCATATTATTCAGGTTAGTGATCCCTTTCACTGGCGTGCTAGCATCCGTTTGACCATCACCAATCAGCGTACCCGGCGCACTTGGGTTAGTGGTGTTTTTGATCAGGCAAGGAATTTGGAATTGTGCAATTGGGGCGATAGTTCGAGGGTGCAGAACTTTCGCGCCAAAATAGGAAAGCTCCATCGCTTCTTGGTATGACATCCCTTTGAGTAAACGGGCATCAGGCACTAAACGCGGGTCACAAGTATAAACCCCATCAACATCTGTCCAAATTTCACAACAATCTGCACGTAAACATGCCGCTAATACCGCAGCCGAGTAGTCGGAACCATTACGGCCTAGCACCACCAGCTCACCCTTCTCATTTCCAGCTGTAAAGCCCGCCATCAATACGAAATGGTCTTTAGGAATGTTCAGCTCCGCAATGCGTTTAGTAGACTCATTGATATCGACGGTGGATTCAAGATAGTGACCTTTGGCCAGCAAGCTTTTCACCGGATCAATCACCGTGACTTTATGACCGCGAGCTTTTAATACAGATTCCATGATGGCGATAGAGAGCTTCTCACCACGGCAGATAATAGAGGCGTTGATGCTATCAGGACATTGTCCTAGAAGAGTAATACCATGCAGTACTTGTTTGATTTGCGCGAATTCGTGTTCAGTCAGCTTTTTCAGTTTGTCATATTCAAAGCCGGGCTGCTTTTCTTTCAATCCCTTTAAGAGATTAGCAAAAATCATTTCTGCATCACTCACATGCGTGATGACATCCTGACCTGCTGCCGTTTTTTCAATCATCGCCACCAAATGGTTAGTGATTTTCGCCGGTGCAGATAGCACCAACGCAACTTGCCCATCTGCCAACTTGCTTTCCGCGATATCAGCAACATTAAGTACCCGTTCGTCATTTGCGACTGAAGTACCGCCAAATTTAAGCACACGCATGGTATTTCTCTCCTGAATTAGCGCCAAAAAAAAGCCCACATCTTTTTAGGATGCGGGCTTTTTCATTTTTATTTTTTGGATGCGTCAGCCCGCCCCGTTTCCTGTGGTCACGGTGGTGGTGGTAATAATCGTAGCCAGGCTGATGTTACGCATAAAATTTGTTTATCTCGTAGGGAACATTTAGGTTTCTCCCTATACGGTTAAAGTAATCACACAATAATGTCAAATTTATTTGCATTTATGCCCCCAAAATAAGCGGCAATTCAGCTCAGAGATCCACTACATTCGTCAAAAATATCTTCATAAAAAGAGAGCCAGCCTTGAAATTCTAGTTGTAAAATTCATTCATTCTAAAATTAATAGATTTTAATTTTATTTAAAAAACAACCACACTATCTGCATAAAAAACAATCAAATCTCAAATTTGATGGTGATATTTTAACCGTATTTTTCAGCTGTAAATTTGAAATAAATTGCCATTGCTGTCCTATCTATCTCTCTTTCATTAATCTTGATCAATATTCGCGCCAACCTTAAAAAATCCTACTTAGTTTCAGATCAAAATTGCACATAATAAACTGAATAGCCATCTCGTTAATTATAAGCATGCAAATATTAATTCAGATATTTCTGAGGAGTCTTGTTATTTTTTTGTAAAACAAAATAGATTCACGCAAAGCGAGTAAGTGTAATCACCTAGTTTTTCTTATAAAAAACCAAAAATACTTTTTTTACGCGATTTTGATGTGCTAAACGAAATTTTACTCTCTGACAATTTTAAGGTGTTCTGGAGACGCAAAAACCACTTACGTGACTTAGCTTAAGTTAAATCCAAATATCTTGATCCCTATTCACATCTACCTTTCTTTACGGTATCACAATGAAAAACGTGCATTATCTCTCCTTTTTTCTCTTATTTTTATCGTCTATTCGATATCTCTATAACAAATAATTTTGGTATAATTATCTACCTAACAATCATTGTTAACGTGCTACAATTGATTTTGATATGTATCAACAAAAGTTAGTTTTTTAGGTGGTAAATGCAGTATTAGCTGTTATATTGCTGTTAACAGCCCAATATTGGGAAAGTGCTTAAGTTTTGGTGAGTTTTATGACCTTCAGCCTAATGGATAGGCAACGTTAAGTCACTGAAAAATGTAAAGACAAATTTATACTCATAGACGTGTTTTTCCAGATAACCATACCAACAACCACCTAACTGGAAACGGCCTATGGGTTCAGTATTTTTATTTTAATACTTTAGGTAGCAAATATGCAGACCCCACACATTTTGATCGTTGAAGACGAGATTGTCACACGTAATACGCTGAAAAGTATCTTTGAAGCGGAAGGTTATGTTGTTCACGAAGCCACCGATGGTGAAGAGATGAACAATGTTCTTTCGGAACATGACATCAACTTAGTGATCATGGATATTAACTTACCAGGCAAAAACGGCTTACTGCTGGCTCGTGAATTACGTGAGCAAGAAAGTATCGCATTAATGTTCTTAACTGGTCGTGATAACGAAGTTGATAAGATTCTTGGTCTTGAAATCGGTGCTGATGACTATATCACCAAACCATTCAACCCACGCGAATTGACTATCCGTGCACGTAACTTACTGTCCCGTACTATGAATTTAGCGGGTGGTACAGAAGAACGCCGTCTGGTTGAGAGCTATAAGTTCAATGGCTGGGAATTAGACATTAATAGCCGTTCATTAGTGAGCCCTGCTGGTGAGCACTACAAATTACCACGTAGTGAATTCCGTGCAATGCTTCACTTCTGTGAAAACCCAGGCAAAATCCAAACTCGTGCAGACTTACTGAAGAAAATGACTGGTCGTGAGTTAAAACCTCATGACAGAACAGTCGATGTGACTATCCGTCGCATTCGTAAACACTTCGAGTCGACACCAGATACCCCGGAAATCATTGCTACCATCCACGGTGAAGGCTACCGTTTCTGCGGTGATTTAGACGAGTGATTTTGTTCTGATTAATAAAAAGCCGGCGCAAGCCGGTTTTTTTGTTTCAATAAAGCAATTAATTGTTTTTGTTAATTTTAATAAAACAATTTAAAGCTCAATCTAGTAATAAGAAAAAATATTGACACAAAAAAATAGATAAGCATAATTGAGGCTAACAACGCTCATTATGCTCCTTTCATAACGTTCATACGTTTTTTAGGAATGTAATGAGCTTTTTTATTAATAAAAATCGCGATGGAACCGCAAGAATATGCCTTATACCCCTTATATAAAGCCGTATAAAACACCTTCGGACATCATTTCAGATCTAAAAACAAAGCAGCTTAGTTTTATTGATGAAAATATCGCAGAGAAAATATTATCTCAAATAAACTACTACCACTTTAAAATTTACCTTCACCCTTTGTTAGATCCTAATTGCCCTATAGGGAAAAACTATAGGCCAGGTGAGTATTTTGAAGATGCTGTTGATATATATCGATTTGATGAACAAATTAGATTTATTCTTTTCAAGGCTATTGCGAGAATTGAAATAAAATTAAGAAGCCGCTTAGATCAGGTCATGTCCTCTATTAGTGGTACCCCTTTTTGGTATCTTGATAATCAATGGTTCAATATAAAAAATAATAATACCTACTCTATTGACTCTATTCGTAACAAAATAAGTAATGAATTTTCAAATACAAAAGAAGAGTATGCCTCTCACTATAAATCAAAGTACTACAATACTACCCATGATAACTTTAAATTTTTACCGCCATTTTGGATAGCCTGTGAGTTTCTCAGTATTGGAACAATATTAAAGATATACGATAACTTAAACACACCGATTATCAACCAACGCTCTGGTGCTCCATTAGATTCAATGGCATTAGAATTTGGAGCCCCTAGTTTTAAAATCCTTTGCTCTTGGGCTAAAACACTTAGAGATATAAGAAATCGTTGTGCTCACCATAGCCGATTATGGAACGCAAACTTACGGGCACCTTCAAGTATCATTCCATTACTTAATACCTCACCAACGAATAACAATCGCATCTATACCTCACTTGCAATGACTCACAGAATATTATTATCCTTAGATATACAAGATATTAATTTATACGATGATTTAACAACCTTAATAGGAAAATACCACTGCGTAAAAAGCTATTTAGGTAGCGCAGGATTTCCAGAAAAATGGCATGCAGATCCTTTCTGGTCATAATCATAAAAGAGAACTAATTATCAGCATGAACCGTTTTAAATAAGATGCCAGTAAAGCATGTTACTGGCATCTTATCTCATCACCACGGCATAATCGGCACGGCGCTTATCGCATTTTTAGGCGAGCCGTCGATCATCTTATCGGAATAGGTCAAATAGACGAGCGCGTTACGTTTTGGATCGTAAAAACGAACCACTTGGAGCTTTTTAAATACCAGTGACGTTCTCTTTTGGAAAACTACCTGCCCTTTTTTCGGATTACGTTTCACTCGGTCATTTAACTCAATAGGACCCACTTGTTGGCAGGAAATGGCCGCGTCCGAGGTATCTTCCGCTAATCCAAGCCCGCCTTTAATCCCGCCCGTTTTTGAACGGCTTAGGTAGCAAGTCACATTGTCCACATCTGGGTCATCAAAGGCTTCAACGACTATTTTATGGTCAGGGCCAAGCACCTTGAATACCGTATCCACCGAGCCGATTTCTTCTGCGACTGCCATAAAAGATAGTGTAGACAACATTGATCCTAAAATGAGGTTTTTCAGCGTATTACCTTTCGCAATACCTTTTTTAAATTTGGAAGAACGCATACAGTATTCCCTTTTCAGCTTAACATCTGAATTTTAAATAACCTAAACGGCAATAATTCTGTTTATTAACTAATTCTTAAATACAACTCATTTACTATAAACGAAAAAGGTAACTTGTTATAGAATAGCCACTCATTGATTACTCATATCGGTTCTATGAGTCGTATTGCCTGGGGATATCCATGGATCAAACAAATATTATTCGCGACCTTCTTCGTTGGATAGATGATAACCTTGATAAACCATTATCATTAGATAATGTTGCCGCAAGAGCGGGTTATTCAAAGTGGCATTTACAGAGAATGTTCAAGGATGTGACCGACCAAGCAATTGGTGCTTATATTCGCGCTAGACGCCTATCTCGTGCCGCGGTTGCACTGCGCTTAACGAGCCGTCCCATTCTTGATATTGCATTACAGTATCGATTTGATTCACAACAAACTTTCACTCGCGCTTTTAAAAAGCAGTTCAATCTGACGCCGGCGTTTTATCGTCGCACTGAAGAGTGGTGCGCGACTGGTATCTGCCCGCCGATTGTATTAGATGAACATTCTCCATTAGATTATGAATTTGTCACGATGGTCGAGCAGCCATTGGTTGGTTTGGAGCAAAGTTGTTCCTATGTGCTTGAAGAGTGGTCAACCGCTTGCTCGCAAATGCGTCAATCTTTCTGGCGCTATTATTTAGAACACACCACCAAAGTGGCTTCCGAAGTATTTGGTTTGCATCATGCGATTCATAGTGCCGAGAAAGATGATGAGCAAACGGTGTTTTACACCACCGCGGTGAAACCGGAAGATGCGAGCTTTAGTAACACCGAATATAGCCATGTTACGATCCCCGCAGGCGAATATGTGAAATTTAATTATCGTGGCGAAACGACGAGAGAAAGAATGCAAGAGTTCCTTTACCATGTTTATGGGGTCTACTTGCCAAAACTGAATCTCACTCGCCGCCCAGGCTATGATGTAGAAAACTACAAAATCAAGAATGTAACGCACAATGAGATAACGGATACGGATCCAAGAACTCATATTGAAGCATTCAGCTATTATGTTCCAATCAAAAAGCCTGAAGCTAACTAAACAATCATAACCAATACCCAAAACAAAGGCGCTTCATACACTGAAACGCCTTTTTCTTTTTCGCTGTTTGATTTATTAACGTGAAGGCTACTTCAGCTCCCTCTCAGTCGAGGCATGAGGAGAAATGACACAGGCTGTTGTTGCTTTTTGTCAGCCCAACAATTGATGTGATGTTGTGTACAGCCTAACAAGAAAAAGAAAGCTAAAACAAAATAACAGCGAGCATTTCTTCTCCCTCGTCATCTAATCCAATTTCTTTGAATCCAAAAGAAGCATAAAAAGGTTTCGCTATAGGGTTTAATGGGTCATAACAGATTTCAATTTCATTTATCAATGTATCTTGTTTAATCTCATTTAAAGCTAACTCTAACGCCTTTCGCCCAATTCCAAGCTGCTGATGTGATTTATCCACCATGAAACGCCAAATCTCTGTTTTAAGATCTGAGGCCTTTTTCCACATTAAAAAGCCAACAGGTATATCTCCATTGTAGATGCCTCGAACGGTAAGGGTTTCATCATAAGCCGCCTCTACCAAAGAAAACATATTAGAAGCAACAAAATCTTCCTGGATTTCAGTGACTTCAAGCATGATAATAGATTCATAGTTTGATTTATCTATAGGCTTTAGGTGGATATGCATAGTTATCTCCCTCAAATTCTTTACTCTATCAAGCCGTTTTAAGGTGATCAATGTAGTGGTCAACTAAAATTGGCCACGGTTTTAGAGTTTTTCCGGTATTGGTTTTCTGATTCGTTTGGTGGTAATCCACCGTTATATTCATGCGGCCTGACTTCGCTGTAATACCCGACGATATAATCCGTTATTGCATGGGCTGCTTCACTGAAGCTGATGTAGCCGGTCACCGGCACCCACTCATTTTTCAGACTTCTGAAGAAGCGCTCCATCGGGCTGTTATCCCAGCAGTTACCACGCCTACTCATACTTTGTTTTATCCGGTATCGCCACAGTAACTGTCGGAACTGCCTGCTTGTATAGTGGCTACCCTGATCACTGTGGAACATGAGCCCGGATGGCTTATTTCGTATTTCCCATGCCATTTTCAGCGCTTTGGTTGTCAGTTTGCTGTCCGGAGAAAATGACATTGCCCAGCCCACGGGTTTCCTTGCGAACAGGTCGAGTACAACGGCCAGGTATGCCCAGCGTTTACCGGTCCAGATATACGTTACGTCGCCGCACCATACCTGATTGGGCTCTGTCACTGCGAACTGTCGCTCAAGGTGGTTCGGGATAGCAATGTGTTCATGACCGCCACGTTTATACCGGTGAACAGGCTGCTGACAGCTCACCAGCCCCATCTCCTTCATTAGCCGTCCGGCAAGCCATCGTCCCATCCGGAAGCCCCTGTGTGTTGCCATTACAGCGATACTTCTTGCACCTGCTGAGCCATGACTGAGGCCGTGCAGCTCCTGAACCTGACTACGTAATACGGCTCTCCTGCCGTCCGGATTGTCAGGCCGGTTTTCCCGGTATCTATAGCTGCTGCGGTGAACTCCGAACACGCAGCAAAGAGTGGCCACAGGATAATGCGCTCTGAGTTTCCCGATCACCGAGACCTGTTCAGGGAGTCTGACATCAAGAGCGCGGTAGCCTTTTTTAATATTTCGTTTTCCATTTCAATACGTTGAATTTTTTTCTTCAGCTCACGTATCTCAATTTGTTCCGGCGTGATAGGGGATGCTTTCGGTGTTTTGCCTGCCCGTTCGTCCCGTAATTGCTTTACCCACCGCGTCAAGGTGGAAAGCCCGACATTCATGGCTTTCGCGGCATCTGCAACTGTATAGTTCTGATCCACAACCAGCTGGGCTGATTCACGTCTGAATTCTGCACTGAAATTTCGTTTTTTCATTAAGGCACCTGTGTTGTTCTGAGGTGAGCATATCACCTCTGTTCAGGTGGCCAAATTTATTAAACCACTACACAATTGTGAACGGTAGGAGTAGCACATTTGGAGCTAACAACATAAAAATGATCGCGTTAGCCACAATTCAAATAGACAAGGACTTTGCAACTAAAAAGCAAAACTCAGCCTTTGAATATACCTTAAAATAAGAGACATTCTCTTCACTTACGCAAAAAATCAGTCATGCATTTTTATTCGCCAACTAAAAATTCCTATTTAGTGGCTCAATGACTGGCCCAGCTCTCAAAAAACATTGAATGCATTGGAGTGTGAGGGTTGACGCTAGTAGAGAGAATTATGTGGGCTTATGCTTATCCTCTATTTTTATTCCGAGAATATACAATGACTAAAAAATTAATAAACCCTCCCTCTGTATTTAACTCGTTACAGTATGGCTTTAGCCAAGCAATAGAAACAACAGGAACACGCCAATTGTTCCTTTCTGGGCAGGTTGGTGTTAATGCACAACAAGAAACCGTGGCAGGTGGAATGTATGAGCAAACAGTTCAATCGTTGATTAATATTGAGCATGTATTACGTGAAGCTGGCGGTGATTTATCCAACGTAACAATGTTGCGTATTTATATTAAGGATGGTTTTAATAGCCATGAAGAGCAACTTGATATTGCAAATGCACTAAAAGAAAAATTTGGTGATTTTCCACCAGCGTCCTCTTGGATAATCGTCTCAGGGCTTTCATTACCCGAATGGTTGATAGAGGTAGAGGCCCATGCAGTTTTAGACTAGAGACATTGACTACCCCTAATAAAGGCGCTTCATACACTGAAACGCCTTTTTCGCTGTTTGAGTTCTTAGCCTTGTTGCTCATCAAGAGCTGGCTGAGAAAGGTGAGTAACTTCCCCCGCCGTTTCTACAATCCAACCATTGGCTAACCATGGGCTGTTTTGATAATCCACGCGAGACAGCGAACAGTTACGCAGACGTAAGCGACGCGGAGAATTGGCTGGAACGCCCAAGATACGACTTAATAATGTACTAAGCGCTAAACCATGGCTAACTAATAATGGGCGGCTTCCCTCGGGGAGCTCAAGACACTGATTCAACGCCGCAAACATGCGCGTGAACAGTTCGTCCATCGATTCCCCTTCAGGAATTCGGCCGCCTTCAGCGCCATTTATCAGGCTTTGGCGCCACTGTTCTTCCTGTTCAGACAGTGAGCCAATTTCTCGTTGCTCCAAGACACCCATATTTAATTCACGCAGACGCGGTTCTGTGATAATTTCACACCCGCACACTTGTGCAATAATTTGTGCAGTTTCAAGTGTGCGTCCCATATCACTAGTGATAATATGGGTAATACCTTCGGATTTAACCCGTTGAGCGACCTGCATTGCCTGTTGACGACCTAAAGCAGTCAAAGGGCTATCAGATTGTCCCTGTATGCGACGAGCAACGTTCCATTCAGTTTCGCCATGGCGAACAAGATAAACCTGTAACATAGATGTGTTCCGTTATTACTGTACAAAGTATGTGTTCAAAGGAAAATAATTAATGTACCAAGTTATAGCTGCAACGACGAATCCAGCCAAAATTAAAGCGATTCATCTTGCTTTCGATGCCGTTTTTGGGCCTGGCAGTTATCAAATTGAAGATATTAATGTCGATAGCAGTGTTCCACAGCAACCTATCGGTAATAATGAAACCCGTACAGGAGCAAGACAACGTGTGATGGCATCACGCCAAGTACGCCCAGAAGCTGACTTTTGGGTAGGTATTGAGGCGGGTGTTGAAGATGACATGACATTTGCATGGATTGTGATTGAGCACCATCAAATCCGTGGAGAATCACGCTCCGCCAGTATTATGATCCCAGAAAAAGTCCTTGCGGGGATCCGTGAAGGCCGTGAGCTGGGTGATGAAATGGCTGACCTTACTGGTATTGATAATATCAAACAACAAGGCGGCGCGATTGGCTTTTTCACCAACGGCGTGTTGACGCGCACCAGCGTTTATCAGCAAGCGCTAATACTGGCTTTAGTTCCTATTAAACACGAAATTTATAAAGAGCTAAATCACATAGAAGACTAATTATACTCAAAACGATTTAAAATGCATGTGGGGCTCTTAGCAATAAGAGCCCCACTTTTATTTTTCGAGAATAATCATTGGCTGCTATAAAAGATAATCAAAAACTACAGTAGCTTAGATTCCAGCCACTCTTTTACCGGAATAGGGGCTGACTTCAAACTGTTTGAGCCGCGAGTAATAGTGGCAATACCTACGCCGAGCTCATTTTTTAATTCACGCTGGCTCATTTCACCGCGCATTAATTCTTGAACAATCCTAACGCGAGTTCCTAAAGCCGTCCGTTCATCCGGTGTGAGTAATAGCTGAAGAATCGAATCCTGTATATTTTGCTCAAAGGCCATTTGCAGTAGTTCCACAAAGCGTTGCCAATCCGCATTTTCATCGGCGGTTAACGCCGGGTCTGGTTTATATTCTACAGTCATCATCTACCCTTCCATACTATTAAACTAGTACAAATAATAGCACAGAACACTATCTCGTATAGTTAAAAATACAGAACTCATCTTGTTGAAGGTAAACCAAACCGACCAACAAGATGAAATCCCATACAAATTAATACTTCATATTCCATTCGTTCGCGGATAATACATTGCCTTTTTCACCTAAGAAATGTTTATAAAACAAATCATAAGAGAGAACATTCTTCACATAACCACGGGTTTCTGCAAACGGAATACTTTCCACAAAAGCCACGGCATCGATACGCCCTGCGCTGTTACCTAACCAGCGAGTCACTCGCGATGGACCGGCATTATACGCCGCACTGGCTAAAATACGGTTATTGCCAAATTGCTGATAAACATCGTCAAGATACGCGGTACCTAACTCAATGTTCATCACAGGGTTAGTCAGTTGCCCTGCATTCACATAACCAGTGATACCTTGCTTTTGCGCCGTATGTTTTGCTGTCGCTGGCATTAACTGCATTAAGCCTGTCGCACCAACTGGCGATTGCGCTTGCGGGTTCCATGCGCTTTCTTGACGAGCAATGGCCATCGCATAGCTTTTTTGGATCATTTTACTGCGAGTGTAATTATCAAACTGTTTTTCCCACGCTAGCGGGAAGCGCTCTTCAAGATGATCCCACAGTTTTGCGGTGATCGTGGCTTGAACGCTCAGATCTGCCCATTTATTATCGAAAGCATAACGGGCGAGCTGCTCTTGTTGATTAGGGGACATGGAAGAGACCAAATTTATCCACTCGGAGCGTGCCAGATTGTCCATCTCCCAATACATTAGCTCACGGATGCGCTGAATTTGCGGCATGCTGTGAATACTGGAGTCAGGTTTCACGGCTTTATTCACCATGACTGGGTAATCCATTTTTAACTGCTGTGCGGCTACCATCGGGTAGAATCCACGCTTCGACGTTAACGCTCGCAGTATGCTTTCACCTTCAGCGCTTTTACCTTGGTCAATCAAGGTGATAGCTTGCCAATATTGCCACTCTTCCTTATTTTTTACGTCGTTTGGCAGTTGTCGCAACCATGAGGCTAATCCCGTTTTATCCCCTTCCCCCAGCGCTAAACGTACACGGCGCTCTTTTAAAGCGGCAGAATTGGTTTCACGGATTACTTCATCACGCCACATTGCCTGCTCAGGAGTGACATCAACCCCCATATATTGCCATGCAATGCTGTCTTTCATTTGCTGGTTTTCTGCCATATTCATTTTCTGGGCAGAGCTGATCCCCGCTAATGCCGTGCGTGCAGCATCAGGAGATTGACGCGCATAGCGGCTAAATCCAGCTAATGTGGCTTGACGCGTAAAATCCGTCGGCGTCAATGTTTTCGCAAACGAGACAACCGAAGCGGGGTCATTTTGTAGTTTAACCAACGCATCAGAGATAGTTTTGTAGCTGCTTGGTAAGCGTTTCGCGAGGTAAGTTGCCGTTGACGTATTACCGTCTTTGATAGCTAGGTGAATACGCGCCAAAATCATATCCGTTGAAAGATATCCGGCTTTTTCCCATTCAGTAAACAGTTTGTCGCATGCTGCTGGCATGGAATTACCATTGAGCCACATTTTTTCAGCGCCTTGCCACGCGACCTGTTTATTTCCTGTCGCCCAATTCGCAAAATAGAAATTACATTGTGCTTCCGCAGGTTGTGGCGGCTCAGGGCTAAATGCCAATAATGATGTCCACTCTTGGCGACGTGCCAGCTCATTCACAAACCGACTTTTGAGAGTTTTCGCCACAGGCAACGTTGGGTATGCATCGATAAACTCTTGCGCTTGTCTTGGCGAGATAATATCTAAATCTTGTGACAGCTCGCGGTATTCTAAATATGGATACAGCGGATAATCACGTAAGGTTGGCAATAAACGCTCGACTTCATCCATCTTATTGGCATCCCAAGCAAGCTTAATTGCTTGATAACGTTCACGTTGTGCCTGTAAAGAATCCGCCCAAACTGTTGTGGATACCAACAGCATAGTGACCGGAACTGCCGCTAACCAACCTTTCATATTTATTCGCTCCATCGCTTAAATCTTGTTAGAG